>DATHVD010000065.1:0-15317 GCA_035461525.1 Gaiellaceae bacterium
CGGAGGAGCAGGAGCGGCCGCTCGGCTTCCGCCTCGCCGCCGCGGCCGAGGAGGCCGTCGAGTACGAGCCCCCGCCGGGGGCGTGATGCTCGATCTCGGCTTCCCAACCGCAGCGGTCAAGGCCGTTCCGATCCTCGCGCGGACGGCGAGCCTGCTCGCGCACCTCGCGGAGGAGCAGGAGCGGCCGCTCGGCTTCCGCCTCGCCGCCGCGGCCGAGGAGGCCGTCGAGTACGAGCCCCCGCCGGGGGCGTGATGCTCGAGCCGGAGGTCGAGGCGCGCCCCTGGGAGGAGCAGCTCGCCCTCGACGACGAGAGCTACCGCGCCCAGCTCGCCTACCTCCTCGAGCGCTCGGTGTTCTACCGCGAGAAGCTCGGGGTCGCCGACGCCCGGGAGGCCGGCGGGCTCGGCGGGATCTCCGCCCTGCCGCTCACCGAGAAGGCCGAGCTGCGGGAGACGGTCACGCCGGAGAGCCCGTTCGGCGCACACCTCTGCGCGGGCCCGGGCGAGATCGTGCGCATCTACTCCACGAGCGGTACGACGGGCACGCCCAGCTACATCCCGCTGACGGCGGGCGACCTCGCAAACTGGGTCACCGGCTCGGCCCGGAGCTACGCGGCCTCGGGGATCGCGGTCGGCGAGCGCATCGTCTCCACGTACAACGCCGGGCCGTTCGTGGCCGGGGCGGCGCTCGCGTCCTTCGACCGGATCGGCCTCTGCCACATCCCCGTCGGCACCGGGAACACCGAGCGGCTGGTTCGCGCCGTCGAGCTTCTCCGCCCGGAGGCCGTCGTGCTCACGCCCTCGTACGCGGCCCACCTCGTCGAGGGGGCGGCCGAGCGCGGGCGCGACCTGCGCGGCTCGAGCGTCGAGCGCGTCCTCGTCGCTGGCGAGCCGGGCGGCGGGGAGCCTGCGTTCCGCGCGCAGCTCGAGGAGGGCTGGGGCGCCCGGGTCACCGAGGCGATGGGGATCGGCGACATCGGCGTCTCGCTCTGGGGCGAGTGCGAGGAGCAGGACGGCATGCACCTCGGCGCGCGCGGGTTCGTTCACGCCGAGCTGATCGACCCCGAAAGCGGGGAGGCGCTCGAGCTCGAGGACGGGGCCGCCGGGGAGCTCGTCCTCACCCACCTGCGCCACCGCGCCGCGCCGCTCCTGCGCTTCCGCACGCGCGACCACGTTCTTGTGAAGACGAGCCCGTGCCCGTGCGGCCGCACCGGCCCGCGCATCCGCTGCGTCGGGCGGACGGACGAAATGCTCATCGTGCGAGGCGTCAACGTCTTCCCCGCGGCGGTCCGCGAGGTGGTGGGCGCCTTCGCGCCCGCGGTCAGCGGGCACGTGCTCGTGCGGCCGCGGTCGCCCGGCGTGAAGCAGGAGCCGCCGCTCCCCGTCGAGGTCGAGCTCGCGCGGGACGCGCGGGGCGACGACGCGCTCGCCGACGCGATCCGCGCGCGGCTGCGCGAGGCACTCCTCATCCGGACGGAGGTCGCGCTCGTCCCCTTCGGCAGCCTGCAGCGGAGCGAGTACAAGTCCACGCTCGTCGAGCGCTGACGTGCGCGGGCCGGTCACGCACGACGGGCCCCTCGTCGTCACCGAGAAGGCGCGCAGCGTCGACGTGGTCTGGGGCTTCCTGACGGTCGTCTTCGCGGTCGCGCTCGTCCGCGGCCACCTCGGCGCCGGGTCGGCCACGGGTCGGATCGCCGTGGACGCGGGCATGGGTCTGCTCTTCGCCGGCTCGGCGGGCGGCTGGTGGTGGTTTCGCCGCCACCCGGCGCGACTCGAGGTCACGCCGGAGGAGATCGCGTTCGTGCACCGCGGGCGGCGGCGGTCGGCCACCATCCTGCGCGGGGCCGGCGACCTCGCGATCCGCACGAGGCACCTCGGCGGCCAGAACAGGCTCCACTTCCTGACGGGGGCTGGCTCGGAGGAGGCGATCCCGCTGACGACCTTCGACCACGCCGAGGTCGAGACCGCCTGCCGCGCACAGGGCTGGCGCTTCGACGGCGACCTGTAGCTGGTCTTTGCCCGCGCAACCAATCCGTGAGAGACTGCCGGTCGTGCGCAAGCTCCAGAGCCAGGGCGTCCACCACATCACGCTCGTCGGAGCCGACCGGAAGACGTCGATCGGCTTCTGGGAGGGCGTGCTCGGCATGCCGTTCGTCTTCGAGCAGCCGAACCTCGACAACGAGTCGGAGAGCCACCTCTACTTCGACCCGGGCGACGGCCGCCTCATCACCGTCTTCACGAACGAGGAGCGCACGCCCGACCCGACCCGGACGTCCACCGGCCAGGGCTGCGTCCACCACATCGCCTTCTCGCTCTCGCAGGCGAGCTTCAGGCAGACGGTGGAGCGGCTGGACGAGCGGGGAATCCGGCACAGCGGCGTCAAGGACCGGGGCTTCATGGACTCGATCTACTTCGAGGACCCGCTGGGGCTCCTGATCGAGCTCGCCTCCTACCGCTTCGAGCCGCCGCACGGGCACACGCACGCCGACGTGCTCCTCGCGGCGCACGGCCTCCGTGTGGAGCGAGGCGACTACAACATCGCCGAGGAGCACCTCGCGGACGCCATCGAGGCGCTCGTCGCGCGTTCGCGGGCGTCGCTCTCGGACGACCGCTCGCCGCAGGATCCGTACACCTAGACCGGGAGGAACCACAGTGGCTGCGAACACGCTGAGCATCCTGAAGCCGAGCGTCAACAACCTCTGCGTCCGCGCCTTCGTCCGCGCCGCGGGGCTCGACTTCGAGGAGGTGGACGTGTGGGGCAAGAAGTCGACGCCGGACTTCCTGGCCAAGGACCCGGCCGACCTGACGCCGCTGCTCGAAGAGGAAGGCCTGCCGAAGGGGTCGCTCTGGGAGAGCTGCGCCGTCATGGCCTACCTCGCCAACAAGCACGGCCTCGACCGCTTCTACCCGGCCGACCCGGGCGAGCGCGCGTACGTGGACAGCGCGATGTTCTACCTGATCGGCACGTTCTACCCCCTGCTCGCGCGCGCGACGTACCCCGCGCTCGGCTTCGGGCAGTACCCGGGCGAGGTCGCCACGGCCGACGTCGACGACGAACTCAAGGAGCGCGCCCGCCGGGAGGCCGAGGACGCGCTCGCGGCGCCGCTCGAGGCGTTCCGGGCGTTCTTCCTGGACGGGCGGCGCTTCGTCGGCGGCGACCACCCGTCGATCGCCGACCTGCGCTGGGCCGCGTCGCTCGAGTTCCTCCGCGCGATCGACTACGACTTCCCCGGCTGGGCCGAGGAATACATGAGCGCGATCGAGGAGGCCCTCGGAGAGGCCTACACCGAGCCGGCCGCCGACGTCCGCGGCTACGTCGAGCACGTGAAGTCGCAGGCCGCCGCTTCGTGATCCTCGACGCGTTCGACGACCTCAACTGGCTCGCGGCCCTCGTCGCCGCGCTCGCCTGGTTTGCGTTCAGCGCCGTCTGGTATTCCGTGCCGCCGCTCAGCCGGGCGTGGCAGAGCGCCGCTCGCGTGCGGATGGACGAGGGCCCGCCGCTCGCGGCGGTCCTCCTCCCGACCGCGATCGGCTACTTCGTGACCTCGGTCGGCATCGCGCTCCTCGCGAAGGCGATCGGCGCGACGAACGTCGCGGACGGCATCGCGCTCGGCGTCGTCCTCGGAGTGGCCTTCGGCGTCGTCGGGGCCGTCGTCACGCAGCTCTACGAGAACAAGGGAGGCGCGTACTGGCTGATCAACGGCCTGAACGCGGTGATCGCGTTCTCCATCGTCGGGGTGATCGTCTCGGTCTGGGACTGACGCCCCGCCGCCGCCACCCGCTTCCGGCCACTTCCCCAGGGACACGACGGTGCCAGGCACTCGACGTGTCCAGGAGGGTCAGCGGGTCGCGCCCACGAGCGCGCCGCCGGCGACGACGAGGAGCGCCACGAGGACGAGCCGGCGGCCGATCAGCTCGCCGCGGCCGAGGAACAGGGCCGCCAGGACGACCGTCCAGAGGACGCCGGTGCCGGCCAGCGGGGCGACGACGGTGACGCGGGCGCGGGCGAGCGCCTCGAAGAGCGTCACCTGCGCGAGCGCGGTCACGAGGGCGGAGAGCGCGAAAGGCGGGACTGCTGCCCGGAAGCGCTCGAGCGCCGACGGGCGCCGCAGGAGGTTGGCCACGAGGACGAGTGAGGCTCCGAGCATGATCGCCGCCGACTGCACGAGCGGGTCCGCCTCGACGTCCCCGCCCACAGCGCGCGCGACGTTGTCGCGGAGGCCGAACGCCGCCGCCACCGTCAGTGCGAGCCCGGCGCCGTAGGCGCGGTAGCCGTCCGGCCGCACGCGCTCCCACGCGAGCGCGACGCCGCCCGCGACGACCAGCAGGGTCCCCGCCACGAGCGGCCAGCGCAGCGGCTCGCCGAACGCGACGATGGCGAAGAGCGCCGAGAAAAGCGGCGCCATCCCGAAGAGGATCCCGGCGCGCGAGGCCCCCGCGGCCTGCACCGCGTGCACGACGAGGAGCTGGGAGACGCCCGGGACGAAGGCGCCGAGCGCGACGAACGGCCAGAGCTCGCCGGCGCCGAAGCCGGAGCCGAACGCGAGCGCGGCCGCCGTGACGAAGACGAACGCGAGCGCCGAGATCACCGCCGCGCCGGCGTCGACGTCCCCGACGCGCGCGAGCCCGCGGCGCATCGTGACGTTGAGCGCGCCGAAGAAGAGCCCCGCGAGGCAGGCGAAAACGACGCCGGTCAAGCGCGTACCTTGTCAGAGCGCGGCGCGCGCGTCTGCGCGAGCCTCTGGCGTCGCGGCAGAGAGGGCCCGCGCGCCGCCGGCCCCTCTCCCACGATGGTGCTACAGCCCGAAGCGCTACGGGTGCTCGCTTCCGCCGCTGCTCCCGGCGGTGCCCTCCGGGCCCGCCGGCGCCCGGATACGGAGGTTGCCGGGCACCTTCTTGCCCGGAACGCCGTTCCGTCTTCGTCGTAGGCGTACGTGAGGACGGCGAACGCGGTCGCGTCCGAGTTGACGTCGAGCGCGTGCATGCTTGTGTTGTCGAACGTGTCGCAGGCGAGGTGGTAGCACGGGTCGTACTGCCGGCCCGCGGTCCCGCCCCAGATCGCCGCCTGCTCGGGCGTCTTCGGGACTTCGGCGCCGGTGAAGAGGCCGCCGGCCGGGATCCCCTTGAGGATGAACGCCTGGAAGTCGCTCTGACCCGCCGAACTCCGCGTCGTCGTACGGCTCGCCTGCGAGCGTGTAGTAGGACTCGAAGAGGTCCTCGATCGCGATCGAGCCGTCCGGCACCGGCACGGGGGCCGGGAACCCGGACTCGTCGCCGTCGTACACCATGAAGATGTAGTTCGGCGAGCCGGGACCGTGTTGACGTTCAGGTAAGCGCGATCCGGTCGAGCTCCTCCTGGCCGAGGCCGTTCACGTACTCGGTGGAGCCGATGAGTCCGGCCTCCTCGGCGCCCCATACGCGAAAAAGGGGGCGCGGAGGCAACCGGGCCGGGAAGAGGTCTATCGTTGGCTCGTGGAGCTCCTCGAGCGAGAGGGAGCGCTGGCGACGCTGGCCGAGGCGCGCGAGGCCGCCGCGCGGGGCGACGGTCGGGTCGTGCTCGTCACCGGGGAGCCGGGGATCGGCAAGACGTCGCTCGTCACGCGCTTCCTCGGGGATCTCGACGCGGAGGCGCGAGTCCTCCTCGGCACCTGCGACGACCTCTCGATCCCGCGGCCTCTCGGCCCGATCCGAGACCTGGCAGGGAGCGTCTCGAAGCCTTTCGCCACGGCGCTCACGACCGGGGCGCCGCCGCACGAGATCCAGGCGCTTCTGCTCGCGGAGCTGGAGCTGCCGCCGCCGCCGGGCGTGCTCGTGCTCGAGGACGTGCACTGGGCGGACGACGCCACATGCGACGCGATCACCGTGCTGGGACGGCGGATCGGAGCGCTGCCGGCGCTCCTCGTGATCACGTTCCGCGGCGGCGAGGTCGGCCCCGGCCACCCGCTGTACGCCGCCCTGGGGACGATCCCGGCCGACGACACGGTCGTGCTCGACCTCGCGCCGCTCTCCGAGCGCGCCGTCGCCACGCTCGTGGGGCCGGAGTCTCTCGAATTCTACGAGGCGACCGGCGGCAACCCCTTCTACGTCACGGAGCTGCTCGCCTCACGTCCGTCCGCCGGCCTGCCGCCCTCGGTCGCGAACGCCGTGCTCGGCCGCGCCGCGCGGCTCGACGCCGACGCGCGCCGCGTGGTCGAGCTGGTCTCGGTCGTCCCCGGCCGCGTCAGCTCCGCGCTGCTGGACACGGTCATGCCGGACTGGCCGGCGGCCGCCGTCGAGCCCGAGCGCCGGCAGCTTCTCGAGGTCGAGCCGGGCCACGTTCGCTTCCGCCACGAGCTGGCGCGAAACGCGATCCGATCGAGCCTGCCGATCGCGGTGCGGCGCCGCCTCCACGCCGAGATTCTCGCGGCGCTCCTCGCGGCGGACGCCGACCCGGCAGAAGTCGTCCACCACGCCGAGGCGGCCGGAGCCGAGGGAATCGTCGCCGAGTACGCGCTCGTCGCCGCGCGGCGTGCGGCGGCTCTCGAGTCGAATCGCGAGGCGTACAGGCACTATCGTCGCGCGTCCCACTTCCTAGAGCCGGCTCCCGGCGTCGAGCGAGCCCGGGTGCTGGAGGAGTTGGCGACGGCGGCGTACGTCGTCATGCAGCTCGACGACGCCTTCGCCGCGATCGAGGCCGCGATCGAGGCCTACCGCGGGCACGGCGACGAGGCGGCCGTGGGGCGGTGCGTCCGCGTGCTCTCGCGCTTACACTGGTACGCGGGCGACGGCCGGCCGGCACGGGCGTGGGCCGTCGAGGCGATCGCGATCCTCGAGCCGCTGGGGGAGAGCGGCGAGCTGGCCCGCGCGTACAGCGGCCTGTCGCAGCTCGAGATGCTCGCGGATAACGCCAAGGGATCGATCGCCTGGGGCGAACGCGCACTCGAGCTGGCGACCCGGCTCGGCGACGAGCAGACGCGCGCGCACGCGCTCGTCAACATCGGCAGCGCGAGGATCATGGGTGATCCGGCGGAGACCGCGACGCTCCTCGAGGCTCACGCGGTCGCCCACGCCGCCGGCGAGCGGCAAGAGGCGACGCGCGCGCTCGGCAACCTCGGCTTCTCGCTCATGTGGTGGACCGAGCCGGAGCAGGCGCTCCGTTACGAGGAGCGCGCGCTCGCCTACGCTCGCGAGCACGAGGTGCACAACCTCGGCTCGTACGTGGAGACGATGATCGCCTGGCTCCGCCTGCGGGCGGGGGAGTGGGACGAGGCCGAGCGCGTCGTCAGGAGCAAGCTCGAGCAGGACACGAGCGTCGTCCAGCTTCTCGACAAGACGGTCCTGGCCGAGCTCGCCGTCCGCCGCGGCGATGCCGACGCCGCCGAGCGGCTCGCCGACGTCGAGGCGCAGGCGGAGCGCACGGAGGAGCCGCAGCGGATCGTCCCCGTGCTGGAGCTCGCGGCCGAGCGGGCGCTCCTGAACGGTGAGCCGCTGCCGACCGAGGCGATCGGACGGCTCCTGGAGGAGATCCGTCCGGGGAGGTTCGCGATCCGCGTCGCCGCCTGGGCCGCCGTCGCGGGGATTGACGTCGACTGGGCCCGGCCGGCGCCGGCCGCGCAGGCTGCGATGGCGCGACGGGACTGGCAGGCGGCGGCGGATGCGTTCGGGACGGTGGGGTGGGAGTACGACCGGGCGCTGATGCTGTCTCTCTCCGGGGACGGAGCGGCGCTGGTCGAGTCGCTGGAGGTCGCGCGCGGGCTGGGGGCGGAGCCGCTGGCGCGGCGGGCGAGCGTGCGGATGCGGGAGCTGGGGCTGCGCGTGCCGCACGGGCCGCGTCTGACGACGAAGGAGAACCCGGCGGGGTTGACGGCGCGGCAGGCCGAGGTGCTGGGTCTTCTCGCGGAGGGGCTGACGAACGCGGAGATCGCGGAGCGGCTGGTGGTGTCGCCGCGGACGGCGGAGCACCACGTGGCGGCGGTGCTCCGGAAGCTCGGAGCGACGTCGCGGCGCGACGCCGCCAGGCAGGCCTCCGCGCTCGGCCTCGCCCGCTGAGGCACGAAGCGGGTCTATCGTTCGGGTGTGGAGCTCCTCGAGCGCGAGGGGGCGTTGGCCGCACTGCGCGAGGCGCGGGAGTCGGCCGCGGGCGGCGACGGTCGCGTCGTCTTCGTCACGGGCGAGGCGGGGATCGGCAAGACGTCGCTCGTCACGCGCTTCCTCGAGGGCCTCGAGCCCGGCGCGCGAATCCTCTTCGGCACCTGCGACGATCTCTCGATCCCGCGTCCGTTCGGGCCCGTCCGCGACCTCGTCGGCAGCGTCTCGCCCGAGCTCGCCGAGGCGCTCTCGGCCGGCGCCGCGCCCCACGACGTGCAGGCCCTCCTCCTCGCCGAGCTCGAGCGCCCGCCCCGCCCGACCGTCCTCGTGCTCGAGGACGTGCACTGGGCGGACGAGGCGACGTTCGACTCGATCACCATCCTTGGCCGGCGCATCGGCGCGCTGCCGGCGCTGCTCGTGCTTACCTTCCGGGCAGGAGAGGCGCCGCCGGGACACCCCCTGCACGCCGCGCTCGGAGCGATCCGCGCCGGCGACTCGGTCGTGGTCGAGCTCGGGCCCCTCTCCCGGGACGCCGTCGCGTCGCTTGCCGGCGGTGACGGCGGTGAGGTCTACGACGCGACCGGGGGCAACCCGTTCTACGTCACCGAGCTGCTCGAGTGGCGCGGCTCCTCCGAGCTGCCGCCCTCCGTCGCGAACGCCGTCCTCGGCCGCGCGGCCCGCCTCGGGGACGACTCCCGCAGGCTGCTCGAGCTCGTCTCCGTCGTGCCGACCCGCATGCGCACGTCCCTCCTCGACGCGCTGCTCTCGGACTGGACCGAGGCGGCGGCCGAGCCCGAGCGGCGGCGCCTGCTCGAGGTCCGGCCGGGCTCGGTCCGCTTCCGCCACGAGCTCGCGCGGCATGCGATCCGCTCCAGCCTCCCGATCGCCGCCCGGCGCAGGCTCCACGCCGAGATCCTGCGGGCGCTCCTCGCGGCCGACGCCGACCCCGCGGACGTCGTCCACCACGCGGAGGCCGCCGGCGCGGAGAGCGTCGTCGCCGACTACGCGCTCGTCGCCGCGCGCCGGTCGGCGGCTGCCGGCTCGAACCGGGAGGCCTACCAGCACTACCGGCGCGCCTCGCAGTTCCTCGACCGTCGCTCGCCGCTCGAGCACGCACCGGTGCTCGAGGAGCTGGCGTGGTCCGCGTACACCGTCGGCCGGGCGGAGGAGGCCTCGCAGGCGATCGAGCGGGCCGGCGCGCTCTTCGCCGCGGAGGGCGACGACGCAGCCGTCGGCCGGTGCCTGCTCGGCGAGTCCCGCTTCCGCTGGTACCTGGGCGACGGCGCCGTGGCGCACGCCAAGGCCCGCGAGGCGGTGGCCATCCTCGAGCCGCTCGGGGAGACGGCGGGGCTTGCCCGCGCGTACAGCGTCCTCTCGCAGCTCGCCATGCTCGCCGACGACATTCCCGTGGCCCTGGAGTGGGGCGAGCGAACCCTCGCGCTCGCGACCGCGCTCGGGGACGAGGAAACCCGCGTGCACTCCCTCGTCAATCTTGCCGGGGCCCGGTACGACGCGGACAAGGATGCAAGCGCCGGCTTGCTCGTGGCGTACGAGACGGCCGACGCGGCGGGCAACCGGCACGAGGCGGCGCGTGCGCTCGTCGCCCTTTGCTACACGCTGCTCGCCCGGGTGGAGCCGGAGGCTGCGCGGCGCGAGGCCGAGCGGGCGCTCGCGTATGCCCGGGAGCACGAGGTGCACACGCTCGCCTCCTATCTCGTCGTCATCGCCGCCTGGGCCCGCCTGCGAGCCGGCGAGTGGGAGGAGGCTGAGCACGCGACGCGCGCCGAGCTCGAGAGCGACGTCGGCGTCTCCCAGCTCCTGGCTGCCACCGTCCTCGCCGAGCTCGCCGTCCGCCGCGGCGACCCCGACGCGGACGAGCGGCTCGCCGGCGTGGCCGAGCGCGCCCGCCGCACGGGCGAGCTCCAGCGCGTCGGCCCGATCCTGGAGCTCGAGGCCGAGCGGGCGCTCCTCCACGGCCGCCCGCCGCCGGTCGCCACGTTCGAGGCTGCGCTCGGGGAGATCCGGAGCCGCAGGGCGCTCCCGACCTGGTGCGTCTGCCGCGTGCTCGCCTGGGCGTCGGTGGTCGGGCTCCCGGTGGACCCGAACGAGCAGATGCCGGCGCCGCACGCGGCGATGGCGCAACGGGACTGGCGCGCCGCGGCGGACGCGTTCGGGGCGGCGGGATGGGAGTACGACCGGGCGCTGATGCTCTCGCTCCTCGACGAGGAGGAGTCGCTGACGGAGGCAATCGGGATCGCGCGCGGCCTCGGTGCCGACCCGTTGACGCGGCGGGTGACGGGGAGGATGCGTGAGCTAGGCCTGCGCGTGCCGCAGGGGCCGCGGGTGGCGACGCGGGCCAATCCGGCGGGGCTGACGGCGCGGCAGGCGGAGGTGCTGGCGCTCCTCGGCGAGGGGCTGACGAACGCGGAGATCGCCGAGCGGCTCGTCGTGTCGCCGCGGACGGCCGAGCACCACGTCGCCGCCGTGCTGCGGAAGCTGGGAGCGGCGTCGCGCCGCGACGCCGCCCGGCAGGCCGCCGAGCTCACCTAGGCGAAGCGCGCGCGGAAAGCCCGCAGAATGCGCCGGCGGCGCGGGCGCTTCTCCAGACGGGCGAACGTGGCCGGCGGTGCCGCGACCCGCTCGGGCCGGAGCAGCCCGTGGCGCAGCTCGTGCTGGTTCGGGGAGAGGTAGGTCATGAGGGGCAGTCCTTTCGCGTGAGGTGCGGGCGGCGCCGGGCGGCGCCGCCCGCACGTCGGGTCACTGGTTGACGATGTCCTTGCCGGGGCCGCCGAAGAAGCGATCGAAGCCGGGGCCGCCGTAGAGGCGGTCGTTGCCGGGCCCGCCGTAGAGGTGGTCGTCGCCCTTGCCGCCGCAGAGGCGGTCGTCGCCGGCGAGACCGCGGATGGTGTCGGAGCCGCCGAGGCCGGCGAGCACGTCGCGGCCCGGGGTGCCGGTGATCCGGTCGCCGCGCTTCGTGCCGACGATCGTGGCGTAGCGGCCGGCGCACGTCGGGACCGGGTCGCCCTTGAGCCGGACGATCACCGGGTCGTCGTCGTCGGGGTCGTAGCGCCACCCGCCGAGGACGATCCGTCCGTCGCGCTGCAGCACCACTGCCTCGGCGTCGGAGAGATCGTCGGCCTTCAAGGTGCGGACGCCGTTCTCGCCGAAGCTTGGGTCGGGCGACCCGTTGCCCGTGAGCCGGAAGGCGGCGGCGCTGTTCGTTGTCTGGCCGCTCGCGACGATCTTTCCGTTGGCCTGTATGGCCACGGCGGATGCGCGCTCGACTCCGCCCGCGTCGATGGCGACGGTGCCGTCGCCGTCGAAGGTGGGGTCGTGCGAGCCGTTGGACCTCAGCCGGTAGACCGTTGCGTCGTAGCCGATCGAGGTCCGGCCGGCGACCACGATCTTGCCGTCGGGCTGGAGCGCGACCGCGTACGCCTCCTCGTCGCCGCCGCTGTCGAGCTCGATGACCCCGTCGCCGTCGAACGCGGGGTCCGGGTCGCCGTTCGGCTTCAGGCGGTAGACGACGGCGTTCTCGCCGCCCGACGTGTCTCCGGCGACGACGATCTTCCCGTCCGGCTGGACGGCGACCGCGTAGGCGCCTTCAGAGGCGCCGCTGTCGAGTCTGACGGCGCCGTCGCCGTCGAAGGTGGGGTCGGGGTCGCCGTTGGGCTTCAGGCGGTAGACGGTTGCGTCGGAGCCGACCGAGGTTCGGCCGGCGACCAGGATCCTTCCGTCCGGCTGGAGGGCGACGTCGAAGGCGTACTCGTCGCCGCCGCCGTCGAGCTCGACGCGGCCGTCCCCGCCGAAGGTCGGGTCGAGCTTGCCGCTCGGCCCCAGCCGGTAGACGACCGAGTTGTTCCCGATCGAGGTGTGACCGGCGACGACGATCTTGCCGTCGGGCTGCGCGGCGATCGCAGCGACCCACTCCTCTGCGCTGCTCGCGATCATGGCGACGCCGTCGCCGCCGCCGAACCTCGGGTCGAGGGTGCCGTTGCGGCGGAGCCGGTAGACGACCGCGTTGTTGCCCTCCGCCGTCCAGCCCGCGGCGAGGATCTTGCCGTCCGGCTGGAGGGCGACGTCGTAGACGTCCTCGCTCACGCCTGAGTCGATCCTGACTCGGCCGTTCTCGCCGAACGTCCTGTCGAGGCCGGCCGGGGCGGCGGCGGCCGTGCCCGCGGCGAGCGCGAGCGCGGCGAGCCCGGCGGCCGCGAAGGCCGTCCGTACGGTGATTCGTCTCTTCGTGTGCATGGTTCTCTCCTCGTGCGTGCGTGCGGCGGTCAGTGCCTGCTGAGTCGCGGCCGCGACTCAGCGCCTGAGCGCGACCGCCTCGGTGTACGTGGACGGGATGGCGACCGGGCCCGTGCCGAGCCGGTCGAAGCGGCGGGCGAGCGCGACGAGGTCGGCCTCGAGCGCGTCCCGCGCGTCGCCCTCGAGCGCCGCGAAGGCCTTCAGCGTCGGCCCGTACCAGGCCCGGAAGAACGCGACGAAGTCCTCGGCCGAGGGGAAGCGGAACGTGAACGTGCGCTCCTCGATCTCGAGCGAACAGATGTCCTCGCCGAAGAGCTCGCGCAGGTGCGCCTCGGTGCCCCAGAGCATGGGCGAGGCGACGCCGGCGGGCGGGGGTACGTGGGCCGCGACCGTGCGGAAGAGTTCGCCGATGAAGCTCGACGGCGTCCAGCTCGCCAGGGCGATCGTGCCGCCGGGCCGGCAGACGCGGAGGAGCTCCGCCGCCGTCCGTGCGTGGTCGGGGGCGAACATCGAGCCGAAGACGGACGTGACGGCGTCGAACGAGCCGTCGGGGAAGGGGAGCGCCTCCGCGTCTCCCTCCAGGAGCTCGACGTCGAGGCCCTCGGCGGCGGCGCGCTGCCGACCGCGCTCGAGCAAGGACGGCACGTAGTCCACGCCGACGGCCGTGCAGCCGAGCCGCGCGGCGGCGATCGCCGCGTTGCCGCTGCCGGTGGCGACGTCGAGCACCCGCCAGCCGGCGTGCAGGTCGGCGCTGTCGACGAGATGTTCCGCCACGAGCGCGATCCGGGTGCCGACGGCGTGGTAATCGCCGCTCGACCAGGCCTGCTGCTGGCGCTCCTTGACTGCGCCGAGATCGGGGGCGGGGGTTGCGAGCATGTCGGTCATGAGCGTCTCCTCGTGTCCTTGCACGACCATTTCGTGCGACTGGGGACGACGCTACGGCGGTGCCGCCGCCACCGCATCGGCGGCGCCCACCCATCTTCGGAGGCGCGCTACCTACGTATGCGGGTTAGCCGTACCGCCGCTGTACGGAGAGCCCCCTACCGGCTGGGCCGGCGCGTTTGCGAGACTGCGATGACTTCCGAGGTCCCGCCCAGTCCAACCACCGAGCACTCGATCGGAAGGAGGGGGATGAACGGTCAGAACTTGCTCGCGATCGAGGCCAACGGCCTCGTCAAGTGGTTCGGCTCCACGCGCGCCGTCGACGGCGTCGACCTCGCGGTCCGCAGAGGATCGGTCTACGGGGTGCTCGGCCCCAACGGCGCCGGGAAGACGACGACCGTGAGGATGCTCGCCACGCTGCTGCACCCGGACGCCGGGTCGGCGCGGGTGCTCGGCCACGACATCGTCGCCGAGGCCGACGCCGTCAGGGGGCTCGTCAGCCTCACGGGCCAGCTCGCCTCCGTCGACGAGGATCTCACCGGGCGCGAGAACCTCATCCTCATCGGCCGGCTGCTCGGGCTCAAGCGCGCCGACGCGAAGTCGCGCGCGGCCGAGCTGCTCGAAGCCTTCGGGATCGCGGACGCGGCCGGCAAGCTGGTGAAGCACTATTCGGGCGGCATGCGGCGCCGGCTCGACATCGCGGCGAGCATCGTCGTGACGCCGGAGCTGATGTTCCTGGACGAGCCGACGACGGGCCTCGACCCGCGCTCGCGGAACCAGGTCTGGGACATCGTCCGCGCGCTCGTCGCCGAGGGCACGACGATCCTCCTCTGCACGCAGTACCTCGAGGAGGCCGACCAGCTCGCCGACGGGATCGCCGTCATCGACCATGGCAAGGTGATCGCGGAGGGGACGCCCGGCCAGCTCAAGGCCTCGGTCGGGTCCGGAGCGCTGCACGTGCGCCTCCTCGACCCCGACCAGCGGGCGGAAGCGGAGCGGGTGCTCGCGGAGGTGCTGGGAACGGTGCATCTCGAGCCGGATCCCGCCGCGCTCTCCGCTCCGTGCGCGGACAGCGACCGCGCCGCGGAGGCGGTGGCGGCGCTGTCGCGGTCGGCAGTCGGAATCGCCGACTTTTCGCTCGGCCGGCCCAGCCTCGACGAAGTCTTCCTCGCCCTGACCGGTCACACGGCCGGCGACGGTGCCGACGACGCGGAACTCATCCAGGAGGAGCACGCAGCATGAGCACCACGCCTACCAAGCCGTCCGTTCGCACCCCGGCGGACGACGCCGCGCTTCGCAAGGCGCTCGCGACCACGCCGCGCCCGCCGCGGGCCAGCGCCCTCTCCGCGGCGCTCACCTTCGGCTGGCGCGGCATGCTCAAGGTCAAGCACGTGCCCGAGCAGCTGCTGGACGTGACGATCACGCCGGTGATGTTCGTGCTCATGTTCACGTTCCTCTTCGGGGGCGCGATCGCCGGGTCGACGGGCGAGTACCTCGACTACATCCTCCCCGGCATCCTCGTCATGTCCGTCCTCTTCACGACGGTGTACTCGGGGGTGGCGCTCAACACCGACCTGACGAAGGGAGTCGTCGACCGCTTCCGCTCGCTGCCGACCTGGCGGCCCGCGCCGCTCGTAGGCGCCCTCCTCGGCGACAGCGTCCGCTACGTGGTCGCCGGGACGGTGATCATCGTGCTCGGCCTGGGCCTCGGCTACCGGCCGGACGCAGGGTTCTCGGGCATCGTGGCGGCGCTCGCGCTCGTGATCGTCTTCGCGTTCGGCCTCTCGTGGGTGTTCACGACCCTCGGGCTCCTCATGCGCGCCCCGAACGCGGTCATGAACGCCGGCTTCATGGGCATCTTCCCGCTCACGTTCCTCTCGAACGTGTTCGTCGACCCGGAGACGCTCCCGGCGCCGCTCGAGGCGTTCGTGAACGTCAACCCGGTCTCGATCCTCGTCGACGCCTCGCGCGGGCTGATGGCGGGGAACGTCGAGGGCTCGGACATCGCCGTCGTGCTGGCGACCGCCGCCGCCCTGACCGCCGTCTTCGGGCCCCTGACGACGCATCTCTACCGCACGAGGAGCTGAGGCGCTGCTACGCGGAGCGCGGCAGTCGAG
>DATHVD010000066.1:0-12844 GCA_035461525.1 Gaiellaceae bacterium
CCGCCGGGGAGACGCTCGCGTTCGTCCGCGCGCTCGTCGCCGGGCAGGTCTTCGCCGACCCGTCCACGGCCGGCCTGATGCGGGAGCGCTGGATCCCGATCGGCTACCCGCTCCAGTACGGCCTCGGGATGATGCGATTCCGCGTGAACAGGCTCATCGCCCCCGGGAGACGGCCGGTGACGCTCGTCGGCCACTCGGGCGCCAGCGGGAGCTGGGCGTTCCACTGCCCCGAGCACGACGTGTTCCTGGCCGGCACCGTCGACCAGCTTGGCGCCCGCGGCCTGCCGTTCCGGCTCATGGCGCGGGCACTGCGAATCGACACGCGCTGAGCGGCGCGGGCCCTGGCCCGTACCTACGGCGGCAGGCGCTGGCCGGGGTGGCGCAGACGCAGCCACACGTGGCCGTACGGGTCGAGCGAGAGCGCGAGCGCGCCGTCCTCCGGCTCGAGCTCCCGGTCGGCGAAGAGATCCACGGCCGCCTCGGCCTCGTCGCCGACCGGCACCTCGACCTCGAGCGGCTCCGCCGAGAACGAGTGCAAAGCCACGACGACGTTCCCGTCCCAGTCGCAGCGATGGGCGAGCACCGCGGACGTCCCGACGTCCAAGACGGTCGCCCGCCCCCAGCCGATCTCGGGGCATTCCCGCCGCCGCCGGATCAGCCGCTCCATCCAGTTCAGGAGCGAGCCGTCCTCGCGCCGCTGGCGCGCGACGCTGACCTCGCCGTGCCCCCAGCCGGGCTCGTCCACGAGCGGGCGCACGGGCTCCTCGCCCGTCGTGAAGCCGCCGTGGCGCTCCCGCGACCACTGCATGGGCGCGCGGACGCTCATGCGCCCCTCGATGGCGAGGTTCTCCGCCATGCCGATCTCCTCGCCGAAGAAGAGGACGGGCGTGCCGGGCAGCGAGAAGACGAGGCTGTAGACCATGCGGATCCGCTCCTGGTCGCCGTCGAGCATCGTGGGGAGGCGGCGGCGCAGGCCGCGCCCGAAGAGCTGGTGACGCTCCTCCGGCCCGAAGGCGGCGAAGACCTCCGCGCGCTCCTCGTCGGTGAGCTGGTCGAGCGTCAGCTCGTCGTGGTTGCGGACGAAGTTCGCCCACTGGCACTCCTCGGGGATGTCCGGGAGCTCGCGCAGCGTGGCGGCGACCGGGCCGGCGTCGCCGCGCGCGAGCGCGAGGTACATCGCCTGGTTGAGCGCGAAACCGAAGCACATGTGCAGCTCGTCGCCCTCGTCGCCGCCGAAGAACCTCCGCGCGTCCCGCGGCGGGAGGTTGACCTCGCCCAGAAGCACGGCGTCGCCGCGGTGGCGGCACACGTACCGGCGCAGGTCGCGCATCAGCTCGTGCGGGTCGACGTGCGCCCCCTCGGGGAGGCCGGTCGGGTCGAGGAGGAACGGCACGGCGTCGACGCGGAAGCCGGCGAGCCCCTGCTGGAGCCAGTAGCCGAGCACCTGCGCGAGCTCGTCCCGCACCTCGGGGTTGGCCACGTTCAGCTCCGGCTGGTGGCGGTAGAAGCGGTGCAGGAACCAGCGCCGAGCCTTCCTGTCGTAGTCCCAGTTCGAGTCCTCCTTGTCCGGGAACACGACCTCGTCGGCGTGCTGCTCGGGCCGCTCGTCCGCCCAGACGTAGAAGTCGTGGTAAGGGTCGTCGCGCCCGCGGCGCGCCGACCGGTACCACGGGTGCTCACTCGACGTGTGGTTGAGAACGACGTCGGCGATCACGCGGATGCCGCGGTCCGAGGCCGTGCGGATCAGCTCGGCGAAGTCCCCCGGCGTCCCCAGGCGCCCGTCGATGCCGTAGAAGTAGGTGACGTCGTAGCCGTCGTCGCCGTGCGCGGAGGGGTAGAAGGGCATCAGCCAGATGCACGTGACGCCGAGCCCGGCCAGGTAGTCGAGGCGCTCGGTGAGGCCGACGAGGTCGCCGCAGCCGTCGCCGTCCGAGTCGAGGAAGGTCTCGACGTCGAGGCAGTAGACGATCGCGTTCTTCCACCAGAGGTCGCTAGTCCGCTTGCGACTCACAGCCGGGGGAGCACCTCCTCGCCGAACGCCTCGACGAACGCACGCTGCTCGCGCCCGACGTGGTGGAGGTACAGCTCGTCGAAGCCGAGCCCGGCCAGCTCCTGCAGCCAGCCGGCGTGCCGGCCCGCGTCGGCGGAGACGAGCACCTTCTCGCGCACGTCCTCGGGGCGGACGTGGGCCGCCGCCTGGTCGAACTGCTCCGCCGTGGCGAGGTCCCAGGCGAGCGGCGGGCCGAAGACGTTCGTCCGCCACTGGTCGTAGGCGAGGTCGAGCGCCTCCTGCTCGTCCGGCGCCCAGGAAAGGTGCACCTGGAGCGCGGTGGGCTTACCCTCGCCGCCGCCCTCCCGGAACTCGTCGAGCACGCTCCTCAGGTCCTCGGGGGGCTGGTTGACGGTGATCAGCCCGTCCGCCCAGCCGCCGACCCGGCGGGCGGTTTCCGGGGTCACCGCGGCGGCGAAGAGCGCGGGCGGCGAGTCCGGCAGGCTCCACACCCGGGCCCGCTCGACGCGGACGAGCCCGTCGTGGTCGACCTCCTCCCCGGCGACGAGCGCGCGGATGACCGTCACGCACTCCTCGAGCCGCGCGTTGCGGACGCTCTTGTCCGGCCAGGGCTGGCCCGTGACGTGCTCGTTCATGTACTCGCCCGAACCGAGCGCCAGCCAGAACCGGCCCGGGTAGAGCTCGGCGAGCGTCGCGGCCGCCTGGGCCGTGATCGCCGGGTGGTACCGCTGCCCCGGCGCCGTGACGACGCCGAATGGGAGGGAGGTCGCCTCGAGCGCCGCCCCGAGCCACGACCACGCGAACCCTGAGTGCCCCTGCCGCACGCTCCAGGGCTCGATGTGGTCGGAGCACATGGCCCGCGTGAAGCCCGCCGCCTCCGCGTCGCGGACCGCGGCGAGGAGCTCGCTCGGAGGCGCCTGCTCGTGCGAGGCATGGAAGCCGATGGAAGCCATCCCGGGCGTGCTACCCCGGGAGCGTCCGTGTCATTCCTGGCGTACCCCGGCGAAGATCGCGAGACTCTACCTGCGACGACCTCGAACCAAGGAGGGGCATGCTCGGCTGGGTGGGCGACATCGAGCGGGAGACGCTCGACAACGAGACATTCCGGACGGTGCTCTTCACGGGCGAGCACACGCAGCTCACCGTGATGCGGCTCGCGCCGGGGGAGGACATCGGCTGGGAGGCGCACGAGGACCGCGACCAGTTCCTCCGCGTCGAGCACGGGCGGGGACGCGCCGAGCTGGGGCGCAGCGAGGAGGGCGCGGACGAGACGCACGACGTCGAGGACGACTGGGCGATCGTCGTCCCGGCCGGCGTCTGGCACAACCTCGTCAACACCGGCCAGGACGAGCTGAAGCTCTACTCCCTCTACTCGCCGCCGGAGCACCCGGACGGGACGGTGCACCGGACGAAGGCGGAGGCGGAAGCAGCCGAGCACGGCCACTGAACGGAGCCGCCGGCCGGCGCAGGGGCCGGCCGGCCGCGCCCTTACCAGTAGTGGGCCCTGGGCCCGACGGCCCGCCCCATCGCGCCGAGGATCCAGAGGATCGCTCCGACGACGACGAGGATGATCCCGATCGTCCAGAGGATGGGGACGTTCAGGAGCGCGCCCAGGATCAGGAGCACGATGCCGAGCAAGATCATCCGATTCGCCTCCTTCTCGTTCGCGTGACGGAGGAGTCGTGCCCGGCACAGCACGATTTCAAGCCCGCGCCGGGCACCCGATTGCGACGGCGCGCCGCCCTAGGCGAACGTCCGGTTCCCGCCGGAGAACTCGAGCACGACGTCCTCGAGCCCGCTCAGATCGAGCGACGGGTTGAGCTGCCGGCTCACTTCCACGCGCCAGTGGGCGAACGGCCCCATCTGCGAGTACTCGGACTTTCCCTGCGGGTCGGTGATCGTTCCGTCCTCGGAGCCGTGGCCGCGGAGAGCCCTGGGCGTCCGCTCGAGACCGAACGCGTACCGGAACGTCAGGTCGACCGACTCGTGGCTGAAGGAGAGAGTCGGCCGCTGACGGCGTCCCTCCGTGATCGGGACGGGCGGCGCGACGTCCTCGTTCCCGAGGTGGGTCAGCTTGACGCGGACGAGCTCGTCGGCGTTCCCGTCCTTGGACTCCTTCATTCGCGCCCCGACGGGCCATGCCCTCACCGTCGTGACGCGGACGTCGGCGAGACCCTCGAACGGGTTCTCCGTGGCAGACGTGGCCTCCTCACGCGCTAGGGAAAGGCGATTCTCAGCACAGGCACCTGGGACTGTGAACGATCCACCGCCGAAGGGGGCGACGGGGAAGCTCCGGCGGTCCCTGTTACGGTCTGGTCGCCCACAGGAAGCCTCTGCTGCGAGGTCGCCGCCAGACGCGGAGAGCCCTGGGAGGAACGGCGATGGAGCCCGTGATCCGCACACGCGACCTGACGAAGCACTACGGCCGCACGGTCGCGCTCGAGTCCCTCGACCTCGCCGTCCCGCCCGGAATCGTGTTCGGCTACCTGGGGCCGAACGGAGCCGGGAAGACGACCACGATCCGGCTCTTGGTCGGGCTCTTGCGGCCGACGCGCGGCCGCGCCGAGGTGCTCGGGATCGACGGGGCGCGGCATCCCGACGAGATCCAGGCCCGGCTCGGCTACCTCCCGGGCGAGTTCGAGGCCTATCTCGACCTGAACGGCGAGCAGTACCTGCGCTACCTCGGCAACCTGCGCGGGGGCGTGGACTGGACGTCGGCAACCCGTCTCGCGAAGCGCCTGGACCTCGACCTCTCCCGCCGGATCGGGACGCTCTCGCATGGCAATCGACAGAAGGTCGGCATCGTGCAGGCGTTCATGAGCGACCCGGCGCTGCTCGTCCTCGACGAGCCCACGACCGGCCTCGACCCGCTGATGCAGCGTGAGTTCCTCGCGCTCGTCCGCGAGGCGCGCGACGCCGGGCGCACGGTCTTCCTCTCCTCGCACATCCTCTCCGAGGTGGAGGCGGTCGCCGACGTCGTGGGCATCCTGCGCCAGGGCCGGCTCGTCGTCGTCGACGCCGTGGAGAGCCTGAAGGCGAAGGCCCTCCGGCGCGTCGACCTGACCTTCGCCGGCGATCCCCCGGCGGCGGCGCTCGCGGCCGTCCCGGGCGTGCGCGAGGTACGTACGAGCGATGCGACCGCGCACCTGACGGTCGAGGGCTCGACGGCCGACCTGATCGCGGCCCTGGCTTCCTACCGGGTGGACAACGTCGTCACCCACGAGCCTGACCTCGAGGAGATCTTCCTCGCCCTCTACGCCGGCCAGGAGGCCTGAGGTGCTCGCCGACGTCTTCCGCAAGTCGCTCCGCGACCAGCGCCGCGCGGTCCTGGGCTGGGGCATCGGGATCGCCGCGACCGTGCTCCTCATGGCGGCGCTCTGGCCGTCGGTCCGCGACGTCTTCGACCCCGAGCTTCTCGCCTCCTACCCCGAGTCGATGCGCAAGCTCTTCGACATCGAGGCCATCGACACGGGCGCCGGGTTCCTCAACGCCGAGGTCTTCAGCATCGTCCTCCCGGCGCTCTTCATCACCTACGGCATCGGCCGCGGCGCCCGGCTCGTGGCGGGCGAGGAGCAGGACGGCGTGCTGGAGATGGTCGTCGTTAGCCCCGTGTCCCGCGTTCGGATCCTGCTCGACAAGGCTGCCGCGCTGGCGGCCGCGCTCCTCGCGCTCAGCGTGGTCCTGTTCGCCGCCACGGTGCTCTCCTCGTTCGCGGCCGACATGGGCATCCCCGCGGCGCATGCGGGGATCGGCGCTCTCTCCATGACGCTGCTCGGCCTCTACCATGCCTGGCTCGCCCTGGCGGTCGGCGCCGCCACCGGGCGCAGGGGCCTCGCGATCGCGGTCGCCGCGACCGTGGCGGGCGCGGGCTACGTGCTGCACGTCGTCGGCGCGCTCGTCGAGGCCGTCGAGCCGTGGCGGGCCCTGTCCCCGTTCACGCAGGCGATCGAGTCCGGCCCGCTCAGCGGCGCCGTTCCCTGGGGCTTCGCGTGGCTCGCCCTCGGCGCGATCGTGTTCGTCGCCGCCGCCCTCCCACTCTTCGACCGGCGGGACCTCGCAACCGCCTGACCGGACGGCCGGCGGCTACGGTCACGGTGGACACCGACCGGGAGTTCCGTGCCGACGACCTTCGCCGACCGGGCGCCGGGCGGCGGATTCCGCGTGCACCTCTCGGCGGCACCTGCACCCGAGTTGGCGTCGACGCGCGCTTGAGTCAGACTGCCGGCGTCTGACCCCGGACGAGGAAGGAGAGCCCATGCCGTACGCCCAGCTCGACGGGATCCGGCTCTACTACGAGCTGACCGGTCCCGACGACGCCCCCGTCATCCTCCAGTTCGGCGGCGGTCTCTTCGGCCGGCACAACTTCGGCCTCGTGAACGACGCGTGCCGCGAGCGGTTCCGGCTCCTCTCGTTCGACGCACGCGGCTACGGGGCCTCCGACCATCCGCGCGAGGAGTACACGATCGAGGGCTGGGCCGCCGACGGCGCGGCGCTGCTCGACGCGGTCGGCCTCGACCGCGTGCTCGTGCACGGCACGTCGATGGGCGGGATGATCGCGATCGCGTTCACGGCGACTTACCCGGAGCGCACGATCGCCGCCTGCGCCGACGTCGCCTTCGCGAAGCCGGACCTCTACCGGCGCACGCTCTTCCGCGTCTGGCGCCGGATGGCCGAGACGATGCCCTGGGACGAGTTCTCCGACCACGTGACGACCCAGGCGGTCGGCGCGCGCTTCATGGAGAGCCCGGAGGGCGAGAGCATCTTCGAGCTCGTCCGCCAGATCGTCGGCCTCAACGACCCGTACACGGTGCGGCAGGCGTGCCTGGCGATGGAGAGGATGGACCTCTCGCCGCTCGTGCCGCGCATCTCGCGGCCGCTCCTGATGACGAACGGCACCTACGACATCCTCTGCCCGCCCGACCTCGCGCCCTCCGGGCTCGGCGCCCGCGCGATGGCCGAGCAGAACGCGAGCATCAGGCTCGTCGAGTTCCCCGACATCGGCCACGCCGATCTCGTCGAGTGCCCCGACGACGCCGTCCGGATCGTCGGCGGGTTCTTCGACGAGGCGCTCGCAGCCTAGGCTCAGAGCACCTCCACGGAGAGGTCGAGGGACCGCGCCGAGTGCGTGAGCGCGCCGACCGAGATGAAGTCGACGCCGGTCTCGGCCACGGCACGGACCGTGTCGAGCGTGACCCCGCCCGAGGCCTCGCACTCCGCGTGTCCCCGCGCGAGCGCGACCGCCTCGCGCAGGGCCGGGATCGCCATGTTGTCGAGCAGCAGCCGATCGGCGCCGGCGGCGAGCGCCTCCCGGACCTGGTCGAGGCTCTCGCACTCGACGTGGACCGGCATTCCGGCCGTCCGGGCCCGCCGGACCGCTTCCGCCACAGAGCCGACCAGGCGAAGGTGGTTGTCCTTGATGAGCACGCCGTCGTAGAGCCCCTGCCGGTGGTTGAGCCCGCCGCCGCACCGGACCGCCTCCTTCTCGAGCGCGCGCAGCCCGGGCGTCGTCTTGCGCGTGTCGAGGATGCGGACGCCGGTGCCGGAGACCGCGTCGACATGGCGTCGCGTCAGGGTCGCGATCCCGGACAGGCGCCCGAGCAGGTTGAGCGCGAGGCGCTCGCCAGCCAGGACGGCCCGCGCCGGGCCCGTCACCCGCGCGACGGGACCGGGCTCGCACGGGCTGCCGTCGCCCACGAGCGGCTCGAGCTCCGCCCCGAGGTGCGCGAACACCCCGCCCGCGACGCGGAGGCCGCACACGATCCCCGGCTCCCGCAGCAGGACGCGTGCTCCAGAGATCGCGTGCTCGTCCACGACCGCCGAGCTCGTGGCGTCCCCGCCACCCACGTCCTCCGCCACCCAGCGCTCGACGTCGGCGGGGGTGAACGGCGCGTCAGCCGGCCGAGACAGAGAAGGCGATCCCGTCCGTGTGGATGACGTCGTAGAGCTCGAAGCTCGTCATGAGCGCGCCGACGTTCTCGGCGATCTCGTCCCGCAGCGGGCCGCCCTTCTCGTTGCCCGCGTCGGCCGCTTCCTTCGTCGTCCAGAAGGTGATCCCGATCGCGCGGTCGTGCTCGCGATCGTGCAGGGCGAGCCAGCCGCGAAACCCGGTCGCGTCGCGCAGCCACGGAAGGGTCGTCTCGGTGAAGAGGCGGACTCCCTCCTCGATCTGCTCGGGCCCGCCCTCGAACGTCGTCACGCGCGTGACCATGGGAAGGAACGGAGTCTAATCGGCATCCACGGTCGGGAGCACGGATCATCGAGCAGACCGGCGATGAGCGCTCCCGATCTCAGGCCCCGAACCAGCGCTCCAGGCGCTCGGTCTCGAAGGCCGCCTTCTCGGCCGCGTGAGCCGCGCTCGGCCCGCTGATCGTGACGACCGGCTCGGGCTCGGCGTACCAGTGGCCCTCGACGAGGGCCGCCGAGCCGGCCCCGAGCTCGACCGGACAGAAGCCGCTGCCGTCGAACGGCGCCGGCGGCTCCTCGCCGCGGAGCTCGGCCGCGATCGCCCGCGCCACACGGGTGCCCTGGAGCTCCGCCATCACGCCCGCCTTCGGGAGCGGCAGGCCGTTCGGGAGCGGGATGAGGGTGACGTCCCCCACCGCGTAGACGCCCTCGTGCGCGGTCGCGAGCGTTCCAGCGTCCACGGCGATCCATCCGTGCCCCGCGGTGAGCCCGCTGTCTGCGACGACGGCCGGAGGCCGGTGGGGTGGGATCCCGATCAGCAGGTCGAAGGGCAGCTCGCCGCCGGCGAGCACGACGCGGCCGGGCTCCACGCGCTCGGTCTTGGCGCCGACGCGGAAGGAGATGCCGCGCTCGGCGAGCTGGTGCTCCATCCACTCCGAGCCTTCGCGACCGGCGTTCGGCATGAGCATCGGCTGCAGCGTCGCAACGGAGAGCTCCGTCCGCTCCCGCAGGCCGTGGGCGAGGAGATGCTCGTGAAGATGGAGGATGCACTCGTACGGCGCGGGCGGGCACGGGTAGGGAGCGCCTGCGACGAGGACGACGATCCGGCCGCCGCCGAAGGCCCTGAGCGCGTCGGCTGCGGCCGGGACGCCGGCGAAGCTCCACACGTCGTGCCCGTGCTCCGGAAGCCCGGGGACGAGCTCGGGCCGGGAGACCGCGCCGAGCGCCACCACGAGGCGGTCGCCGTCGAGCCGACCCTCGGACGTCTCCGCGCCCCGTCCGGAGGCGTCGATCGCGCTGATCTCCGTCTGGACGAACTCGACGCGATGCCGCGCGAGCAGCGCCCGTGCCCGGCTGCCGTCGGCGACGGTACCGTGACCCACCAGCTCCCACAGCTTACGCAGGCCCATCGCGAACTCGGGCTTGCGGTCGACGAGCACGATCTCGTGGTCGTCGCCGAGGAGTCGGCGCAGCTCCACCGCCGTCGCGATGCCGCCGAAGCCGCCGCCGAGGATGAGCGTGCGCGCGCTCACGCGTCGCCCGTCCCGGCCCCGGATGGGTTCTCCGCCACCCCGCGGCCCGCCCTGCGAGCCCGTCCCGGGTCGCTGAGCCCGTGGCGTGAACCGAGTGCTCGGAGGGGATTCATGGTTGCCTCCTCGGGGATCGTCGCGAACGCGGGAGCCTCGGGACGAGGCAGCCGCGAGCCTGGCGCATCCGCAGACTCCATCGTACGACGATCGGGACCCGGTGCGCGAGGCCGGACTGATAGAAGGAGAGACATGCAGACCCGAAAGCTCGGCGATCTCGAAGTCTCCGCCCTCGGGCTCGGCTGCATGAGCATGAGCTCCGGCTACGGCCCGGCTGCCGACCGGCGGGAGATGATCTCCCTCATCCGCTCGGCCGTCGAGCGGGGCGTCACCTTCTTCGACACCGCGCAGGTCTACGGACCGTACGCGAACGAGGAGCTCGTCGGCGAGGCGCTCGGGCCGGTCCGCGACCAGGTCGTGATCGCGACGAAGTTCGGCTTCGCCCTCGAGAACAGGGAGCCGAGCGCCCTCGACAGCCGCCCCGAGACGATCGAGAAGAGCGTCGAGGGGTCGCTGAAGCGGCTGCGCACCGAGGCGATCGACCTGCTCTACCAGCACCGCGTCGACCCCGACGTCCCGATCGAGGAGGTCGCCGGCACGGTCGAGAAGCTCGTCCAGGAGGGGAAGGTCAGGCGCTTCGGCCTCTCCGAGGCGGGCGTCCGGACGATCCGCCGTGCGCACGCCGTCCATCCGGTCGCCGCGCTTCAGAGCGAATACTCGCTCTGGTGGCGGGAGCCGGAGGACGAGATCCTGCCGACGCTCGAGGAGCTCGGGATCGGCTTCGTGCCGTTCAGCCCGCTCGGGAGGGGCTTCCTGACCGGGACGATCGACGAGAACACGACCTTCGCGAGCGGCGACTTCCGCAACACGATCCCCCGCTTCGACCCGGAGGCGCGCAGGGAGAACCGCGGGTTCGTCGAGGTGCTCGGCCGCATCGCCGAGCGGAAGGGCGCGACACCGGCGCAGATCGCGCTCGCCTGGCTGCTCGGACGGAAGCCGTGGATCGTCCCGATCCCCGGCACGACGAAGTTGCACCGCCTGGAGGAGAACATCGCGGCAGCCGACGTCGAGCTCACGCCGGACGATCTCCGCGAGATCGAGGACGCAGACCTGACCGCCCGCGGCGCGCGCTACGGCGAGAGCACGCAGCGGATGGTCGACCGCTGAGACATCACGGGGTTCGGTAAAGGGCACGCAGCCCTCGCCGGCAGCGTCGCCGCGCCGGCCTCAGGGCTGCGCGAGACGCGTTCCGGCGAGAAGAGCCGGAGCGGGGTGATCCGCTCCGCGCACGAAGTCGGCAACCGCCGCCGCGGTCTGCACCGGCTGTCCGAGCCACGGCGCGTGCCCTCCGGGCAGCGCCTGCAGTCGCGCGTCCTGCATCAGCGCGGTCACTGCCTGCGCGACCACAACGCTCCCGAGCGGCTCGCGCTCGCCCCAGAGCAGCAGCGTGGGCGCGGCGAGCTTGCGAGCCTCGTCGGGTCGGACGCGTGAGCGGCGCCGCCATCCCGAGCGCGACAGCAGCGCGAGCGGTGAGACGAGCGTGCGCACCTCTGCCCTGTCGGCCGACACGGAGAGCGGGTCGCGTTGGGCCGCGAGGAACAGGTCGATCAGAGCCGGATGGGCGGAGAGCGTCTCCCGCTCCCCCATGAACCGGGCGAACTGCAGCACCGACTTCCTGCTCGGCGGAATCCGCGCCAAGAGATCCCCCAGCCCGGGCGTCGCCATCAGCCGGTACGGCAGCGGGCAGCGGGTTTCCGGCAGGGCCGGCGGGCCGATCAGCACGAGCCGCCGGACCCGCTCCGGGTGAGCCAGCGCGTAGCGCAATGCGAGCGTCCCGCCCGCCGAGTGGCCGAGCAGCGCGGTGGTGTCCAGCTCGAGCGCGTCGAGCAGACGGTCGAGCCAGGCGACGGCGGTCTCGTCGTAGCGGCGGCGTGGCAGATCGACCGCGTCGCTGAGCCCCGAGCCCGGACGGTCGGGCGCCAGCGCGCGGATACCCTCCAGTTCCTCGAGGAACGGCAGGAAGAACCACGCCCCGACTCCCGAGCCGTGGACGAGCACGAGCGGCGGCCCGGCGCCCTTCTCGAGAAGGTGGACCCGACCGCCGGCGGGCACCTCGACGCTACGGCTGCGCACCGACGCTCCCGCCAGCGCGCCCTCGTACCGCGTCCGGACGTCGGCGGAATGGTTTCGCTCCGTGCGCACTCGCTGCCTCCTGCTCACCGCTCAGCCTCCATCTCGCGTTGCGCTGTCTCCGAGCACCGTAGGGCGGGCGAGCGTGTGCCGCATCGCCGGAATCCGCCAACGTCGCCTGCTGGGCGCGTGGTCTTTTCTGACCATCCCGCGGCGTAGGACGAGGTGTCCGGTTCGAATCGGATGGGGAGGCTTCGGGGCCCGTAGATCGGGGACGACCGCAGAAGCGGTCGGGCGGGCGAAGGCGGCGTTGCGGTACTCGGGAGCCGCGTCGTCAGCGGGGCTGGCGGCGCCCTCCCTCCTCGTTCGGAGATGGGAGCCCCTGCGGACGCTGCCAGGTCGAGTGGAGGCGGGAAAATCGACCCGCGTGTAGGCTGGCCGCGGGACGTTCTGATGGCCGACCGTCGGACTGAACCGACGCGAGCGTTGCCCCGCGACGTCAGGGCCGCCGTCCGGGCGATGTGGGCGCTCGGCGACTACAACCGCATCGCGACGAAGCTGTACTCCCAGCTCGGCCGCGACCTCGTCGAGGCGTGCCGGATCGGCCCTGGCCAGCGCGTTCTCGACGTCGGCGCCGGAACGGGCAACGTCGCCATCCGCGCCGCCGAGCTCGGGGCCACGGTCGTCGCCTCGGACATCACGCTCGAGAACATGGAGGTAGGCGAGCGCGAGGCACGCGGGCGAGGGATCGAGCTGGAATGGGTCGAGGGCGATGCGCAGGCGTTGCCGTTCGCCGACGCCGAGTTCGACATCGTCACCTCCTCGGCCGGGGCGATGTTCGCGCCCGACCAGGGGGCGGTCGCCGACGAGCTGCTCCGGGTCTGCAAGCCGGGGGGAACGATCGGGATGGCCAACTTCACGCCGGGCGGCCTGGCCGCCGATTTCTTCGACCTTCTCGGGCCCTACCTGCCCCCGCCACCTCCTGACTCGTCCTCGCCGCTCACGTGGGGAGACGAGACTCACGTTCTCGCCCTGTTCGGAGATCGAGTCTCCTCGCTCGATGCGAGCGAGCGCGAGCTGGTCGAGACCATCCCCGGGACGCCGGCCGATTACCGCGACCTCTACAAGAACACCTTCGGTCCCGTCGTCGCGGCTTACGCGAGCGTCGAGGACGACCCGGAGCGCAGCGCGACTCTCGATCGCGACTTCCTCT
>DATHVD010000067.1:0-19583 GCA_035461525.1 Gaiellaceae bacterium
GAGGGCAGGCCGGCGCGCTCCCGCCGCGCGGGCGAGGCCTGCGAGCGCACGACCTCGGCCGACGCCCCGACGCGGTCGTCGGCGAGCAGGCGCCGCGCCGCGCCTCCGCGGTAGAGACCGGCGAAGAACCCACCTTCGCGGGCCCGCGCGCCCTCGCGCATCGTCTCCGCGAGCACGGCGAGGGCGTCCGCGCTCCCCGCGGGGGGCATCGGCCCGAGCCGGTCGAGGACTCGGAGCGCGAAGGCGATCAGGATCCCGCCCGAAGACGGCGGCGGGTTCGACGTGAACTCCACGTCCCGGTAGCGAATGCGCACCGGCCGGCGCCTGATGACACGGTAGGAGGCGAGGTCCTCCTCCGTGATCCGCCCCCCGTGCTCCAGCACGGCGGCGCTCGTCGCGCGCGCGAGCTCGCCGTGCGTGAAGAGGCGAGCGCCCTCGGCGCCGAGCCGCTCGAGCGTGTCGGCGAGCTCCGGCATCGCCACGACCTCGCCCTCGTCGAGGGGCGCGTCGCCTCCGTAGACGGCCCGCCCTGCCGGCTCGTGCCGCAGGACGCCGTCGAGGATCAGGTGCAGGAACGCCTGCGCGCCGCTCAGGCGCACGCCGGCCCGCGCGGCCTCGACGGCGGGGGCGACGAGCTCGCGCCAGGGAAGGCGTCCGTAGCTCGCGTGCGCGGCCTCGAGCCCCGGAATCGCGCCCGGCACGGCGCAGGAGGCGGCGCCGATGAGGAAGACCTGGATCGCGTCCGGCGCGAACGTGACCTCGACGGCGTCCATCTCCCCGCCCGCGTCCCGCGGCAGCCCGCGCCCGGGCGCGGCGACGCCGAAGTCGAGGATCCGGTCGCTGCGGTCGCGCGCGCGGTGCACGAGCATGAACCCGCCCGCGCCGGGCCCCGTGAGCGGGCTCTCGGCCACCCAGGAGACGAAAGCGGCGGCGATGCAGGCGTCGACCGCGTTCCCACCCGCGGCGAGGATCCGGGCCCCCGCCTCGGCGGTGAGCGGGTGACCGGCGGCGACGGCACCCTTCATGGGGAGAGCGTACCCCCCTACGGGAGCTCGCCGAGCGCGAGCTCCTCCGCGGGCACCGGCGCGCGGACTACGCGGTAGGCGCCGTTCTCCCACAGGACCTCGGCGCAGAGCGGACGGGCGTTGTACGTGGACGACATGACCCGGCAGTACGCGCCGGCCTGCCCGAGCTCGAGCAGGTCGCCCGGCTCCGGGAGCGGCAGCTCGACGTCGAGGGCGAAGAAGTCGCCCGTCTCGCACACCGGCCCGACGACGTCCACCGCGCCGCTCGGGCGCCCGTCCGCGCCGTCCGCAAGCCGGATCGGGTGGCGGGCGTCGTAGAGGGCCGGGCGGATGAGGTCGTTCATGCCGCCGTCGCAGACCGCGATCCGCCGGCCGGGCGCGTCCTTGACGTAGAGGACGCGCGTGACGAGCGTCCCCACGGGGCCGACGAGCCAGCGGCCGGGCTCGAGGACGAGGGTCGCGCCGAGCTCGCGGGCGACGCCGGCGAGGGCCTCCGCATAGGGCTCGACGGCAGCCTCCTCGCCGCCGTCGTAGGCGATGCCGAGGCCGCCCCCCGCGTCGAGATCGCGGAGGGGGACGCCGTCCGCCTCCAGCTCGCGCCAGAGCCCGGCGGCGCGCTCGGCCGCAGCGAGCACGGGCGCCGGGTCGCCGAGCTGCGAGCCGACGTGGAACGAGATCCCGACCGGCTCGAGCGTCGGGTCGGCGGCGGCGCGCCGGTAGGCCTCGCGCGCGTCCCCGGCCCCCAGCCCGAACTTGCTCCCGGCGGAGCCGGTGGCGACGTAGGCGTGCGTCTCCGCCTCGACGTCGGGGTTGAGCCGCGCCGACACGGGCGCGACCACTCCGAGCGCGGCCGCCTCCTCGGCGACGACGTCGAGCTCGCCGAGGGACTCGACGTTGAGCGCGCGCACCCCGGCGAGGAGCGCGGCGCGGATCTCGTCCCGGCGCTTGCCGACGCCGGAGAAAACGATGCGCGCGCCCGGGACGCCGGCGCGCAAGGCCTTGGTCAGCTCCCCACCGGAGACGATGTCCGCGCCGAGGCCCTCCTCCGCCGCGATCCGGACGAGCGCGAGCGCGTCGTTCGCCTTCAGCGCGTAGCAGGCGACGTGGTCTATGCCCGCGAACGCGGCCAGGAAGCGGCGGATGCGCTCGCGGAAGAGGTCGCCGTCATAGGCGTAGAACGGCGTGCCGACGGCGTCGGCGACCTCCTCGTAGTTCTGCATGCCTAGATCTTCGCCAATCGGGCCCGCGCGGCGGCGAGCGAGGCGCGGACGTCCCCCGGCCCGGGCGCCCGCCGGGCGGCGACGCTCGCGGCCGCGTCCCCCGGCGGCTCCAGCTCGCCGGCGCGGACCGCGTCGGCCACGTCCGCGTATGCGTCCCGGAACGCGGCGCCGCCGGCCACGAGCTCCTCGGCCGCGTCCGTAGCGAGGAGCGCCGGGTCCGCCGCGGCCGCCGCCGTCCGCTCCCGGTCGATCTCGAGACCGTCGACGAGGACCGTGAGCGCCCCCACGGCCCCGCCCACGTCGCGGCGGGCGGCGAAGACGGGCGGCTTGTCCTCCTGCAGGTCGCGGTTGTAGGCGAGCGGCAGGCCCTTCACCACCGCGAGGAGGCCGGCGAGGCGGCCGACGGCCGTCCCCGCCTTCCCGCGCACGAGCTCGGCCACGTCGGGGTTGAGCTTCTGCGGCATCGCCGACGACCCCGTGGCCGCCTCCTCCGGAAGCCGTGCGAAGCCGAACTCGGCAGAGCTCCAGAGGACGATCTCCTCGCCGATCCGCGAGAGGTGGCCGAGAAGGACGGCGGCGGCGTAGAGGTAGTCGAGCACGAAATCGCGGTCGGCCACGGCGTCGAGCGAGTTGCGCGCCTGCGGGCCGGGAGGCGCCGGGAGGGGCAGGGTCGACCCCGCGAGCGCCCCCGCGCCCAGCGGGCTCGGCCTCGACTGCTCGGCGGCATGGGCGAAGCGGGCGAGGTCGCGCTCCAGCATCTCCTCCCAGGCGAGCAGATGGTGCCCGACCGTGACCGGCTGCGCGCGCTGGAGGTGCGTGTAGCCGGGGAAGAGCGTCTCCGCCTCGCGCTCGGCGAGGCCGAGGATCGCGCCGGCGAGCCCCGCGATCCCGGCCCTGGCCTCGGCGCAGGCGTCGGCGACGTAGAGGCGGAACGCGGCGGCGACCTGGTCGTTGCGCGAGCGCCCGGCGTGGATCTTGCGCCCCGCCTCGCCGAGCAGGCGCTCGAGCGCCGAGTGGACGTCCTCGTCCTCCGGAAGGAGGGCGGCCGCGCCCCCCTCCCGGATCTCCGTGAGCCGCCCCTCGATCTCTGCAAGCTCCTCGTCCGTGAGGAGACCGGCCGCGTGCAGCCGCCGCGCGTGCACGAGCGACGCCTTGCAGTCGAAGGGGAGGAGCTCCGCGTCGTCGGCGCGGAGGAACGCCGCCACCTCGGGCGCAAGCCTGCCCTCGACCCGGGCCGCCCAGAGGGTCAAACCGCAGCGCCCCTCCGCTCGCGGGCGGCGGCCAGCTCGGCCTCGAGCGCGGCGATCTGGACGAACCCCTCGGCGGCGGCGTGCGGGAACGTCTCCTCCGCCCCGTAGGAGGCGAGCGTCTCGGCGTAGAGCGCCTGCGGCGAACGCCTCCCCGCGACGGCGAACGCGGCCGGGCGCAGCTCGAGCCGCACGTCGCCCTCGACCGGCCCCTGCGTCGCATCGACGAACGCGTCGATCGCCTCGCGAAGCGGGCTGAACCAGTGGCCCTCGTAGACGAGCGTCGCCCAGCGGTCCTCGAGCCGGCGCTTCTCCGCGAGCTCGGCGCGCGTGAGGACCAGATCCTCGAGCGCGCGGTGGGCCTCGATGAGGACGAGCGCGGCCGGCGCCTCGTAGACCTCGCGGCTCTTGATGCCGACGGCACGGTTCTCGATCATGTCGATCCGTCCGATCCCGTACGCGCCCGCGTGCTCGTTCAGCTCCTGGAGGAGCTCCGCGAGACCGAGCTCGTCGCCGTCGAGGGCGACGGGGAGGCCTTGCGCGAAGCCGACGACGAGCTCCACGGGCTCGGGCGCCCCGGAGGGGTCGGACGTGAGCTCGAAGGCGTCCTCGGGCGGCGCTACCCACGGATCCTCGAGGATCCCCGCCTCGATCGAGCGCCCGACGAGGTTCGCGTCGATCGAGTACGGCGAGGCGGCGGTCTGCGCGACCGGGATCCTCCGGGCGAGCGCGAAGGCGATCTCCTCCTCTCGGGCCCAGATCCGGTCCCGGAGCGGCGCGATCACCCGCACGCCGGGGTACTTGGCGCGCAGCGCGATCTCGAAGCGGAGCTGGTCGTTGCCCTTGCCGGTGCAGCCGTGAACGACCGCGTCGGCGCCCGCGTCGAGGGCGACCCCGGCGACCGTCTCGGCGATCACCGGCCGCGAGAGCGCGGAGACGAGCGGGTACTTGCCCTCGTAGAGCGCGTTCGCCTTCAGGGCCTTCGCCACCTGCTCCTCGGCGAACTCCTCGCGTCGGTCGGCGACGACGACCTCGTCCGCCCCGGCGGCGCGCCCGCGCGCGACGGACGGCTCGATCTCGACCTGCTGGCCGACGTCGACGAGGACCGCGATCACCTCGTCGAAGCCGTAGTCCTCCTTCAGCCACGCGATCGCGCAGCTCGTGTCCAGCCCGCCGCTGAAGGCGAGCACGGCGGTGCCGCTCATGCTGCTCCTTCCATCAGGTGTGCTCTTAGCTCGTCGGTCAGCGCGGCGCCCGGGACGCCCTCGCGCGCGACGACGATGATCGTGTTCTCGCCCGCGACGGTCGCGAGGACGCGCGGGTGCGCGGAGTCGTCGATCGCGTCCGCCAGCGGGACCGCGTAGCCGCGCGGGGTCAGGACGACGACGATGTTGGCGCTCGACTCGATCGTCAGGGCCCAGCGGCGCAGCGCGGCCCGAAGGCCGAGCATCCGGTCGGGGTCCTGCACGCCCGGCGGCGCGTACACCAGCCTCCCGCTCGCGCCCCGCACCTTGGCGAGGCCGAGCTCGTGGACGTCGCGCGAGACGGTCGTCTGGACGACCTCGTGCCCCGCCTCGCGCAGGGCCTCCACGAGCTCTCCCTGCGTGGCGATCTCCTGCTCGGAGACGAGGCGCAGGATCGCAGCCTGCCGCCGGGCCTTGTCGGTCACTCAGAGCACCTCCCTGAGGATGTCGAGGGCCTCGTCCACGTCCCCGCGGCCGACGACGAGCGGCGGCGTCAGGCGCAGCACGCGGTCACCGGCGGCGGTGACGAGGAGGCCCCGGTCGAGGCAGTCGGCGACGACGCCGGAAGCTGGACGGTCGAGCTGGGCGCCCAGGAGGAGGCCGAGGCCGCGCACCTCGCGCACCGCGCCAAGGCGCTCGAGCCCCTGCCGGAGGCGTGCGCCCATGTCGCGCACGTTGGCCAGGAGCTCGCCGTCGACCGCGTCGCAGACGGCGCAGGCCGCCGCGCAGGAGACCGGATTGCCCCCGAAGGTCGAGGCGTGGTCGCCGGGCTCGAGCCCGCGAGGTGCGTCCGCGCTCACGAGCAGGCAGCCGATCGGGAGCCCGTTCGCCAGGCCTTTGGCGAGGGTGACGAGGTCGGGGCGGACGCCGGCCTGCTCGAACGCGAAGAACGTGCCGGTGCGCCCGACGCCCGTCTGCACCTCGTCGAACGCGAGGAGCGCGCCCGCTCCGGCGGCGAGCTCGGCGGCCGCCTCGAGGAAGAGCGGCTCGAGCGGGACGACGCCGCCCTCGCCGAGCACCGGCTCGAGCAGGACGATGCCGGTGTCGGGCCCGACGGCGGCCGCGAGCGACTCGACGTCGTTGGGTCGCACGAAGCGCACGGGGCCGGGCAGCGGCTCGAATGCCCTCCGCTTCGCGGGCTGGCCCGTGACGGAGAGGGCCCCGAGCGTCCGGCCGTGGAACGAGCCCTCGAGCGCGACCGCGCCGGGCCTGCCGGTCGCCTTGCGCGCGTGCTTGAGGGCCGCCTCGACGGCCTCCGCGCCCGAGTTGCAGAAGAAGGCCTCCGCGCCGGCGCCGCCGAAACGCTCCGAGAGCCGCTCGGCGAGCCGCACCATCGGCTCCGACCAGTAGAGGTTGGAGACGTGCCAGAGGCGGTCGAGCTGGTCGCGCGCCGCGGCCGTCGTCTCCCCGTGCCCGTGGCCGAGCCCGACGACGGCGATGCCGGCCGCGAAGTCGAGGTACGTCCGCCCGTCGGAGCCGACGAGCCACGTGCCGACGCCCTCCACGAGCGTGACGTCGTGGCGCGCGTACGTCGCGAGCACCGGCGGCTGGGCGACCTGGCCGCTCACGCGCGCACCACCGTCTCGCCGATCTCCGCGCGAACCCCGGCCCGGGCGGCGCGCACGGCGGCCCGCAGCTTGGGGACGATGCCTCCCTCGAAGTCGCCGCCGTCGAGGAGACGGTCGGCCTCGTCGGCCCCGAGCGCGGGGACGAGCGCCCCTGCGACCAGGACGCCGGGGACGTCGGTGTGGAAGAGGAGCCGCTCGGCGCCGAGCCCGACGGCCAGAGCCCAGGCCGCCTCGTCGGCGTTGACGTTGAGCGGGCCCTCCGCGAGCGGCGCGACGACCGGGATGCGCCCGGCGGCGAGCGCCGCCGTGACCGCCGCCGGCCGGCTCGGGAGCGGCTCGCCGACGAGCCCCAGCTCGGGCACGGGCCGCGCGCGGAGGCCGACGTCGGCGCCGACGAAACCGACGGCGTCCGGCGCGAGCGACGCGCAGACGGCTGCGTTCACGCGGGCGAGCGAGTCGCGGACGACCGCGAGCGCGGCCGGCTCCGTCACGCGGCGCCCGCCGACGAAGCGGACGGTGAGGCCGCGGCGGGCCATGTCGGCCGAGATCTGCGGGCCGGCGCCGTGGACGACGCAAACGCGGCTCCCCTGGGCGACCAGATCCCGGACGGCCACCGCGACCGCCCCCGAGACGGCGCCGCCGACCTTGAGGACGACCAGGGTCACGTCGTGTACTCCGCGTTGATGCGCACGTAGTCGTAGGTGAGGTCGGACGCGAGGTAGGCTGCCGAGCCACGCCCGAGGCCCAGGTCGAGCTCGATGGCGAGCGAGGCGGAGTCGAGGTCCGGCTCGGCCGGAAGCGGTGTCCCGGCCGCGAAGACCGCCGTGCCGTTGAACGAGAGCGAGAGGCTCGCGGGGTCGAGCTGGGCGAAGCCGCCGTTGCAGGGCGCCGAGCCGGCGGCGGCGAGCACGCGCCCCCAGTTGGGGTCACGGCCGAAGGCCGCCGTCTTCACGAGCGGCGAGGTGGCGACGCGGCGTGCGATCGCGGCCGCCTCGCGATCGTCGGCGGCGCCGGCCACGCTCACCTCGATCAGGACCGTCCTCCCCTCGCCGTCCTCGACGATCTGACGTGCCAGGTCGGCGCACACCTCGTGTAGCGCCCGCGCGAAGGACTCCTCGTCCCTGGCCGCGCCCGAGGCGCCGTTGGCGAGGAGGAGGACGGCGTCGTTCGTCGAGCACTCGCCGTCCACGGAGATGCGGTTGAAGGAGGCCTCGACGGCGGGCCGCAGGAAGCCCGCGGCCTCTCCGGGGCGAAGCGGGTAGTCGGTGGTGACGACGGCGAGCATCGTCGCAAGCGCCGGGTGGATCATCCCGGCCCCCTTCGCCGCTCCCCCGACGACGAAGCCGGCGCCTTCCGCGCGCGCCTCCTTCGGCCGCGTGTCCGTGGTCAGCATCGCGCGCGCGGCGTCGGCGCCCCCGCCCGGCGAGAGCGCCGCCGCGGCGTCGGCGAGGCCGGCGCGCACCTTCCCGAGCGGGAGCGGCGCGCCGATGACGCCGGTCGAGAGGACGAGCACCTCCTCGACGTGCAGGCCGAGGAGCCGGGCCGCCTCCGCCGCCGCGGCGAGCGCGTCGATCTCCCCACGCTCGCCGGTAGCGGCGTTGGCGACCCCCGAGTTGACGACGACCGCCTGCGGCTCGGCGGCGGCGAGGTGGGCCTTCGAGACCTTGACCGGGGCGGCCTGGACCCGGTTCGTCGTGAACATGCCCGCACCGACCGCGGGCACGAGCGAGCGCACGAGCGCGAGATCGAGGTGGGCGCGGCGGATGCCGCACGCCACGCCGCTCGCCGCGAAGCCCCTGGCGGCGGTGAGGCTCATACGAGCACTCCGGGAAAGCGCAGCCCGCCGTACCGGTCGAGGCCGAGCGCGAGGTTGGCGTTCTCCACCGCCTGCCCGGCGGCGCCGAGGCCGAGGTTGTCCAGCGCGCAGACGACGATCGCGCGGCCTGTGGCCCTGTCCTCGAAGAGGCCGATCTCGGCCGCGTCCGTGCCCTGCACCCGGTCGAGCCGCGGCACCGTGCCCTCGGGGAGGACGGTGACCGCTCCGCTCGCGGCGTAGGCGTCCTCGAGCCGCTCGCGCAGGCCTCCGGCGAGCGGGGTCGCATAGCACGTGGCGACGAGACCCCGGCGCACGGGCAGGAGGTGCGGGACGAAGCAGACGGGGAAGCCGAGCGCCTGCTCGATCTCGGCGGCGTGCTGGTGGCGCCCGACCCGGTACGGCGTCAGGTTCTCGAGCACGGCGCCGGCGTGCGACTCGGCCCTGAGCGCCCGGCCGGCGCCGGAGACGCCCGACTTCGCGTCGACGACGACGCTGTCCGGCTCGACCGCGTCCGCGAGCGGGGCGAGCGCGAGGAGGACGGCGGTCGCGTAGCAGCCGGGGCTGGCGAGGAGCCGGCCCACGGGCGGCGCCAGCTCGGGCGCCGCGTACTCCCACTCGGCGAGGTCCGCGGGGCGAGGGTGGACGAAGCCGTACCACTCCTCGTACGCGCCCGCCTCGCGGAGGCGATGGCCACCGGAGAGGTCGACGACGATTCCCTCGGCGGGCGGCTCGAGCGCGGCGGCCTCCTCGTGCCCGAGGCAGAGGAAGACGACGTCGGCCCCGCCTGCGAGCGCCTCTGCGTTCGGGACGAAGGCCGGTGCGGCGGACGAGCCGTTACGCCCTAGGCGCGGGTCGAGCGCGTCGGGGGGCTCCCCGGCGAGGCTGTCGGAGCCGAGCGCCGCGACCTCGAGCTCGGGGTGGCCCAGAACCCGGTCGAGCGTCTCCTGCCCGGAATACCCCGCCACGCCGATGATGGCAGCTCGTATCAAGTTGCTTATTATGCAGTTTCCTGCGTAAGATGCCAAGCTCGATGCAAGCACACCTCGTTCTCGAGGACGGAACGGCCTACGCGGGCCTGTCCGTCGGCGCGCCGGGCTCTGCCGCCGGCGAGGCGTGCTTCACGACGGCGATGGCGGGCTACGAGGAGGCCGTCACCGACCCGAGCTACGCCGGTCAGGTGCTGGCGTTCAGCTATCCGCTCGTTGGCAACTACGGGGTCGACCGGCGCCGGATGGAGTCTTCGCGCGCCCAGGTGCGAGGCGTCGTCATGAGGCGGGCACGGCCGGCATGGGCGGCCTGGCTGGCGGGCCAGGGCGTGCCCGCCCTCGACGACCTCGACACCCGCGCGCTCGTCCGCCGCATCCGCACGGAGGGCGCGATGCGCTGCGCACTCGGCGAGGCCCCGCCGGAAGAGCTGCACGCGCTGGCGCTCGCAGAGCCGCCGCTCGCCCGGCAGGCGCTCGCCGTCGAGGCCGGGACGACGGAGGCCTACCACGTCGGGACCGGGCCGCGCGTCGCCGTCCTCGATCTGGGCTGCAAGCGCTCGATCGTGCGCCGGCTGGCCGAGTCCGGCCTCGAGGCGGTCGTCCTCCCCGGGACGGTGTCCGCGGACGAGATCCTGGCGCTCGACCCCGCCGCCCTCCTCGTCTCCAACGGCCCGGGCGACCCCGAGGCCGCCGCCGACCCGGTGGCGACGATCGGCGAGCTCCTCGGTCGCGTGCGTCTCTTCGGGATCTGCCTCGGCCACCAGCTCGTCGCGCTCGCGCTGGGGATGAGGACGTTCAAGCTCCCCTTCGGCCACCGCGGCTCCAACCACCCCGTGCGCGTCCGCGGGAGCAGCCGCGTGCTCGTCACCGTCCAGAACCACGGCTACGCCGTCGAGGCTTCGGACGCCGCCGAGGTCAGCCACATCTCGCTCAACGACGGCACCGTCGAGGGCCTCGAGAGCGACGACGTCGCCACGCTCCAGTTCCACCCGGAGGCCGCGCCGGGCCCCCTCGACGCGCTCCCCTTCTTCGACCGGATCGCGGCCGCGTGCCGAAGCGCACCGACCTTCGCAGCCTCCTGATCGTCGGCTCCGGGCCGATCCGGATCGGGCAGGGCTGCGAGTTCGACTACTCCGGCGCCCAGGCGTGCCGCGCGCTCCGGGCCGAGGGCTACCGCGTCGTCCTCGTCAACTCGAACCCGGCCACGATCATGACCGACCCGGGCTGGGCCGACGCGACGTACCTGGAGCCGCTCGACGCCGACGCGGTCGCGCAGGTGATCGCCCGCGAGCGGCCCGATGCGCTGCTCCCCACGCTCGGCGGCCAGACGGCACTCAACGTCGCCGTCGAGCTCGCCGAGGCGGGGACGCTGGACGAGCTCGGGGTGGAGCTCGTCGGGGCGCGGCTCGACGCGATCCGGCGGGCGGAGGACCGCTCCGTCTTCCGCACGGCAATGGAGGCCGCGGGCCTTCCCGTCCCGGAGAGCGTCGCCGTCACGTCGACGGCCGAGCTCGACGGCGCGCCCTGTCCGGCGGTCGTGCGGCCCGCGTTCACGCTCGGCGGCGAGGGCGGCGGGCTCGCCTCGACGCCGGCGGAGCTCCGCACCCGCGTCGAGACGGGCCTGCGCGCGAGCCCGGTGGGCCAGGTGCTCGTCGAGCGGTCGCTCGCCGGCTGGCAGGAGCTCGAGCTCGAGGTGATGGCGGACGAGGCCGGGAGCTGCGTCGTCGTCTGCTCGATCGAGAACCTCGACCCACTCGGCGTCCACACCGGCGACTCGTGGACGGTGGCGCCGCAACAGACCCTCCCGGACTCGGAGTACCAGCGCCTGCGCGAGGCCGCGTTCGCCTGCGCGCGCACGGTCGGCGTCGCCACCGGAGGGGCGAACGTCCAGTTCGCCTACGAGCCGGAGACGCGTGAGCTGGCGCTGATCGAGATGAACCCTCGCGTCTCGCGCTCCTCCGCCCTCGCGTCGAAGGCGACCGGGTTCCCGATCGCGAAGCTCGCCGCGCTCCTCGCGGTCGGGTACACGCTGGAGGAGCTCCCCAACGACATCACCGGCGAGACGACCGCCGCCTTCGAGCCCGCGCTCGACTACGTCGCCGTCAAGGCTCCGCGCTTCGACTTCGAGAAGTTCCCCGGCGCCGACGCGACGCTCGGCACCGAGATGCGCGCAACCGGGGAGGCGCTCGGGCTCGGGCGCACGTTCCCGGAGGCGTTCCTGAAGGCGATCGAGGGCCGCGAGGGCGGCTGGGCACTGCCCGAGATCCCGGGGCTGCATCCATACTTCGCCGCCGAGCTGGCCGAGATCCGGGCGGCGGCGGAGCGGCTCGCGGCAGACGGGGACGTCGTGGCGGCGAAGCGCTTCGGCCTCCCGGACGTCTGGGTCGCGGACGTGCTGGGCGTCTCCGAGGAGGAGGTCCGCGGGCGGCGGCCCGTGCCGGGGCGGCTCGCGGTCGACTCCTGCGCAGCCGAGTTCGAGGCGCGGACGCCGTACTTCTACCTCTCCTACGAGGAGGCGGACCCGCTCGCCGGACCGAGCGGGCGGGCCGTCGTCGTCGTCGGCTCGGGCCCGAACCGGATCGGGCAGGGGATCGAGTTCGACTACTGCTGCGTCCACGCAGCGCAGGCGTTCCGCGCGCTCGGGTACGAGGCGGTGATGGTGAACTCGAATCCGGAGACGGTCTCGACCGACTACGACACGTCCGACCGCCTCTACCTGGAGCCCGTGACGCTCGAGCGCGTCCTCGACGTCTGCGCGCTCGAGCAGCCGCTCGGCGCAGTCGTCACGCTCGGCGGCCAGACGCCGCTGCGCCTGGCGCGGGCGCTCGCGGAGGCCGGCGTGCCGCTCCTCGGCGACCCGCTGCCCGCGATCGAGGCGGCGGAGGACCGCGGCGCCTTCGGCGCGCTCTGCTCGGAGCTCGGGCTGGCGGTGCCGGCGTGGGAGGTCGCGTCCTCGCGCGAGGAGGCGCTCGCGGCGGCCGAGCACATCGGCTACCCGGTGCTCCTGCGCCCGCACTACGTCCTCGGTGGGCGCGGCATGCTGGTCGCCCGCGGGCCGGACGAGGTGCCGGAGGCGGGGCCCTGCCTCGTGGACGCGTTCCTGGAGGGCTTCCTCGAGCTCGACGTCGACGTCCTCGCGGACGGCGAGTGCGCCTGGGTCGCGGGGATCCTCGAGCACGTCGAGCCCGCCGGCGTCCACTCGGGCGACTCGGCCTGCGTGATCCCGGCGCCGTCCGTGACGCCGGCGCTCGAGGCGGAGATCCGGGCGGCGGCGACGCTCCTCGCCCGCGGCCTCGGCGCACGCGGTCTCCTCAACCTCCAGCTCGCGCTCCGCGACGGGCGGCTCGCGGTCCTCGAGGCGAACCCGCGCTCCTCGCGCACCGTCCCCTTCGTGGCCAAGGCGACGGGCGTGCCCCTCGTCGAGCACGCCTGCCGGCTCATGCTCGGCGATCCGCTCTCGGCGCTCGGTCTTCCGGAGCGCGCCGAGCCGCATCGCGCGTGGGCGAAGGAGGCCGTCTTCCCCGCCGACCGCTTCCCGGGCGCCGACGCCCGCGGCCCCGAGATGCGCTCGACGGGCGAGGTGATGGCCGGCGGCGCGACCCCGGCCGAGGCCTACGCCCGCGCCCTTCGTGCCGCGGGCCGCTCCCGCCGACCGGGCCCGGTCGGCGAGCCGCTCCAGGCGCTCCGCCTCGCCGGCTCCTAAGTGATGTCCGGGACGGTGTCGAACTCCACCTCAGCGGGGTCGCCGACGTTGCCGGCAGCGTCCCTGGCCGCCATGCGCACGAGGTAGAGGATGTTCGGCTCGAGGTCGTCGAAGACGGCGGGGCTCTCGCAGTCGGGAACCGTCTCCAGCTCCTCGGGCTCCGGCGGCTCCTGGCCCTGCTCGGCCGCGAAGCGCTGGAGGAGCACGCACTCGACGACGCTCCCGGACTCGCTCCCGCGGAACGGGACCTGCACCGCCGTCGGGCTCGTGAACTCGACCTCGCCGATCTCGACGGTGGGCGGCGTCGTGTCCACCGTCCAGCGGTGGCGCGCCGGCGGGCCGCGGGTGTCCTCGGCGTCGAGCGCGCGGACGACGAAGACGTGCTCGCCCTCCCCGACCTCGTAGGACGGCCGGGTCGGGCAGCTCTCGAAGTCGCCGTCGTCGAGGCGGCACTCGAGCCGGAACGCGTCCAGCGCCTCGATCGCGAACTGCGCGAGCGTGACGTTGGTGAGCGGATCGGGCGCCTCGACGATCGTCGCCTCCGGCCCCTCTCCGCGCTCGACGGTCCACTCGTGCAGCGCGGCCTCGCCCCTGTTGCCGGCGAAGTCGACCGCGCGGACGCGGAACGCGTGCTCGCCGAAGTCGAGCGGCCCCGGGACGTTGTGCGGGCTGACGCACTCCGCGAACTCACCCTCGTCGAGGCGGCACTCGAACTGCCGTACCTCCTCGTCCGCCTCGAACTCGAACACTGCGCTCCGCTCCTGCGTCGGGTCGTCGGGCGCCTCCGTGATCTCGACGACGGGCGCCGTCGTGTCGAGCTCCGGCGGTTGCCCGTCGTCGCGCAGGAGCAGGAGCAGGGCGCCGAACGCGACGAGGAGCGCGACGGCGGCGACTCCGGTGGCGATCAAGGGCCGGCGCCACCGCGAGCGGCCCGTACCGAACGCCTGGTGGAGGACGTCGAGGTTGTGCTGCGTCATCTCTGCGTCCGCCTGGCTTCTCTGCTGCCTCCGTAGGCGCAGCGCCTCCTCGAGCCGGGCCTCCGCGGTGGCCGGATCGTCGGCGGCGAGCGAGAGCGTCCCCAGCTCGTGCTGCGCCCAGGCGACGTCGCGAACGGCGCCGAGCGCCTGCGCGGCCCGCAGCGCCATCCGCAGCGAGCCGGCGAGCGCGACCCAACGGAAGACCAGGGCTAGAAGCCCGACGAGCGCGCGCGCAAGCCGGATCACGTCGGCGTAGCGGCCTTCCCGGTCGGCGCGCTCGAGCGCCCCCAGGAGCTTGTCCGCCTCCCGCACGAGCGTCTGCCGGTCGGGAACGCGGCCCTGGGCGGCGAGTGTGAAGAGCTGCACGGCCCGCTCGACGCGCGCCGTCACGCTCTCGGCTTCCTCGAGCGCCCCCTCGAAGCCCGCCGGCGTCTCGGGCGGCTCCGGCTGCTCCAGCGCGACCGCGAGCTCGGCGGGGTCGGCGCCTGCCGTCCCGCCGGGAGCGAGGTGCGCCCGAGTCCCGGCCGGAGAGCCGATCTCGAGCACGAACCTCCCGACCTGTACCCGTCCTGTCGTCTCGCCGGCCAGCTCGCCGCCCTCCTGCCGCAGGATCGCGTGGTCGGCGGCGATGCTCCCACCGCCCCCGTACGGGTGTCAAGCGCCCCGCCGAACGGGGGGTTGACGACTTCCGTAACCGGTTCCACGCTTCGACCGTTGAACTGCGGCGGGCCGCATGGGCGGCCTTCGCGTCTTGGACGCGACTCACAGGAGGACTGCGCGATGACGGATATCGGCGTTCCCGATCCGCTCGAGCCGGAGATCGACGTGATCCCGGCGGCCGATCCGGTCCCCGCCCCGATCGAGTTTCCGGCGCCACGGCCGGCGCGGGAGCCCGAAGAGATGCCGGCCGCGTGACCCGCCAGGAGCCGATCCTCGCCTGGCGCAGCTGGCGCCTGGGGGCCGGCTCCGGCCCCCAGGGCACCGAGCCCGTCCTCGAGTCCTGCGTCTACGGCGACCCGTGGCTCCCCTGCGCGGCCTTCGCGGCCGAATGCACGGAGCACGCGCGGCCCGAGCCGGACTGCAGCTGCGGCATCTACGCCGTGGCGTGCCGCCCGGCGGCGCTCGAGTGGGCGGAGTGGGCGCAGTCGGCCCTCCCCCACGCGATCGTCCTCGGCCGGGTGCAGCTCTGGGGGCGGATCCTCCCCTACAGCGCGGGCTACCGCGCCGAGCTCGCCTATCCGTACGAGCTGGAGGTGCTGCCCGGGAACGGGCTCGACGAGGTAGAGGCCCGGCGGGTCGAGCGCGAGCTGCGGGACCTCTACCTCGTGGACATCGCCCAGCGGGCCGCCTAGGCGCGGCCTACTTGAACGCCTTCCGGAGCTGGGCCGCGACCCCCTTCTCCAGCTTGGCCGGGTCGATCCCCTTCAGTCGGCCAATCTCGCGCAGCTCCCGCTGGAACTGCGGCCCGACCGCGCCGGCGGCGAGCGCCGACGGCGCGGCCCGCTCGGCGGGGATCTCCTCCTTGATCCGGTAGAGCGCCACCTCGAGCGTCGGGAGCTCGGCCACGGAGACCTCGGCCTTCGGGACGCGGACGTTCACCTCGTAGCTCCGGAGCGGGGTCACGTGGTGGCCGCGCATCTCGGGCGTCCTCGCCTTCGGGTCGGGAAACGAGCGCCGCTCGCCGACGTCGGGGGCGGCCCCGGCCGCCACCCGCCTGTCCCCGAGCAGCACCTCGTAGGCGACCGCGCCCTGGAGCTTCGACTCCACGAGCGGGCCCTCGACCGCCTTCGCGTCGAGCACGGACATCTTCCCGTCGACGACGCGCACGCGCATCCGCACGTAGCCGTCGGCCTTCCGCGCCGTCGCTCTCGTCTTCGGCTTCTCCATGTCCGGCCGCTTCTTCGCCTGCCTGACGACGGAGGCCTTTGCGAACGGGGCCATGCGCTTCGTCTTGCCTGTGTCGGCGGCCGGCCTCGCGGCCATGAGGAGCGTCTTGCCGCCGATCGCCTTGGGCGCGGGCTCCTCGGCCGTCATCTGCCCCAGCCTCGCGTTCGAGACCACGGGCTTCGCGCCGCGCGCGATGTTCATCCTGTTGAGCTCGTCGGGCATCGGTTCACCTCACCAGTTCCGGCCGTGCTTGTAGTTGTGGATCCACTTGTAGTAGATGCGCTGGAGCGAGAGCCCCGGCGTCGCCCGGATCATCCCGAGCCAGTCCGTGTTGTGGACGATCAGGTCGCGCTTGCCGCCGACGCCCTCGTAGTCGCAGGGCTCGAAGCGGTCGACCGTGCCGAGGTTCCACTCCCCGACCCAGTCCTCCTTCCAGGCGGCGACGACGTCGGTGCCGCTCGAGATCATCGTCCCGAGGTACTCCGGCGTCCAGTCGAGGTGGTTGTAGACGAAGAGGTCGGCCTTGCCGTCCTTGTTGATGTCCGCGATCCAGTGCCGGTCGTTCTTGCGCATCTGCCAGCCGGGCGCGTTCCCGTCGTAGCGGCGCGTCATCGAGAGCGCAGACCCGGTGGACTTGAGCATGCCCAGGTAGGCGATCGACCAGTTCGCGCCGTTGAAGACGTAGAGGTCGTCCCTGCCGTCGCCGTCGAAGTCGCCGACGTAGTGCCTGTCGCCGGGCCGCATCTGCCAGCTCGGCATCGAGCCGTCGTAGCGCTTCGACATGGAGAGGGCCGAGCCCGTGGAGCGGAGCATGCCCAGGTACGGGATCGACCAGTTGGAGCCGTTGAAGACCCAGAGGTCGTCCTTGCCGTCGCCGTTGAAGTCGCCGACGTAGTGCCTGTCTCCCGGGCGCATCTCCCAGCCGGGCATCGTCCCGTCGTAGCGCTTCGAGAGCGTGAAGCCGGCGCCGGTGGAGCGGAGCATCCCCACGTACGGGATCGCCCAGTTGGAGCCGTTGAAGACGACGAGGTCCTTCTTGCCGTCCCCGTTGAAGTCGGCGACGGTGAACCTGTCGCCGGGCTTGAAGTCCCAGTTCGGCATCGAATTGTCGTAGCGGGCGATGAGCTTGAGGCCGTTGGCGCCGTCGTCGGCGAGAAGGCCGAGGTACTCCATTACCCAGTTCGTGCCGTTGAAGACGGCGACCTCGTCCTTGCCGTCGTCGTTGAAGTCGCCGACGAGGAACTTGTCGCCGGGCTGGAACTGCCACGAGCCGGGCACGCGCTCGACCGCGCTGAAGACGACGTCGAGGCGCGAGCCGTTCGAGCGGTAGATCAGGATCGAGTTGCCGTTGTGGACGAGGATGTCGTCCTTGCCGTCGCCGCTGAAGTCGCCCGTGTAGACCTTCTGGAAGGTGTGGGCGGCGTACGGCTCGGCGTTCGACTTCATCCGCGTGTAGCAGACCGGGCAGAACGGAGGCGAGTTGCCGCGCATGCGGCAGTTGACCACGGGGCGGTAGATGCCCTTGCGCCAGGTCGCGCCGCCCTCGAAGAGGCCGGCGTCGTCGCTGTCGCTCCAGCCGGCGGGCTTCGTCCCGGCCGTGTAGCCCGTGCAGTTCGTCGGGCTCGCCGGCGCGGCGCCCGTGGGCACCGGCGTCGCCGGAGCGACGAACTGCCTCCACTTGAGCGTGGCCTTGTTCGCGTTCTTCGTCACGTTGGGCGCGCCGGGCTCCCCGCCGGGGAAGGAGCCGGACTTGGAGCAGTACTCGTCCGCGAGCCCGCCCGTGCCGTGCCCGAACTCGTGCGCCATGACGGCCGCGCTCGACCCGAAGGTGACGATCTGGAAGCCGCCGCCGCCGCAGCCTCCGAAGCCGGACTCGTTGAGGATGACGACCACGAGGTCGTAGTCGGGCACCCACGTGTTGAGGGCGTTGGCGACCTTCGTCGCCGTGTTCGCCCCGCCCTCGAGCCAGCAGTGCGCCCACGAGCCGCTGTAGATGTAGCCGAGCGCCGTGTTCTTGATCGTCGTCGAGACGATCGTGTCGTCGGACGCGTCCGTGGGCGTCCCCTTCTCGTCGTAGACGCGCTGGCTCACGCCCGACTGCGCCGAGATGAGGTTGACCCGGAAGATGTTGTAGGCGGACTTGTCCTCGTAGAAGTAGTCCATCCCGAAGACGCCGTCGAGGAGGAGCTCCTTGACCTTGTTGTTGTAGGCCGTCTGGTCGCCCGCCGCGAAGCCGTCGCCGAGGACGGCGATGTTGAGCTTGGCTCCGGGCGGACCGGATTTCAGGATCTGCGTGACGCTGTCTGGCATCGTCCGAGGCTCCTTTGTCGGGAACGGGGTTGGGCGGCCGCCGCTCACGGGACGTGCCGGGGCGAGCCGGTCTTCCCGAGGCGGGCAGAGATGGCCGCAGCAACGTTCGGGACCTGCACCATGCGGGGGTGCCCCACCTATCGTTGCTTGTGGACGCGTTCTACTCCCAAAGTCCGGGCGCGTCAACGGGGCGCCCGGAGCGCCGGTGCTAGAGCCTGCCCTCGAACGTGTCGCAGGACTCGGGCCGCCCGCCCTCGACGCCGCGCACGAACCAGGTCTGCCGCTGCTCCGACGACCCGTGCGTCCAGGACTCCGGGGTCACCCGGCCCTGCATCCGCTCCTGGATGCGGTCGTCGCCGATCGCGGCGGCCGCGTCGAGCGCGTCGGCGATGTCCTGCCGCGTCAGGTCCTCTATGAAGCCGGTGCGGAGCGCGTTCGCCACCCAGGCGCCCGCGTAGCAGTCGGCCTGGAGCTCGATCCGCACCGCGCCGCCCTGCGGGCCGGTGTCCCGGTCGGCGCTCTCGAGGACGCCGGTGAGGTTCTGGACGTGGTGTCCGTACTCGTGCGCGATCACGTAGGCCTGCGCGAGCGGCCCGCCGCGTGCCCCGAACTCGGACTCGAGCTCGTCGAAGAAGCCGAGGTCGATGTAGACGAAGCGGTCGGCCGGACAGTAGAACGGCCCGACCGCCGACGTGGCCTGACCGCAGGCGGTCGAAACGGAGTCCTCGAAGAAGCGCGTACGCGCGGGCTCGTAGCCGCGGAAGCTCTCGGTCCAGTAGGCCTGGACGCTGTTGACGACGCCGACGATGCGGCAGTCCTCGCGCTCGTTCGCGTCCTCGCCGGTGCGGCACTCGGCGGCCGCACCGCCGCCGGCCTGTCCGCCCTGGCCCCCGCCGGCGACTTGCCCGGAGAGGTCGCCGAGCCCGCCGGAGCCCGAGCCGCCGCCGAAGAGCACGAAGGCGAGGACGACGAGGATCGTGACGATCCCGCCCCCGCCGCCGATGGCGATTGGCGCGCCGACGCGCCGGCCGCCCCCGCGCCCGCGCAGATCCTCGACCTGCGAGGGGTCGAGCCTCGCTCCCTTTCTGAACCGCATGCTGGCAATTCTTGCCGCGCGCGGGCCGATCTCAAACGCTCAGGTCGCGAGCCGCACCACCATGTAGACGAGCGCCGCCCAGATCGGAAGGCTCAGGAGCGCGGCGAGGGCAACGCCGCGGAAGAGGCGGAGAAACTCCCTCGGCCCGGCCGTCCGCTCCTCGGAGAGATCCCAGAGCTCGTCCTCGCCCTCCCAGGGATCGTCGAGCGCTTCGGCCGTCTCGTCGAGGTCGTTCGCACCGGTCGGGAGCCAGCGGTGTCTCGGGCGATGGCGCAGCGGTGCCTCCTCTCTCCAGAAGAGACGTGCGGCGGTGCGCCAAGACCTCCCCTGCCGTCAATGATAGTGCCGAAATCTACGAGCGCAAGCCCGGCGACGGAAGAGCCCTGCTGACGCAGGGCTTCCGAGGATGGGCGGTACTGGGCTCGAACCAGTGACCCCCAGCTTGTCGAGCTGGTGCTCTCCCAACTGAGCTAACCGCCCTCGGTGCGCATTCTAGCCGGCTCG
>DATHVD010000068.1:0-3480 GCA_035461525.1 Gaiellaceae bacterium
GCGGAACTCGTCGGGGTGCACCCAGCGGTCGATCTGCGCGTGCTTCGGCGACGGCTGGAGGTACTGGCCGATCGTGACCACGTCGACCCCGTGCGCGCGCAGGTCGCGCATGGTCTCTACCGCCTCGTCGTTCGTCTCGCCGAGCCCGACGATGATCCCCGACTTCGTCAGCACCGGGTAGCCGGCGAGCTCCTTCGCGCGGCCGAGGAGCCACAGCGCCTTGTCGTACGACGCCTTCGCGCCCCGCATGCGGCGGTGCAGGCGGCGAACGGTCTCGATGTTGTGGTTGAAGACGTCGGGCCGCTCGGCGAGGATCGTCCGCAGGGCCTCCTCCTCGACGCCGAGGAAGTCGGGCGTGAGGATCTCGACGGTCGCCCGCGGCACCTTCGCGCTGAGGGCGCGGATCGTCGCCTCGTAGTGGCCGGCGCCGCGGTCGGGCACGTCGTCGCGGTCGACGGAGGTGACGACGACGTGCTTCAGGCCCATCTGCTTCGCCGCCTGCGCGAGCCGCAGCGGCTCGAGCGGGTCGGGCGGGCTCTCGGGCTTCCCCGAGTGGACGTAGCAGTAGCGGCACGCGCGCGTGCAGGTCTCGCCGAGGATCTGGAAGGTGGCCGTGCCGCGGCCCCAGCACTCGGCGATGTTGGGGCAGCGCGCCTCCTCGCAGATCGTGTGCAGGCCCTGGCCGTGCACGAGCTCGCGGACCTCCGCGTAGCGCGAATCGGCGCTGGGAGCGCGTACCTTCATCCACTCGGGTCGGCGCGGGCGCTCGGCGACGGGCAGCGACGTCTGCATCGACCGTCAGTCTAGTGTCCCGGTGGAACCCGAAGCGCCCCTGCGCCCCACAGAGCACGGCCTCGTTCCAGAGGGCGACGGCTGGTTCGTCGTCAACGCCCGTGAGGCCCTCTGGCGTGAGAGCGAGGCCATGGGGGCATGGGTGCCGTTCGAGGGGGAGGCGCGCTTCCCGAAGCTCGGGATCAACATCGGGGTGCTCGGGCCGGGCCAGCCGGCGTGCATGTACCACCGCGAGGACGAGCAGGAGGACTTCCTCGTCCTCGCCGGCGAGTGCATCCTGCTCGTCGAGGGCGAGGAGCGTCGACTGCGCGCTTGGGACTTCGTCCACTGCCCGCCCGGGACGGATCACGTCTTCGTCGGCGCCGGCGAGGGCCCGTGCGCGATCCTCGCCGTCGGCACGCGGAGCGGCGGCGGGACCGTCTACCCGGTGAGCGAGCTCGCCCTCCGCCACGGCGCCGGCGTCGAGCGCGAGACGACGAAGCCCGACGAGGCCTACGCCCGCTTCCCGCAGCCGCGGGAAACCGCCTACCGCGAAGGCTGGCTCCCGGAGGGCTGACAGGGGCTGTGCTGGCCGGACGTGGCCCGGTGCCACGTGGCCGGGTGCCAGGCACTGGGCCACGTCCCTGGGGCGCACCGTCGGACGGCATGGACGTCCGCGGGCGTTACTGGCGCTCCTCGACGTGTCCCCTGCGGCCGTGGCCCGGGGTCAGACCCTGGGACGGGGTCGCTCGGGACGCGTCCTAGGGGCCGGGCTACCCGGCCTCGGCCAGGCGCGTGTGGAGGGGCTGCGCCCAGAGCCCCAGGCCGTCCTCGGCGGGCAGCTCCTCGAGCGCGAGCCCGAAGACCTCCTCCAGCGCGGCGGCCGCGTGCGGCCGCACCTCGTCCACGGTCACGGGCCGGCCCACCTCGCGCGCGATCGTCGTGAAGGCGGCGTCCTCGAGGCCACAGGCCGTGATCCACTCGGTGAACGGCGCGGGATCGAGGTCGACGTTGAGCGCGTAGCCGTGCGTCGTCACCCAGCGGGAGATGTGCACGCCGATGGAGCAGATCTTCCGCGGCGGCCGCTCGAGCCAGACGCCGGTGAGACCGTCGATCCGCGTCGCCGCGACGCCGACCGCCGCGAGCGTGCGGATCACGGCCTCCTCGAGGTCGCGGACGTAGCGCTTCACGTCGCGGCCGTGGCGGTTGAGGTCGAGGATCGGATAGCAGACGAGCTGCCCCGGCCCGTGGAAGGTGGACTTGCCGCCCCTGTCCGTCTCCACGATCTCGACCGCGGCGCCATCGGGGACGTGCAGCTCGGCATCCTCGTCCGTCCGCCGGCCGAGCGTGATCACGGGCGGGTGCTCGAGGAGGACGACCGTGTCGGGGATCGCCCCCTGCGAGACGGCCCCCGCGAGCGAGCGCTGCAGGTCCCAGGCCTCGCCGTAGGAGACCGGTCCGAGGTTCAGGAGATAGGCGCCTCGCACCACCCGGACATCGTAGTCCCCTGGCGGCGGCATGCGGCCCGATCCCGTACGGGCACGCATGCATCGACACGTCCGGGCCGGTCCGCCCGCTGTTCTGCCGGTCATGTACGAGGCCGCCCTCCGGCTGCCCGACGTTGCGCGCGAGATCGACGAGCCACGGACGAGGCGCGTGACGGTTCGGCAGTGGAAGGACGTCTTCGATCGGTTGCAGGAGGCGCTTCCGGGCGACGACTACTACTGGACGGTCGAACCGTCCATCGAGAAGGAGCCCGTGGAGCTCGTGGGGAGTCTCGCCGACGACCTCGCGGACATCTACGCGGACGTCAAGCCGGGGCTCGACCTCGTTGCCGCCGGAGGGTCGACGAGCTCCGCGGCCCGGGAGTGGCGGTTCTCGTTCTGGTCGCACTGGGGCACCCACGCCGTCGAGGCGCTGCGGGTCGTCCACGGGCGCCTCGCCGCCGGCGGCTAGTAGGCGGCTTCGTCCCAGGTCTGGAGCCGTTCGCGCAGGTCGCGGAGGAAGCGGCCCGCGAGGGCGCCGTCGACCAGGCGGTGGTCGTACGTGAGCGTCAGGTTCATGATCGGCCGGATCGCGATCACGTCCTGGCCGAGCTCGTCCTGGACGACCCACGGGCGCTTCACGACGGCGTAGGTGCCGAGGATGGCGGCCTGCGGCTGGCTGATCACGGGCGTCCCGTGAAACGTGCCGTAGCCGCCCGGGTTCGTGATCGTGAACGTGCCGCCCTGGACGTCGTCGGGGAGGAGCTGCTTGTCGCGCGCGCGCCGGGCCAGGTCGGCGACGCCCTTCGCCATGCCGAGCAGGTTCAGCGTCTCGACGTTCTTGAGGACCGGGACGATGAGGCCCTTGCCGTCGGCGAGCTCGACGGCGAACCCGAGGTTGACGAAGCTCCGCGTGACGATCTCCTCGCCACGCAGCTCGCCGTTGATCCACGGGTAGTCCTTGAGCGTCTCCACGGCCGCGCGCGCGACGAAGGCGAGGTAGGTCGGGTTGACGTCGTAGGCGGCCTGGTACTCCTTCTTCAGCTTCTCGCGGATCGCGACCACCTTGGACATGTCCACCTCGATCGCGCTCGTCACGTGCGCCGAGGTGTCGAGCGAGCGGCGCATGTGCTCGGCGATGCCGCGGCGCATGGCCGACACCGGCTCGGTCGTCTCGCCCTCCTGCGGCTCGGCCCGCGCGGCGGGCGCCGGGGCGGGCGCCGCG
>DATHVD010000069.1:0-5316 GCA_035461525.1 Gaiellaceae bacterium
GTCCGGGGACTGACCCCGGACGTGGCCGGGGAGGACGCTGCGCCGGGCCACGGCCGCTCCGGCCGGTATGTGGACAGCGCTCCGGACCTGGCGCGGGCTTGCGCCGCCTCCGTTCACATTTCGTCCACCGGGAGCCATGCCCCGGGGTCAGACCCCGGGGCGTGTCCCGCGCGGACACCGGCCGGTGCCAGGCACCTGACGTGGCCATGCGGGACACGTGGGGAGCGGCGCGCCGGAAGGCGCGTCTCCCGCAGAATGGCGCTGTGATCGCCGCGGTCGTCCTCGCCGCGGGAGCGGCCACGCGCTTCGGCTCGCCGAAGCAGCGGCTGCTCCTGCCCCACGTCCTCGCCGCGCTCCGCGCAGCGCCGCTGGACGACATCGTCGTCGTCGCCGGCGCGCACGCGCTCGGTGAGGAGATGGAGGGGGCGCGCGTCGTCGCCTGCGCGGAGTGGGAGCGCGGACCCGGAGCGTCGCTGCGCTGCGGGCTCGCCGCGCTGCCGACTGCGGCCGAGGCGGCCGTCGTTGTCCTCGCCGACGGGCCCGACCTCGCGCCGGCAGCCGTCGAGCGCGTGCTCGCGGCCTGGCGCGGAGGCGCGGGGGCCCTCGTCGCCGCAAGCTACGACGGGGAGCGCGGGCACCCGCTCGTCCTTGCCCGCGAGCTCTGGGACGCCGTCCCCGACGAAGGCGTCCGCTCCCTCGAGCCCGCGCTCGTCCCCTGCGACGACCTCGGCCGCCCCGGCGACGTGGACATCCCGGAAGACCTGCCGTGAGCCGCCGGCGCCTGCTTCGCCCGGCGGTCCTGATCCCGGCGCTCGTCCTCCTCTCGCTCGCAGCCGGCGTCGGGTACGCGCTCTGGACCCAGCTGGACGCGTCCCGCATCGAGGCGAACGAGCGGATCCTCGCCACGCTGCCGGTCTTCCCGGGCGCCGAGGAGGTCGACCGGCTCACGCGAACGACCGCGGAAGGCGCCATCCCCGTGCCCGACACAGTGACGACGACAGTCCTCTTCGCCCCGCCGCCGGGCGTGACGCAGGCGGAGGTGGTCGAGTTCTACGTGACCGAGCTCACGCCCGAGTGGGCTGCCCGGACGACGACCGTGACAGCCGAGGACGAGGAGGCGGACGCCGTCCCCTCCACCGCCTTCCGGGTCGACTTCACCCGCGGCAACGACTGTGTCAGCCTCCTCACCTACGGGATGGCTGAGGGGCACATCGGCGACCCGAGCTTCGCGCTCTCGGCGGAGAGCGGCCGCGGCCCCTGTCCCGAGCCGTAACGCTCAAGGCGCACGCCGTCCTGCCGATGATCGGGCCCGCGGTCGTGGACGCCTCCGCCCTGGGGATCGACGAGCGCGAGGCGCGCGAGCCGGCCTCCCCGCTTCGACGCCGTCCTCTCCAGGCGGATGGCCTCGTGCTCCGCCCCCAGCTCCTCCAGGCGAAGGAAGCGCCTCCGCCCCCGGCGCCGGCCGCGCAGGCTCCCACCGAGGCGGCGGCCACCCTCCCGGAGCGCTGGGAAATCCAGATGGACGTCTACAACGGCACCCGGCGCGGCAGCGCGGCCGCGAGCCTGGCGAACGTGGCCGCGGGCTCGCCTACCGGGTCGGCGAGGTGGACGACGCCGACCGGAGAAAATCACGCGTAGACGATCGCTTCGGCATCGGTACGGCTGCCCTGCCGACCGGGGACGATCAGTGTCGTCTGGTCGTCATCGTCGGCTAGAGGAACGGCTACAGGAGCGGCGTGCGCAGCGCCGCGAGCCTCGCCTTCAGGTCCGGCGGCATCGGCTCGCTGCAGGCGACGCGCACGTACGTCCGCAGGTCGGCCTCGAAGCGGTAGCGCTTCTTGCAGTAGCCGCAGTCGTCGAGATGCGCCTCCGCCTCGCGCCGCTCGGACTCGTCAAGCGCACGGTCGAGGTACGGCTGGATCAGCTCCTCGCACTTCTCGCAGATCGACTCGAAGCCCGTCACGACTCCTCCCCGACAGCGGCCTCGGCAAGCTCGCTCTTCAGAATTCTACGGCCTCGATGCAGACGCGACATGACGGTTCCGATCGGGATGTCGAGGATCTGCGCGGCGTCGGCGTAGGAGAAGTCGCCGATGTCGACGAGCACGATCACGTCGCGGAAGTCGTGCGGCACGCTCGACAGGGCCTGCACGATCGAATCCTGCGAGAGGCGCTCGACGATCCGCTCCTCGGCCGGCTCGCCGGCCGTCTCCTCGAGGCGGTTGTAGAGGAAGTAGTCGCCCTCCTCCATCGGCCGGATGTCCGGCGTCCGCTGCTGCCGGCGGCCGCGGTCGATGTTGATGTTGGTGAGGATGCGCATGAGCCACGCCCGCAGGTTCGTCCCGGGCGTGTAGGAGCGCCAGCTCCGAAACGCGCGGGCGTACGTCTCCTGGACGAGGTCCTCCGCCTCCTCCCGCGTCGGCACGAACCGCCGCGCTACGCGATAGACCTGGTCGGCCAGCTCAAGCGCCTCCTCCTCGAAGCGGACGCGGTCGCGCGCCTCGCCTGCCAGCCGGCGGGCTTCGGTCTCGGGCTCTGCCATCCGCCGGACACTAACAAGCAAACGCCCCGCTTCCGGACGCTATTCCGGCGCGAGCAAGCGGAAGCCGCCGCGGTCGAGCGCCGCGACGAGCTCGTCGCGGGCGACGCGCTCGTCGTCCCAGGAGAGCCTCACCTGGCCCATCAGGTTCGCGTTGGCGGACTCGAGGCCCTCCACCGAGCGGAGCGCGTGCCCGAGACGGAGCACGCACCGCTCGCAGCGGATCCCGCTCACCTGCAGGGTCTCGGACCTGATGGGCATCTACACGCCATCGTACGTGAGCTCCGCGAGGCGCTCGCACAGGGCCGGGAGCCCTTCGCGCCGGCCGCGAGCGAGCTGCTCGCCAGCCTGGTCGAGGCCCGGGAGGGCGTCGAGGAGATCGGCGCTCCCCAGCCGCCCCGCGGCCGGGCGAACGCGCTCGAGGAGCTCATCGAGTAGCTCGGGGACGGAGCGGAGGCGCCTCCAGGCCGGGTGGACGAGCTCAGCGGCCGCGCCGAATCGGGCCGCGGTCCAGCGGTTCTGGGCGTAGAGGCCTCGGTCGGCGGGGGACCAGGCGGGCTCGGCGGCGGCGACGAGCGCGTGGGCGAGCGCTGCGAGGGCCGCCGTGGCGGCGAGGCGCGTCGGCTGGTCGGGCATCCGCAGCTCGAGCGTGCCGAGCCGCGGGTGCGGCCTCACGTCCCACCAGAGCCGCATGAGGTCGTCGGAGAGCCCCAGCTCGACGAGCGACTCCGCGAAGGCGACGAAGGCGTCGTGGCCGGCGAATGCGGGCGGCCCGCCGCTCCGCGGCAGGAGGGCGAGGATCTCCGCGCGCGTCGAGGCGAGCCCCGTTTCCTTGCCCGCGAGGTAGGGCGACCCGGCCGAGAGTGCGAGTACGAGCGGGAGCCACGGGAGAACCGCCTCGAGCCGTCCCATGCACTCCTCCGGACTCGCCACGCCGACGTGGACGTGCAACCCGCAGCAGTACTGGCGCCGCGCGGACGGGCCGGCGTGCGCGACGAAGCGGAGCAGCGGCTCCTTCGGCGTCACGGGCTGCTCCTCGGGAACCGCCGTCGGCCACGTCCCCGCCGCCGCGGCCACGAGCCCGTGCTCCGCAAGCCTCCGGCGCGCCTCCGCGCGGAGGGAGGCGAGCTCGGCGACCGCGGAGCCGACGTCCGGGTGGATTCCGGTCGTCAGCTCGAGCATCGTCGTGAAGAGCTCGGCCTTCAGGCCCGCGCCGTCGAGCACGCCTGCCGGGACCGGCGCCGGGGAGAGCGTCGCGGCGTCAAGGACGAAGAGCTCCTCTTCGATCCCGACCGAGAACGCCGAGGACTGGCCGTAGCGGTGGCGCACCACGCGCCGAGTCTACGGAGGAGAGAGAGGTGGTCGGAGGCCCGGGCAGGCAGGGCGGGCCTCCGACCGTTCAGCCCCTGGGGGGAGGGGCCGCGGGCGCACTAGCCGCCAGGCTGGCTTGGCTGGCGCCCGAGCGTCACGCTCACCGTCCGCTGCGTGTCGTCGCGCTGGACGTCGAGCGTCATCGTCTCTCCAGGCTTCTTGTCCATGATCAGGCGGCGAAGCTCGTCCGGGTCGGCGACGGCCCTGCCGTCGGCGGTCGTGACGATGTCTCCGCCGAGCACGTAGCTCGTGCCGTCGACGATCACCTGCTGGCTCCCGCCCTCGAGCCCCGCTTCGTCGGCCGGGCTGCCGGGGACGACGGAAACGATCAGGACGCCCTCGTCCACGGGGAGCCGGAACGTCTCCGAGAGCCTCGCGTCGATCGCCTGCATCTGCACCCCGAGGTACGCGTGCTCCACCTTGCCGCTCTCGAGGATCTGGGACACGACCTCCTTGACGGTATTGATGGGGACGGCGAAGCCGATGCCGACGTTGCCGCCGCCCGAGTCGCTCTCGATCTGCGAGTTGACGCCGATCACGCGCCCGTTTGCGTCGAGGAGCGGGCCGCCGGAGTTGCCGCGGTTGATGGGGGCGTCCGTCTGGATCACGCGGTCGATCGTGTAGCCGTTGGGGGCGGTGATCTCGCGCTGGAGGGCGCTGACGATTCCCGCCGTGACCGTGCGCTCCAGGCCGAAGGGGTTCCCAATGGCGACGACCGCGTCGCCGACGCGCACCGCGTCCGAGCTCCCGAGGGGGAGGGGAGTCAGCGCTCGTGCCTGTGCGTCGATCTTGAGCACCGCGATGTCGGTCGAGGGGTCAGTACCGACGATTCTCGCGGGGACGCGGTCGTCGCCCGAGAAATTGACTTCGACTTCCTGTGCGCCGTCGATAACGTGGTAGTTCGTGACGATGTGCCCTTCCTTGTCGATCACAAAACCCGAGCCGAGCGAGCTGGCGCTCTGGGGACCGAAGAACGGGTCGGAGGAGACCACCGACGTCGACGAGACCTGCACGACGCCGGGGCCCGCCACCCGGTAGATCTCCTGCACGGACATCCCTCCGCTCTGCTCGGCCTCGAACCGCGACGCGGAGCCGGACGACTCGACCGTCCGGACGACGGTTGTCGCCCCGCCGGCGTCGGAGCCGACGAGGGAGCCGATGCCGACGGCCGCCGCCCCGCCGATGACGCCGGCGAAGACGAGGGAAGCCGTTCGGGTGAGGGTGCCTGCGCCCATCTGCACGCACTTATAGCCACCAGCCCGTGAAGGCAACGTTGACCTCGGTTAAGGCCAGGTTAAGCGGGTTCGCTGCGGGGGAGGGGCCGGCGCCCCGCCGGCCCCTCCCCCGGGCAGCTAGATCCGCGCCTTGCCCTTGCAGACCTCGCCGGTCTTCGGGTTGACCGCTCGG
>DATHVD010000070.1:0-15125 GCA_035461525.1 Gaiellaceae bacterium
GGCGCGTGAGCTGAAGCCGGAGCTCCTCGAGATGGACGGCATCTCCCGCGCCTCGGTCGAGGCGCACTACAAGCTGTACGAGGGCTACGTGGCGAAGCGGAACGAGATCCTTGCGCGCCTCGGCGAGGTCGACCTCGCCGCCGGCAACCAGGTCTACTCGGAGCTCCGCGCGCTGAAGGTCGATCTCACGTTCGCGATCGGCGGCGTGAAGAACCACGAGGTCTACTTCGAGCACCTCGGGGGCGGCGGCGGCGCGCCGGCAGGCGCGATCGGCGACCTGATCGCCCGGGACTTCGGCAGCGCAGAGGCCTGGCGCGCGGACCTGAAGGCGACGGGCATGGCCGGGCGCGGGTGGGCGTGGACCGCGTACGACTGGGACGAGGAGCGGCTCTTCAACTACGTCGGGGACGCGCAGAACACGTTCCCGATCTGGAACGCGACGCCGCTCGTCGCGCTCGACGTCTACGAGCACGCGTACTTCCTCGACTACCAGACCGACCGCGCGTCCTACATCGACGCGTTCTTCGACAACCTCGACTGGGGCGTCGTCGACGGCTGGGTCACCCGCTACGGGATCGTGGCCTGACCGACGCGCTCCTCATCGCCGCGGGGTACGTCCTCGGGAGCATGCCCTGGGGCTACTGGCTTCCGCGCCTCCTCCGCGGCGTGGACGTGCGCACCGTCGGGAGCGGGAACACGGGCGCGACGAACGTCTGGCGGACCTTCGGCTTCAAGCTCGGCGTCGCGGTCGCGCTCCTCGACCTCGGCAAGGGGGCGGCCGCTGCGCTGCTCGGTCTCAGCTTCGGCGGCGACCTCGTGGGCGTCCTCGCCGGGGTGGCGGCGATGGTCGGGCACTGGCGGCCGCTCTTTCTCGGCTTCGCCAGGGGCGGCAAGATAGTGGCGACGACAGGCGGGGTCGCGCTCGCGCTCGCGCCGCTCGCCGCGCTCGCGGGGGCGGGGGTCTGGATCGCGGTCGTCCTCGTCACGCGGTATGCGTCCGTGGCGTCGATCGTCGCCGCGGCCTCGCTGCCCGGCTTCGCGGCGCTCTTCGGCGCCTCGTGGCCCGTCATCGCCTTCACGGCGGGCGCCGCCGCCGCGATCGTCGTCCTCCACCGGGCGAACATCCGCCGTCTCGCCGCCGGGACGGAGAACCGCATCCCCCTCCGGCGTCCTCGCTCGGGCGGCCTCGGCGCGCCGCCCAACTCGCCGCCGCCGACGCGCGCATAGCTCGTTGCGGCGGATCGGCCGCGTCCTCTCCGGACACGACCGGGGTCTGACCCCTGACATGTCCGCGGAGGACACTTTCCCCACCTCGTAGAGACACCTTTCGCGCGCCGTGCCGCCTGGCGTGTCAGCAGCCATGCGGGATCCGGCACCGATTTGGGTTTCCACAGATTCGGCGTCGAACGGCATGGCCCCTCGGGCCACGGCAGGGGTCAGACCCCGGCCGGGGCCTCGCCGGACTCCTCCGCGGATCCGAGCCCGTGATCAGGCGGCCGCGAGCCAGCCGGCGAGGGAGGTGTGGCGCGCGGAGTGGTCGCCGCCGGCGAGCTCGTCGCGCAGCTCGCCCGCCGTGCCGAAGCGCTCGGCGAGGACGTCGTGGTTGTGGATCGTCTCGAAGTTGACCTGCCGGGCGAGGACGAAGTCCTCGTCGCGAAGCTCGGGGTACGCGTCGAGCGCGCCTTTGACCATGAGGCGGACGGAGTCCTCGACGAAGCGGGGCGCCAGGTGGGCGTGCTCGACGACGAAGAGCTCGTCCGGCCGCTTCAGGAGCTCGTAGATGGGCGAGCTCATCGAGCGCTCGACGAGCCCGATCAGGTCCTCGGCGTCGAGACGGAGGTCGGTGCCGAGATAGAGCGTCCCGCGCCCGCGCTGGTTGTGGGTCGCGAGCGGCACGAGCTCGAGGATCCGCCCGACGTCCGCGTCGCCGAAGCCGGCCTCGCCGAGCCGCTCCGCCGCGGCCCCGCGCACGAGGCCCTGCGCGCAGGGGCACGCGTTGATCCCGGTCGCCTCGACGCCGACCACGCGGCGCGAGCCGGTACGGGACGCAGCCGCGAGCCCCAACAGCGTCACGAGCTCCTGAGTGCGGAGCCCGGTCACGGGCGTCGACCGCTCGATCGGGTAGCGCGCCGCGATCCGCACCTCGGCGCGAAGCGCATCCTGGCGCTCCACGACCTGGCGCGCGACGTGCTCGGCGAGCCGCTCCACGAGCAGCATCTCCCCGATCACGAGCTCGTCGATCGCCTCCTCGAAGACCTCCGGGAAGCGCGACATGTGCACGCCCTTCTGCGCCAGGTCGAGGTCGACGAAGCAGTCGATCTCGGCCGAGACGAGCGCGTCGCGGCCGTCGTGCTGCATCCGCACGGCCTTCTGAACCCCCGTCACCCCGGCGCGGGAGAGGCCGAGCTGCACCTCCGGCACCGAAGCCTGGAGATCCGCCCCTGCCGGGCGAGCGTCTAGTCTCCGCTCCACGAGCCGAAACGTAGCACCGACGTGACAGACGACCAGAGATTCGCCCAGCTCGTCAGCGTGGCCTGCCACGACCTGCGCACGCCGCTCGCCACCGTGTTCGGCTTCGCGCGCACGCTCGCGCGCGAGGACCTCGGCCCGCCCTCGAACCGGTACGTCGAGATGATCGACGCCGCGGCCGGCCAGATGGGCGACCTCCTCGACCTGCTCTCGGACGTCGTCCGCATCGAGACGGGCCGCTACCAGCCCCACCTCGTCGAGATTGACTCGCTCGAGCTCGCGCGCTCGGCCGCCGAGCTCCTCGGCGAGGAGCGGGTGCAGGTCGACGGGGAGGGTGGGCCCGTCCGGGTCGAGCCTCGCACAGCCGCCCGCGCGCTCGCGCAGCTCTCTCGCGCGGCTGCCCGGCACGGGGGCCACGACGTGGTGACGCTGACGGTGCGCGGCGCCGAGATCGAGCTCGCGCCCGTCGGCCCGACTGCGGTCCCGGTGATCCTCGGCGAGGACCTGAGGGAGCTCGGCGCCCCCGCCTCGGCCGTCGTCCTGCGCGGGCTCGGGGCCGAGCTCGACGTCGAGGGCGAGCGCCTGCGCGTCCGCCTCAGCGCTGCTTGAACGGATCGACGTAGACGTCGTCGATCTGCCACTTCGCACCGAGGCCGACCGAGCCTGACGCGTAAGCGCACGTCCACTGATCCATCCTGTGCGAGCGGGGCGAGCAGGTTCTCGACGACGATCATGGGCAGTGCGAGCGGCCCGCCCGGTAGGGGCGGTCGGTCGTGATGGAGCGCTGCGCGGGCACGCAGCTCGACCCGGCGGTCGTCGCCGCGCTCGACGCCGTCGTCGGCCGCTAGCCGCTACCTGAGCAGCCGCGAGAGCCGCCGGTCCTTGAGCACGCGGCCGCCGGTCTGGCACTGCGGGCAGTAGAAGATCGTGTGCTCCTCGAAGTCCACCTGGGCGATCGGGGCGCCGCACTGCGGGCACGGCTCGCCCAGGCGGCGGTGGATCCGGTATGCCTTCGCGTCGGAGGCCCCTGCGAGCCGCAGGGCGAGGCCCTCCGCGAGCGTCTCGCGGATCGTCGCGCCGAGGCGCGCGACCTCCTCGTCGCCGAGCTCGGTCGAGAGCGCATAGGGCGAGAGGCGGGCCCGGTGGAGGATCTCGTTCGCCCACGCGCGGCCGATGCCCGCGAGCGCGCGCTGGTCGCGGAGGAAGGCGTGCAGCCGGCGGCCCTCGCGGCGGAGGATCTCGCCGAGCTCGGCGTCCCCGAGCTCAGCGGCCTCCGGGCCCAGGTGCGCGAGCTCCGCCTCGATCTCCTCCGGCCGGTACAGGCCCACGCGGGCGCGTTTCTTCGCCCCGGCTTCGGTGAGCACGAGCGCGCCGCCGTCGGCCAGCTCGAGCCGGAACGCCGGCGCTTTCGGGGCCCTGGCCCCGGGCTCGAGGAAGCGGATGCGGCCCGCGCTCATGAGATGGACGTGGAGAACGAGATCGCCGTCGTCCGTGGGGAAGAGCAGGTGCTTGCCCCGCCGCCGTGCGCCGGCCAGCCGGCGCCCCTCGAGCGCGGCCAAGGGCGGGTCGAACGTCTTCAACGTGGCGACGTGCGCCGGCCCCGCCTTCGCCACCGGCGAGCGGACGACCGGCTCGTCGAGCCCCCGCCGCGCCGCCTCGACCTCGGGAAACTCGGGAATAGTTCCTCCTCGTGGACGCCATCACGGTAGCCGTCACGCGGGGCGACCTCGTCGAGTCGACGCACGTCGCCCATGCGGCGCTGGTGCGCGACGGCGAGATCGTCCGGGCCTGGGGCGACCCGGAGCGCGTCGTCTACCTCCGCTCGGCGGCCAAGCCGTTCCAGGCGCTGCCGCTCGTTGCCCTCGGGCTCCCGGAGGAGGAGCTGGCGATCGCCTGCGCCTCGCACGAGGCGCTCCCCGAGCAGCTGGTCGTCGTGCGGGCGCTCCTCGAGCGGGCGGGCGCGGACAAGGACGAGCTCGAGTGCGGGGCCGAGCGCGGCTCCCGTCTTCGCCACAACTGCTCGGGGAAGCACGCGGGCTTCCTTCTCCTCTCGCGTACGCGCGGCTGGGACACGGAGGGCTACCGGCTCCCGTCACATCCCGTCCAGCGGGAGATCCTCGGCCTCGTCGCCGGCGCCCTCGGCCGCGATCCGGCGGGGATCCCGACGGCGGTGGACGGCTGCGGCGTGCCCACCTACGCGCTCTCGCTGCGCGAGGCGGCCGGCCTCTTTGCCGGGCTCGTGCTCGGCCGGCCGGAGGGGGCGGGGGAGGTGGTGGCGGCGATGACCGCGCACCCGGCTCTCGTCGGCGGGCCCGACTCGGTCGACACGCTCGTCATGCGCGCGCTGCCGGGCGCGGTCGCCAAGCGGGGCGCCGAGGGCGTCCTCTGCGCGGGCCTCCCCGACGGGAGCGGCCTCGCCCTCAAGGTGGAGGACGGGTCCCACCGGGCCGTGTACGCCGCGGCGGGCCTCGTCCTCGGCCTGCCCGAGCTGGCGGAGCGCCCGCTTCGCAACAGCCGCGGGGAGCTGGTCGGGGCGGTCGTCGCGGCGGGCGTAGGAAACGATTCCTTCCCCTTTCCGGCCAGAGTTGTAGAATCCCGCGCGCATGCGCCGGAGCCGGGAGACCCGGGGGCTCTCCGGCTGCTTGACGATCCAACCTCGGACACGTTGCACGGGTAACGAGAAAGGGCAGGTGGGGATGCTCCAGGTCGACATCGCGATACCCGACGTCGAGGAGTTGCACCGGCTCGTCGCCGAGGGCCAGGACAAGGGGTTCCTCACGTACGACGAGATCGTCGCGGGCCTCGAGGAGGTCGACCTCACGAAGGAGCAGGTCGAGGAGTTCTACACCTACCTGATCGACCACGGCATCGAGCTCGTCGAGGGGATCGAGCACAAGACGCCGCCTCACGACCAGCCTTCCCTCGCCGAGGAGGCGAAGGGCCCCAAGCTCGACCTCACCGTCGAGCCGTCCCTGGACTCGCTGCGGCTCTACCTGCGCGAGATCGGCAAGGTGCCGCTGCTCACGGCCGACCAGGAGGTCGAGCTGGCGAAGCGCATCGAGCGCGGCGACATGGGCGCGAAGACGGACATGATCGAGGCGAACCTGCGCCTCGTCGTCTCGATCGCCAAGGGCTACCTCGGCCGCGGCCTTTCCTTCCTCGACCTGATCCAGGAGGGCTCCCTCGGCCTCATCCGGGCGGTGGAGAAGTTCGACTACCGCAAGGGGTTCAAGTTCTCGACGTACGCGACCTGGTGGATCCGGCAGGCCGTGACCCGGGCGATCGCCGACAAGGCGCGCACGATCCGCATTCCCGTGCATATGGTCGAGAAGCTGAACAAGGTCGTCCACATCGAGCGCCAGCTGGTGCAGCGGCTCGGGCGCGAGCCGCGGCCCGACGAGATCGCGGAGGAGCTCGAGATGACGACCGAGGAGGTGCGGGAGATCCTGCGCATGGCGCAGCTCCCCGTCTCCCTCGAGAAGCCGATCGGCGAGGAGGAGGAGTCCGAGCTCGGCGACTTCGTCCAGGACGCCGCCGCCGAGTCGCCCTTCGACTCCGCCTCGCTGAACCTGAGGCGCGACGACATCGACCGCGCGCTCGAGTCGCTCCCCGAGCGCGAGCGCAAGGTGATCGAGCTCCGCTTCGGCCTCGGCGGCGAGCCGCCGCGGACGCTGGAGGAGGTCGGTCGCGCGTTCGGGGTGACGCGAGAGCGCATCCGCCAGATCGAGAACAACACCCTCAAGAAGCTCGAGTCGCTCCCGGAGGCCCAGTGCCTCCAGGACTGCGTCTAGCCGCGAGGACTAGGAGCACGCGGCCGGGTCGGGCCGGACGGCCGGCTCGCTCGCACGCACGCTGACGAAGCGGCTGCCGACCGCGCCGGTCGAGGGGGCGTGGAAGCCGAGCCGATCGCCTGCTCCCGGAGCGCGGCGCGGACGCGCCGCTCGCGGAGCCCGGCGAGCGCGGCGGCGGCGAGGAGCGGCGCCCGCGCGTGCGGGCGCGAGCGTGGCTGCGGTCGCGAGCAGGCGGTCGCCCGTGCGGACTGCGACGGAAACGCTCTCTCTCCAGGCGACGAGGCCGCGAGCGTGAGGGGCGGCGCGGAGCCCTAGCAACAGACTGTTGCGAGGGGGCTTCCGCGGCTGCCCCTTGCGTCTGCCCGGGAGGAGTTAGCCACAGTCTGTTGCAGGGGGCTTTCGGGGCTATCCCTCGCGCCCCTCCCGGCAGGGGTTGGCAACAGACCGTTGCAGGGGGGCGACCCGGGGTCGGCGTCAGTCGGCGGGTTCGACGCGCTCCTGCTCCTCCGCGGGCTTCCAGGCCACGAAGAGGCGACAGTGCGGGCACTTGAAGCCGAGGTTCCGCTCCGACGCACCGCCGAGGAGCCGCGCCTCGAAGGACTTGCCGCAGTGCGGGCAGTCGACGTCGAAGCTCTCGCCGGGATCCGGAGGGGTCGTCACCCGCGCTCAAGGTTAGCCTGTTCCCGTGACCCCGCAGCGCCGGATCGCCCTCGTCTCCGTCGCGGCGGCGATCGTCCTCATCGCCCTCAAGCTGGTCACGGGCATCGCCACCGGCAGCCTCGGCCTGATCTCGGAGGCGGCGCACTCCGGCACCGACCTCGTCGCCGCCCTCCTGACGCTCTTCGCCGTCGGCGTCGCCGTCCGGCCGGCCGACCGGGGGCACCCGTACGGGCACGGGAAGGCCGAGCACCTGGCCGCCCTCGCCGAGGCGTCGATCCTCGTCCTCGCCTCGCTGGCGATCGCCTACGCGGCCATCCGCCGCCTGGCCCTCGGGACGGCCGAGGTAGACGCGACCTGGTACGCGTTCGTCGTCATCGGGCTTGTGATGGCCGTGGACGCGAGCCGCGCGTCCGTCTCGCTGAAGGCCGCGCAGCGCTTCCACAGCCCAGCCTTCGCCGCCGCCGCCCTGCACTTCGCCAGCGATCTCGCCGGCTCCGGCGCCGTCCTCGTCGGTCTCCTCGCCGTCCGCGCTGGGCATCCCGAGGGCGACGCGGCGGCCGCGCTCTTCGTCGCCGTGCTCGTCCTTGCGGCCGCGGGCAGGCTAATGCGCCAGAACGTCGACGTCCTCATGGACCGGGCGCCCGCCGCCGAGGTGGAGGCCGCGCGGGCTGCGATCCAGAGGCTCGGCCCGGGCGTGCGCCTCGAGCGGCTGCGAATGCGCCGCGCGGCGGGCCGCTTCTTCGCGGACGTCGTCATCGGCGTCCCTCCAGGCGCCGTCGTCGGCCAGGGTCACGCGGTCGCAGATGCGGTCGAGGAGGCGGTCGAGGCGGCCGTGCCGGGGGCGGACGTCGTCGTCCACGTCGAGCCGGCCGACGCGGGCGCAGACCTGCCGGAGCGCGCGCTCGCGGCCGCCCTGCGCGTCCCGCGGGTGCGGGAGGTGCACAACGTCGCCGTGCTCGAGTCCGGCGACCGCCGCGAGGTTTCGCTCCACCTGAAGCTCCCGGGCTTCCTCACCCTCGCCGAGGCCCACGACGTCGCCGAGCGCGTGGAGCGCGAGATCCTCGCTGCCGTGCCCGAGCTGGACGCCGTCCAGACGCACCTGGAGCCGCTCGCAGAGCCGTCCCCCGTCCAGCCCGTGGAGCACCGCGACGTCGAGGCGGAGTCGACGGCAGTGCGACGCATCGTCCGCGAGACGACGGGCGCCGACCCGCGCGAGCTCCGCTTCCTCGCCACGGACCGCGGCGTCGTCGCCTTCCTCACGCTCGCCATGGATGCCCGGCGCGCGCTCGCGGACGCGCACGCGAGCGCGAGCGAGATCGAGGAGCGGATCCGCCGCGACCACCCCGAGATCGTCGAGGTGATCGTGCACACGGAGCCCTAGATGATCTAGACGATCGCTCGCCGGGGCGAACGACCGTCGGGAAACCGCAGTGGGGGAGGCAGGATTCGAACCTGCGAAGGCTGAGCCAACGGGTTTACAGCCCGTCCCCTTTGGCCACTCGGGAACTCCCCCGCGGCCGGGGAAGTGTAGCCGAGCCGACCTTCCCTCATCCGAGCTAGAGCGCCCAACGAGCTTTCGTGGAACACCTCGACGAAGGTCCTCACGGTCGCCGGGACGCCGTTCATCGACGGGAGCGCGAGGATCGACCACGGCGTCCTCAACCAGTACAACGGCCAGTCGACGCTCTACCTCTCGGGCACGCTCCTGATCGCCAACAGCGCGCGCCACGAGAACAACGCCCGCTCGGACGGCCCGATCGTCGGCTGGGAGACCATCCTCGGCAACAACGTGACGAGCTACCAGTTCCCGACTATCACGACGGTGCCCGTCGGGATGTCCGGGAACCCGCCCGTCTACGCGCAGCCCAACCCGCCCCAGCTCCACGGCGGCTGAGCGCTAAGGCCGCCGCGGCGGCAGGCCGATAGGTGGGGGGATGTACGTCGCCCTCGCCGCAGCCGCGCTCCCGCCCGCGCTCGCCCTCGGAAGCTTCCTCAACGTGGTCGCCGCCCGCCTGCCGGAGGGCCGCTCCCTCGTCGCGCCGCCGTCCGCCTGCGGCGCCTGCGGCGCCCGGATCGCGTGGCACGACAACGTCCCTATCCTCTCCTACCTCCTGCTGCGCGGGCGCTGCCGCTCGTGCGGCGGGCGGATCGGCCTCCGCTACGTGGCGGTGGAGGCGCTGACGGGCCTCCTCGTCGCGGCTTGCTTCCTCCACTTCGGGCTGACGGCGGACGCCTTCGTGGCCTCGTTCTTCGTCGCCGTCCTCGTCGTGCTCTCGGCCATCGACTTCGAGCGGCGCATCCTTCCGGACAAGATCGTCCTCCCCTCGTTCGTCGCCGTCCTCGCCGCCCAGGTCGCGCTGCACCCCGACCGGGCGCTCGAGTGGGTCGTGGCCTCGCTGGCCGCGTCGGGCTTCCTCCTCGCCGCGCTCCTCGCCTATCCGAAGGGCATGGGCATGGGCGACGTCAAGCTCGCGCTCCTCCTCGGCGCGATGCTCGGCTGGACGGTCGCCGCCGGGCTCATGGTCGGCATGGTCGCCGCGCTCGTGCCCTCGATCGTCCTGCTCGCCCGCCACGGCGCGGCCGCCCGCACGATGGGCATCCCGTTCGGCCCGTTCCTCGCGCTCGGGGCGGTCGTCGCGCTCTTCTGGGGCGACGCGCTCCTCTCCGCCTACCTCGGCGCCCTGTAGCCCGGCCGCGGCCGGGCCGGCCCCGCTGTCAATCCCACCAGTTGGGAGCTCCCGCGAGGGAGCTCGAGGTCGGCGGCTCCGCTCCGCGCCGAGATCCGCGGGACGCGCGCGTCGCCGAACGCTTAGTCTGGGGTTACGCTGGCTCCCGGCGCCTTCGTCGCCTGTCCGGCTTTGGCGGGCCTCGCCAGGGCGCGAGAAAAGACACGTCCGAACCGGCCGGTACGTTCCGGGCCCGTGCGTCTCATCGTCGCGACATGCGAGGTTTCGTACAGCGGTCGGCTGAGCGCGTACCTCCCGCCGTCGACGCGCTTGCTCATGCTCAAAGCAGACGGATCGTTCCTCGTGCACGCGGACGCAGGTGGGTTCAAGCCTCTCAACTGGATGACGCCGCCGACCGCCATCGAGGAGGAGGGCGAGCCGCTCGAGCGCCTCGTCGTCCGCAAGCGGGCGGGGCGCTCCGAGGATCGGCTCGAGATCGTGATCCGGGAGCTCCTGAGCGACGTCGTTCACGACATGGGCGAGGCGGCCGGGCTCGAGAAGGACGGGGTCGAGCGCGACCTGCAGGAGGAGCTCGCAGCCCGCCCGGAGACGCTCGGCGACGGGCTCCGGCTCGTGCGGCGGGAGTGGCCGACCGACATCGGCCCCGTCGACCTCATGTGCCGCGACGAGGGCGGGGAGTGGACGGCCGTCGAGGTGAAGCGCGTGGCCGGGATCGAGGCGGTCGAGCAGCTCGGGCGCTACCTGGAGCGGATCCGGGTCGACCCCGCCAAGGCGGGCTGCCTCGGCGTCCTCGCCGCGCAGCGCTTCCGGCCGCAGGCCCTCACGCTCGCCGAGACGCGCGGCATCCGCTGCGTCGAGGTCGACCTCGAGGTGCTCCGCGGTGAGCGCGAGCCCGAGCTGACGCTCTTCGGCGCGTAGGCTCTCCCGTGCCGCCGCTCCTCTGCTCCCGCGCGCCGCTGCGGGCCGGCTATGCCCTCCTCGCCGCCGCCCTCGTGGCGCTGATCGTCGTCCAGTACGTCCGCCAAGACGTCGGCTGGTGGCCCACCGTCGCGTTCGGGCTCGGCCCCGATGTCGCCCTCCTCCTCGGCGCGGGGAGCGGCCTCGAGCGGGGACAGCTCCACCCCCGGGCCGTTGCGCTCTACAACCTCCTGCATCGCTTCTGGGGCCCTGCCGCCCTCGCCGCGGTCGCGCTCGCGGCCTCTCTCTCCCCGGCGTGGCTCGTGGGAGCGCTTGCCTGGGGGACGCACGTCGCAGTCGACCGCGCGGTCGGCTACGGCCTCCGCACCCCCGAGGGCTTCCAGCGCGCGGGCTAGAGGCCCGTCGCGTCGTCGAAGCGAGACCGCGCGAGTCCCCTTCTTGTGGGGAGCGCCCTCATGGCGGACGTCGGCGGCGAGCGCTGCTCTCGCTCCTGCCCGCCTGGCTCTCGTATCGCTTCGTCGAGAACCCCATCCGCGTCGGCGAGCGGTGGCGCGCCGGCCGCACGCCGCTCGCCGCGATGGTGCTCGTCTGCGTCCTCGTCCCGATCGTGGCGGCCGGGCCGCTCCTCGGGACCAAGAGCGCTTGCCTCGACCGCGACCCTCCAGAGGTGGGAGCGGAGCCAGGAGCGCCACGCGGACGTCGTCCACCGGTGCGAGGCGTCGCTGCCCCTCAGCGCCCGGGCCGGCGCTGCACGACCCCTCGGGCCTGCTGACCGGGCTGCGGGGGCACCGCGTCGTCCTCTACCGCGCCGACGAGCACCTGAGCGTGGAGGGCTCGCTGACGCTCGCCGACGAGTTCCACCGCGCGATCCTGCGGACGACGCGGTGGGCGGCGGCCGGTAGCGGGGCGGACGCGGCTACGCCGCGGGCTCGGGCGGGGCGCCGGCCTCCTCGCCGGGCGGAAGCGTGGCGAGCAGCCGCTCGATCCTGGGCCCGTCGACCTCCACCACCTCGAAGGTCATTCCGTCGGACTGCACCGTGTCTCCGGTCTCGGGCTGACGGCCCAGCTCGCCGAAGACCAGGCCTGCGACGGTGTGGTAGTCGGCGGAGGGCAGCGATCGGCCGAAGCGCTCGTTGAACTGCCCGATCGGGAACGTCCCGGGGACGAGGACGTGCGTCTCGTCGACCTGATCGATCTCCTTGTGCGGCACGTCGTACTCGTCCTCGATCTCGCCCACGATCTCCTCGAGAAGATCCTCGAGGGTGACGAGGCCCTCGACGCTCCCGTACTCGTCGACGACGATCGCGAGGTGCTGCTTCGTGCGCCGGAACTCCGCCAGGAGGGACGCCAGGTCCTTGGTCTCGGGGACGAAGTGGGCCGGCCGGACGATCTCGGAGCACCGGACGTTCTCCAGGCCCTGCTCGTGCATCGCCGCGAAGAAGTCGCGGACGTGGAGGACCCCGACGACGTCGTCGAGGGACTCGCCGTAAACGGGGATCCTCGTGTGCGGCGACGCGAGGACGGCCGAGAGGCACTCCTCGCCGTTCAGGTCGGCCCGGATGGCGACGATGTCGGGGCGGGAGACCATGATCTCCCGCACCGTCCGGTCGCCGAACGTGAAGACCCCCTCCGTGAACTCGACGTCCGTCCTCTCGAGGAGCCCCTGGGCGAGGCTCTGCCGGAGGAGCTCCCGGAGCTCCGTCTCGCTGTGCGGCGCGTGCCCGACCTCGCGGGCCGGCGGCACGCCGAACGGTCGCAGGACGAGGTTGCCGAGCAGGTTGAAGAAGTCGACGAACGGCTTCGTCGCGAGGTAGAAGAGCCGCATCGCGGGTGCGACCGCGAGCGCGGTGCCGGTGTTGCGGGCGATTGCGAGGCTCTTGGGCGAGAGCTCGCCCAGCACGACGTGGAGGAGGGTCACGATCCCGAAGGCGGCCGCGAACGAGATCACGTAGCTCCAGTCTCCGAGCTCGCCCGTGATCGGCTCGAGCAGCTGCTCGAACGCCGGCTTGCCGACGACGCCGAGGCCGATGCTCGCGATCGTGATCCCGAGCTGGCAGGCCGCCAGGTAGGCGTCGAGGTGCTCGACCGCGTGGCGAAGGGACTTGGCGCCGGGCCTTCCGGCGGCCTCGAGCTCGGCCACCTGCGTGATGCGGATCCGCGTGATCGCGAACTCGGTGGCGACGAAGAGCCCGTTCGCGGCGACGAGGAGCAGCGCCCCCACGATCCCCGCGGCGAGGGTCAGGTCCATCGGCCCCACGCTCCGGTACTAGGAGGCTCGTCCACGTCTCGGCGTCAATCGTAGCCGCCGGGCCCGGCCGGGAGCCCCGCCTGCGCCCGGCGCTCGGCCTCGGTCTTCAGATGGCGCAGGCCCCCCTCGACCGCACTCCGCAGCGACCTCCCGAGCGGGCGGCGAAGGAGCCTGACCAGGACGCCGTCCCACGACTCCTCCGACGTGACGACGGTCACGTTCCCGCGCGCCTCGAGGCGGTGGACGTGGATCGCGTGGATGCCGAGGGTCGTCCCCGTCCAGCCGATCAGGCCGGGCGGCTCGACGGCCTCGAGCGTCGAGACGATCGTCCCCGGACCGGCTTTCCAGCGGAACCGGGTGCCGGGGGAGAGCGGTCCCTCGAGCGACGCCGACCGCACGTCGGGATTCCATTCCGGCCACCCCTCGACGTCGGTGAGAACCTCCCAGACGAGCTCGTGCGGCGCCTGTATCTCGAGCTCGGCGCGCCCGACGGCCGGCGCGTTCCCGTCGATCTCCACCGGGTCAGCCTAGCGCCCCCCGGAAGGTCGCCTCCGGCCGCGCCGATGCGTTGGGTGATGGCGGTCGCCGCCCCGCAGGAGCCCGTTCGCGATCCTCGACGAGACCCTCCCGTCACGCCAAGGCGGAGAAGATCGCGCAGCTCGTCGGCACCGACGTCCCTCGTGGGCGCCCGCGTCTCGGACGTCGGCTGCGGCTCCGGCCACATCGCGGCGACGCTCTCCGGGCGTCGGGCTGGTCGGGCCCGAGGGTGCCACGTCCTCCACCGGGTCGAGAGCACCAGGCGTCGCGCGTCTCGCTCTCGCCTCGCCGGCGGCGGTCAGGCGTGCCCGCCTGAGCTCAGCCCCACGTTCGCGTACGTCCCCCGCCGGCCGGCCTGACGGCTGCCAGCATGGGACTTTCCTCGACTAGGCTCTCGCCATGGAGGGGATCGTCGTTCGCGTGCTCATCGCGCTTGGGGCGACGGCCGCGGCCCTCGCCGTCGCCTCGTTGCTGCTCGACGGCTTCACGATCTCGGGTCCCTCGTTCGTCGTCGCGGTCGTCGTCTTCACGCTGGCCGGGCTCGTCGTCGAGCCGCTCGTCTCGACGCTGATCCGGCGCCATGCCGCGAAGCTCAGCGTGCTCGCGTCGCTCGTCGTCACCTTAGTCACGCTGCTCGTGACCGATCTTCTCTCGGACGGGATCGAGGTCGAGGGCGCCACCGCCTGGGTCCTCGGGACGGTCATCATCTGGCTCGCCCTCCTCGTGCTCATGGCGGTTTCGAGGCCGTTCGTGCGGCGGCGCGTCGAGCGCGGCCGGCGCTAGCCGGCCGCCGAACCCTCCTAGAGCTCGCCTGGGTTCCGGTGGACGGCCGAGTCGAGGACCTCGCGGGCCTCGGCCGGGTTCAGGAGCGCCTTGAACACGAGCGGGCCGCCCTCCGACCCCGCGGTGTCGATCTCGAGGGAGCCGACGCCGAGGAGCCGTTCCAGGAGCGACTGCCGGAGCGTGAGGTCCTGGACGCGCTCGAGGCGGGCCGTCTGCTCGTTGACGGAGATGAGCCCGTGCCGCACGAAGACGCGCCGCTCGGTGACCGTGTACTTCCAGCGGATGGTCTCGAGGAGCCCCCAGGCAACAGCCACCGCTGCGATCGCCAGGCCGAGCAGGATCGCCCAGACGGTTCCGAGCCCGAGCCACAACGCGAAGACGAGAACCGCGACCGCGAGGAGGAGGCCCGGCGCGACGATCGACACTCGGCCGCGCCAGGAGGGTCGCCCCGACCAGATGACGCGCTCTCCGTCTTCCGTCACGGGCGGAACCTACCAGGGCGGAGCGTAGCCGTCACGCCGGCCGGCGTCGTCTGCTCCGAGGCGCCGCGCGTTCGGGGGAGGCAGAGACGCCGATGGCCTCGCCGGTCGTCGCGGGCGCGTGCGGCCCGGTCTGGGGCGCGCGTCCCGGGCTCTGCGGACCCGGTTGCCGCGGCGCTCCGAGCGGCGGTACGTCAACGCCTACGGCGCCCTCGGGCGCCTGGGGCTCGCCGGCATCCTCTTCTCTCCGCCAGCTCGGCGGCGCCGTCGCCGAGCCGTCCCGGTGGGCAAGGGGCTCTACCCCGCGGATACCTGCCGGCGGCTGCAGGAGATCAAGGCCGCGGTCGACCCGGGCGAGCTCTTCCGAGCCCCGCACCCGATCCGGCCGGCCTCCGCGTAACGGCTGCCGCCGAGATCTCCTTCCCGCCCGCCGGGAGGGAGAGTTATAGTTAACCCGATGGTGAACAGTGAGCCGGCCCTCGATCGCAGCTTCCTGGCGCTCGCGCACCCGGCGAGGCGGGCGATCGTGGAGCGGCTCGCCCGCGGGCCGGCC
>DATHVD010000071.1:0-5586 GCA_035461525.1 Gaiellaceae bacterium
GAAACCAGGTCGCCCCCAGACGGGCACAGTATAGCCGCCCCATGCGCCGTCCCCGCCCCCGCCTCGCCGCCCGCCTCCGGCCGCACCTGCGCCTCTCGCAGGCGCTCGTCCTGCGCGTCGACGCGATCTCGAACGGCGGCCTCGCGCTCTTCCTGCTCGCGGGGAGCTGGGATCGGCTCTGGGAGGTCTTCGGCCTGCCCCTCCCCCAGCCCGCGTTCTACGTGCAGCTCCTCGGGGCGGCCCTCGTCGCCTTCGCCATCGTCGAGTGGGCTCTCGCCGGGACGGCCGGGGAGCGCGCGGTGACGCTCGCCGCGGCCGCGGGGAGCGCGGTCGCGACGGCGATCCTCGTCGTCTGGCTCGTCTCCGGCGAGACCGGCGCCGACTCGCACGGCGTCGTCGTCCTCTGGTCGATCGCCGCGTTCCTCGGGCTCGCGGCGGCGATCCACGCCGTCGTGCTCAGTCGCGGCCGCGGGACTTGAGCTCGCGCTCGATCTGGCGCTTCGCGTCGCGGTCGGCGATCGTGCGCCGCTTGTCGCGGACGTCCTTCCCGCGCGCGAGCGCGAGCTCGACCTTCGCGCGGCCGTTCTTCCAGTAGAGCCTCGTCGGCACGATCGTGAAGCCCTTCTCGGCCACCTTGCCGACGAGCTGCTCGATCTCGCGGCGGTGGAGCAGGAGCTTGCGGTCGCGGTCGGGATCGTGGTTCTGCATGTTCCCCTGCGTGTACTCCGGGATGTGGGCGCCGACGAGGTAGAGCTCGCCGCCGCGCACGTCGCCGAACGCGCGCTGCAGCGTCGCCTTCCCGTCGCGGAGCGCCTTCACCTCCGTGCCCGTGAGGACGAGCCCGGCCTCGTAGCGGTCGAGGAGGTGGTACTCGTGGCGCGCGCGGCGGTTGTCGGCGATGAGCTTGGTCCCGGCGGTCATTGCCTGCATTGGACCAAAAAAATTCGCCGAGCCGGTTTCGCTTTCGTCCCCCTCACCGACGGACCTTCCGCTTCCGCGTAGTGCCTACCGGTGGGGCTTCGTCCTACTCGCGCTCCGTGCTCGGCGCAAGCGGGACACTACGGGCACTCGCCCCCTCAATGCAAGCCCGCCGCGGAGGTTTCTCCGCAAAGAGCGGCAAATTGTTCTCGGCGGCCTCAGCCCTGCCCGGAAAGGGCGAGCTCGACCTTGCCCTCCCAGCGGCGGACGCCCTCGACGCGGACCTCGATCGGGTCGCCGAGGCGGTACGCGGCGCCCGTGCGCCGGCCGACGAGGGCCGTCCCGAGCGGGCTCAGCTCGAAGTAGTCGCCGGGGAGCCTCCGCGCCGGCAGGTAGCCCTCGAAGACGCCGCCGAAGCGGACGAAGATCCCGGAGCCGATCGCCCCGATCACCTCGCCCTCCCAGACGGCGTCCCAGCCCTCCTCGAAGAGCCTGCGCTCGAGCAGCCACGCCAGGCAGAGCTCGTCGGCGCGGTACTCGACCCGGGCCGCCTCGCGCTCGCGGAACGAGGCCTGCTCGGCGAGGTCGCCGAGGTCGTCCGGGGCCGCGGCGTCGGCGACGCCGAGCTCGCGCAGGAGCGCGCGGTGGCAGACGAGGTCCGGGTAGCGGCGGATCGGCGACGTGAAGTGGGCGTAGGCGCGGCTGGCGAGGCCCGAGTGACCGAGGTTCCGCGGGTCGTAGCGCGCCTGCTTGAGCGCCCGCAGGACGAGAGCCGGGAACGCCTCCGCGCCCCTCCCCGACTGCTCGGCGTGGCGCGCGACGAGCTCGCTCGCCCGCGCGGCGAGGCGGGCCGCTTCCGCCGGTGTCAGGTGCTCCGGCGCGGGCGGCGTCGGCACCTCGAGGTCGGCGAGCTTGGCGAGGAGGAGCTCGACCGACTGCGGGTCGGGGCGCTCGTGCACGCGGTAGAGCGCCTCGCGCTTTCGCCCGGCCAGGAGCGCGCCGACGGCCTCGTTGGCGGCGATCATCAGCTCCTCGACGAGCATGTGCGCGAGCGGCTCCGACTCGATCCACGCGCGCTCGACGCCGCCCTCGCCGTCGAAGGCGAAGGCGATCTCGCCCGTCTCGATGCGCAGCGCGCCGCGCTCGTAGCGGCGCCGGCGCAGCTCCTCGGTCAGCTCGCGGGCGAGGAAGAGCGAGTCGGCGAGCGCCTGCTCCGCCCGCTCGTGGCCGGCCAGGATCGACTGCGCGTGCTGGTACGTGAGCCGCTCGCGACTGCGGATGAGGCTGCGGTAGAAGCGCGGCTCGCCGGGCTTCAGGTCGCCGTCGAACGGGATCTCGACCGTGACGCAACGCCGCTGGGCGTGCGGACGCAGGCTGCAATCGCCGGCGGAGAGCTCCTCGGGGAGCATCGGCTCGACCCGCCCCGGCACGTAGACCGAGAAGGCGCGCTCGGCCGCGTCGCGGTCGAGCGGCGAGCCGGCGGGCACGTAGGCGGAGACGTCGGCGATGTGCACCCACGCGCGCAAGCCGTCGCCCTCGCGGCGGAGCGAGAGCGCGTCGTCGAAGTCCTTCGCCTCTTCCGGGTCGATGGTGAACGCGAAGTGGCCGCGCAGGTCGACCCGGTCGGCCTCGGGGCCGGACGGCTCGGGCGGGAGCGGCGCGTGCGCTCGGCGGACGCCCTCGTGCCAGAGGAGCCCCTCGAGGACCGCCTCGACGTGCGCCGCCCGGCCGAGCACGCGCTCCAGGCGGGCGCGGCCGCGCCCGAGCCGCAGGACGGCCAGATCGCCCGGGGACGCCTCGCCGGCGCCCTTGCGGTCGACGGCGACGGGAACGCCCCCCTCGAAGTACGGCTCGCCGACGAGGAGCTTCCCGCGCCGGCCGAGCTCGCAGACCGCGAGCTCGGCCATCTACCCGTCCGCGAGGAGCTCGACGAGGCTTCCGCGGGCGAGCTGGAGCGCCTCGTCGCGCCGGGTGAGCGGATCGTCGACGGCGGCGATGGGAGGCTCGATGCCGCGTCCGGTGATGTCGGCTCCGGCGGGCGTGACGTACTTCGCCGTCGTCAGCTTGAGCGCGCCGCCGTTCGAGAGCTGCGCGATCGTCTGCACGGAGGCCTTGCCGAAGGTGCGCTCGCCGACAAGGGTGGCGCGGTCGTGGTCGTGCAGCGCCGCGGCGACGATCTCCGCCGCGCTCGCCGTGTTGCTGTTCACGAGCACGACGAGGGGCAGGCTTCCGTGGGTGGCCGTTCCGGTCACCCTGAACGTCCGCCCGTCCTCGTGCAGGCCCGCGGTGCGGCAGACGACGCCCTCCTCGAGGTACACGGACACGGCGGCGACGGCCTCCGAGAGAAGGCCGCCCGGGTTGTCGCGGAGGTCGATGATCGCCGCCTCGACGCCGCCCTTCTCCACGAGCCGGCCGGTCGCGCGGTCGATGCGCTGCGAGGAGCCGGCGGCGAAGGAGAAGACGCGGATGTACGCGACCTTGTGCTGCTTGACGTTCATCAGGTGCGCGCTGATCGACGGCACCTTGACCTCTCGGCGCACGACGTCGAGCCTGAGCCGTCCCTTCCCCGGCCGCAAGAGGACGAGGCTCACGGTCGTGCCCCGCTCGCCCTTGATGAGCCCGAGAGCGTCCTCGAAGGTCAGCTCGCGCGCGGGCCTCCCCTCGATCCGGACGATGATGTCGCCCTCGCGGATCCCGGCGTCCCGCGCGGGGCCCGGAAAGGCCGAGGTGACGACGAGTCCGCGGCCGACCGGCCCCACGGTGAGCCCGATGCCGGAGTAGCTTCCGTCCGTGCGCTCCTGGAGGCTCGCCAGCTGTGCCGCCGTCAGGTAGCTCGTGTGCGGGTCGTCGAGGCCTTCGAGGATCTCGCTGACCCTGGGCCGGTCGAGCACGCTCGGCGCGATCCAGCGGTAGTAGGACGACGTCAGCTCGTCCCGGACCTCGTCCACGAGCTTGACGGTGCGCACGGGGCGCGGCGGCGCCGCTGCGGACGTCCCCTCCTCGTCCGAGCGGGTGAGGAAGACGCCGAACGCGAAGGCCAGCGCGACGACGAGGGCCGCGCCGAGGAAACGGAGCCCGCTCCTCACGGGCGGAACGAGGTCTCGTGTGGCGGTGCCGCGATCGCCACGGGGCTCAGACCCGCAGGAAGCGCCGCAAGGTGATGCCGGAGCCCGCGGCGCCGATCAGGAGGCTCATGCCGACCAGGATGAGGGCGACGACCGGGAAGCTCCAGGCCCGGATCTCGTCGGGGCTCTCGATGCGGCCGAGGATCCCGGGGAGCGCGAGCTCCTTCGCGGCGAGGAGGAGGAGGACCGCGGCGATCGAGCCGGCGAGGCCGCAGAGGATGCCCTCGAGCATGAACGGCGCCCGCACGAACCAGTTCGTCGCGCCGACGAGCTTCATCACCTCGATCTCGCGCCGGCGCGCGAAGATCGAGAGCCGGATGGTGTTGGCGATCAGGATCGTCGAGGCGATCAGGAGGATGAGGCTGCCGATGAGGAAGATCGCGCCGATGATCGTGGCGACCTGCAGCACCCGCTCGGCTTTCTTCTCCCCGTACCTGACGCTCTCGACGCCGGCCGGAGGCGGCTCCAGGCCCGCTGCGATCGCCTGGACGTCCTCCGCGCGCTTCGGGATCACCTCGTAGGCCGCGGGGAGCGGGTTCCGGGCCAGGTTCTCCGTCAGCTCGGGGAAGCGCTGCCGCATCTCCTCGAGCGCGTCCTCCTTGGAGACGAACCGGTAGGACTCGACCAGCGGGTTCGCGCCGAGGTCGGTGCCCAGCGCGTTGATCTGCTGCGGGGTCGCCTCGTCCCCGCAGGTCAGCCCCGTGCAGAAGTAGACGTTGACGACGAGGTCGCGCTTGACGTGGTTCGTCCACGAGATGACCCAACTCCCGAGCGCGATGAAGAGCCCGAGCAGGAACATGCCGATGAGGACGGTCATGACCGCCGCCACGCTCGTGGAGAGGTTCGTCCTGATCGACTGCAGGGCCTCGGAGAAAAAGAGCCGTGTCCGCATGAGAGCGCCTGCTAGCCGTAGCCGCCGCGCCGCTCGTCCCGGACGACGACGCCGTCCTCGAGCGCGATCACGCGCTTGCGCATCTTGTCCACCATCTCGCGGTCGTGCGTGGCCATGAGGACGGTGGTGCCGGTTCGGTTGATCCGGTAGAGGAGCTGCATGATGCCGACGGACGTGTCGGGGTCGAGGTTTCCGGTCGGCTCGTCGCAGACGAGGAGCGGGGGGTGGTTGACGAACGCGCGGGCGATCGAGACGCGCTGCTGCTCGCCGCCCGAGAGCTCGTGCGGGAAGTTGTTCATCTTCGCCCCGAGCCCGACGAGCGCCAGGATCTCGGGCACCTTCCCCCGGATGGCGCGCTTCGAGTCGCCCTGCACCTTGAGCGCGTAGGCGACGTTCTCGTAGGCCGTCCGGTCGGTGAGGAGCTTGAAGTCCTGGAACACGCAGCCCATGTTGCGGCGGAGCATCGGCACCTTCGAGCCCTTGAGGCGCGCGAGCTCACGGCCCCCCACGATGATGCGGCCGCTCGTGGGCTCGAGCTCCTTGAGGAGGAGCCGCATGATCGTCGACTTCCCCGAGCCCGAGGGCCCGACGAGGAAGACGAACTCGCCCTTCTCGATCGTGAAGCTGGCGTCGTTCAGGGCGACGACCCGC
>DATHVD010000072.1:0-4010 GCA_035461525.1 Gaiellaceae bacterium
GTGACGGTCGAGGCGCTCGGCTGGGTCTTCGTCCTCTGCCTGCCGGCACTGGCCGTCGCCTTCTTCGCCGGCCTGCTGCGCCTGCGCCTGTCGTCCGCCGTCGCCCTCCAGGGGCTGGCCTCCCGGCTCCGCAGCCATCCCGGCGCCGGCGAGCTGCGCGAGGTGCTCAGGGAGACGCTGTCCGACCCGTCGCTCGAGGTCGCCTACGCCGCGCCCGGGCGCTCGGGGCGCTGGCTCGACGCCACGGGCCACGAGGTCGCGCTTCCGCGCGTCGATCCCGAGCGGGCGGTCACGGAGGTCCGGGACGGCGCCGACCCCGTGGCGGCGCTCGTCCACGACCCCGCCCTGAACGACCGCCCCGGCCTCGTCGAGACGGCGGGGTTCTTCGCCCTGGCCGCGTTCGAGAACCAGCGGCTCGGCGCGCAGGTGGAAGCGTCCCTGGAAGAGCTGCGCGGATCGCGCGCCAGGATCCAGGCGGCCGCGGACGACGAGCGGCGCCGCATCGAGCGCGACCTCCACGACGGCGCGCAGCAACGGCTCGTCGCCCTCCGGGTCCGGCTCGAGCTGGCCGACGAGGCCATGCGCGACGATCCGGCGCGGGGCGGCGCGCTCGTGCAGGAGCTGGGCGGCGAGATCGAGGAGGCGATCGAGGAGGTCCGCTCGCTCGCCGGCGGCATCTACCCGCCGCTCCTCGCCGAGCGGGGACTCACCGAGGCGCTGCGCGTGGCCGCGCGGCGCGGTCCAGTCCCGGTGACCGTCGAGGCCGAGGGGATCGGCCGCTATCCCGAGGAGGTCGAGAGCGCCGTCTACTTCTGCTGCCTGGAGGCGCTGCAGAACGCGGCCAAGCACGCGCGGGGCGCGGGCGCCGCCTCGATCCGGCTCGCGGAGCAGGACGGCGCGCTGCGCTTCGTCGTCCGCGACGACGGGGCGGGGTTCGCGGTCCACGCCGTCCCCGGCGGCCGCGGCCTCACCAACATGCGCGATCGCCTGGCGGCCGTGCGCGGCGAGCTCACGATCGAGTCGGCGCCCGGGCGGGGCGCCGTCGTCGCCGGCTCCGTTCCCGCAGAGCGGAAGGCGTGAAGGTTCACCCGGGTGAAAGCGCCGGCCGGGTGAGGCGCCGCGCCGCCGCGATGGGAGAATCGCGCCTGCGGACGCCTGCGGTTCTCTCCTGAGCACGGGCGTCCGCCGACCAGGAAAGGAGAGACGTGCTACTCGCAGAGACCAGCTTCCTCGACGTCTTCTGGTGGATGCTCGTCGTGTTCTTCTGGATCACGTTCTTCTGGATCTTCATCGCGCTCTTCGCCGACATCATCCGCCGGGACGACCACTCCGGCTGGGCGAAGGCGGGATGGATCCTGCTTCTCGTCGCCCTGCCGTTCCTCGGCGCCCTGATCTACATCATCGCCCGCCCCAAGGTGACTCCGCAGGATGTGCGCATGGCCGCGGAGGCGGAGGCGGCGCAACGGGCGGTGTCCGGGGTGTCCACGGCGGACGAGCTCGCCAAGCTCGCCCAGCTGCGGGAGCAGGGCGTCCTCAGCGAGCAGGAGTACGAGGAGCTGAAGCGGAAGGCGCTCGGCTCCGCCTAGAGCCGAGGCGACGATCGTGGGAGAGGGCCCCCGGCCCTCTCCCCAACTCTCGAACGGGAGCGCACATGAACTCGACGCTGGTACTCGCCGACATCTCGCCCGTGGAGGGCCTGGTCTATCCGTTCGTCCACCTCGCCATCGTGGCGATGTGGGCGTACGCGCTCGTCGACATGTTCCGCAATCCCAGGCTCTCGGGCGGGGCGAAGGCGATGTGGCTCCTGATCATCGTCCTCCTGCCCATCGCCGGTGCCGTCATCTACCTCGCCGTCCGGGAGGACTGGTAGTCACCCGGGTGAACCGAGCGCGCGGGTGAGGCGACTTCGCGCGCGGTGGCGGAGAATCGGGGCGCAACCGAGCGAAGGAGACACCATGAGCGAGTACGGATCGAGGCGGGACCCGGAGCCGAGCGGCTGGACGGTCGGCGGCTACCTCTTCGCTGGAACGCTGATGATCCTCGTCGGCATCTTCCAGGGCTTTGCGGGGCTGGCCGCCATCTTCGAGGATCAGTTCTACGTGGTTGCCCCGAACTATGTCTACGACCTCGACGTGACGGCCTGGGGCTGGATCCATCTCCTCCTCGGGATCGTCCTCGTCCTCGCCGGCTTCTCGCTCTTCGCGGGCGCCACGTGGTCGCGGATAGTCGGGATCGCGCTCGCGGTGCTGAGCGCGGTGGCGAACTTCCTCTTCATCCCCTACTACCCCTTCTGGTCGCTGCTCATGATCGCGCTGGCCGTCTGGGTGATCTGGGCGCTCACGCGCCCGCTCGGAGACCGGGTCTGACGGGCGCCGGCGACGAGGTTGACGGAGGCTGAGCCGGGAGGGACGATGCCTCCCCTCCCGACTGCGAGAGAAAGGACTCGAGATGAGCACCACGACGAGCACCCCGCGGCTCACGGGCTGGGCGGTCTTCGCAGGCATCGTCCTCGCGATCGTCGGCTCCGTCAACGTCATCTACGGTCTGGCGGCGATCTTCCGCGACGAGGTGCTCACGGCCTCCGGTACGGGCCGCGTCATCGTCTGGGACCTCACCGCCTGGGGCTGGATCCTCCTCCTCTTCGGCGCCTTCCAGCTGCTCGTGGGGCTCGGGCTCTTCGCCGGAGCTGGCTGGGCGCGCTGGTCGGCCGTCGTCCTCGCGTCGCTGAACGCGATCGCGAACGTCGGCCTCATCACCGTCTTCCCGCTCTGGACGCTCCTGATCGTCGCGCTCAACCTCATCGTCGTCTACCAGCTCTCCGCCCGCTGGATGATGGCCGAGGCCGAGTACGCGGCGACCTACGGCGACGCCGGGGTCGGGCCGAGCGCGGCCCGGGACGAGCTGACGAGGATCCGCACGGACCCGCGGTGACGGGCGGGCGCGACCCGGCCCCGAGCGAGAACGCCGGATGACGGAGGCCCACGCCGAGAAGCCGTCGCGCTTCCTGCCCTTCCGCGACCCGTCACGCCGACGACGGCTCGTCAAGGTCGCCTGGTGGCTCGTCGGCGTCGCCGTCGTCGTCGTCGGCCTGAACCTCGTCGGCATCGACGTCCCCGGCTGGATCGGCGACGTCTGGGACTCGCTCACGAGCATCTCCCTCCAGTACCTCCTCGCCGGCTACGTCCTCCAGACCGCGCAGACGACGCTCACTGCCCTCGGCTGGTACTTCATCCTGCGCGCGGGCTTCGGCGAGGCCTCGCCCTCCTACCTGCAGACCCTCGCCGCGTACGCGGCCGGCGTCGCCCTGAACGGGTTCCTGCCGGCGAACATCGGCACGCTCGTGATGCTGCTCATGTTCGTGGCGATGATCCGGGGCGCGACCTTCCCGGGGGTCCTCGGCGCCATGGTCGTGCAGAAGATCTTCTTCACGGTCGCCGGGACGGCCGTGTACCTCTACCTCTTCCTCTCCGTGCCGGGGTCGTTCGAGCTCCAGCTCGGGGGCGTCCACGACCACCCCCTCGTGACCGCCCTGATCGTCGGCGGCGGCATCTTCCTCCTCGTCGTCCTCGGGCGCGTCTTCTGGCAGAAGCTCATGGGGCTCTGGGAGAAGGCGAAGCACGGGGGAGCGATCCTCGCCCGCCCGCGCGACTATGCGATCCAGGTTGTCCTGCCGTCCCTCGGGGCCTGGCTCTCCAAGCTCGGCGTGACGGCGGTCTTTCTGGCCGCCTACGGCATTCCCGTGACCTTCCACACGGTCATGTCGGTGATCGGCGGGAACTCGCTCGCGAACACCGTCTCCGCCACGCCTGGAGGCGTCGGCGTGAACCAGGCGATCAACGCGGCCTCCCTCAGCGACGTCACCACCACGGCCACTGCGACCGCGTACTCGATCGGCCAGCAGCTCGCGGTGACCGCGTGGAACATCGCCTTCGGGGTCGTCGTCGTCGTGTGGGCCTTCGGGTGGACGGGCGGGAAGCTGCTCGTGACGACGTCGTACGAGGACGCGAAGG
>DATHVD010000073.1:0-58437 GCA_035461525.1 Gaiellaceae bacterium
CGGGAAGCGGCAAGACGACGCTCGCCCGGGTCCTCCTGGGCCTGACTCCTCCCGACGAGGGATCTGCCGTCGAACTCGACGGCAAGCTGCTGGCACCGTCTCTCTCGGGGAGAAGCGCGGCGGAGGTGCGCGCGCTCCAGATCGTCTTCCAGAACCCGGACTCGGCCCTCAACCGGCGCTTCTCGGCGCGGAGGATCCTCGGGCGGGCGCTGACGAAGCTCGTCGGGCTCCGCGGCAGTGCGCGCGCGAAGCAGGTCGACGAGCTCGCGCGCGCAGTCCGCTTCGACAGGCGGCTGCTCGGCTCCCGCCCGGCCCGGCTGTCCGGAGGGCTCAAGCAGCGGGTGGCGATCGCCCGCGCGTTCGCGGGCTCGCCGCGCGTCGTCGTCTGCGACGAGCCGACGTCGGCGCTCGACGTCTCCGTGCAGGCGGCGATCCTCAACCTTCTCGTGGAGCTGCAGGAGAAGCAGGGCACGAGCTATCTCTTCATCTCGCACGACCTCGGCGTCGTCCGGTATCTCGCCGACCGTATCGCCGTCCTCTACCTCGGCCGCATCATGGAGCTCGGCACCGCCGAGACGGTCTTCGCCGCCCCGCATCATCCGTACACCGAGGCGCTCCTCTCGGCCGTTCCCGCTCTCGACGGCGAGGAGCGGCCGAGGATCCGTCTGGAGGGCGACATCCCGAGCGCGGCAGAGCCCCCGTCGGGCTGCGTCTTCCACACGCGCTGCCCGCGCACGCTCGGCGAGCGCTGCGAGCGCGACGAGCCGCCGCTCGCCGAGGTCGAGCCGGGTCACTTCCTCCGCTGCCACATCCCGCTCGAGGAGCTTCGGCGCATTCAGGCCGAGCCCCCGACCGCGCCGTAGAATCAGCGCTCGTGCGCGCCCCAGTCCTCCGCGAGATCGACGGGCCCCGGAGCGTCGAGGACGTCGAGCTCGCTTCCCCGAGCCGCGGTCAGGTGACGGTCCGCCTCGCGGCGAGCGGCGTGTGCCACAGCGACTGGAACGTGATCACTGGCGGTACCCCGAACCCTCTCCCGGCCGTGCTCGGGCACGAGGGAGCCGGCGGCGTCGAGGACGTGGGCCAGGGCGTGGCCGCGGTTGCGCCGGGCGACCACGTCATCCTCTCATGGCTCCCCTTCTGCGGCGCGGCGAGTGCTTCTACTGCGTCCAGGGGCGCGGTGTCCTCTGCGAGGCCGCCATGGAGGACATGTTCGAGGGAACGTTGCCCGGCGGCGCGCTCGCGCTCTCCCAGAACGGGAGCCCGCTTTACCACTACTCCTTCCTCTCCACGTTCGCCGAGCGCTGCGTCGTCCCCGAGAGCTGCTGCGTGCCGATTCGCCACGACGCGCCGCTCGAGGTCGCGGCCCTCGTCGGCTGCGCCGTCATGACCGGGTACGGCGCCGCCGTCCTGCGCGCGCGGGTCGAAGCCGGGAGCGCCGCCGTCGTCTACGGCGCGGGCGGTGTCGGGCTCTCGACGATCCTCGGCTGCCGCCTCGCGGGGGCCCGGACGATCGTTGCCGCCGACCCGGTCGAGTTCAAGCGCGAGACCGCGCTGGCGCTGGGGGCGACGCACGCCTTCGACCCCGGGGCAGGAGACGTCGCCGGGCTCCTGCGCAAGCTCACGGACGGGCGCGGCGCCGACTACGCGTTCGACACCGCCGGCGCGCCCGGCGTCGTCGCGCAGGCGTACGCCGCAGTCCGCCGCGGCGGTACGGTCGTGGCCGTCGGCATCCCGCCGGTGGGAGCGACCGCCGACCTGCCGGCGCCCGCTCTCCCCCGAGAGGAGAAGGTGGTGACCGGAAGCTTCTACGGGTCGTGCCGTCCCCACTTGACATGCCGCTCGTGATCGACCTCTACGTGGGGAGACGTCTCGACCTCGACGCGCTCGTGACGAGGACGTACGCGCTGGAGGAAGTCAACGAGGCCTTTGCGGCGATGAACGCGGGCGAGGTCGCCCGGGCGGTGATCCGCTTCTGACCGCGCCGGCCGCTCCGACGCCGCTCGAGTCGGCCCCGCGCTCGCTCGCCGGCGAGCGCGCGCTCCTCCTCAAGCGTGAGGACGTCCACGAGCTCGGCGCCTTCAAGTGGCGCGGTTCGCTCCCCGTCCTCGAGGCCTTCCGGGAGGCGGGCGCGCAGACCGTTGTCACCGCCTCCACGGGCAACCACGGCGCGGCCGCTGCCTGGGCGGCCGAGCGCCTCGGCCTCCGTGCGGTCGTCTACGCACCCGAGGGCGCGACGGAGACGAAGCTCGCCCTGGTCGAAGGGCTCGGGGCGGAGGCCCGCATCGTCGGCACCGACCTCGACGAGGCGAAGGACGAGGCGCGCCGCTGGGCGGAGGAGCGAGGGCTCCCGTTCTTCGAGGACGGGGCCGAGCGGGCCCAGCACACGGGCTACGGCGCGATCGCGGACGAGATCCTCGACCAGGCTGGCGCGCCCCCGGCCACGGTGGTCGTGCCGGTGGGAAACGGCGCGCTGCTCGGCGGCATCGGGCTGCGCCTGGCCGAGCGCGGAGCGGCCAGTACGCTGTGCGTCGGGGTCGCCGCGGCCGCGGCGCCGGTGATGGTCGACAGCTGGGAGGCCGGCCGCGTAGTCGAGGGCGACCGCTCCGCCACCTTCGCGGACGGCCTCGCCGTGCGCGTCGCCATCCCCCTGGCCGTGGACGTGCTCGGCGAGGTCGCAGATCGCATGCTGCGCGTCTCCGAGCGGGCGATCGCAGAGGCCGTCCGGGCCTACGCGGAGGCTGGCATCCGCGCCGAAGGGGCCGCTGCAGCCGCCCTCGCCGCGCTTCCTCAGCTCGAGGACATCGACGGGCCGACGGTATTGGTGATGACGGGGCGCAACATCGACGACGACCTCCACGCCCGAGCCTGCACGCGGCCGGAGTCCTTCCCCAGCTGAGCAGGCGCGGGTCGCCGCCGAGCGCCTGGAAGTCCTCTACGTCATCCCCCACCCCCCGTCGCGCGGCGGTAGAGGCCGTCCGCAGAGGCGGCCAGGCCGGCGAGCTCGAGCTCCGTCAGAGCGGCTGCCACCTCCCCGCTGCCGAGGCTCGTCTCCGCCACGAGCTCGTCCAGCGAGCGGGCGCCGTCCGAGAGCCGGGCCAGGACCGCCGCCTGGTCGTCGGGGAGCGCCACGGCTTGCTCAGCCGGCGCCTGCTCGAGCCCGAGCGCCTCGAGCACGTCCCCGGCGCGCAGGAGGGGCGTCGCCCCCTGGCGGATGAGGTCGTTGGAGCCGGCCGAGAGGGCCGCTGTGATCTCTCCGGGCACTGCGAACACCTCGCGGCCGAGCTCGAGCGCGAAGTCGGCCGTGATCAGCGCGCCCGAGCGCTCCCGCGCCTCGACGACGACCGTGGCCAGAGCGAGGCCGGCGACGATCCTGTTTCTCGCCGGGAAGCGCCATGGCGCCGGCTCGACTCCCGGCGGGTACTCGGAGACGATGAGGCCGCTCGCCGCGATCCGCCGTGCGAGCTCGGCGTGGGCGCGCGGGTAGTCGCGGTCGACGCCGCAGCCGAGCACCGCGACGGTGAGCCCGCCACCGGCCAGCGCGCCGCGGTGGGCCTCGCCGTCGATTCCCCGCGCCAGCCCGCTGACGACCACGACACCGGCGGCGGCGAGGGCGCGCGCGAGCTCTCGAGCAACCTGGGCGCCGTAGGGGGAGCAGCTTCGAGCGCCCACGACGGCGACCGACGGCCGCGCGAGGACGTCCGGCGGGCCGCCGCGGAGGTAGAGCCGCGACGGCGGGTCGTAGAGCTCCCGGAGGAGCGGCGGGTAGCCCCGTTCGTGCCTGGAGACGGCGGGATGGGTCACGTCGAGAGCTCCGGCGGCACCCGGTAGGAGAGCGCCTCGGCCACGTGTGCCGGCTCGATGGTCTGCGTCCCGGCCAGTGCGGCGATGGTTGCGGCCACGCGGGCCACGCGCGCGCGGCCACGGGCCGAGAGCGGGAGCGCGTCGACGGCCCTCGTCAGGAGCGCGCGGGCCTCTTGCCCGAGCCGCGGCTGGGACTCGGCCAGCCTCGCCGCGGCCTCTTCCGCCCGCGCCCGCACCGCGCGCGAGGGCTCGCCCGGCGAAGCGTCGAGCTCCCTGCCCCGGGGGCGCGGCATGTGGACGACGAGGTCGAAGCGGTCGAGCAGCGCGCGGGAGAGCCGCGCCGCGTAGGCGGTGAGCCTCTGCGGCGAGCAGGCACACTCCGCCCCCGGGTCCCCGCGCGCGCCGCACGGACAGAGGTTCATGGTCCCCACGAGCAGGAACCGGGCGGGGAAGACATGGGCGCCCGCGACCCGGGCGACGGCGACGACGCCGTCCTCGAGCGGCTGGCGCAGCGCCTCCAACACCGGCCGGTGGAACTCGGCCAGCTCGTCGAGGAGGAGGACGCCGTGGTGCGCGAGGCTGACCTCCCCCGGCCTCGGGCCCGGCCCGCCGCCGACGATCGCCGACGCGGAGGCGGAGTGGTGCGGCGCGCGGAACGGCGGGCGCTCGACGAGCGGCTGAGCCGCAGGGAGGGCTCCGGCCACCGAGTGGATGCGCGTGACCTCGAGCGCCTGGTCGAGCGTGAGCGACGGCAGGACGCCCGGCAGCCGCCGCGCGAGCATCGTCTTCCCCGTCCCGGGCGGGCCGGCGAGGAGGAGGTTGTGCCGGCCGACGGCCGCGATCTCGAGCGCACGCCGGGCGCGCTCCTGACCCCGGACGTCCGCGAGGTCCGGCCACGACCCGTTCCTCGAGCGGGCAACCGGCTCCACGGGCGGCGGCTCGAAGCGTCCCCGCAAGTAGGCGCTCGCCTCCGCCAGGTGCCGGAGCGCGACCGCCTCGATCCCGGCCAGCATGGCCTCGGGCGCCGACTCGAATGGGCACAACAACCGCTCGAGCCCCCCGCAACGGGCTGCCTCGGCGGCAACGATCGCGCCCCGCACGGGTCGGAGCCGGCCGTCGAGGGCGAGCTCCCCCACCGCCGCGTGACCGGCGAGCCGATCCGGCGGGACCTGGCGCGAGGCCGCGAGGACTGCCAGGGCGATCGGCAGGTCGTAGCCGGAGCCCTCCTTGCGGAGCCCTGCCGGGGCGAGGTTGACCGTGATCCGGCGCAGCGGGAACTCGAGCTCCGCGCTCGCGATGCCGCTGCGGACGCGCTCCTTCGCCTCCTGGCAGGCCTTGTCCGGGAGACCGACGATGGCGAACCCCGGCACGCCCCGCTGCAGGTGGGCCTCGACCTCGACGGGCTTCGCCTCGAGGCCGACGAGCGCATGCGTGACGGCGCGCGCGAGCACGCTCTCGACCGTACGGCGGAAAAGCGCGCACGTGGGTGAAGGCTCCGTGTCGAGATCGTGCCGCCCGCTGCGGGCCGGCGTCGGACCCGGACGAGGGCGCCCCGTCCCTCCTCCGGCCGCGACCGGCTAGGCGGCGAGCGCCGCGCAGGCCTCGTCGATCCGGTCCTCGAGACTGTGCCTGGGCTCGAGGATCGTCTCGCCGGTCTCCAGGTCGATCTTCAGCACTCCCGTGAAGGTGAACGGGACCTGGCCGACGATCATGAGCACGGCAGTGCCTTCCGGCTCGACGCGCACGAGATCCGCGCCCACGTCCCTGAACCGGTACGAGCTGCCGTTCGCGGACGCCGTGATGCCGAGGTTGAGCGTGCGCAGCTCGACCGGCCCCGTGCCCGCGCCCGAGAACGTCCGCACGATCACGTGGCCCTGCACCTGCGACGTGACGTCGAAGCCGCAGGCTTCGGTCAGGAACCCGTCCGGCGCCGTCTCGTCCACGTCGAACCGCTCGATCATGGGCTTGCCCGCGCTCGCACCCGGCGCGACTCCGAGCGCCACGGTCAGGATGCACGCCAGCCACCCGATGAGCCGTCGTGTGCTCATGCCGCCTCCTCTCCAGCGTCGGACGCCCGGCGCTGCTCCCTTGGGGAGGCGTTGCATACCATCTCGTGAGCCTTGGTGCAAGGGCTGCTCAGAACAGCGCGAGCCGTTCGACTCGCCTGCCGCGGACGGCCGCGACCTCGAAGCGGACGTCGAGGTCGGCGAGCTCGGGGTGTCGCGCGAGCCACCCGAGTGCGGCCTGCTCCACCCGCCTCGCCTTCTCCTGCCCGACGGCCTCGCTCGGGTCCCCGAAGCCGTCGCCGCTTCGCGCCTTCACCTCGCAGAACACGAGCGTGCGGCCGCGGCGGACGACGAGGTCGAGCTCCCAGCGACCCACACGGGCGTTGGCGTCGAGGACGAGGTAGCCCCGGAGGCGGTAGTGGCGGCGGACTCGCCGCTCCGCCTCAGGCCCGAGCCGCCGGGACGGCCTCTGGTAGCTCTGCGGCGAGAGGCGCCTCGTCGTCCAGCTCCGCATAGCAGCGCGCGTCGAAGGAGCGTCGGTGGATGGCGCTCGGACCGAGGCGGCGGACGGTCGCCGAGTGGCCGGGTGTGATGTAGCCGACGTGGCTCGCGAAACCGTAACCGGGATAGAGGGCGTCGAGCCGGCGCATTGCGCGGTCGCGGACGACCTTGGCGACGATCGAGGCGGCGGCGATCGCCGCGCTCTTCGTGTCGCCGTCGACGACGGCCCGGTGCTCGGGGGCGAGCGGCCCCAGGCGAAAGCCGTCCACGAGGCATGCCTCGGCGGGGGGCGCGAGGGCCGCCAGAGCCTCCCGCAGCCCGCGCAGGTTGGAGCGGTGGAGCCCGTCGCGGTCGATCACCGCCGGCGGGATGACGCGGACGGCGATCCGCGTCGCGCACGCGCAGACGGCACGGAAGAGCCGCTCGCGCTCGGCCGGGTCGACCTGCTTCGAGTCGTTGAGGAGCGCGAGCGGGCGGACGGCGTGATCCCGCAGGCGCTCGTAGTCGAGAAGGACGCCCGCGGTCACGAGCGGGCCGGCGAGGCTCCCCCGTCCCGCCTCGTCGGCGCCCGCGACGAAGCGCGCGCCGAGCCGGCGGTCGTACGCGAGGAGCCTCCGTCCTGGACGCCGCATGGTCGCCACGCGGCCGAGGATAGCCGCTAGGTCCGCTGCTTCTCGCGGACGCGCGCCTTCTTCCCCACTTTTCCACGCAAGTAGTACAGCTTCGCGCGGTTCACGTCGCCGATCGCGGCGACGTCGATCTTCTCGATCTTGGGGGAGTGAAGCGGGAACGTCCGCTCGACGCCGACGCCGAAGGAGCTCTTGCGCACCGTGAACGTCTCGCGCACCCCGGCGCCTTGGCGCTTGATGACGATGCCCTCGAAGACCTGCACGCGGCGGCGCTGCCCCTCGATCACCTGGAAGTGCACGCGCACCGTGTCCCCCGCCTTGAACTGCGGGATGTCGTCGCGCAGCTGCTTGCGCTCGAGGATGTCGATCGGCGTAGTCATCGAGAGGAGGTGGCCGGGAGCCGAGCGGGAATGCTAGCGGAAGCCGATGCGCTGCGGCGGCCAGTAGAGGGCGAAGACGGGCCCGATCAGGTTCTCGCGGGGGACCGAGCCCCACTCCCTCGAGTCGCAGGACTGCCAGCGGTTGTCGCCCATCATGAAGTACTCGCCCTCGGGGACCTGCACCGGCCCGAACGTGTCGCCGGGGTCGCCGCCGAGAAGGTACGGCTCGTCGAGGGGCGTGCCGTTCACGAGCAGCGTGTCCCCCCGCACTTCGAGCGTGTCGCCGGGAAGACCGACGAGCCGCTTCACGAAGACGCCGCCGGGACCCGGGCAGACGTTCTCGGCCTCGTCCGGCGTCCGGAAGACGACGACGTCGCCCCGCTCCGGCTCCGTGAAGCGGTAGACGAAGCGGTTCGCGAGCACGCGGTCGGACGTCTCCGACCGGCAGCCCGGCTCGGGCAGGGCGCAGTGGAGCGTCGGCTCCATCGAGGACGAGGGGATGCGGTAGGGGTTGACGATCCACGCCTTGATGGCGAGCACGGCGGCGATGGCGACCACGATCGTGACGACCCAGTCGACGACAGTCGGCCAGGGGTCGGGAAGGGACTCGAGCCTGGAGCGGAGGAAGGCCGGCCTCCTAGAGGATGTCGAACCGCGTCGGCGGCCAGTAGACGGCGAACACGGGCCCGATCAAGTCGTCACGGCTGACGGGGCCCCAGTCGCGGCTGTCGCAGGACTGCTCACGGTTGTCCCCCATCATGAAGTACTCGTCGTCGCCGAGTCGTCGCTCCGGGAAGTCCGGGCCCGGGCCGCTCCCGTCCACGTAGGACTCCGTGATCGGCGTCCCGTTCAGGCGGATGATCCCTCCGGCCTGGGCGATCGTGTCCCCGGGGACGGCGACGAGGCGCTTCACGTACGTCCCGCCGGCGCCGCAGAGGCGCAGGGCCTCGGGCGGCGTCTCGAAGACGACGATCTGGCCGCGCTCTGGATCCGTGAAGCGGTAGATGAAGCGGTTGGCGAGCACGCGGTCGGACGACCCCGCCTGGCAGCCGAACTCCGGCTGCGCGCAATGGAGTGTCGGCTCCATCGACGAGGACGGGATCCGGTAGGGGTTCACGACCCACGCCTTGATCGCGAGGACCGCGGCGACCGCGATCGCGATCGTCACCGCCCAGTCCACGAGTGTGTTCCACGGAGAGGGCAGCGTGCCCGTGAGACGGTCGAGCGGGCCCTTCACGACGGCGTCCGCTCCCTGCTCCGCTCCTGCCGCCAGCGCTCGATCAGTCCATGGTTGCCGGAGAGGAGCACGTCCGGGACGCGCCAGCCCCGGAACTCGGCGGGCCGCGTGTAGTGCGGGAACTCGAAGCCGCCGGCCAGGGCCTCGGAGAACGTCTCGACCGCGCCGCTCTCGGCCCGGATCGCTCCCGGGAGCCGCCGCGCGACCGCGTCGAGGAGCACCATCGCCGGCAGCTCGCCCCCCGAGAGCACGTACGGGCCGATCGAGACGGCGTCGGTGGCGACGTGCTCGACGATCCGCTCGTCGAAGCCCTCGAAGCGCGCGGAGAGCAGCGTGAGCGCGTCCTCGCGGGCGAGCTCCTCGACGAGCGCCTGGTCGAGCTGCCGCCCCTGCGGGGTGAACGCGACGATCCGCCTGCCGCCGACGTCTCCATAGACGGCCTCGAGCGCGGAGCAGACCACGTCGACGCGCAGCACCATGCCGGCGCCGCCGCCGTACGGCTCGTCGTCCACCTGGCCGCCGCTCAGCGGCGTGTAGTCGCGGTAGTTGAGGAAGCGCAGCTCGAGCTCGGAGCCGAGGACGGCCGCGACGGGCCGCTGCTCGGTGAGCCACGAGAACGCGTGCGGAAGCAGGGTGAAGACGTCGATCTGCATCGGCCCGGCGAGATTAGCCTCTCAGTGCTCCCTGCGTCCTAGGCCTGCCAGCTTTTCGCTCGGCCGACCCCGACCGTACCTCCGGCCGGGGGCACTAAGGCTCCAGCGCGAACCCGGGAGCGACGACGATGCGACCCGTTTCGAGGTCGACGGCCCGGACGCAGTCCTCCACCATCGGCAGCACGACACCGCCGTCGAGCTCGACGACGTCGTTCGCCACGCCGGGGACGACGTCGCGGACGCGGCCGAGCACGCGCCCGCCCTCTTCCTCGACGACGAGGCCCAGGAGATCGCGCACGTAGAAGGCGCCCTCGCCCGGAGGCGGCAGCTCGGCGGCCGGGAGCTCGAGGGCGGCGCCCCTGGGCGCGTCCCGGTCGAGGCGGACGACGAGGCGCCCACCCGAGCGCTTCCGCTCGAGGACGGCTGCGGGCTCCCGGCCCACGTACACGGTGGTCCCGGGCGCGAAGCGCTCGGGATCGTCGCTCGCCGCCTCGACGACGAAGGCGCCGGCGAGGCCGTGGGGGCGCCCGACCCGGCCGACCGAGACCCAGCCGTCGTCGTCAGTCAACGATCTCGAGGAGGACGCGCTCCTGCCGCCGCCCCCCGCTCGCGCGGACGAGCGTCCTGAGCGCCCGGGCGACGCGGCCCTGACGCCCGATCACCTTGCCGATGTCGTCCTCGGCGACGTGCAGGAGGAGGACGACGGCGCCGTCCCGCTCCTCGCGCTCGACAAGCACCTCGTCGGGCCGGTCGACGAGGTTCCGCGCAAGGTAGGCGAGGAGCTCCTCCACTGCGGCTGGTCCTCAGATCCCCTGAGTCTTCATCAGGCGCCGGACCGTGTCGCTCGGCTGGGCGCCCTTGGAGATCCAGTCCTTGATCTTGTCCTCGTCGAGCTGGATCGTGGAGGGGTTCGTCTGCGGGTTGTAGCGGCCGACGATCTCGATGAAGCGGCCGTCGCGCGGCGCGCGGGCGTCGGCGACGACGACCCGGTAGATCGGGTTCTTCTTCGAGCCCACGCGCGCCAGTCTGATTCTCGCTGCCATTCCGTCCTTTCCCTGTCCTGGTTCCTATCGCCGCCGCTGGGAGGCCGCCAGCGACTGGAGGTTGGGCATCTTGCCCTGTCCCATCTGCTTGACCATCTTCGCCATCTGCTTGCGCGCGGAGAGCAGCTGGTTCACCTGCTGCACGGTCGTGCCGCTCCCGGCGGCGATGCGGGCCCGGCGCGAGCCGTTGATGATCTCAGGCTTGCGCCGCTCCTCGGCCGTCATCGAGAGGACCATCGCCTCGACGCGCCCCAGTTCGCGGTCGTCGACGTTCACGCTCTGGAGCTGCTTACCGAGCCCCGGGATCATGCCGACGACGGACTTGAGCGACCCCATGCGGCGCATCATCCGGTAGCTCTGGAGGAAGTCGTCGAACGTGAACTGCCCTGCGCGGAGGCGCCGCTCCATCTCCTCCTGCTCGTCCGCCCCCGCCGCCTCCTCGGCCTTCTCGATCAGCGTGAGCACGTCGCCCATGCCGAGCACGCGCGAGGCCATGCGGTCGGGGTGGAAGTACTCGAGCTGGTCGAGCTTCTCACCGGAGGAGGCGAGCTTGATCGGCTTGCCCGTGACGGCCTTGACGGAGAGGGCCGCGCCGCCGCGGGCGTCGCCGTCGAGCTTCGTGAGGACGACGCCGTCGAAATCGACGCGCTCAGCGAAGGCCTCGGCGACGCCGACGGCCTCCTGGCCGGTCATCGAGTCGAGCACGAGCAGGATGTTGTGCGGCTTCGTCGCCTTGCGAACGGCCGCGAGCTCCTCCATGAGCGGCTCGTCGATCTGGAGGCGGCCGGCGGTGTCGACGATGACGACGTCGCGGCCCTGCGCCTGCGCCTGCTCGATCCCGTGCCGGGCGACCGCGACCGCGTCCTTCGTTGAGCGGTCGGCGTAGACGGGGATCTGGATCTGCTTCCCGAGCTGCTCGAGCTGGTCGATCGCGGCCGGGCGCTGGAGATCGGCGGCGACGAGCGCCGGCGCCTTCCCCTCGCTCTTGCGCAGAAGGAGCGCGAGCTTGGCGGCGGCGGTCGTCTTCCCCGAGCCCTGGAGGCCGGCGAGGAGGATGACCGTAGGCGGGCGCCCGGCGAACGCGAGGCGCGAGCCGCCGGAGCCCATGAGCGCCGTCAGCTCCTCGTGCACGATCTTGACGACCTCCTCGCCCGGGGAGAGGCTCCGCGTCACGGCCGCGCCCGTGGCGCGCTCCTTCACGCGCGCGACGAAGCTCTTCACGACCTGGAAGTTGACGTCGGCCTCGAGCAGGGCCAGCCGTATCTCGCGCATGGCGCGCGAGATGTCCTCCTCGGTGAGGACGCCGCGGCTGCGGAGATCGCCGAGCGCGCCTTGCAGCTTGTCGGAGAGCGTGTCAAACATGGGCCGGCGGGAAGTCTAGCCGTGGCGTTTTCCCTACCAGAGCGAAGGAGGCACGACGTGGCCGACATCCTCAAGGTCATCACGATCATCGGCAACCATCCCGAGAGCTTCGCCAAGGCGGCACAGGTCGCCGTCGAGCGGGCGGCGGAGACCGTGCGCGGCATCCAGGGCGCGGACGTCGTCAGCATGAGCGCGGACGTCGAGGACGACCGCATCACGATGTACCGCACGACGGTGAACATCGCGTTCACGGTCGAGCGCTAGGGATTCCGGGGCGCGCGGCGGGGCCTCGGCGGGCGGAAGCCCCTGGGGCCACCCCGTGCCACCACCCGCTTTCCAGCGTAACCCCGAAAACCGCCCGCGTGGCGCGCGAATCGTGCCGGCTTCGTGCCGCGCCGTGCCGGCTTCAGCGCATGCGATGAGCAGCCGACAGTTGACCTGTGCCCTATCGCCGCCTCGTCGACGAAGCAGGCGACATCCTTCCGTTTCCCGCACCCGACGTCTCGGTCTCGCGCGCGGCGCGTCGACCGATCGAACGAACGGGAGGCCGGGCTTGCGTATGGACGAGCGACGTCGGCCCAGGTGCCGTCTGGCTCAACGCGTCCGTGCGCGACCCCGGAGCTCGGTCGTTCGTCCGCCTGGGCGTCGATGGCTGTGAGGTCCTCGTGGCGCGCGACGTCGCCGGATCGAAGCTGAGCGTGAGACGTAGCCTGTTGTTCCCCTGGCGCCTCGTCGTGGAGTGGCCGGATGCCGCCGGGGGGCGGCGCGATCGTCTAGCTGGCTCGTTCGATTTGCGGCTATGCCTCCTGCGCGACGAGCGCCCGCGCGAAGTCGGCGGGGTCGAACGGCTGCAGGTCGTCGAGCGTCTCCCCCACACCGACCAGCTTCACCGGGAGGCCGAGATCGTGCGTGACGGCGACGGCGACGCCGCCCTTCGCGGTGCCGTCGAGCTTCGTCAGAGCGACGCCCGTGACGCCGACGGCCTCGTGGAAGAGCTTCGCCTGGCGGAGGCCGTTCTGGCCGGTGGTGGCGTCGAGGACGAGCAGCGTCTCGTGCGGGGCTCCCTCGAGGCGCCCGGCGATCACGCGCCGCACCTTCGCCAGCTCCTCCATCAGGTTCGTCTGCGTGTGCAGGCGCCCGGCGGTGTCGACGATGACGACATCCCGTCCGCGCGCCTCGGCGGCGGCGATGGCGTCGAAGGCGACAGCCGCCGGGTCGGCACCCTTCTGCGAGCCGACGAAGTCGGCGCCGGCGCGCTCCGCCCAGATCTCGAGCTGCTCGTCGGCGGCGGCGCGGAACGTGTCCGCCGCGGCCACGATCACGGAGCGGCCGGACGCGCCGACGCGGTGCGCGAGCTTTCCGATCGTCGTCGTCTTCCCCGTGCCGTTGACGCCGACGACGAGGACGACCGTGGGCGACGCGCCCGCGAGGGCCAGCCGCTCCTGGCCCTCGACCGTGACGAGTTCCGTCAGCACCTCCTGCAGGCCCTCGAGCAGCTCCGCTCGGCTCGCGGGCTCGCGCGCCTCCAGCCGCTGCACGATCTCGACGGTCGCGCCGACGCCGCAGTCGGCGGCGATCAGCGCCTCCTCGATCCGCTCCCAGGCCTCCTCGTCCCCCGGGTCGAAGAGGAGCTCGCGCGTCAGCGCCTGCCGGCTAGCGCCGAGCGACTCGCGCAGGCGCCCGAACCAGCCGCGCCCCTTCTCCTCGTCGGGCGCGGCGGCGGACTCGGGGTCGCCGAGGAACTCCGCCCAGGTGCGCGTCACGCGCTGAGGGCCTGCGCCTCGGGCTCCGCCTGGAGCCGCTTCGAGACGATCTGCGAGATCCCGTTGGCGCCCATCGTGACGCCGTAGAGGATATCCGCCGCCTCGATCGTTCGTTTCTGGTGGGTGACGACGATGAACTGCGCGCGCTCGGAGAAGCGGCGCAGGAGGTCGGTGAAGCGGCCGATGTTCGCGTCGTCGAGGGCGGCCTCGACCTCGTCGAGGACGTAGAAGGGGCACGGCCGCGCGAGGAAGAGGGCGAAGAGGAACGCGATCGCGCCCAGCGACTTCTCGCCGCCGGAGAGGAGCGAGAGCCGCGTGATCCGCTTGCCGGCGGGCTGGAGCTCGATCTCGATCCCCGGCTCGCCGTCCTCGTCCGCCTCCACCCGGTTCAGCCGGCCGCGGCCGCCAGGGAAGAGCGCCCCCGCCACCTCCTCGAAGTGGCGCTCGACCTCGGTGAGGGTCTCCTCGAAGCGGCGCTCGACGGTCCCGGTGAGCTCGTCGCGCAGCTCCTCCAGCTCGGCGAGCGAGCGCTCGAGGTCCTCGCGCTGCGCGGAGAGCTCCTCCAGGCGCGCCTTCTCGCGGGCGTGCTCCTCGGCCGCGAGCGGGTTCACCTGGCCGAGCGACTCGCGCCGGCGCTCGAGGCGCCCGAGCTTCTCGCGGAGGTCGTCCGCCTCCTCGTCGGAGAGCGCCTCCGCCTCGGCCTCCTCAGGGAGCCGCCGCAGCACCTCCTCCCGCTCGGCTTCGAGGCGGGCGCGCTCGATCCCGACCGCGGAGACGCGCTCGGCCGCCTCCGCGGCCGCACGGCGCAGCTCGGCCTCCCAGCCGCCGAGGCGGCGTAGCTCCTCGCCCAGCTCGCCCGCGCGGCTCCCACCCGCGTCCACCCTTGCCTGGAGCGGCGGCTCGAAGCGGGACGAGGACTCGACGGAGGCGCCGAGCGCGACGGCCGCCCGCTCGACGAGGTCGGCGAGCTCGCGCAGGAGATCCTCGCGCCGGGCGGGCTCCGGCTCAGGCGCCGCCGCGGCGGCGGCGACGGCGAGCCAGGCCTCCCCGCCGGAGAGGGCCGCCAGGGCGTCCCGGCGCTCGGCGTGAGCGCGCTCGAGCCCCGCCAGCGCCTCCGCGAGGTCGACGCGCTCCGGCGTCCACGCCTGCGCGGCGGCGAGAGCGCGCTCGTAGCTCGGCGGCTGCGGGGGGGCGGAGCGGCGGGGCCGCTCGGCGGCGGCCCGCAGGCTCGCGGCCGTCTCCTCGGCGCGCTCGCGCCGGAGGTCGAGCCGCTCGCGCGCGCTGCGGAGGCGGTAGAGCGCGGCCGTCGCCTGCTCGTGGCGCGAGGCGGCCTCGGCGAGGCCCTCCTCGGCCCGGCGGCGCTCGGCGAGCACGCCCTCCACCCGCTCGTCGTGGCGGCGGCGCTCCTGCGTCGCCTCCGTCAGCCGTTCCTCCACCTCCGTGAGGCGGCGGTCGATGCGCGCCAGCTCGGCGGCCGCGAGGCGCGCCTTGAGGCCGTCGATCTCGACGCCGAGCTTCTCGGCGCGCTCGGCCGCGCTCGCCTGCAGCGCGAGCGGGCGCAGGCGCTTCCGCACTTCGTCCTCGACGTCGCGCGCCCGCTCGACCTGCGTCCCGACGCGCGCGAGCTTGAGCTCCGCGCGGTGCCGGCGGCGCTTGAACTTGCCCAGCCCCGCCGCCTCCTCGACGAGCGCGCGACGCTCGGCGGGCCTGGAGACGAGGATCTCCTCCACGCGCCCCTGCCCGATGATGGAGTGCATCTCGCCGGCGAGGCCGAGGTCGGCGAGCAGCTCGACGACGTCCATGCGGCGCACGCGCGCGCCGTTGACGAGGTACTCGCCCTCGCCGCCGCGGTGGGCGCGCCGGACGACCGCGAGCTCGGAGAACTCGAGCGGCCCGTCGCCGTCGGCGTTGTCGAAGAGGAGGCCGACCTCGCACCAGTCCGCGGCCGGCCGCTCCTTGGATCCGGCGTAGAGGACGTCCTCGGGCCGCTCCGCGCGCAGCTCCTTCGGGCTCAGGCTCCCGGCGGCCCAGACGATCGCGTCGGAGACGTTCGACTTGCCGGACCCGTTGGGGCCGACGACGACGGCGACGCCCGGCTCCAGGCGCACCTCGACCGGGTCCGGGAACGACTTGAAGCCCCGGATCGTGACCGAGCGCAGATACACGCGCCGAAGTGTGACGACCCGGACGGACGGGGCGCGGGCCGTAACGCTGCCTCCGCGCCCGAGACTGCCCTGGCGATGACCGATTTCGAAGGACTCGCAATCGTCGCGGCTGTCGCCTTCTGCGTGCCGCTCCTCCTCGGCTTCTTTCCCGGCCTGCGCCTCCCGGGCGTCGTCCTCGAGCTCGTCGCCGGGATCGTGATCGGCCCGTCCGTCCTCGGCTGGGTCGAGGTGGACGACGCGATCGCGCTCTTCGCCCTCGTCGGCCTCGCCTTCCTGCTCCTCGTCGCGGGGCTCGAGATCGACTTCGGGCAGCTCCGCGGCCGCATGGCCGGCGTCGCCGGCACCGGTTTCCTCATCACGCTGGTGCTCGCCCTCGGGGCCGGTGTCGCCCTCGACCTAGGCGGGCTCGTACGCTCGCCGCTCCTCGTGGCGATCATGCTCTCGGCGACGTCGCTCGGGATCGTGATCACGATCCTCAAGGACGCCGGCGAGGCCGAGACCCGCTTCGGCCAGACCGTGATCGGGAGCTGCTCGCTCGCCGAGGTGCTGCCGATCGTGCTCCTCTCCCTCTTCTTCTCGATGGAGTCCTCGTCGGGGACGGGCACCCGCGTCGTCCTCCTCGGCGCGTTTCTCGCCCTCGCCGTCCTCGTCGGCATCGCGATCCTCGGCGCCGAGCGCTGGCGGGGGCTCTCCATGACCTTCCTGAGCCTGCAGGACACGACCGCGCAGATCCGCGTCCGCGGCACCTTCCTCCTCCTCGCCGTCTTCGTCGTCCTCGCCGGGCAGTTCGGGCTCGAGGCGATCCTCGGCGCCTTCCTCGCCGGCGCGCTGATCAAGCTCGTGGACACGGACGGCGCCATGACGCACCCGCGCTACCGCGAGAAGGTCGAGGCTGCCGGCTACGGCGTCTTCATCCCCTTCTTCTTCGTCACGAGCGGGATCCGCTTCGATCTGGACGCGCTCTTCGGCAGCGCCTCCGCGCTCGCCCAGGTGCCGGTCTTCCTCGCCGCGCTCCTCCTCGTCCGCGGCGTCCCCGCCCTCCTCTACCGCCTCGACGGGCGGCGAACGGCGTCGGCGGCGCTCCTGCAGGCGACCTCCCTGAGCTTCATCGTCGTCGCTGCCGATCTCGGGCGCGAGCTGGGCGTCCTCTCGGCCGAGACCGCCGCGGCCGTCGTCGCCGCCGGGCTGGTCTCCGTCGTCCTCTTCCCGCTCGTCGCGCTCACGCTCCTGCGCGGCGCCGGCGAGGAGGCGCGCGCTACGCCGGCGCTCGCAACTCGAGGCAGCTGATCCCGCGCGCGTCGAGCCAGACGCGGCCGTTCTCGCGTGCGGCGCGAAGGAGGACGGCGCCGCAGGCCGGGCAGCGGAGAACCGTCCCGGGGGCGTGCACGTATGCCTCGAGCGTCGCCACCGCGCCCGTCGCGCCGCAGCCGGCGCACGTCGAGGTCGCCGTCGTCATCTCCCAGGCGAAGATCTCGCCGAGCAGGCCGCCGGCGGCGTTCCCGTCCAGCCTCAGGTCCTCGTCTCTCATCGTCATCCTCCCGTCGGGCCGAAGCGCTCGGTGCGGACGCGCTCCGGCGAGTGGCCGAGCTCGACGAGCGCCGCCGAGGCGGTCTCGACGAAGCTCGTGGGGCCGCAGACGTACATCGTCGCGGCCGGGTCCGGCGGTCCGAGCGCCTCGGCGAGCATGGGGCCGTCGACGCGCCGGTCGTAGCCCGTCCAGCCGGGCGGGCGGCTGCGCGTGAGCGTCAGCGCGACCGCCGGCCCCTCCGGCGCGGCGGCGAGCGCCTCGAGCTCCTCCCGGTAGAGCACGTCCTCGAGCGAGCGGGCGGAATAGAGAAGCGCCGCCGGCGCCTGCGATCCGGTGACCGCGCGCTGGCGGAGCATCGCCATGAGCGGGACGATCCCGGAGCCCCCGGCGACGAGCCGGAGCGGCCCGGAGCCGGGCTCCCAGACGAAGTGGCCACCGACCGGGCCCCGCACCTCGATCCGGTCGCCCGGGCGTAGCTCGCCGACGAGGAACGGCGAGACCTCGCCGTCCTCCAGCCGCTCGACCGTCAGCTCGACCCGCCCGTTCGCGGGAGAGGAGGCGATCGAGTAGCTCCGCTCGGCGCGGTACCCGTCCTCGGCCGTCAGGCGAACGTCGAGGTGCTGGCCGGCACGGTGGCCCGGCCAGCCGGGGACGTCGAGGACGATCGTCGCCGCCCGCTCCGTCTCCGGGGCGACCTCGACCACCTCGGCGAGGCGCCAGGTCAGTCCCCCCAGTACCGCTGCTCCCGCCACGGGTCGCCGTACAGGTGGTAGCCGAGCCCCTCCCAGAACCCGGGCTCGTCCTCGGCCGTGAGGCGCAGCCCGCGCACCCATTTCGCACTCTTCCAGAAGTAGAGGTGCGGGACGAGCAGCCGCGCCGGCCCGCCGTGCTCGGGGTCGAGCGGCTCGCCGTCGTAGCCGTAGGCCACCCACGCCTTCCCGCCCGTGACGTCCTCGAGCGGAAGGTTGGTCGTGTAGCCGCCGTCGCAGAACGCGGTCACGTAGCCGTCGTCCACGCCGAGGCCGTCGAGGAGCGTGTCCACGGAGACGCCCTCCCAGGTCGTGTCGAGCTTCGACCAGCGGGTGACGCAGTGGATGTCGACGGTGACCGTCTCGGCGGGGAGGGCGCGGAGATCCTCCCAGCTCCAGCGCGCGAGCTCGCCGTCGTCCTCGGCGACGATCGTGAAGCTCCATTGCTCGAGCGGCGTGTGCGGCGTCGGGCCGGCGGAGAGGACGGGGAAGTCGTCGGTCAGGTACTGGCCGGGCGGGACGCGCCCGGTCTCGTCGGTGTCGCGCCGGCGGCCGCGGAAGCCGCGGGTGACGAAGGCCATGGCTCCTCCTTCGGGGTCGGTGCCGATGGTACGGCAGTCCCGCGCGCGCGGCGTCCGTTACGCGTCGTCTGCGAGGTAGTCCTCGAGCGTGGCGCGGACGCGTGACCGGGCTCGGTGGAGGAGCACGCGCTGGTTCCCCTCCGAGATGGAGAGGAGCTCGCAGACCTCCTTCGAGCTCCAGCCCTCGACGTCGCGGAGGCTGACGACCGCCCGCTGCGAGTCCGGCAGCGCCGCGATTGCTTGCTCGATCACCCCCCGCGTCTCCCGGGCGACGAGCCGGGCCTCCGGGGCGTCGTCCCAGCGCTGCGGCGCAGACGACCAGTGGCCGTCCCAGCGGTGGCCAGGCTCGAAGAAGCGGTCCGGGTCGACGGAGGGCTTCTCCTGCAGGCGGTCTCCGAGCGACGAGAAGGGGACGGCGCGCGCCTCCCGCACGGCCCTCGTCTTAGCGATGTTGGCGAGGATCCGGAAGAGCCACGTCTTCACCGAGGAGCGGCCCTCGAAGCGGTCGAGCCCGTTGAGGAAGCCCATCCACGTCTCCTGAACGACCTCCTCGGCCACCGCGCGGCTCGAGACGAAGAGGGACGCCACGCGGAGGAGCGACGGCCCGTGCTCGGCCACGAGCGCCGCGAACGCCCGCTCGTCGCCGGAGCGAAGGTCGGCGAGCGTCTCCCGGTCGTGGGCGTCCAGCCCGCTTCCGGCCGCAGGGGGCGGCGGCTCGACTCCGGCTTCGGCTGGGACGGTTTCAGACTTGGCGGCCAACTCGGTCTCCTGCGACGAGGCTACGCCGGGCCTCGCCGGCGCACATCGGCAGAACTGCCTAACTCCGCTGCCTATACCGGAGCCGCTAGACGAGGTCGTGCTCGAGCGCGTAGCGCGTGGCGGCGGCCCGCGAGCCGACGCCGAGCTTGCGGTAGACCGTGCGGAGATGGGCGTTGACCGTGCGGACGCTGACGATCAGCTCCGCGGCGACCTGGGCGTCGGTGAGCCCCTGCGCCACGAGGCGGAGGACCTCCGCCTCCCTGCGGGTGAGGCCGCCGGGGTAGGGCTCGTCGGCCTCCTCGCGGTCGGCCGCGGCGACGAGCGCGAGCAGGTCGGGGACGCTCAGGTCGCGGCACCGCGCCGCGGCTTCCTCCAGGGCCGCCTGCCCGAGCGCCGCCTCGACCTCGGCGCGGGAGCGGTCGTGGCTCGCCCGGACGTAGGCGGAGTGCGTCGCCCCCAGCTCACCCCGGAGCCGGTCGGCGGCGGCGAGGAGGAGCGCCGCCCGCTCGTGCCGGCCTCCGCGCACGGCCACGGCAGCGAGCCCGCCCAGGGCCCCGGCTGTCAGGAGCCTGTCGCCGAGCTCGATGACGATGCGCAGCGTCTCGCCGAACCGAGCGCGGGCCACCCGCAGGCGCCCTTCCACAGCGGCGGCGTAGCCGAGCCCGAAGTGGGCCCGCGCGACGCTCCAGCGGTCGCCGAGCCCGCGCACGAGGGTCAGCGCCTCCTCGAGCAGCCGCCCAGCTTCGTCCGGCTCGCCGCTCCCGAGAGCGACCCAGCCGAGCGCCTGGAGGGCATTCGCCTCCTCAAGCCTCAGCCCGAGACGCCGGGCGAGCGCGAGGCTCTCCTCCAGGAGCGGACGGGCCTCCTCCCAGTCGCCGTCGTACCACATGATCGTCCCGAGCCGCTCGAGGACGACCGCCGCGCGGGCGTCGTCGCCCGCCTCCCGCAGGAGCGCGAGCGCCTTCTCCTCCATCCCTTTGGCCGCCGCCGGGTCCACGTGCCGGCCGACGACCGTGGCGAGCCCGTTGAGCGCGTCTGCCGTCGCGACCGGGTCGCCGAGCTCGCGGGCGAGGGCGAGGCTCTCCTCGAGGATGCCCGCCGCGAGCTCGTAATCGTTCTGGTAGTGGGCGAGCACGCCCGCGCCGAGCAGCGCCTTGGCCCGACGCGCCGGCGATCCGCCCGGCAGCGCGAGCGCCTGCTCGAGCCATTCCCGGCCCTCGCTGACATAGCCGTGGACGAGCCAGAACTGCGCGAGGGCGCCCGCGAGCCGGAGCGCGGCCTCGGCCTCGCCCGCGTCGAGGAGGAAGCGGAGCGCGCCGCGCAGGTTGTCGTGCTCCGTCTCCAGCCGCCCGAGCCACGCCTCCTCGCCCCGGGACCGCAGCTCCAGCTCGCCCTCCTCGGCGAGTACGACGAAGTGCCGCGCGTGCCGGAGCCTGGCGGCCTCCTCCTCGCCGCTCTCGACGAGCTGCTCGAGCGCGAACTCGCGAATCGTCTCGAGCATGCCCAGCCGAATCTCGCCGGCCTCGCCCTCGCTGCGGACGAGGAGGCTGCGGTCGGCGAGCCGGCCGAGCCGGTCGAGGACCTCGCCGGGCTCGCCTTCTCCGGCGCCGACCTCCTCCGCAGCCTCAAGCGTCGCGCCGCCCGCGAAGACGGCGAGGCGCGCGAGGACGGCCTGCTCGGGCTCGGAGAGGAGCCCGTGGCTCCAGGCGATCGTGCTCCTGAGCGTCCGCTGGCGGGCGGGCAGGTCGCGCGGGCCCGCGGTGAGCAGGTCGAGCGGGCGCTCGAGGCGCTCGAGCATCGCCTGCGGGGAGAGGAAGCGGATCCGGGCGGCGGCGAGCTCGAGCGCGAGGGGCAGGCCGTCCACGCGGGCGCAGATCTCGGCCACCGCCGAGGCGTTCGCGCTCGTGAGGGCGAACTCGGGGTTCGCAGCCCGGGCGCGCGCGACGAAGACGGCCACGGCCGGATACCGGAGGAGCTCGTCCGCGTCGGCCGGCAGGTGCCCGAGGTCCGGGAGCTCGAGCGGCGCGAGCGCGACCTCGCGCTCTCCGCGGAGGCGAAGCGGCTCGCGGCTCGTGACGAGGACGTTCAGCTCGGGCACGCCGGCGGCCAGCTCCGCAAGGAAGGGCGCGCCCGGCAGGAGGTGCTCCAGGTTGTCCAGGACGAGAAGCAGATGCCGCTCCCGTAACACGACGACGAGGCTCTCCGCGAGCGTGCGCCCGCCTTCCTCCCGCAGCCCGAGGGCGCGGGCGACGGCCGACACGAGCAGCGCCGGGTCCGCCACCGGCGCGAGCGGAACGAAGGAGACGCCGTCCGAGAAGTCGCCCCCCGCTCGCGCCGCCGCCTCGAGCGCCAAACGGGTCTTCCCGACGCCGCCCGGCCCGGTCAGCGTCACGAGTCGCGTCCCGGGGTCGCGGAGGAGCTCCGCGACGCCGGCGACCTCGGAGTCCCTGCCGACGAGCGGCGTCGGCTGGACGGGGAGCCCGAGCCGCAGCCACCGGCCCTCCTGGCTGGCTCCCTCTTCCAGTTCCACCGGCGAGACCGTAGCACCGCCTGCGCGGGAGTCGAGGGGCGGGCTCTACGCGGCGCGGGGGCGGTAGGCGTGCGGGTGCCGGAACGCAGCGAGCGCCGCGGCGTTCGGGACGTCGGCGACGAACGCGTCGCCGGTGGCGCCGTCGCGATAGCGGAGGACGGCCTGGTTGCGGCCGGCGTCCCAGAGCAGCCGCACGACCACGCCGGCCGAGCGGCGCTCCGCCAGCTCGTAGGCGCCCAGCTCCGGATGGCGCCTCACGGCGCGACTCCCGCGAGCCGCGCGCTCCCGAACTCGACGCTGAACGCGCGGCACCAGACGATCACGGTCGGGAGCGCGGCCAGGTCCAGCCCGGCGGGGATCGCGTACTGCTGGTTGCCCCGGTTGCCCTTGAGGGCGCCGAGGTCCACGGCGCCGGACACGTTCCCCGGGGCGGGGGCAAGGTAGACGCGCAGGTCGGGGCCGGGGTCGGTCGCGAAGTCGGTCAGCGTCAGCAGGCGGCGCCCGTCCGCGAGCTCGACCACGGTTGCCGTGCCCCTCGTCTCGTGAGCGGCGCTCGTGAACGCGCCGCTGCCCGCGGCCGAGTTGCCGGGCGCCGTGGCGACGACCACCTGCTCGTTCACGACCCGGTCCACGAGCGTCGCGTAGCCGAGGTAGACGGCCACCGCGCCGGCGGTGACGAGGAAGGTGCCGAGCACCGGCCACGCGAGCGAGCGCTGCCGCCACGCGATCGCCGCCGAGGCGGCGAAGGCGAGCGCGAACCAGAGCGCCGACAGCCCCATCGAGGCGCGGAAGTCGTCCGTGATCACGCCGCCGGCGACCCAGAGGCCGAGGAGTGTGATCGCCACGACGACGGGGACGGCCAGCAGGCGCGGCCAGAGGGGCGGCCGGCCGGGAGGGGAAGCGGCGAGCTCGGCGTTCATGCCGCTCAGTCCCGCGAACCGCGCGAACGTTTCGCTAGAGGTCGAGACGCTCGACCCCGTCGCCTCGGCCGACGAGGATCTCGCTCACGAGCTCGGGCGGGAAGAGGCCGTGCTCGACGACGCCCGGGGTGCCGGCGAGGCGGGCCGCCAGCTCGGCGGGATCGCCCACCGGCCCTGTCCAGTCGGCGATGACGCCGCCATCCGGGCTCGGCGGGACGTCCCGGAGATCCGCGGCGCCGAGGCGGCGGAGCGTGGCGGCGGCGCCGAAGGCGAGCAGCTCGAGCGGCACCGGCGGCGAGAGCGCGTCCACGAGCTTGTCGAAGGAGGCGACGACGACGAAGCGGTCGGCTGCGGCGGCGACCACCTTCTCCCGCGTGTGCGCCGCGCCGCCGCCCTTGACGATCCAGCCGCCGGGCGCGATCTGGTCGGCGCCGTCGATGGCGAGGTCGAGGCGGTCGAGGCGGTCGAACGGCTCGACCGCGAGGCCGAGCTCGCGCGCGTCCGCCTCCGTCCGCAGCGAGGTGGCGACGCAGCGGAGCACGAGGCCGCGCCTGGCGAGCGCGGGCAGGAGGTACGCGACCGTCGAGCCTGTACCGAGGCCGACGCGCATGCCGTCCTCGACGAGCTCGGCCGCGGCCGCAGCGGCCAGGCGCTTCTCCCGCTCGGCGTCCGCCATCGGCACATTGTCGAGGGCGGGGACGACGGCGCGGCTCAGCGGCGGGTCAGCCCGAGCTGCTCGATCCAGACGAAGTCGGCCTCGCGGGCACCCGCGTGGCAGCTCCAGCAGACCTCGTCGCGCGCCTGCAGGCCGAAGCGGTCGTCCGCCCCCTCGCGCGTCCACTCGACGAAGACCCAGTCGTTGTTGGCCGGGTCGGCGTCGCGCCGCTTGCGCATGACGGCGATCAGCCCGACGAAGTCCTTCCCGGGGCGGACGCCCTCCTTGACGATGACCGTCCCGTACGGGTAGGTGCCGTCGGCGCGGGCCTCGCGGGAGGCGTAGACGTTCTTCGTGCTCAGGTGCGCGTCCGGCTCACGCGGCGGGATCGGCTCGGCGTTGAGGAGCGTCCACTCCCCGTAGCCGGCCGTGTAGCGCGGGAGTCCTCGCAGCGGCTTCGGCCGGGCGGGCTCGGCCTCCGTGGTCGTCTCGGCCGGCTCCTCCTCGGTGACGGCCGGCTCGGGCTCCGAGGCGGTCGCGGGCGGAGCCGGCCCCGCCTCCGGCGACCCGTCCCCCCCGCACGCGGCGAGGAGGGCAAGCCCGAGGAAGGCCGCGACGAGCGCGAGGAGGCGCTGCCGTTCCACCATACTCCCTCCGTGCCGGCGGCGGCGCGCAGCGTTACGCGTCGAGACCGAGACGCTCGACGAGCCAGCGGGCCTGCTGTGCCCGCTCGGCCGCCCAGCCGCCGGGGCGGGCCTCCCCCGCGGCGCGCGCGGCGATGTAGCCGGTGACGGCGGCCCGCTGCGCGGTGCCGGCGCCGGCCGCGTGGCGGAGGGCGTCGTTGGCGTAGGGCTCCGCGCTCGTCCCGGCCGCGCCCTTCCGGGCGCGCTCGGCGCAGTCGCGGGCGAACGCGCGCATCGCCTCGCCGTCCCACGCACCGATCCGCCGCAGAAGGCGGCCGCGCCCGGAGACGAGGAGGCCGTCGTCCTCCGCGAGCTGGCTCTCGTCGAGCTCGACGGCCCAGAGCTCCTCGTCGAGCCAGAAGGGGAGCGCCTCGGGCCGGCAGGCATGGATGCCGCCCCCGCAGGGCACGAGCGGCCCGGGGGCCTCCACCCACGCGCCGGGCCGGTGGCCGTCGGGCGCAGGCCAGGCCACACCGCTGAACGGCCCGACCGCGCCTGGACCCAGAAACTTGTGGGCCACCGTCATCCTTGCTCGCCCTTCCAGGCTCGGTAGACCTCGAGGAGCTCGTCGCGGGCGGCCTCGGGGACGTCGTCCTCGGAGAGGCGGCCGACGAGCCCGATCGTCTGGCGCATCTGGGCGAGGTACGTCGAGCAGCCCTCGCAGTAGACGAGGTGCTCCTCGAACCGGCGCCGGTCGGGGTAGTCCATCGTCCCCTCGAGGTAGTCGGTCACCACCTCGACGAGCTCCTTGCAGGTCAGTTCGTCGTCCATGCCACCTCGTTCTCCGGGCACGCGCAGGGGCGTGTCCCCAGGGAATGGTCTCACACGAGCGGGAATCGTTACGCCCTCGTCGCCCGGTCGATCAGCGCCCAGCCGGCGGCGACTCCGGTGCCGTAGACGAGGTGGTAGGAGACGTCCTTGGCGATCGTCTTCGCAGGGTACCGCCACGGCGGCTCGTAGAGGCCCATGGGGACGAGCGTCGCGTAGGAGAACGCCCAGACGCCGCTCCCGAAGAGCGCTCCGTGCAGCGCCGGGCGCGAGCGGACGCTCGACTCGACCAGCCCGTAAGCGGCGCCGAGGGAGGTGCCGTAGCCCCAGTGGACGGCGTTCGTGAAGAGCGGGATCCGCTTCGCCGGCACCTCGACGCCGAAAAGCGCCTCGAGCATTCGCCTGGCGACCTGGGCCGGCGCAGGCGCCTTCTCCCAGGGATCGACGTCCTCGCGGTAGCGTTCCTCGACCACGACCATCGTGCGCTTCCGGAGCTTCGCTGCCGTCTCCTGCCAGGCGGTCATCGCGGCGGTGCCGACGATCCCCGCGGCGAGGCCGCGGGCGACGACGCCGAGCGGGCTGCGTCCACGTTCCTTCTTCATCGTCTTCATCTCCTCTCAGGCCCGCGCCTTCGCCCTCGCGGGCGAGCGCCGGCGCTTCGCCGGGGACGGGCGGGCGCCGTTCGGCGGCGTCATCGCCACGGGCGTACGCGCCGCCTTCCGGGCCGTCCACTCCTCGCGGACGCCCGGCGCGAGCGGGTCGAAGTTGTACTCCGTCTGCATGCGCAGCTCGCGCATGTCGTTCCAGAGGTCGTAGACGGACGGGCGCCCGAAGAACCAGAAGCCGCAGTAGACCTTGAAGATCTCGAGCCCCGGCCCGAGGACGACCGTGTGCGGCACGGACGCCGTGTGGTGGTCGTCCACGTACTCCTCGATGCCGAGGGTCTCGCGCACCTCGAGGTCGACGTCGGCGAGAAACGTCCAGTGCCCGCCCGTCGTCATCTTCAGCTTGAGGGTGTCGTGGAGGTCGTTCGGGACGATCGTGACGAGCTCCGACTCGAGCACGCCGCACCACTCGTGAAACTTGAGGAGCTCGCGGTGGTGCTGGCGCTCGCGCGGGCAGTGCTCGCCGCGCCCGAGCTGGAGCACGAGCGGGTTCTTCCCCTGGAGGTCGGAGAGACGATGCCCGACGCCGTTCTCGTCGGGGAGCTCGAAGTCGGGAAAGGTGTCTCCGGGCTGCAGGTCCTTGAGCATGTGAGCCTCCTCTAGCTCGGTCGGATGCCGGGGACGAGGAGGCGCAGGCGGTAGACGCTCGTGAGCGCCGTGACGTAGAGCGTGCGCCCGTCCTCCTCGCCCCAGGCGAGGTTGTGGGGTGCCTCGGGAAGGCGGAGCGTGCCCAGGTGCCCGCCGTCCGGCGAGAGCACCCAGATGCCGCCCGGGCCGCAGACGTAGAGGTTGCCCTCCTCGTCCACCTTGAGCCCGTCGATCGCGTCCTCGCCGGGCGCGTCCGTCATGTCGTAGAGGACGGTCGCGTTCGAGAGGTCGCCGGGGGCGTCCACCTCGTAGCGCATGACGACCTTGCGCTCGAGGTCCCAGTCGCCGACGTAGAGGTAGCGCTCGTCGGGGGAGAAGGCCAGGCCGTTCGGCCCCTCGAGGTCGTCGGCGACGAGCACGACCTCGCCCGTCGGCGAGACGCGGAAGACGCCGCTGAACGGGAGCTCCTTCTCCGGGTCGGCGAACGCCTCGGGGAGCCCGAAGGGCGGGTCGGTGAAGTAGAGCGTCCCGTCCGAGCGGAAGACGAGGTCGTTGGGCGAGCTCAGCCGCTTGCCCTCGTAGGCGTCCGCGAGCACGGTCGTGTCCCCGTGCGGGTTGACGCGGATGACACGGCGGTTGCCGTGCTGGCAGATCGTCAGCAGCCCGTCGGGCGAGAACGTGAGCCCGTTCGACCCCGGCTGGTGGTAGCGCCCGATGTCGAGGCCGGCGTAGCCGCTCTTCGGGCGGAAGACCGTCACGCGGCCCTCGGGCGCCCAGCGGTAGATCGTGTTCGTGTTCGGGGAGCTGAAGAGAAGGGCGCCGTCGGGGCTCCAGACCGGACCCTCGGTGAACTCGAAGCCGCCGGCGACCCGCTCGGCCCGAGCGCCCTCGGGGACGATCGCGTCGAAGCGGGCGTCGGCGCGCTCGACCTCGAGCGCGACCTCCTCGGCGACCCGCGCCCGCTCGGGCGCGTAGACGTCGAGCGTGGCCGTCCGCATCCAGATGTAGTTCCGGGGCGAGACGGAGATCGGCCCGTTCATCCCGAGGACGGCGAGCTGGAAGCGGTCGCCGGGCCGAGCGTCCCGCGTGAGGACGACGCGGTTGGGGGCGTTGAAGCCGGCGGCGACGTGGCCGCCCGTGTCGCCGAGCGCGAGCGGCAGCTCCCCGTTCACCCAGACCTCGGCGTAGTCGTCGACCACGACCTCGAAGACGATCGTCGCGCCGGTCGGGTCGAGGTCGCCAATCCGCTCTGGGATCGTGACCGCCATGCGGTACCAGTTGAAGCAGATCCGCCCGTTGCCGAGCCGGAGCATCGTCTCCTCGGGCGCGAGCACGCGCCAGCCGGAGTCGTCGTAGCCGGCCGCATCGGCGTGCGGGAGGACGTCGAAGGTGCGGTTGGGGACGTCGCCCGGCCCGAGCGGGTCCTCGGCGGAGCCGAGCTCCACGAAGTCGATCTCCTCGACGCGCGCGTCGGCGTAGCGCCACTCGCCGCCGACGAGGGCGACGCCCTCCGGGGACTGGAGGTCCACGACCGCGTCGGGGCGGCCGGGCAGGAGCTCGGGCGGGCCGGGGAGCCGGGCGGCGACGAGCCGCGTCCTCTCGGCGAGCATCTCAGGCCTCCACCTTCACGACGAAGTAGAGGAACGGGTCGGAGACCTCGACGAACTGGTGCGGGACGCCGCTCGGGATGGCGAGGACGTCGCCCTCCTCCAGCTCGTGGGCAGTGCCGCCGTCGATGGCGCGCGCCCGGAGCTCGCCCGGGGCGACCTCGCGGCTCTCCACCATCTCGCCGCCGGTGACGACCTTCGCCGTCCCCTGGACGACGTGCATGACGTCCACGACCGTCTCGTGATACTCGACCTCGCCGGGCGCCTCGCGCCGGCCGGCGTCCAGCTTGTAGCCGGAGGAGTCGAGGAGGATGCCGCCCTCGGCGAACTTCGCTGCGAGCGCCTCGCTGGAGATGAACGTCGCGCCGTTCCCGCAGCCGTTCGGCGAGGCGGCGAGCGCGGAGGCGCCGGCGACGGCAAGCTCCTGGTCCTCGTCCGCCGAGGAGGCGCCGCTGACGCCGACGGCGCCAACGACGTGGCCCTCGTGGACGATCGGCATGCCGCCCTGGAGGGGCACCGCCCGGGCGAGGTGGAGCGCCGAGGGGCGCCCGCCGGTGGCCTGCTCCTCGAAGTCCTTGCTGGGCCGCCGGTAGATCGCGGCCGTGCGGGCCTTGTCCGTGGCGACGCCGACGCTGGCCACCTGGGCGGCGTCCGGGCGCCAGAGGTAGACGAGGTCGCCGCCCGCGTCCACGACGGCGACGACCGGGGAGACGCCCCGCTCGGTCGCGATCGCGCCCGCAGCCTCGGCGGCCCGGCGCGCGCCCTCGTACGTGAGCGCGGGCACCTCGGCCGTGGAGAAGCCGGCGGCTGCGCCGGCGAGGGAGATCGCCTCGTCCTCGTCCGGGGTCTCGCCGCTCGTGCCGACCGCGCCGACGACCTCGCCGTCCACGCGCAGGGGGATGCCGCCGATGAGCGCGGAGGCGCCGTGGAGCGCGAGCGCGCCGAGGCGGCCGGCGCTCACCTGCTCCTCGAGCTCCCGGCTCGGGCGGACGAAGATGGCGGCCGTGCGGGCCTTGTCGAGGGCGACGCGGGAGCTCGCCACCTGCGCGCCGGGGGTGCGGCGGAGGCCGACGAGCTCGCCGGACGGATCCGTGACTGCGATGACGACGCGGCTTCCCCCCTCGCGGGCGGAGGCCTCGGCGGCGTCGAGGACGGTCTCGACCCCGACCTCGTCGACGACGCGGTGGGTTCGGATCGGGTTCATGGTCGTGCTCCTTCCGTGTCGAGGAGTGCCGCCCAAACGGCGGTGTCCGCGGTGACGTACAGCGTGTGCAAGGCCGGGCCGCCGAAACAGAAGTTGACGGCGCCGGGAAGATCGATCAGGTCGAGCCGCTCGCCCGTCGGCGCGAGGATCTCGACCCCGCGCGAGGACGAGACGTAGAGACGCCCCTCGGCGTCGAGCTTCAGCCCGTCGGGGTAGCCGGGGATCTTGTCCGCGACGACGCGCTCGTTCGCGAGGACGGCGCCCTCGACGTCGAAGGCGACGACGCGCCGGTTCCGGGCCGGGTCGTAGTCGTCCGGCCCGTGGTCGGCGCCGCTGTCGGCGACGTAGAGGGTCCGGCCGTCTGGCGTGAGGGCGAGACCGTTCGGCTTGTCCACCGTGTCGGCGACAGCCGTAAGCTCACCGCTCTCCGGCTCCAGCCTCCAGACCCGGTCGGCCGAGGCCGAGCGTGGGCGGAAGCCCTGCAGGAACCCGTAGCTCGGGTCGGTGAGCCAGATCGCCCCGTCGGGCGCGACGACGACGTCGTTGGGCGAGCTGAGGCCCCGGTCGGCGAGGGTCTCGACCGCGCCCGTGGCGGGGTCGAGCCGCGTGATCCGCGCCGGCTCGGTGAAGGAGCCCTGCTCGCAGACGACAAGCCGGCCGGCGGCGTCGAGCGTCATGCCGTTCGCGTTGTTCGCGTCGGCGCGGACGACCGAGACCGTCCCGCCGCCGAGGTCGAGGCGCTGGATCGCCACTCGGCCGCGCCGGGGCGTCGTGAAGTAGAGAGCGTGCTCGGCCGCGACGTAGACCGGGCCCTCGTGGGCGTCGGCGTCGGCGACCTTCTCCAGGGCGAGGAGCGCCGGGGCGCCCAACGTCAGAACGGGCGCCGCGACCGTCACGCTCCCACCGCCTCGCGCTCGCGCTCGTTCGCCGGCGCCACGGTCGCGCCGAGGCGCTCGAGCAGATGGTCGCCGACGCGGAGCGCGTTCGCGATCGCCGTCAGCGCCGGGTTGACCGCGCTCGACGAGGGGAAGAAGCTCGTGTCGACGACGTAGAGGTTGTCGACGTCGTGCGCCTTGCAGTCGACGTCGAGCGCCGACGCGGCGGGGTCGGTGCCGAAGCGGACGGTGCCGCACTGGTGGGCGACGCCCGCGATCGGGATGCGCTCGTCACGCACGAGCTGGTTCGGGATCAGGTGCTCGTGCATGTCGAGGTGCGTGAGCAGGCCCGTGAGCTTGGCGAGGAGCCGGCGGTGGCCCTCCGTGTTGACGTTCGAGTAGTGGACGTGCACGCGCCCCTCGCGATCGAGCGTGACTCGGTTCTGCGGGCGGGGCAGGTCCTCGGTCGTGAGCCAGAAGTCGACCGCACGCCGCGCGACTCCCTCGAGCACGAAGCCCGGCGTCGGGAAGGGCGCGCCCGCCTTGAGCATCTGGCCGTCGGTCTTGCCGAGCATCTGGACGTGCCCGAGCGGGTACTCGAAGTCGTCCGCGCCCCAGTAGAAGTCGTTGAGCCCGAGCGTCTTCTGGAACCGCGTCGTGTTCGGCTCCTTCGAGATCGCGATCACGGCCGAGTTGATGTGCGCCATGTAGTGGCGGCCGACGACGTCGGAGGAGTTGGCGAGCCCGTTCGGGTGCCGGTCGCTCGCCGAGCGCAGGAGCAGAAGCGCCGAGTTGATCGCGCCGCAGGAGACGACGACGACGTCGGCGGAGTAGCGCTCGCGCTCGCCGTGGCGGTCGACGACGACGCCCGTGACCGTGCGGCCGCTCTCGTCCGTCTCGAGCTTGACGACGCGCGCGTTCCTGCGGAGCGTCACGGTCGGGTGCTCGATGGCCGGGCGGATGCAGAGGACGTGCGAGTCGGCCTTCGCGTCCACGAGGCAGGGAAAGCCGTCGAGGCGGGTGCAGCGGACGCACTTAGAGGACTCCCAGTCGTCCTCGCTCAGGTCGACGCCGACCGGCAGGTGGAAGGGCTTGTGCCCGCGGCGGACGAGGTCGTCGTGGAGCTTCTGGATCCGCGGCTCGTGGCTGACCGCCGGGTACGGGTACGGCCCTGACGCCGGCGGCTCGGTCGGGTCCTCCCCGCGCTCGCCGTGAACGAGGTAGAGCTTCTCCGCCTCGGTGTAGTACGGCTCGAGGTCCGCGTAGGAGAGCGGCCACGCGGGCGAGATGCCGCCGTGGTGGCGCACCTCGCCGAAGTCGCGCTCGCGCAGGCGGAAGAGGATCGCCCCGTAGAACTTCGTCTGGCCGCCGACGTAGTAGTGCTGGCCCGGGTGGAAGGGCTTGCCGTCCCTGTCGTACCAGGTCTCGTGGGTCTTGTACTTCGCGTTCACGAAGACGGCCTTCGAGTCCCAGTTGTCTGGCTCGCGGCGCAGGAAATCGCCCCGCTCCAGGACGAGGATGCGCTTGCCCGACGGAGCGAGCCGGTGGGCGAGCGTGCCGCCGCCCGCGCCGGTGCCGATGATGATGACGTCGTAGTGGTCCTGCATGGTGGTTCCTCCCGTCAGACGAGTGCGATCGGCGAGACCCAGGCGCCGGTGGCGCCGCGGAGCTTCGGGTGGGTGAGGACGAGGGCGAACTCGCGCACGCCGTCGGCGGCGAGCTCGGCCGTGCCGAGGTTCTCGACCACGAAGACGCCGTGGCGGACGTTCAGGAGCTGGGGCACCTCGAACGGTCGAGCGGGGTCCTCGGCCGGCACGGGCCCGTAGCTCCACGTGTCGCAGCCGGTAAGCGCGACGCCGTGCGCGACCAGCCAGTCGGCGACCTCGTACCCGGGGCCCGGCTCGCCGGAGAGGTACCGCTCGGCGTCGCCCCAGTGCCCGCTCCAGCCGGTGTGGAAGAGGACGGCGTCGCCCGGCCCCGGGTCGAGGTCGCCGAGGTGCTCAGGGCCGATGACGCCGCCGGGGCCCAGCCGCTCGCCGGAGACGTCCACGAGCCAGCCGCGCGTGACGATCTGCGGAATCGTCTCGACGCCGAGCTTCTCCATGCCGGCGGGGCCGGCGAGCTCGCCGACCGTCCAGCCGTTGTAGCCGCGGTCGCCGATCTGCAGGTGGCTGAGCGCGTCGAGGTGCGTGCCGAGCTGGGTCGTGCCGGAGACGATCTCCGTCACCCAGTTGACCTCGTTCTCGCCCACCGGCATGCGCCCGTTCGCGTGGTGCGCCGTCGTGACGAGCGTCTGGCGCCAGTAGCGGCCCGGGAAGGCCGGCACCGTCTCGTCGAGGACGTGGCCGAGGTCGTAGAGGCGCCCCTCGCGCACCGAGGCGAGCGCAGCGAGGCGCTTCTCGGGCGTGATCAGGTTCAGCATCCCGAGCTGGTCGTCGGCGCCGAAGGGCGACGGCCACCAGTGCTCGGTGCGCGCGGGGGTCGGGGGGGCGGCGGCCGTCATTCGGAGGACCAGGGCTCGCGGAAGTCCGCGAAGAGCGTCAGGCCGCCGTCGACGTAGATGGTCTGGCCCGTGATGTAGGCGGCGTCGTCGCTCGCGAGGAAGCAGGTCACGCCCGCCATCTCGTCGGCCGTGCCGGGCCGGACCATCGGGATGTGCGCCTGCACCATGTCCCGCTTCACCGGGTCGTCGACCCAGGCGCGGTTGATCGGAGTGATCGTGGCGCCGGGCCCGATCGCGTTCACGCGGATGCCCTTGCCCGCGTACTCGAGCGCCAGCGTCCGCGTCAGGTTCTGCATCCCGCCCTTGCTCGCCGAGTAGCCGAGGTAGCTCGGCTTCGGGATGAGCTGGTGGACGCTCGAGATGTTGATGATCGTCCCCGGCGTCTCCGCGGCGAGGAAGCGCTTGATCGCCTCGCGGGCGCAGAGGAAGCTGCCGCGGAGGTTGACGGCGAGAACCTTGTCGAAGTCCTCGGCGGAGAGCTCATGCGAGGGACGGGAGATCTGGATGCCGGCGTTGTTGACGAGGACGTCGAGACCGCCGAGCTTGTCCACGGTGTCCTCGAACATCGCAACGACGTCCTCCTCCCGGGAAACGTCGCCCTGCACGAGGACGTCGCGGACGCCGAGCTGGCGGACCTGGTTGACGCAGGCGTGCACCTTCTCCTCGGTGTCGCGCGCCTCCTCGGGCCGGCGCAGGTAGTTGATGGCGACGTTGGCGCCGTACTCGGCGAAGCGGACGGCGATGGCCTGCCCGATCCCCGACGTGCCCCCCGTGACGAGGACGTTCTTGCCCTTGAGGCCTCGCATCCCCTCGGTCGTGGCTGCGGGCGCGGTGACGGTCATGCGTGCTCCTCCTGTCTCCGTTTCAGGGGCAGTCTCGGAGCGGGCGAAGCCGTTACAGCTCAGCTGAGGGCGTAGCCGGCGGCGAAGCCGAGGACCGTCGCGGTGGCGACGAGGCGGTTCACCTCGGCGAACGCGTGGGGCACGATCGAGACGGTGACGACGGCGAGCACGGCGCCGGCCGCGACCGCCTGGGCGACGCCGACGAGCTCGGGGCTCGCGTCCGAGAGGACGGTCCCGCCGAGGAGCGTCGTGGCCGCGAGGGAGAGCCCGAGGCCGCCGAGGAGACCGACGGCGAAGCGCCTCGAGTGGCCTTCGGCGACGATCGGCTGCGCCGCCCCGTAGGCCTCGACGACGTTGCCGACGAGGATGCCGACGAGGAGCGCGAGCCCCACCTCCCCCTCCGCGATCGTGAGCCCGAGCGCGAGCGACTCGGGCACGCCGTCCACGAAGAGGCCGGCCGCGATCGCCTCCCCGCGCGCCGCCTCGGCGTGCTCGCGCGGAGTCTCCATCGGCCGCCCGGCCGCGGAGGCGTGCGAGGCGCGCCGCATCGTCCGCATCCCGGGGTCGCGCGAGAGCCAGGCGTCCGCGGCGACGTACACGAGCGTCCCGGCGACGAGGCCGGCGGCCGTGAGCGCAGTCCCGGCACCCTCGTCCGCCTCGGGGGCGAGCTCGAAGGCGACCGCCGCCAGGAGCACGCCGCCGCCGAAGGACGTGGCGACGGCCGCGACGCGCTCCGGCAGGTGCACCGCGGCGGCCACGAGCGCGCCGAGCAGTAGGCTCGCGCCGACGGCGAGCCCCCAGCCGAGCGCGGGCCCGAAGCCGTTCACGGCCGGGCTAGAGCTCGACGATCGCCGGGCGCGGGATCCCGCCGGCGTCGAGCTCGGTCAGCTCCGGCGTGCGCGTGATCACCTCGACCCCGTCCGGGTCGACGAGGGCCGTGTCCTCGGACTTGGCGCCGCCGGTGATGGACGGGTTCCACGCCACCGCCCCCGACTGCGGGACGGGCGTCGGGTCGCCCGGGACGGCGAAGACCTCGCGGCCGGAGTAGCCGGTGAGCCCGCCCTGATGGTGCAGACGCCACTCCTCCGGGAACCCGCGCTCCTCGTACGCGCGCTCGAGGTCGGAGAAGACGTCGCCGAGCGTGCGACCGGGGCGCGTGGCCCGGAGCACGTCCGCGTCGATCCCGGCGGCGACCTCGGCGAGGTAGGCGAGCTCGGGCGGAGGCGGGCCGAAGGAGACGAGACGCGTTAGCGAGACGTGCAGGCCCTCCCGCTCGCCCGTGAGCGCGAGCAGCGCGTGGCGGCCGAGCAGCCCGTCGGTCGGCAGCGGGTGCCGGTGGACGCGCTGCCGCTGGTCGCCGGCGACGAGCACGACGGGCGTCGTGAACCCGCGCCGGTGGGCCTGGCGGGCAAGCTCGGCGGCGGCCTCGCGCTCACTGTGGACGGAGGCGAGCCGGTGGATCGTCTCCACCATCGCCTCCGCCGCGGCGGCGCCGGCAGCGCGGTAGCGCTCGCGCTCGGGCTCCGTCAGCAAGCGCCGGGCAGGGGCGACTGCGCGCTCGAGCGCCTCGCCCGCGAGCGGGGTGCCGCCGTTCACGAGCCTGGCGAGCCACTCGGCGAGCTGCCCGTGCCACGGGTAGGGCACGGGCTCCCAGCCGAGCTCTTCGAGCCGCTCCTCGCGGCGGACGCGCGGCTCCTCGATGTCCTGGAAGAGCGCGTAGGCGCGCCCGTACGCGAGGACGAGCGCGTAGCCCGCCTCCGGTGCAGACGAGTTCACCGGCCGGCCGCGCCCGCAGAGGAGCCAGCGCACCGTTGCGGGGGTGGTGGCGACCGCGGCAGTGAGCCCGGCCGCCGCCGCCGCTGCGAGCGCCTGCTCCCGCTTCCGCTCCGCCTCACCCAAGCTGCCGGTCCAGGTTGAACGCCGCGCTGATCAGGGAAAGGTGCGTGAACGCCTGCGGGAAGTTCCCGAGCTGCTCGCCCGTCGGCCCGATCTCCTCGGAGTAGAGGCCGAGGTGGTTCGCGTAGGTGAGCATCTTCTCGAACGCGATCCGCGCTTCGTCGAGCCGGCCGGCGCGGGCGAGGGCCTCGACCCACCAGAAGGAGCAGATGGAGAACGTGCCCTCGTCCCCGGCGAGGCCGTCGGGCGACGCCGACGCGTTGTAGCGGTAGACGAGGCTGTCGGAGACGAGCTCCTTCGTGATCGCGTCGAGCGTCGAGAGCCAGCGCGGGTCCGTCGGGGAGATGAACTTGACGAGTGGCATGAGCAGCACCGACGCGTCGAGCACGTCCGTGTCGTAGTGCTGGACGAACGCGCCGCGGTCGGGGTGCCAGCCGCGGCTCATAATCTGGTGGTAGATCTTGTCGCGGACGCCCGTCCACTCGACGAGGTCGGCGGGGAGGCCGCGCTGGCGTGCGACGCGGATCGCCCGCTCGACCGCGACCCAGGACATCAGCCGCGAGTACGTGAAGTGCTGGCGGCCGCCGCGCGTCTCCCAGATGCCCTCGTCGGCCTGGTCCCAGTGGTCGGTGACCCACTCGACGATTGCGGAGAGGTTCTCCCACGCCTCGTGGTAGATCGGGCGGCCGCCCTTATTGTAGAGGTAGACGGAGTCGATCAGCTCGCCGTAGATGTCGAGCTGGAGCTGCTCGGCGGCGCCGTTGCCGACGCGCACCGGGGCCGAGCCGCGGTAGCCCTCGAGGTGGTCGAGCGTCTCCTCGACGAGGCTCTCGCGCCCGTCGATTCCGTACATGATCTGAAGCGGGCCCGATTCGCGCTCCATGTGCGCCGACTTGAAGCGGTCGGTGAGCCAGTCCATGAAGGCGCCGGCCTCCTCCTGGAAGCCGAGGCGCAGGAGCCCGTAGAGGGAGAAGGAGGCGTCGCGGATCCACGTGAAGCGGTAGTCCCAGTTGCGCTCGCCGCCGAGCTGCTCCGGCAGGCTCGTCGTCGCCGCGGCGACGATGGCGCCGCTCGGCTCGTACGTGAGCAGCTTGAGGGTGAGCGCCGACCGGTGCACCATCTCGCGCCAGCGGCCCGTGTACCTGCATCCGCGCAGCCAGTTGCGCCAGTAGTCGATCGTCTCCTTGAAGAGTTCGCGCGCCTCGACCTCGGAGTAGCGCCGCGGGCCGGCGCCGTCGGGGAGCGTCTCGAGGACGAACGTCGCGCGCTCGTCCGGCTCGAGCGTGAACTCGGCGTGGACGTCGCCGTCGTGCTCGTGCAGCGGCACGCGAGACGAGAGCCCGAGCGCGGTGCGGGCTGAGCGGAAGACGGCCGCGCCGTCGATGACGTTCGCCTCGTGGCCCTCCCGTGCGTAGTCGAAGCGGGGCTCGACGGAGACCCGCATCGGCATCGAGCCGCGGATGGCGAGGACGGTGCGGACGAGGCGCCCGTCGTCCGGCTCCGCCTGCTCGGGAACGGGCATGAAGTCGATCACCTCGGTCACGCCCTCTTCGCTCAGGAAGCGCGTGATGAGGATGTTCGTCTCCGGGAAGTAGAGCTGCCGCGACGTCCAGCCCCCGTGCGCGGGGGCGATCCGGAAGCAGCCGCCCTTGCGGCGGTCGAGGAGGGCGCCGAAGACGCTGGGGGCGTCGAAGCGGCCGGGGCAGTACCAGTCGATCGTGCCGTTCGTGCCCACGAGGGCGACGGTGCGCAGGTCGCCGATAACGCCGTGCTCCTCGATCGGGAGGTAGGCCTCCATGCCGGTGCCGGCGGGCGCGTGCTCTGCAACGAGAGAGGTTTCCATGGCTACTCCTTGACGGGCGAGTCGGGCATGCCGCCAAGTCTCGGCACGGGCCCGCGCGTTACACGGCGCCGCGCGCTGTAACGGCCGCGGCAGTCGCGGAGACAGTCGGGCACCCGGAATCGCGAAGGAGTCACGCATGGATCGCTTCGATGCCGTCATCCTCGGCGCCGGCCCCGGAGGCGAGGTCGCGCTGAATACGCTGGTCAAGGAAGGCCTGTCCGTCGCCCTCGTCGAGGAGGAGCTGATCGGCGGCGAGTGCACGAACTGGGGCTGCATCCCCTCGAAGACCCTCCTGCGCCCCACGGAGCTGCAGGGGAAGAGCATGCGCGCCGCCGGCGTGGACACACCCGGGCTCGACTTCCCCCGTCTCTCCGCCTACCGGGACTTCATGGTCTCGAACCACGACGACAGGGGGAAGGTCGCGCGCTACGAGGAGCGCGGCGTCACCGTCGTCAAGGCGCGAGGGAGGATTGCCGGCCCGGGCCGCGTCGAGGCCGGCGGGCGCGTGCTCGAGGCGCCCGCGATCGTCGTCGCGACCGGCGCCGAGGCCGTCGTGCCCCCCATTCCCGGCCTCGCCGAGTCCGGCTACTGGACGAACCGCGAGGCGACCGACGTGCACGAGCTGCCCGCGAGCACGGTCGTCGTCGGCGGCGGAGCGGTCGGCATCGAGCTGGCCCAGTTCTTCGCCCGCTTCGGCGCCCACGTCACGCTCGTCCAGGGCGCCGACCGCCTCGCCGAGCGCGAGGCGCCGGAGATCGGCGAGGCGCTCGCCGCCATCCTCGAGGCCGACGGCATCGACCTGCGTCTCGGCGCCCAGGCCGCCTCCGTCCGCGTCGAGGACGGCCTCAGGGTCGTGTCCCTCGCCGACGGCAGCGAGACCTCCGGCGAGGTCGTCCTCGTCGCCACCGGCCGCCGCCCGCGCACGCAGCGGCTCGGCCTGGAGACGGTCGGGATCGAGCCGGGCCGCCGCGGCGTCGAGGTGGATGAGCGCTGCCGCGCCGGCGACGGCCTCTGGGCGGTCGGGGACTGCACCGGCATCGCCGCGTTCACGCACGTCGCCAAGTACCAGGGCCGCATCGCGGCCATGGATATCCTCGGCTATCCGGTCAGGGCCGACTACCGCGCGGTCCCGCGCGTGACCTTCACCGATCCCGAGGTGGCTGCGGTCGGGATCACCACCGAGGCGGACGCCGAGGCGCAGGGGTTCCGGGCCGCGAGCGCCGTCATCGACCTCCGCACCGCGATCGCGCGCCCGTACACGTTCCAGGAGGAGCCGACGGGCACGTTCGGCGTCGTCGTCGACACGGACCGCGAGCTTCTGCTCGGCTCCTGGGCGGTCGCCCCGCTCGCGAGCGAGTGGATCCACCAGGCGGTGCTCGCCATCCGCGCGGAGATCCCGGTGCCCGTGCTGAAGGACACGATCGCGCAGTTCCCGTCCTACTCCGAGGCCTTCGGTGCCGCGCTGCGGGCGCTCCCGAGCGGGGAGCCGGGGATGATGATGGACCACGAGGCGCACCCGCACATGGCGAGAGCGCTCGCGGAAGCCCGGTGAGCGCCCTCGCGCCTCCGCCTTCGGCGTTTGCCTGCGCGGCCTGCGGCTACGGCGTCGCGACGCGTGCGGCATCCCCGCCGCCCGCGTGCCCGATGTGCCGCGGCGAATTCTGGCTGCCCGACGCCGCCGCGCCCCCGGCGTCCCCACCGGCCATGCCCCGGGTCTGACCCTGGGGCATGGCCGGGACGGTCACGCAGGGCGCCGGGCCGGGACGTCGTGAACGAAGTCCGCGAATCGTTCCCGCGCCCTCTCTCGGCTTCGGCCGAACAGGCTCAGCATGCCGTCGGGAGCGAGGAACCGGCGGGGCGCCTCGAGGCCCACGTGCGCGCGATAGCTGCTCCAGGTCCAGTCCTCCGGACGACCGCTGAGGCCCGCCCGCACGGGATTGAGGGCGAGGTAGCGACCGAGCTCGAGGAGGTGCCGGTCGCTCTCCACGAGGAGCGACGTGAACCGGCCCTGAAAGAGGTGGCCGTCGAAGCCGTGGATCCTGTTGAACGCCTGCGCGTATCGCCCGTTCAGCCATTGCATGCCTCTGGAGAGGTCGGCGGCCGGCGTCTCGACGACCAGGTGGTAGTGGTTCGGGAGGAGGCAGTAGCTGTTTCCGATCCACCGCCGCCGGCGGGCAAGCTCGTCCAGCATCGAAAGGAAGCGATCGAAGTCGAGGCCCCTGAGAAACAACGCCCGCCGGCGATTTCCTCTCGCCATCACGTGTAGACCTCGCCGGGAAGCTGAACGCGCAGAGGCCTGGTCACACACCGAGCGTAATCGGACTTTCAGCCCTCGACCGGCGTGCGAGCGCGATCTTGACGTCCCCGGCACGCTTCCGCCGTCCTCGGCGGGCATGCCCCAGGGTCTGACCCCGGGCCATGGCGCTTGCGGACGCGGCTGGCTCTCGCGCGGCCGCTTCAGTCGTCCGACGCGCCGAGCGCGACCAGCGCCTCGCGCGCGGCGATCTGCTCGGCCGCCTTCTTCGAGGCGCCGTGGCCGACGCCGAGGACCCGGCCGTCGATCGTCGCCGCGCAGGTGAAGCGCCGGTCGTGCGGCGGCCCCTCCACCTCGACGACCGAGTACGCGACCGAGAGGCCGCGTCGGGCGAGCTCCTCCTGGAGCTCCGTCTTGTGGTCGACGTGGCCCTCGACGGCGTAGTCGATGCGGTCGCGGAAGGCGGCCACGATCGCTTGGCGGATCGCCTCGAAGCCGTGCTCGAGGTAGAGCGCGCCCAGGCACGCCTCGACGAGCGCCGCGATCACGTTGCGGTTCTCGGCCAGGCGCTCGAGCTCCTGAGGGTCGACCTCGCCGGCGTGGTCGGCGAAGAGCTGGCCGAGGCCGAGGCGCCTGCCGACGACCGAGCAGCTCTGGCGCGAGACGACGTGGGCGCGGATCTTGGCGAGCCGGCCCTCCGGCTGGTCGGGGAAGAGGTGGTAGAGCTCCTCCGCGATCGCCAGCCCGAGAACGCTGTCGCCGAGGAACTCCAGCCGCTCGTACGAGTCGGCGCGGCTCCCGGCCCAGGACGCGTGCGTGAAGGCGTGCCGGAGCCGCTCCGCAGGCAGTTCCCGGATCAGCTGGGAGAGGGCGCCTACCGGCTGCCCGCTACTGGTTCGAGGAGATGTACTCGACGGCCTGTCCCACGGTCTGGATCTGCTGGGCATGCTCGTCCGAGATCTTGATCCCGAACTGGTCCTCGAGCTCCATGATCAGCTCGACGAGATCGAGCGAGTCCGCGTCGAGGTCCTCTTGGAAGGAGGCTTCCTCCGTGATCTCGGAGGGCTCGATGCCGAGCTGCTCCACCAGGACGTCCTTCACCCGCTCGTAGATCTCCTCGCGCGAAGCTGCCATCTCGTCTCTCTCCTACCTTTCTCGGTCTCGTTCGGATGTCCCAGCGGCCGGCGCGATGCTACCACGCTTCGGCCGGGTCGTTCAGGCGTGCGCGGACGCGCCCGCGGGACTCGCCAGCCTGTCGGCGACCCGCGTGACCACTTTCCCCTCGACGCCGACCGCCGCGTAGCGGACGGCGTTGGCGATCGCCTTCTGCGACGAGTTCCCGTGCGCGATGACGGCGAGCCCGCGCAGGCCGAGGAGGTAGGCGCCCCCGTAGGTGTCGGGGTCGAGCCGGGTGCGCAGCGCCCGGGCGGCCGGACGGATGAGGAGGCCTCCGACCTTGCCGCGCACGGAGGCGGTCACCTCCTCGCGGAAGGTCTCGAGCGTCGCCGCGATCGTGCCCTCGAGGAGCTTCAGCGCCATGTTCCCCGTGAAGCCGTCCGCGACGACGACGTCCGCCGCCTTGCGCAGGAGGTCTCGGCCTTCGACGTTGCCGACGAAGTTCAGGCCCGCGCCCGCGAGCTCCTCGTGCGCCTCGCGGACGAGGCGGTTCCCCTTCTCCGGCTCCTCGCCGATCGAGAGCAGCGCCACGGTCGGGCTCGGGAGCCCGACGATCTCCTCCGCGAAGACGGCGCCCATGTGCGCGAACTGGACGAGGTGCTCGGGTCGCGCGTCGGCATTCGCGCCGGCGTCGAGCAGCACGGACGGCCCGCCGAGCGCCGGGATAGGCACGGCGATCGCCGGACGGTGCACGTCGGGGAGGCGCCTGATCTCGATGAGGGCGGCAGCCAGCATCGCGCCCGTGTTTCCGGCGGAGACGACGGCCTCGGCCGACCCGTCCCGCACGGCACGGCACGCGAGGAAGAGCGAGCTCTCGCGCTTCTCCCGCACGGCGTCCGAGGGCTTCTCGTCCATGGCCACGACCTGGTCGGCGTGGACGATCTCGAGCCCGCCGGCCAGCGGCTCGAGGACGTCGCGGGGGCCGTAGAGGATCGGGGCGACGGCGTCGGACGCAGCTGCGAGCGCGCCGGCGACGATTTCCTCAGGCGCCCGGTCGCCGCCCATGGCGTCGACGGCGACCCTGGTCGGGCCCATCTACGGAGCGGGGGACTCGAGCGGCTCGACCTCGCGGCCCCGGTACGTCCCGCAGTTGGGGCACACGTGGTGAGGCCGCTTGGGCTGATGGCACTGCGGGCACTCGACGAGCGCCGGCACCGAGGCCTTGTGCGTCGCCCGCCGCTTGTCGCGGCGGGACTTGGAGGTCTTTCGCTTCGGAACGGCCATCGCGGCGGTGGAGTATAGCCGTGGGCTACAGCTTCTCGCGCAGCTCCGCCAGCGCCGACCAGCGCGGATCGGAGGCTTCTCCCTCGTGCTCGTGCGGCTCGCGGTTCAGGTCGCGCCCGCAGACCGGGCACAGGCCGGCGCAGTCCTCGCGGCACAGGATCTTGTCCGGGAGCGCGAGTGCGACGGCGTCGCGCGCCCACGCCGAGAGGTCGAGCTTCCCGTCGGCGAGGTAGGGCGTCGTCAGCTCGTCGGCGTCGCCCGGGCTCGTGGCCTGGTACTCGCGCGCCGCGACGCGGACGTCGACGCCGGCGTCGGCGAGGCAGCGGACGCATGGCCCGACCATGCGGACGCCGAACTCGAGCTCGAGCACGAGGCCGGAGCTCGTCTGCGACAGCGTCAGCACCGCCTCCGGCTTCTCCGGGACGGGCAGGTAGCGCTGACCGCCGAGCGCGAGCGGCTCGAGCTCGACCTCGCGGACGTCCCGGAACTGCTCGCCGGGACGGAGCTTGACGGAGCGAACGCTGAACGTCGTCACGCCCGTCACGGTAGCGCGTGCGCGCTAGGCAGGGAGGGCGCTCAGCGGGTGACGGCGCGGCCGAGGAGGAGGCCGCCGACCACCACGACGGCGGCGACGACGAGGAGGACCCAGAGGGCGGCCTCGAGGATCGTGCCGATGCCGAAGACGAGCGCGAGCAGGATGATCAGGAGGATGAACAGGAGCATGCCGTCTGCATGCCCGGGCCCCGTCGAACGGAAACCCGGGTTCCGTTAGAGCGGCTGCTGCTCCTCGGTCGCCACGCCGGCGACGACCGACTCCTGCGAGCGCTCGTGGAGCCGCTCGCGCCCCCGGCGCACCGCGCCGAGGAACTTGTCCAGGTTGACCTCGAGCGTGGAGAGGATCGAGTCGGCCCAGTCCTCCATCTCGAGCCGCGTCTCCCGCGCCTGTCGGCGGGCCTCCTCGACGATCTCCTGCGCCTGGCGCTCCGCCAGCTTGGCGATCTCGGTCTGGGACGCCTCGCGGACGGCCTGCTCGCGCGCCTCGCCGAGGATGCGGTCGGCCTCGCGCTTGGCCTCCGCCAGCATCTCCTGCCGCTCCTTGACGATCCAGCGGGCCTGCTTGATCTCCTCCGGGATCGTCGCCCGCATCTGGTCGAGGATGTCGTAGATCTCCTCCCGGTCGATTCGGACCTGGTCGGTGAGCGGCACGGCCTTCGCGTTGTGCACGAGGTCGTCGAGCTTGTCGATGAGCACGAGGACGTCCATGAGGTCGTTCAGTCTACTCTTGCGGGCTGACAGGCGCGCCGGGCCGGCCGCGCGGGAAAAGCTCCCCGAAACGGCGCGCAACGGCCGCCGGGACGAGGTCGTCGACGTTCCCTCCGAAGGACGCCACCTCCTTGACGCCGCTCGAGGAGAGGAAGCTGTACTGCGCGCTCGACATCAGGTACATCGTCTCCACCTCGGGCGCGAGGTTCCGGTTCAGGTGGTGCATCTGGAACTCCCACTCGAAGTCGGAGATGGCGCGGAGGCCCTTCACCATCGTCTTCGCCCCCCAGCGGCGCGCGAAGTCGACGACGAGCTCGGAGAAGACCTCGACCTCGACGTTCTCGAGACCCGCTAGACCCTCGCGGAGAAACGCGACCCGGTCCTCGACCGAGAAGAGCGTCGCCTTGTGCTGCGGGTCGCGGACGACGCCGACGACGACGCGCTCGAAGATCCCCGCAGCCCTCCCGATGATGTCCAGGTGGCCGTTCGTGACCGGGTCGTAGCTTCCCGGGCAGATGCACGTGACGGGGTGGGAGTCGCTCACTCCGCCGCCTCGAACACGGTCACGCGCACGGAGCCGTAGCGGCGGCTCGTCCTGAGCGGGAGCGGCAGCTCGGGCTCCTCGCGCGCGTCGGACTCGACCACGGCGACGCCGGCCGGGGCCACGACGGCGGGCAGGTTGGTCGCGAGGGTGGGCAGGACGCGGACGAGCATGTCGTAGGGCGGGTCGATCAGCACGAGATCGTAACGCCTCCCGGCGGCCGCATCGGCGGCGAGCTTCCGCCCGGCGTCCTCGCGCAGAACGACCGCGCCCTCCAGCTGCAGCTTGTCGAGATTGCGGAGGATCGTCTCGGCGGCGTCCCGGTCCGACTCCACAAACGTGACGCGCGCCGCTCCGCGCGAGAGCGCCTCGAGTCCCATCGCCCCTGAGCCGGCGTAGAGGTCGAGCACCTCCGCTCCGTGGACGGGGCCGACGAGGTTGAAGACCGCCTCGCGGACGCGGTCGCCGGTGGGCCGCGTCGCCGTCCCCCTCGGCGCGAAGATGCGCGCGCCCTTACGCGAACCCGCGATGATCCTCAACCCGCTCGGCCTCCCGGCCGAGCGGGTCGACGAGGGCCTCGTCCTCGTCGATGAGCCGCTCGGCCCACGTGCGCGCCCGGGCGATCAGCCGGCGATCGCCGGCGAGGCGCGCGAATTTCAGGTCGCTCCAGCCGGACTGGCGCGTGCCGCGAAGCTGGCCCTCGCCGCGGAGGGCGAGGTCGACCTCCGCGAGCCTGAAGCCGTCCGCGATCTCGACCAGGGCCTCGAGCCGGCGGCCGGCGTCCTCGGTCAACTCCTCCTTCGGGCGCGAGACGAGCAGGCAGTACGACTGCTCGGCACCGCGGCCGACGCGCCCGCGGAGCTGGTGCAGCTGGGCGAGGCCGAAGCGGTCTGCCTCCTGGACGATCATGATCGTCGCGTTGGGAACGTCGACGCCGACCTCGATCACGGTCGTGGCGACGAGGACGTCGAGCTCGCGGCGCTTGAAGGCGTCCATCACCGCCCGGCGCTCCGCGGCCGGGAGCTTCCCGTGCAGGCAGCCGACGCGGAGCCCGCGGAGCTCGGCGGCGCGGAGCCGCTCGGCCTCCTGCTCGGCCGCCCGCGCCTCGACGACCTCAGACTCGGAGACGAGCGGGCAGACGACGTAGGCCTGCCGCCCCTCCTCCAGGTGCCGGCGCAGGCGCGTGTAGGCCTCGCTGCTCCGCTCGTGGCCAACCCAGCGCGTGACCACGGGCCGGCGGCTCGCCGGCGGGCGCGCGATCTCGGTCACGTCCAGGTCGCCGTACACGGTCTGCGCGAGCGTGCGCGGGATCGGCGTCGCAGTCATGTGGAGGACGTGCGGGGTCGAGCGGCCGAGCGCCCGTCTCTGCTCGACGCCGAAGCGGTGCTGCTCGTCCACGACGGCGACGGCGAGGGAGCGGAACTCGACCTCGGCCTGGATGAGCGCATGCGTGCCGACCCCGAGGTCGGCCTCGCCGCTCGCCAGGCGCTCCCGGGCGGCGCGCCGCTGAGCAGCCGGCAGGGAGCTCGTCAGGAGCTCGCAGCGGACGCCGAGGTCCGTGCAGATGCCCTCGACCGTGAGAAAGTGCTGCTCGGCAAGGGTCTCCGTCGGGGCCATGAGCGCCCCCTGATGCCCGGCCTCCACGGCGCGCAGGAGCGCGTAGAGGGCGACGACCGTCTTCCCGGAGCCGACGTCGCCCTGGAGGAGGCGCTGCATCGGCCGCTCGCCGGCGAGGTCCCGCCCGATCTCACGGATTGCCTGCTCCTGCTCCTCCGTGAGCTCGAACGGGAGGAGCGCCCGGTAGCGCGCGACGAGCTCTCCGTCCGCGCCGAGGGCCGGCGCGCTCGCCTGCGCCTCGTGCGCGCGCCGCCGGCGGAGGACGCCGAGCTGGAGCACGAGCAGCTCCTCGAGCGCGAGCCGCTGCCTCGCCTCCTCGGCCTGCGCCCGCTCTCGCGGGCGGTGGGCGGCGGCGAGCGCGTCGCGGCGGAGCGGCAGGCGCTCCTCGGCCCGCAGGCGGGCCGGGAGCGGGTCGGGCAGGAGCCGAAGGCGCGGGAGCACGTGCCCGACGAGGGCGCGAAGGCGGTACGAGGGCATGTCCTCGCTCGCCGGGTATTCAGGCACGAGCCCGACGGTGTGCACCCCAGCGCCGCCGATCTCGGTGCGCGCGACGCGGAACCCGCCGGAGAGCTCGCGGGTCCCGTGGAGGAGGAGCTCGGTTCCCGCAGGGAGCTTCGCCAGGTGGGCCTGGTTGAACCAGACGGCGGACTCGCGGACACCCGCACGGTCGACCACGACCCCCTCGACGAGCTTGAGGTTGCGCCGTCGGGTCGGGCGCACGCGGACGCGCTCGAGCGTACAGCGGACGGTTCCCTCCTCCCCGGCGGCCAGGTCGCCGAAGCCGGCGACCTCGTCCCAGTCGAGGTAGGCCCGCGGCAGATGCTCGGCGAGATCGCGGACGGTCGCGATGCCGAGCCGCGCGAGGCGCTCCGCCACCCTGGGACCGACGCCGGGAAGAGTCTCGGCGGGCTCCTCGCCGCTCGTCCGCAGCCTCCTCCCGGCATCCGGGACGACGCCGGCGAAGGCGGCCGGCGCCGGCCGCGTGCTCACCGGAGGGAGCCGGCGGAGGTCACTCCTCGCCGTCCCAGTACCCGAGCCGCTCGAGGCGGCCGATCGCGCCGACGCCGCGAATGAAGATCTTGCCCGAGCGGGGGAAGTAGGCGATGTCGTTCGGCTCCCGCGTCCCGTAGGCGAGGTACTCGATGCCCTCGTCGCCGCCGCCGCGGAAGGCGTGCGCGACGCGGGTCCCCGGCGGGCGGGCGACGACGTGCCCCGCGCGCACGGGCTGCTCCTCGTCTCCGAGCAGGAGCGTCCCCTCGCCGGAGAGCACGACGAAGATCTCCTCCTCGGCCGAGTGGCAGTGCGGCGGGTAGCCCAGCTTGCCCGGAGGGATCGTGACGTGGGACATCCCCGTGCGGACGGAGCCGACGGCGTCCCCGAGGCTCCGGTCGCGGAGGAGCGTGCCCCCGCGGTCCAGCACGGTCGGCTCGACGTCGTCCACGGCGGCGATCGAGGCCGGGCGGGGGCTCCGCTCGCCGACCTCGGGCTCGCCGGCCGCGGCCTCGCGCCGGTACGGGTGGTGGTCTCCGTCGATGACGGTGACGTCCACGTAGCCGGGCTCCATCCACGCCACGCCCGCTCGCGGGAGGACGGTGTTCCCGTGCGCGACGCGCTGCCCGAAGGCCAGGACGCCGAGCCCGTCGGGCCCGGCGCGGAGGGTGTGGGCCTTGCCGTGAGGGCGGTGGAAGAGGCAGTCGCCGGCCCGCACCTCGTAGGCGGCGCCGTCCTGCCAGGAGAGCCCGAAGCCGCGGAGGACGAAGAAGATCTCCTCCTCGGCCCCCTCCGAGTGGGCGGGAGTCGACCACTTCCCGGGATCGACGTCGATCAGCTTGACCCCGGCGCCGAGCGTGCCCGCCGCCCGGCCGAGGTCGCGCCACGTTCCGGCGAGGTGGCCCGCCTCTCGGCGGACGCCCTCGACGTCGTCCCAGTGCGCCAGGTGCTGCACGCGCCTACGATATCGTCGGATGGCCGAGCCGAACGCCGTCGCGGAGTCCGCCGAGGAGGTCGTACCCGGTGTCTGGCGCTGGGGCGTCGCCAACGAGCGGATCGGGGGCGCGGAGTCGACCGCGCACGCGGTCGCAGGGCCGGACGGGACCGTGCTCGTCGACCCGGTGCGGCTCGCGCCGGAGCCGCTCGCGTCGCTCGGCGACGTGACGGCGATTCTCCTCACGGCGCAGTGCCACCAGCGGTCCGCCTGGCGCTACCGCCGCGAGCTCGGCGTCCGCGTGTGGGCGCCGGAGACGCGCCCGATGGAGGAGGAGCCGGACGAGCGCTACCGCGCAGGCGATCTCCTTCCCGGCGGCCTGCGGGCGCTGCACACGCCCGGGCCGGAGGAGGCGCACTTCTCGTTCCTCCGCGAGGCGGCGCCGCGCGTCCTCTTCTGCTCCGACCTGCTCACGAACTACGGCGAGCGCGGCCTCGACTTCGTGCCGCTCCGCTTCCACGACGACCCCGAGCAGGCCCGCCGCACCGTCGAGGGCTTGCTCGAGCTCGACTTCGACGTCCTCTGCCTCGACCACGGCGCCCCTGTCGCCGAGGACCCGAAGGCCGCCATTCGCGTCCTGCTGTCCCGAGCGGCCTAGCCCCCGGCACGCCCGCCCGGGGTCTGACCCCGGCCGTGTCCGGATTGGACGGGCATCGGCGCCGAGATCTGTGGAAAGCGATCCGGCGCGAGACGCGGATCCTGCGGGCACTTCGGCGACTTCCCACGGCCTTTCGGCCTGGGAAAGGGGTCAGACCCCGGGGCGTGGCTCCGGAGGACATCGCCGCGGACACGGACGTGTCCGGTGCCACGCGCCTGACGTGGCCGCCGGGAAGAGGCACCGGGGAGGGAGACCTCGTCAGGCCGGCTCGTCGGCGAACCAGAAGAGGCCGATCGTCCCCGGGCCGCCGTGCGTGCCGATCACCGGGCCGAGCTCGACGAAGACGTCCAGCGAGGCCTGCGGCCGCGCGGCCTGGAGACGGGCGGCGAGCGCCTCGGCGTCCGCGCGGGCGTCGCCGTGGCCGACGCCGACGCGGAGGCCCGGCGAGTCCTCCGTCGCCTCGGCGAAGATCCGCTCCAGCTCGGCAAGGGCCTTCGCGCGTCCGCGCACGCGCTTGAGCGGGGCCACCTCGCCGTCGTCGAAGTGGAGGATGGGCTTCACGGAGAGGAGCTGCCCGGCGAGCCCGGCCGCCTTGCCGATGCGCCCGCCGCGGACCAGGTACTCGAGTGTCTCGACCGTGAAGAGGAGGCCGCGCGTGGACCGGAATCGCTCGGCGACCTCCATGAGCTCCTCCTCCGTCGTCCCTCGCTCGAGCCGCCGCTGAAGGGCGTCGGCGAGGATGACCGTTCCGCCGGAGGTGACACCGGAGTCGACGAGGATCACGCGCTCGTCGCCGGCGGACTCGGCCGCGAGGCGCGCACTCTCGAGCGTCCCCGAGAGCTTCCCGGAGATGAGGACGCAGAAGATCTTCTCGTACCCGGCAAGCTCGTCGTAGACGGTGGCGAAGTCGGCCGGCGTCGGCTGCGAGCTCTTCGGCGGCTCCGGCGCCTCCCGGAGGCGGCGGTAGAACTCGGCGGGCGCGATGTCCACGTGGTCGCGCAGCGTCTCCCCGCCGAAGCTGACGTAGAGCGGGACGACGCGCCAGTTCTGATGCCGCTCAGGCGCGTCCGGGCAGTCGGCCGTCGAGTCGAGGACGATCGCGGTGTTCTCAGCGGAGAGCCGCACCGCGCCCCGCGGCGTCCCTGACGGCGCCGACGATCTCGTCGAGCTCTCTGTCCTTGGTGAGACAGGCGACGGCCCCGGCCTCGTAGAGCGCGTCGATCTCCTCGCTCTCCGCCGTGGCCGTGAGCACGACGACCGCCGCCTCCGGGCACGCCTGGCCGACCGCGACCGTCGTCTCGACCCCGTCGAGCTCGGGCAGTCGGTAGTCCATGAGGACGACGTCGGGAGCGTGCGCCGCGCAGACCTCGAGCGCGCTCATCCCGTCTCCGACCGCGGCGACCACGTCGATGTCGGGGACGAGGCCGAGCAGGAGCTCGAGGGACTCCCGGAAGACGTCGTTGTCCTCCACGATCACGACCTCGATGGGCTTGTCCGCCATCACGAGAGAGTATCGGCCTACTCGACGGAAAACAGAAGCGGGTAGTGCGGCTGGCCGCCGTCGTGCACCTCGAGCTCGAGCTCCGGATGCTCCTCGCGTACGAAGCCGACGAGGTCGTCCACGCCCTCGGCCCCCTGGCCGGCGAGGATCGTGAGCACGTCGCCGCCTTCCTCGAGCAGGCGCTCGAGCACCTCCCGCGCGACGGGCTGGAGCACCGGCCCGGCCGAGACGGGCTCGCCGTCGAGGAGGCCCAGGTACTGACCCTCCTCCACTTCGAGGTCGCCGACCACCGCGTCGCGCGAGGCGCGCGTGACCGCGCCGGAGCGGACGCCCGCGGCCGCCTCCTCCATCGCGGCGGCGTTCTCGGCCGCGCCGAGACCCGGGTCGAAGGCCACGAGCGCCCCCAGTCCCTCCTGCAGCGAGCGCGTGGGGACGACGCGCACCGGCTTCGCGCTCGCGGCTGCGGCCTGCTCGGCCGCGAGGGTCACGTTCTTGTTGTTCGGCAGGACGACCGCCTCGCCTGCGTGCAGCGCCTCGACGGCGGCAACGATGTCCGCGGTCGCCGGATTCATCGACTGCCCGCCCTCGACGCTCACCGCCCCGAGGCTCTCGACGAGCCTGCGGTTGCCCTCCCCGGCGCAGACGGCGACGACGCCGCAGACCGCCGGAGCCCCGAGGTCGGCCGTGAGGAGCCGCTCCTCCCGCTCGGCGGTCTGGACGTGCATGTTCTTGACGTCCACCTCCTCGATCACGCCCACGGCGGTGGCGAGGCCGAGCGCGGCGCCGGGGTCGTCCGTGTGCACGTGCACCTTCACCGCCCCCGGCGCGCCGACGACGAGCAGCGAGTCGCCGAGCCGCCCCAGCTCCTCCTCGAGCCGCTCCGGGTCGACCCCGTCGCCCTCGACGAAGAAGGACGTGCAGTAGCGGAAGCGGGAGAGCTCCTGGTGCACGGCGTCGAGCGGGATCGGCTCGCCCATCACGGCGGGCTCCGGCAGCGGCTCGCCGCGGACGTGCGAGGCGATCCCGCGCAGGACCTCGACGAGGCCGGCGGCGCCCGCGTCGACGACGCCCGCCTGGCGAAGGACGTCGAGCTGCTCGGTCGTCCGCTCGAGCGCCTCGTCCCCACTGGCGAGGAGGGCGTTCAGCCGGTCTCCGAGGGCCATGTCTGCGGAGGCGAGCTCCTCGGCCCGGTCGGCGAGCGCCCGCGCGACCGTGAGGATGGTGCCCTCGACCGGGTTCCGCACAGCTGCATAGCCCGCGTCGCTCGCGCCGCGCAGGACGCCCGCGACCGCGGCGCCGTCGAGCGGCCCGTCCGCCGGGAGGTTCTCGAGCGCGCCCCGGACGAGCTGGGAGAGGATGACGCCGGAGTTCCCGCGGGCGCCCATGAGGACCGCGCGGCCGACATCGGCCTCGGGATCGCGGTCGAGCGCCTCCGTGACCGCGCGCACGGTGAGCGTCATGTTCGTCCCGGTGTCCCCGTCGGGCACCGGATAGACGTTGAGGTCGTCGATGCGGCTGCGGTTCGCCTCCAGGGAGGCGAGCGCCGCACCGGCGACGTCTACGACGCCTTCTCGACCCGCCCCGACTTCAGGCACCGCGCGCAGACGTATGTCCGGCGGGGGACGCCCCCGACGAGGATGCGGACCCGCTGGAGGTTGGGGTTGAACCGGCGCTTCGTCGCCACCATCGAGTGGCTCCGGTTGTGACCGAACGAGGGGCCCTTCCCACAGACTGCGCAGACCTTCGACATACGGCGGAGGAGTATAGCGGCGCCGCGGCGCCCTACGGACCGGTGCGCGGGCGGAGGCGGCCGAACACGTCCGCCATCTCGAGCGCCGAGCGGGCCGCTTCCGCGCCCTTGTTCCCCTGCGCGCCGCCGGCCCGGGCCTCGGCCTGGGCGCGCGTGTCGCAGGTGAGGACGCCGAACGAGACGGGGACGCCTGTCTCGAGCGCGGCGAGCTGAAGGCCGCTCGCGGCCTCGGCGGCCACGTACTCGAAGTGCGGAGTCTCGCCCCTGACGATGCACCCGAGCGCGACGATACACGCGTACTGCCGGCTGCGGGCGAGCGCCATCGCCGCGAGCGGGAGCTCGAACGCGCCGGGGACCGGCACGACGTCGATGCGCTCCCGCGAGACGCCCGCCTCCTCGAGGGCGGCGACCGCCCCCTCGAGGAGTCTGGACGTGATCTCGCCGTTGAAGCGGCCGACGACGATCCCGACGGCCCGGTGGGCGCCGTCCGGGGAGCCCGCGATCACGGCAACGCCATCCGGGACGCGGAGCCGGCCGACGGCGTGCTGGGGAGCCTGCAGCCCGTCGCTCACCGTTCGTCTCCCGGCTCGTCGAAGCGCTGCTCCTGGTGGTGGAGCCGGTGTCCGAGCTTGTCGCGCTTGGTCTCCAAGTAGGCGCGGTTCTCGACGTTCGCGGGCACCTCGATGGGGAGCTGCTCCACCACCCGGAGACCGAACCCCTCGATGCCCGTGATCTTGCGCGGGTTGTTCGTGAGGATGCGAATGGTCGAGAGGCCGAGGTCGGCGAGGATCTGGGAGCCGATGCCGTACTCCCGCGCGTCGGGCGGAAAGCCGAGCTCGACGTTCGCCTCGACCGTGTCGAGGCCGTTCTCCTGCAGCTCGTAGGCTCTCAGCTTGGCGAGAAGCCCGATCCCGCGCCCCTCCTGCGACATGTAGAGGAGGACGCCGCGCTCCTCGGCGGCGATCCGCTGCAGCGCGAGCTCGAGCTGCTCGCCGCAGTCGCAGCGGAGCGAGTGGAAGACGTCGCCGGTGAGACACTCCGAGTGGACGCGGACGAGGACGCCGGCGGCGCCGTCGACGTCGCCCTTGACGAGCGCCACGTGGTTCTTCCCGGAGAGGGTCTCCCGGAAGGCGACGGCGGTGAACTCGCTGTAGGCCGTCGGCAGGCGCACACTCGTCATCCGCTCGACGAGCTTCTCGTGCCGGCGGCGGTACTCGATCAGGTCCTCGACGGTGACGAGGCTGAGCCCATGGCGCTCGCAGTACGGGATCAGGTCGGGGACGCGGGCCATCGTCCCGTCCTCGTTCATGATCTCGCAGACGACGCCGGCCGGGTTGAGGCCGGCGAGGCGCGCCAGGTCGACGGCCGCTTCGGTCTGGCCGGCCCGCTGGAGCACGCCGCCTGGGCTCGCGCGGAGCGGGAAGACGTGGCCGGGCTGGACGAGGTCGTCGGGGCCCTTCGTCGGGTCGATCGCCACCTGGATGGTGTGCGCGCGATCAGCGGCGGAGATGCCCGTCGTCACCCCTTCGCGTGCCTCGATGGCGACCGTGAAGGCGGTCTCGTACGGCGTCTCGTTCTTGTAGGCCATCGGGCGCAGGTCGAGGTCGTCGCAGCGCTCCTCCGTCAGGCAAAGGCAGATGAGGCCGCGGCCGTGCGTGGCCATGAAGTTGATCGCCTCCGGCGTGGCGAACTGGGCCGCGATCGTGAGGTCGCCCTCGTTCTCGCGGTCGGCCGCGTCGACGACGACGACGAGCTTCCCCTGGCGGATGTCCTCGATCGCCTCCTCGATGGTGGCGAAGGGGGCCTTCGTGTCCACGTGGGCGCTCATCGCTCTCGAAGATGGTATAGAGGCGGGTCGCGCAGGGGCCCGACGTTCTTGCGGTAGCTGAAGGTGATGCTGTAGAGCGGCTCGAGCCTCATCGGGCGAGCAGGCGCTCCACGTGCTTGGCGAGGACGTCGGCCTCGAGGTTCACCTCGTCGCCGGGGCGCAGGGCACCCAGGGTCGTCGCCTCGCGCGTGTGCGGGATCAGCGCGACGGCGAACGAGCGCTCGCCGGCGGCCGCGATCGTGAGGCTGACGCCGTCGACGGCGACCGAGCCCTTCTCCACGCAGTAGCGCATGAGGTCGGGCGGCGCCTCGACCTCGAATCCCTCCGCGTCCGTGCGGCGAATCCGACCGATCCCGTCCACGTGGCCCTGGACGATGTGCCCGCCGAGCGGCTCTCCCGCGCGGAGCGCCGGCTCGAGGTTGACGCGGTCGCCGGGGCCGAGGCGGGCGAGCGAGCTCCGCCGCAGCGTCTCAGGGACGACGTCGAAGGCGATAGCCCCGTCGCCGGCCTCGACCGCGGTCAGGCAGACGCCGCTCACGGACACCGAGTCGCCGACCGCGACGCCGGGCGCGGTCTCGGGCGCGCGTAGGACGAGTCGGACGCCGGCCTCCCCTTCGGTCGCCTCCTCGACGACGGCGAGCTCGCGGACGATCCCGGTGAACACGGCCGAACGATAGCCGCGGGCCCCGCGAGGGGTCACTTTGTGTTCCACCGGCACGAGCCCTCCCCGGCGGCTCCCCGCGCCTACTTGCCCTCAGCGAGCGGCCTCGACGGCGGGCGGACTTTGTGTTCGTGAAACACAAGCGTCGCCGGGCGCCGGGAAGAGCGGGCGGGGCGTCTGGCTCCTCCTAGAGGAGGAACATCCACTTGGCGCCGTGGCCGCACTCGTGGTTCTTGCGGCCGCACTTGCGGCACGTCCAGTGGGTCCACCAGATCCACTTGAGGTGGACGATCTCGGCGGCGATCAGGCCGACGATGCCGAGGAAGAGCTCCGGTCGCTGCACGCTTCTTTCAGGGTCGGCGGCGAGAGCGCCGCGCACAATGGGCCGGACGGCCCATTCTGGCCGCCGCGAGGCCCGTCTCGCTCACGGCTCGCGCAGGTACCCGGCGAGGAGGACGTCGGCACCGACCCGCTCGACCGTCACGTGCGTGAGCGGGAGCGGCCGGGCGAGGTCGCCGAGGAAGCGCGGGCCGGCGCCGGCGACGAGCGGCGCGACGAAGAGCGCGACGCGGTCGACGAGGCCGGCGCGGACGAACGCTGTGGCGAGCGTCGGGCCGCCTTCGAGCAGGAGCGACTGCACGCCTCCCTCCGCCAGGCGCTCCAGCTCCTCCTCGAGCGGCCCGGACAGGAGCTCGAGCCTGGAACCAGGCGGCAGCGGGCCGCGCCCGAACGCGAGCCGGCGCGGCTGCCTCTGCGCGCCCACATCGCGCGCGGTCAGGCGCGGCGCGTCGGCGCGCACGGTGCCCATGCCGACCGCGACGGCGTCCATGCGCGCCCTGAGCTCGTGCACGCGCCGCCGGCTCTCCTCGCCGCTCACCCAGCGCGCGTCCGGGACGGTGACGCGGCCGTCAAGCGTGACCGCGGCCTTGTAGAGAACGAAGGGACGCCGCTCCACGGCCCACGTCCGGAAGGCCTCGTTCTGCACCCGCGCCCGCCATTCCAGCTCGCCGCCGGGAAGCTCGACGGCGACGCCGGCCGCACGCAGGCGCTCGAGGCCCTGCCCGTCCGTCTTCGGGTTCGGGTCCCGCGCGGCGGCGACGACTCGCGCCACGCCGGCTGCGACGATCGCGTCCGCGCACGGGGGCGTCCGACCGTGGTGGGCGCACGGCTCCAGCGTGACATAGAGCGTGGCGCCGCGCGCCCGCTCGCCGGCTGCCTCGAGGGCGCGCACCTCCGCGTGCGCCCCGCCGGCCCGCTCGTGCCACCCCTCCCCCACCACCTCGCCGCCGCGGACGAGCACCGCGCCGACGACCGGGTTCGGCGCCGTCCCGCCCCGTCCGCGCTCCGCCAGCTCGAGCGCCCGCTCGAGGTGGGCGGCGTCAGTCAACTGCGAGCTCGCGCACGAGCCTGAGGTATGCGCGGTTCAGGTCCTCCCGGCCGAAGATGGCGCTGCCGGCCACGATCGCGTCCGCCCCGGCCTCGTGGATCGCGCGCACGTTCTCGTCGGTGACCCCGCCGTCCACCTGGACGACGACGCGGCCGTGCAGCTGCCCGCGCAGCGTCCGGATCCGCTCGTACGACTCCGGGAGAAATTCCTGCCCCGAGTAGCCGGGATGGATGCTCATGCAGAGCACGAGGTCGGCGCCGAGCGAGGCCGCGACGGCATCCTCCACCGCGGTCTCCGGATTGAACGCCACGCCGACCTCGAGGCCGAGCGAGCGCGCGAGTTCGATCGCCTTCCAGGGCTCCGAGCAGGCCTCGACGTGGAACGTGACGCTGTCGCCGCCGGCCTGCGCCACCTGCGGGAAGTGGTGCTCGGGGTTCGTGACCATCAGGTGTACGTCGACCTTGCCGCCCTCGGCGTGGATCAGGGGTGCGATCGACCGGAGCACGACCGGACCGACCGTGATCGGCTCGACGAAGTGCCCGTCGCCGACGTCGAAATGGAAGATGCGCGCGCCCGCGTTCAGGAGGTGGCGCACCTGCTCGCCCAGGCGCGAGAAGTCGGCCGCGTACACCGAGGGCTCGATCTCGACCGTGCACATCCAGTCGCGCCAGCTCACACGGCGATCCTAGATGCGCAGGCGGGCGATGAAGAAGCCCGACGTGCGGTGGACGTGCGGGAGTGTGAGCAGGAACTCCGGCCTGCGGGGATGGCGGAACTCCGGCCAGAGCCCGCCGAGGTCATCCGCCGCGAGCCCGGTCGCGTCGGCGACGGCCTCGTTCTCGGCGGCCGCGATCGCGCACACGGAATAGGTGACCGTGCCCCCGGGCCGGACCCGTCCGGCCGCCGCGCGGAGCAGCTCGAGCTGCAGGTCGGGGAGCGGCGCCGCCCGCCAGCGGAGATCGGGGCGCGAGTTGAGGACGCCTAGGCCCGAGCAGGGCGCGTCCACGAGCGCGCGGTCGAACCCGCGCAGCTCGTCGGGGAGGGCGAGCGCGTCGGCGCAGACCACGGTGAGCCGTGCGCCGAGCCGCCGCGCGTTCTCATCGAGCTCGCGCGCACGGCCCGGGTGCTTCTCGACGGCGACGACCTCCGCCCCTGTGGCGGCGAGCTGGGTCGCCTTCCCCCCCGGCGCCGCGCAGAGGTCGAGCACGCGCTCGCCGGGGCGCGCCCCGACCACGCCGCCCGCGAGCTGCGAGCTGCGGCTTTGCGGCCATGCATAGCCGCTCTCGACCCACTCCGGCGGGATCGCGTCGACGACCTTCGGCCCCTCCGGAGTCCGGACGGCCGTCTCGGGGGGCTCGTTCTGCGCCCGCATGAGGGCGCGCGCGTCGTCGGGGCCCAGCTCGCGCCACCAGGTCTCCGCGATCCAGTCCGGGTACGAATGGAGGAGCGCCGCGGCCTCGGGCGTCTCCTCGTGCAGACGCGCGAGGAGGTCCGGGAGGGCCTCGGCGAGCCGCCGCAGGACCGCGTTCGTGAAGGCGACCGCGCGCTCGAGCCCCGCGGCGCGGACGAGCTCCACGGCTTCGTGGACGGCCGCATGGGCAGGCACGCCCTCCATCCAGCCGAGCTGGTAGGCGCCGATCCGGAGCGCAGCCCGCACGGGCGGGTCGAGCTTGCGCAGCGGCCGGCGGCCGAGCGTCCCGATCGCGTGGTCGAGCGTCCTGACGCGCTGCACCGTCCCGTAGGCGAGCTGCATGGCGAAGGCGCGGTCGCGCTCGCCCAGCCCTTCCGCGGCCTTGCGGAAGACGCGGTCGGCGTAGGCGTCCTCGTCGAAGACCCGGCGGACGACTTCGGCGGCGACCGCCCGCGCGGTCGTCACTTGCGCAGGCCGCGAAGGTACTCCTCCGCGGTCATGCGGCGGCCGCCCTCCCGCTGCACCTCGAGCAGCTCGAGCCCGCCGGCGACGAGCGCCGCCTCCGGCCTGGCCGGGCGCGCCCTCCAGACGATGAGGCGCCGGCCCTCGACGAGCCCGCGGGCGCCGATGTGCGGCGAGAGCGCCCTGATGCGGTTCAGGTTCTGCTCAGGCGGCAGCGACCAGTCCAGCTCCCGGTCGGCGGCCGTGATCTTGTCGGCGTAGGTGGCGCCCGCCTCCGGCTGGGGCACGAACGTCGGCTCGGCGAAGACCTCGTCGCGCAGCTCGCGGGCGACGCGCGTCGCCCGCTCGTAGACCACCGACGAGTCGTCCTCGGGCCCGATCGGGAACCGCCGCTGCGCCGCGATGGGGCCGGCGTCGAGCTCGGGCGTCGTCCGGTGGACGGTCACGCCCGTCTCGCGATCTCCGGCCATGATCGCCCGCTCGACGGGCGCGGCGCCGCGCCAGCGGGGCAGAAGCGACGGGTGGACGTTGAGCCAGAGGCGCTCCGCGAGCAGCCGCTCGGGGATGAGGAGGCCGTAGTCGGCGACGATGACGATGCGCGCCTCGCCCGGAAACTCGGTCAGCCGCTCGGGCTGCTCGACACGCATGCCGTGCCTGACGGCGACGTCCTTCGCGGGGCTCGGCTGCTTCTTGCGCCCGCGGCCCTGCGGCCGATCGGCCTTCGTCAGGAGGAGCTCGATCTCGCGGCGCGACGCCAGACCGGCCAGGATCGCCGCGCCGAAGTCACCGGTCGCCGCGACGGCGATGCTCACGAGGGCGCGGAGGTCGGGCTCACCCCAGAGGTCCCAGGACGGGCTGCGGCCGAAGCTCCGCGAGAGCCTCCCGCCTGGCGTCCGGCGCCGTTCGGTCGACCGTGAGGACGCCGTCGAGGTGGTCGAGCTCGTGCTGGATCACGCGCGCCTCGAGTCCCTCGGCCTCGATCGTGAGCGGCTCGCCCTCCGGCGAGGTCGCCTCGACGGTGAGCGCGACCGCGCGCTCCACCGGGACGACGACCGTGGCGGCGCCGAGCGAGAGGCAGCCCTCCTCGGCCGTCTCGCGCTCTTCCGAGACGGCGGTCACCCGCGGGTTGACGAGGGCGGTGACAGGCTCCTCGTCCGCCGCCTGGTACACGAGGATCCGGCGCAGCACGCCGACCTGCGGGGCGGCCAGGCCGACCCCGCGCGCCTCCTGCATGAGCCGGCCCATGCGCTCGACGAGGGCTGCCACCGACTCGTCCAGCTCCTCGACCTCGTTCGCCCGCATGCGCAGGACGGGATCCGGAAACTGCCGTATCTGTGCGAGCGCAACTCGACGCCGAGCTTCGCGCTCGGCGTCGAGGTGCTCGCTCCGAATCTGGCCTTCGACCTCGCCCAAGAAGGGGAAGTCTAACGGGGCGGGGTGCGTCCCCTAGTGGTCGACCGCAGTGCGCTGCCGCGGCCCGACCGTGCGCGAGTAGAGCGCCACGAGGACGACGGCGACGACCACGGCGAGGATGAAGCCGAGGATTCCGCCGCCGACGAGCCAGCCGACGAGCAGCGCGGAGGCGATGCCGATCACGATCGTCACCAGGATCCCCATGGGCGCGGTTCCCCGGTGGAAGAGCCGTCCGAGCGCGCCGATGACGAGCCCGACGATGATGAGTCCGATGATCTCTCCGATTGTCATGGCGCCAGTGTCCCCTCGGCCTCGAGCCGCGAAACGTCGCTAGGAGAGGGTCTGCGGGTCGACGTCGACGGCGGCCGTGAGCCCGTCCCGGCGCATGGCGGGCGCCGCCGCCGCGAGGAGTCGCGCCGCGCGCGATGCGAGGGCACGGGGCGACCCGGTCTTGGCCAGGAGCTGGGCGCGGTGGCGGCCGCGGAGTCGCAGAAGCGGGGCCGGCCCGAGAAGCTCCGCCTCGCCCGCGCGCTCGAGCGCGGTCCGCACCTCGCCGAGGAGCCGTGCCGGCGCCCCGGGCTCCGGGCCGGCAGCGAGCACGCGCACGAGGTGCGAGAAGGGCGGATAGCCG
>DATHVD010000074.1:0-5746 GCA_035461525.1 Gaiellaceae bacterium
GTCCCGGATCGCGAGGCAGAGGTTCGTGCGCGGGCTCGTGCAGTGGATGCACCCGCGGCACTGCGGCGAGAAGAGCGTGACGACGTGGTCGCCCGGGGCGACCGAGGCGACGCCCTCGCCGACGGCCTCGACGACGCCCGCGCCCTCGTGGCCGAGCACCGCCGGCGCGTAGCCGGACGGGTCGGCGCCGGACGCCGTGTACAGGTCGGTGTGGCAGACGCCGCAGGCGACGAGCCGGACGAGGGCCTCGCCGGCCCGCGGCTCCGCGAGCTCGAGCTCCTGCACGGAGAGCGGCTGCCCGAACCCCTCCAGCACCGCGGCTCGGATCCTCATGCGCGGAACCGTAACGGAGGCCGCCGCGCCGGGTGAGAGACTGTGCCCGTGCCGGATGCGCCCCCGATCCCCGACGTCGCCGAGGTGCAGCGGATCGTCGCCGTCCGGAACCCGGCCGTCCGCAACCTCGAGATCACGTACTGCTACTCGCGGCTCGCCGCCGCGGTCGCGGCCCGGTGCGGCCAGGGCGCGAACTGGTGCACGTTCGCCACGTGGGCCTCGCGCCAGGCGGGCCGGACGATTCGCGGCGAGGACTTCGGCGAGCACCTCGCCCGGCGGCTCTCCAAGCCCCGCGAGCTCGTCCATCCCGTCGAGTCGGCATGGCGCGCGCTCCTGCGCAGGGGGCTCCTGCAGCCGGACACACGGCTCGGCCGGGCGGCCGCGCAGCTCCACACCCCGTTCGACGCCTTCGAGCGGGCGAGCGACGCCGTCGCGCGCGGCAACCGCAAGGTGTTCGAGGAGATCGGCCTCGAGTTCGCCCGCTATCTCGCCGAGTGCCCTGCGGACGCTCCGCCGGAGTCGCCGGCGCTCGAGCGCTTCCTGGACGGCCTCCGCGACGGCGAGCCGCCGGACGGGCAGCGCTACCTGCGGCAGGCCTTCTCGCGCTACGACCGGCTTCGCTTCGAGCGCGACCCGAAGGCGCGCGCCCAGCTGGCCGTCTGCGCCAACCTCGAGATCGGCCTGCACGAGCAGACGCGGCTCCAGCCGGAGATTCTCGAGGCGCTCGACGCGCCCTTCCTGACGACGGAGGACCTGGGCCGGCGCCTGCTCCACGGCCTCCACCCGCCCGCGGCCGGCTGGTGGACGCTTGCCCGCGCTCCGGCAGCAGCCGTCCTCGGCCTCGTCGCCCCGAGTGTCCAGCACGCCGCGAGCGAGCTCGCCCGCGAGGTCATCACCCACTGCCTGATGGTGCTCTCCCTGCCCGGGCGGGTGCTCGCGCTCGGGCGGAACCTCGACGACCCCTTCCCCGAGGCGCTCCTCGAGCCCGCGGAAGCGGACCTAGGCGGGCTGCTCGCGCGCTTCGAGCCGGCCCCGCCCGCCGCCGACGACTGCGCCGTCAGCGACTGGTCGGAGCTCGGCCAGCGCATGCACTACATCGCCCACCTCTTTCGCGCGTTCCACGATACGCAGGACCTCTTCGGCCCGCCGTTCACGCCGGAGCAGGTGCGCGCGTTCTCGACGGGGAGGATCCCGGCGGGGGAGCTCTAACCCGTCTTCCGCGGCACAGTGGGCCCTGAGCCACTGCACTGGGTCCTCCCTGTCCGTTCGCGCCTGTCGGAAGGGAGTCGCCCTCGCCCGGGCTGCGTCTTACGCACCGCCCCCCGGCGCCTCACGGCCCGAGTCGGTAGCCCCGGACGAAGTCCACGGCGAACTCCTTCGGGTACGGGCCCCCGGGCCCACCGTCCGGCGGCGGGAAGGCGTAGACGCCGAGCATGAGCTGCATCGGGTAGTCGGGCGCCTGCTCGACGACCTTCACCGTCCGGTCGTCGATCGAGAACTCGACCCGGCCCGGCGTCCACTCGGCAGCGTAGTCGTGTGGCTCGCGGACATCGGCGGCGATCTCCACCTGCTCGAAGTCGTCCGCGATCTTCGGGTCGCCGAAGGGGTGGACACCGACTCCCACGCGGGCGCGACCCGGCTCCACGTCTTTGCCGAAGATCTCGCAGACGCACATCTCCGCCGAGCGCTCCGGCGCGTCCTCGAAGCCGATCAGCCAGAGCGCGACCATCGCGTGCGGGTCGTCGGTCGCGGCCGCGCGGAGCTCGAGTCGTCCGTAGAGCGGGGTGTAGAGGCGGACCTCCGGCTGCGCCTCACGCACGACGGCGTCCGGGTGGAAGCGGTGCTGACCGACCGCGCTTCCGACGGGGCCGGCGAAGCACCCGGTCTGGAGCGAGGACACGCGCGTCTCCCCGTCGAGCTCGGGGCACCACGGTGCCTGGTCCGCCTCGACGCGCAGGAGGAGCCGGCCGCCGCCCACCTCGTAGCGGGCGGCGGCCAGCCCGCGGCTGCTCCACTGGGGGAGGTAGTACGGGAGCCAGCGGCTGCGGTCGAGCTCGCCGGCCGCGAACGAGTCCTCGAACTCGAGCTCGAACGGCACGCCGGCTCAGGCGGCCTCGGCCAGGAGGTCGTCGAGCCGGGCGAAGCTCTTCTCGGCGCCGTCGGCCATGCCCGTGGCGACGGCCGCGTCCCGGGCCTCCTGCGACGCGTAGAGGCTCGTGAGCGTCATCGTCGTCGCCCCGCCCTCTTCCTCGAGGACGAGGGTGTTCACCGACTCGGGCCAGTCGCCGCCCCAGCGCTCGGTGTTGACGAGCCGTGCAGGCGGCTCGACCTCGCGGTACTCGCCGGTCATCTCCATCTCCGTGCCGTCGTCCTTGCGCCAGACGAAGCGCCACGAGCCGCCCGGCCGCAGGTCGATCTCGCACACGGGCATCGTCCAGCCCTCGGGGCCGAGGAGCCAGCGGGTGACGTGCTCCGGCTTCGTCCACGCGTCCCACACGAGCCCGCGCGGGGCGGTGAAGACCCGCGTCATGGCGACCTCTCGCTCCGACGGCTCGGTGATGGTCGTCTCCCCGACCTTGGCTGCGGTCGTCATCGTCCTTCTCCTTCCTGTAGGCGTTCCAGGTACCCGTCCAGCCGCTCGTAGCTCGCGTCCCAGAAGCGGCGGTAGCCTTCGGCCCACTCCGCGACCTCGCGGAGGGGCGCGCCCTCGAGGCGACACGGGCGCCACTGCGCCTCGCGGCCGCGCACGATCAGGCCGGCCCGCTCGAGGACGCGCAGGTGCTTCGAGACCGCCGGACCGCTGATGGCGAACGGCGCCGAGAGCTCCTTCACCGTCGCCGGGCCCTCCGTGAGGCGGGCGAGGATGGAGCGTCTCGTCGGATCGGCGAGGGCGGCGAAGGTGAGGCTGAGGGCGTCGGTCGTCATCGCTACGGAACCGCAAGGTTATCTAACCAGAAGGTTATCTGCAAGCGCGGCGGTCGGTGCCGTCCGCGCGTAGAGTTCTGCCCCGATGGCAGGGCCTCTCGTCACGACCGTCGTCGGCAGCTATCCGCAGCCGGGGTGGCTGATCGATCGCGAGCGGCTGGGCGAGCGGCTCCCGCCTCGCGTCCGTGCTCTCGAGCTCTGGCGCGTCCCCGAGGAGCACCTCGAGGAGGCCCAGGACGACGCCACCCGGCTCGCCGTCCAGGACATGGAGCGGGCCGGCGTCGACGTGATCACGGACGGAGAGATGCGGCGCGAGAGCTACTCGAACCGCTTCGCGACGGCGCTCGAGGGCGTCGACCTGGACACTCCCGGAGTCGCGCTCGACCGCACGGGGCACGAGAACCCGGTTCCGCGCGTCGTCGGCCCGATCCGGCGCACCCGCCCGGTCGAGGTCCGCGACGTCGAGCTTCTCCGCTCGCTCACGGACCGCCGGATCAAGATCACCGTGCCGGGGCCGTTCACCATGACGCAGCAGGCGCAGAACGACCACTACCCGGACGGGCGGAGCCTCGCGCTCGCCTACGCGGAGGCGGTGAACGAGGAGCTGCGCGACCTGAAGGCGGCCGGCGCCGAAGTCGTCCAGATCGACGAGCCGTACCTGCAGGCGCGGCCCGACCCCGCGCGCGAGTACGCGCTCGAGGCGGTCGACCGCGCGCTCGAGGGCATCGAGGGCGACACCGTGCTCCACACGTGCTTCGGCTACGCGCACGTCGTCAAGGACCGGCTCACCGGCTACCCGTTCCTGCGCGAGCTCGACGCGTGCGCGGTGACGCACGTCTCGCTCGAGGCCGCGCAGCCCGACCTCGACCCGGAGGTGCTGCGCGACCTCCCCGGGAAGACGATCGTGCTCGGCGTTCTCGATCTCGGCTCCCCCATGGCCGAGACGGCGGAGACGGTCGCCGAACGAATCCGGCGCGCGCTCGAGGCCGTCGAGCCGGAGCGTCTCATGGTGGCGCCGGACTGCGGCATGAAGTACCTGCCCCGCGAGCTGGCCTTCGCCAAGCTCGGCGCGATGGTCGGCGGCGCCCGCCTCGTGCGGGACGAGCTGTGAAGAGCCGGATCGCGCAGGCCTACCCCGACCGCGTCGAGGTGCGCGGGCGCGACCTCGCCGGCGACCTCATGGGCCGCCTCACGTTCACGGAGCACTTCCACCTCCTCCTCACCGGCGAGGAGCCGACGGAGGAGCAGCGGTTCTTCCTCGACCTCCTCCTCGTCGCCATCGCCGAGCACGGGTTGATGCCGACGAACGTGGCCGCGCGGATGACGCTCGCGGCAGACCCCGGGTCGCTGCAGGGGGCCGTCGCGGCCGGGATCCTCGGCGCCGGGCCGGTCGTGCTCGGGACGTCGGAGGAGTGCGCCCGCCTGCTCGAGGAGGCGCGCGCATCCGGCCGCGAGCCGCGGGAGCTCGTCGCGGAGATCCGTGCGGCCGGCGGGAAGGTGCCCGGGTTCGGCCATCCCGTGCACCGGCCCGGCGACCCGCGGGCCGAGCGCATCCTCGAGCTCGCCGACGAGCGCGGCGCGAGCGGCGAGCACGTCGCGCTCGCACGTGCCTTCCGCGACGCCGTCGTCGCGGAGTGGGGGAGGCCGCTCGTCCTCAACGTCTCCATGCCGATCGCAGCCGTCCTCCTCGACCTCGGCTTCCCCGCCGCGGCCGTGAAGGCGGTGCCCATCCTCGCGCGCACGGCGAGCCTGCTCGCACACCTCGCGGAGGAGCAGGAGCGACCGCTCGGCTTCGGCCTCGCTGCCGCGGCAGAGGAGGCGGTCGAGTACGAGCCCCCGCCGAGGGCGTGATGCTCGAGCCGGAGGTCGAGGCGCGGCCCTGGGAGGAGCAGCTCGCCCTCGACGACGAGAGCTACCGGGTCCAGCTCGTCTACCTCCTCGAGCGCTCGGCGTTCTACAGGGAGAAGCTCGGCTTCGAGGACGCCCGCGACGCCGGTGGGCTCGCCGGAATCGCGCAGCTCCCGCTCACGGAGAAGGACGAGCTGCGGGCGACGCGTACTACCGAGAACCCCGTCGGCGCGCACCTCTGCGCGGACGCGGGCGAGATCGTCCGCATCTACTCGACGAGCGGCACGACGGGCGCGCCGAGCTATATCCCGCTCACGGCGGGCGACCTCGACAACTGGGTGACCGGCTCGGCACGGAGCTACGCGGCGTCCGGGATCGCCGCCGGCCAGCGCATTGTCTCCACCTACAACGCCGGGCCGTTCGTCGCCGGGGCGGCGCTCGCCTCCTTCGACCGCATCGGCCTCTGCCACATCCCCGTCGGCACGGGGAACACCGAGCGCCTCGTGAAGGCGGTCGAGCTCCTCCGCCCCGAGGCCGTCGTGCTCACGCCCTCGTACGCGGCGCACCTCGTCGAGGGGGCGGCCGAGCGCGGGCGCGACCTGCGCGGCTCGAGCGTCGAGCGCGTCCTCGTCGCTGGCGA
>DATHVD010000075.1:0-7806 GCA_035461525.1 Gaiellaceae bacterium
CGACCTCGTCCTCCTCGTCGTCGACGCGAAGGCCGGCGTCACCCCCGGCGACGAGGAGGTGGCGGAGATCCTCCGCCGCTCGCGCAAGCCGGTGATCGTCGTCGCGAACAAGGTGGACGACCCGCGCCGCGACGACGAGGCGCTCGAGTTCCACCGCCTCGGCCTGGGCGACCCGGTGCCGATCTCCGCGCTCCACGGCCACGGCACCGGCGACCTGCTCGACCAGGTCGTGGCCGCCCTCCCGGGCGAGGGCCCGCCCGAGCTGGGGGAGGAAGCGATCCGCGTCGCCGTGCTCGGCCGGCCCAACGTGGGCAAGTCGAGCCTCGTGAACGCGCTCGTCGGCGAGGAGCGCGTGATCGTCTCCGACGTGCCGGGGACGACGCGCGACTCGATCGACACGGTGCTCCGGCGCGGCGACACGACCTTCCAGCTCGTCGACACCGCGGGCATGCGCCGCAAGCGCCGGCAGCGGCAGGGGATCGAGTACTACTCCGAGCTCCGCGCGCTCAGGGCGGCCGAGCGGGCGGACGTCGCCCTCGTGCTCGTCGACGCGAGCGAGGGCCTCGTCGACCAGGATCTCGCCGTCGCCGACGTCGCCCGTACCGCCGGCTGCTCGACCATCGTCGTCCTCTCCAAGTGGGACGCTGCCCGGGTGGGGATCGAGGACGTCCGCCCGCGGCTCGAGGCGCGCCTGCGCCAGCGGCCGCCGGTCGTCGCCGTCTCGGCGCACACGCGCCGTGGGACGAGGAAGCTCCTCGACCGCGTCGAGGAGCTCTTCGCCCGCCACACGTCGCGGATCCCCACGGGGGAGCTCAACCGCGCGCTCGGGGAGCTGCGCGAGGCGCGGCCGGGCCCGCAGAAGGACGGGAGGCGCCTCAACCTCCTCTACGGCACGCAGGTCAGCGTCCGGCCGCCGCGCTTCCGCCTCTTCGTCAACGACCCGGGTCTCATGACCCGCGACTACGGCTACTGGGTCGAGAACCGCCTGCGGGAACGCTTCGGCCTCGCGGGCGTCCCCGTCGTCATCGACTTCGTGCGGCGGTCGTGACCGCGGCCTTCGAGACAGAGCGGCTGCGGGCCGAGCCACTCGACGTCGCCGAGCACGAGGCGGAGCTGGCGGCGTTCCACGCGGACGAGCGTGTGACGGCAACCCTCGGGGGCGAGACGGCGACGGCCGAGGAGAGCCGCGAGTGGATCGAGCGGAACTCCGGCCACGGCGGCGAGCCGGGCTTCGGGATCTTCGTCTTCCGCGACCGCGGAGCGGGCGCCTTCGTGGGCCGCGGCGGCATCCGCCGCACGGAGATCGGCGGCGGGGAGGAGGTCGAGCTCCTCTACGCGGTCGCCGGCGATCTCTGGGGCCGCGGCTACGGGAGCGAGATGGCGGCGGGCCTCGTCGCGCACGCCGAGCGGCACGGCGTCCGCGACCTCGTCGCGTTCACGCTGCCGACGAACGCCCGCTCGCGGCGGATCATGGAGAAGGCCGGCTTCGCCTACGAGCGCGACGTCGAGCACCACGGGCTAGCGCACGTCCTCTACCGCAGGAGGACGGCGCCGTGAGGGCCGTCGTCGTCGGCGGCGGCTCGTGGGGGTCCGTCTTCGCCGCGCTCCTCGCCGAGCGCGGGCACGAGACGACGCTCGCCTGCCGCGACCCCGAGCAGGCGCGGGCCATCGCCGAGACGGGCCGGAACCCGCGCTACGTCCCGGGCTGCGACCTCACGGGCGTCCGGGCGGCGCCGCTCGCCGAGGGGCCGCTCGCCGACGCCGACCTCGTCGTCCTCGCCGTGCCGAGCCGCGCCTTCCGCACCGTGGCGGAGTCGATCCCCGGCGGCGCGCCGCTGCTCGGCCTCACGAAGGGCCTCGACCCCGAGACGGGCCGCCGCCTCTCGCAGGTCGTGAGCGGCCGCCCCGTGGCCGTGCTCTCCGGCCCGAACCACGCGGAGGAGATCGCCGAGGGGCTGCCCGCCGCGGCCGTCATCGCGAGCGAGGACGAGGCGCTGGCGGTCGAGCTCCAGCACGCCCTCATCTCGACGCGTTTCCGCGTCTACGTGAACACGGACCTCGTCGGCGTCGAGCTCTGCGCGGCTGCGAAGAACGTGATGGCGCTGGCCGCCGGCGGCGTGGACGGCTTCGGCTTCGGCGACAACGCGAAGGCGGCCGTGATCACGCGAGGGCTGGCGGAGATGGCGCGCCTCGGCGAGGCCTGCGGGGCGCGCGGGGAGACCTTCGCCGGCCTCGCCGGCATGGGCGACCTCGTCGTCACCTGCTTCAGCCGCCACAGCCGCAACCGCCGGGCGGGCGAGCTGATCGCCCTCGGGCGCAGGCCGGAGGAGGTGGAGGCGGAGATCGGAATGGTCGTGGAGGGCCTGACGACGGCCCCCGTGCTCGACGACCTCGCCCGCAGGCTCGGCGTCGAGCTGCCGATCACGACAGCGGTCTGCCAGGTGCTGACCGGGACGAGCCCCGCCGATTTGGTCTCAGACTTGATGAGCAGGACGCCGACAGATGAGTAGCATGAAAACGATGCGACTCCTCGCAGCCCTGGCCGTCGCCGCGCTGCTCGTCTTCGCAGCCGGATGCGGCGCGGGCGAGGAGACCGGCGGCGCGGCCGACCTGGTTCCCGGCGACGTCTCCTTCTACCTCGTGGTCGACACGGACTTCGACGGCGACCAGTGGTCGGCCGTCGAGGACCTCGCAGCCAGGTTCCCGGGCGGCGAGGGCGCGCTCCAGCGCTTCTTCGCCGAGATCGCCGCCGACGCCGACGCCGAGATCGACTTCGAGCGGGACGTGAAGCCCGCGCTCGGGCCCGAGGTCGTCGTCGTCGGCCTCGAGTTCGACGCCGGCGAGGACCCGCCTGTCGTGGCGCTGACGCAGCCCGACGACCTCGAAGCCTTCCAGCAGCTCTTGCAGAAGAGCGAGGAGCCTCCCGTCGTCCAGGAGGTGGACGGCTGGCAGGCGGTCGCGCCCGACCAGGAAGCCCTCGACCGCTTCCTGGACGCCCGGAACGGCCCCAGGCTCTCCGACTCGGAGACGTTCGACCGGGCGATGGACGGCCTCGACGGGGACGCCCTCGTCCGGGGCTTCGTGGACGGTGAGTCGCTGAACGCCCTGCCGCCGGAGGACGAGGCGGTCCTGTCGCCGCTCTTCGGCATGCTGGGGGGGACGGGAACGATCGCGGCCTCCGGCTTCGCCGTCGCCGCCTCCGACGACGGTGCCCGGATGGACGGCACGATGGTCTTCCCCGAGGACGCCGAGCCCTGGTTCGTCACCGAGCCTTTCGAGGCCGAGCTGCCGGAGACCGTCCCGGGTGACGCCCTCGCCTACGTCGGATTCAGCGATCTCGACCAGGCGATCGCCGGCTTCCGCGACGCGCTCGCGGAGTCCGACCCCTCCACGGAGAGGGAGATCGCCCAGCTCGAGGCCTTCCTCGGCGTCTCGCTCGAGGCTGACCTCGCGCCCTTGTTGGCCGACGAGGGCGCGCTCTACGTCCGGCGCGGCGCGGTCATCCCCGAGGTCACGCTCGTCACGCGCGTCGAGGACGAGGCGCAGGCGCTCGCGACGCTCGACGAGCTCGTCTCCGGCGCGGGCGCGTTCGTCCCGCTGGGCCCGGCGCAGCAGAGCGACGTGGACGGCGTCGAGGTGAGGGAGATCGCGTTCTCACCGCCGTTCGGCCTCGTCTACGGGGCCTTCGACGGGCTGCTCGTCCTCAGCACCTCGAGGGAGGGGATCGCCGCCCTCCGCGCGGACGGCGACAGGCTCGCCGACGACGACGGCTACGAGGACGCCCTCGACGAGGCGGGCGTCCCGGGCGAGACGACCGGATTCGCCTACGCCGATCTCGAGGAGATCTTCCCGCTCGTCTTCGGCCTCGCCGAGCTCGGCGGGGAGGACGTGGCCGAGAGCCGCCGCTACACCGACCCGCTCGGGAGCTTCGTCGTCTGGGGGACGACGGACGACGACATCGCCCGGTACTCGGTCTTCCTCGGCATCGACTGAGCCCGGGCCGGTAGCCTTCCGGACGCGATGGCGGCCCGCTCCTACCTGTTCACGTCCGAGTCCGTGACCGAAGGCCACCCGGACAAGGTCGCCGACCAGGTCTCGGACACGATCCTCGACGCGGTCCTCACGGACGACCGCGACGGCCGCGTCGCCTGCGAGACGCTGATCACCACCGGCCTCGTCGTCGTCGCCGGCGAGATCACGACGGAGACGTACGTCGACATCCCCCGCCTCGTGCGCGAGCGGATCAGGGAGATCGGCTACGACCGCGCCAAGTACGGCTTCGACGCCGAGACGTGCGGCGTCATCGTTGCCCTCGACGAGCAGTCCCCCGACATCGCGCAGGGAGTCGAGACGTCCTACGAGACGCAGCGCGGCGAGGACGACCCGCTCGACCGGATCGGCGCCGGCGACCAGGGGATGATGTTCGGGTATGCCTGCACGGAAACCGAGGAGCTGATGCCGCTCCCGATCACGCTCGCGCACAAGATCGTCAAGCGGCTCTCCGAGGTGCGCAAGGCGAGCGTCCTCCCGTACCTGCGCCCGGACGGCAAGTGCCAGGTGACCATCCGCTACGAGGTGGACGAGCGCGGCCGTCACCGGCCGGTGGAGGTCGAGCACGTCCTCGTCTCCACGCAGCACCGGGAGGGACTCGACGAGGAGGCGCTGATCAAGCCCGACCTGATCGAGCACGTCCTCCATCCGATCCTCCCCCGCGACCTCTACGACGAGAAGCGATTCGAGGAGCGCGACTTCGTCCTCGTCAACCCGACCGGGAAATTCGTGCGCGGCGGGCCGATGGGGGACACGGGGCTCACCGGGCGGAAGATCATCGTCGACACGTACGGAGGGTCGGCCCGCCACGGCGGCGGCGCCTTCTCCGGCAAGGACCCCACCAAGGTCGACCGTTCCGCCGCCTACGCGGCGCGGTACACGGCGAAGAACGTCGTCGCAGCCGGCATCGCCGAGCGCTGCGAGCTCCAGGTGGCCTACGCGATCGGCGTTGCCCACCCGGTCTCGATCGAGGTGGACTGCTTCGGCACCGAGCGGATCCCGCTCACGCGTATCGAGGAGCTCGTGCGCGAGCACTTCGACCTCCGTCCCGGCGCGATCCTCCGCGACCTCGACCTGCGCCGACCGATCTACACGAAGACGGCCGCGTACGGCCACTTCGGCCGGGCCGAGCACGACTTCACGTGGGAGCGCACGGACAAGGCCGAGGGGCTCCGCGAGGCCGCCGGCCTCGCCGAAGCCGAGATCGCGGCCTCCTAGCGCCCCGGCGCGCCGCGGCTTCCCGCGCGTCCGAAGAACGCTTGTGTTTCACCGGCACGAGCTGACAACGCCCGCGGCTGCCGCGGAGAGGGCGCGAGGACGCGCGAGAGCCCTCGTGCACGTGGAACACAAGCACCCTCCGGCCGGACCGAGCCGCGCGCTCGTGCCGAGCCGCCGGAGCGCCTACGCGGCCGGGCGCACGAAGAGGCCGGCGGCGGCCTTCTCGCCGATCGCGCGCTCGTCGCCTCCGACGGTGACGGCGAACTGACCGGCGGCCGGCTCGGCGCGCAGGAGCTCGAGGCTCGTGCCGGGGACGAGGCCCTCGTCGTAGTACCAGTGGAGGAGGTCGCCGTCGTGCTCGGCGAGGCGGACGATCTCAGCGCTTCGCCCTTCCTCGAGATCGGCGAGCGGGACGAGCTCCTTGTTCTCGGACTGCTCGAAGTCGGTGTCCACGGGCCACCCGTGCGGGCACCGGTCCGGCTGACCGAGCTGGTCGGCGATCCGCTCGACCATGTCGTCCGTGAAGGTGTTCCCGAGGAGGTCTGCCTGCTCGTGCGCCTCGGCTGGCGTGTAGCCCATGAAGTCCGTGAGGAGGCGCTCGATGATGCGGTGGCGCCGGACGACCCGCTCGGCCACGGCTCGGCCTTCCTTCGTCAGGATCGCCTCCTTCTGCTCGCCGCGCTCGACGAGCCCCTCGGACTCGAGCCGCTTCAGCATCTCGCCCGCCGAGGCGCGCGAGACGCCGAGCATGTCGGCCACGCGGACGGCGAGCGTCGGCGCGCCCTTCGTCTCCGGGCGGTACTCCCCGATCGGGAAGGCCAGGAAGTAGATCGTCTCGAGGTAGTCCTCGACGGTGTGCCCAGCCGCCATCTCCGTGATGATTCTATCCGTGAGCCGCTTCGCGTCCGTCGTCCCACTCGTCACCGCCCGCACCGTCGCGCGGCCGTTCACGTACCTCGCGGGCGATCTGCGCAAGGGCGCCGTCGTCTCCGTCCGCTTCGGCCGCGCGACACGGCGGGGCGTCGTCATCGGCCTCGAGGACGAGGCGCCGCCGGACGTCGAGCCCGTCGCCGTCGAGGACGTGCTGGGCGCCGTTCCCGGCCCGCTCGTCGACCTCGCGCTCTGGCTCGCCGACTACTACGGCTCGACCCCCGCCCGCGCCCTCGCACTCGTCGCCCCGCCCGCGCGCGCCCACCGCGCCGGCGCCCGGCGGCGCCGCCGTGAGGAGGCGATCGCCGCCGAGGAGGCGCCCAGCGCGCTCACCCGCGAGCAGGGGGCCGTGCTCGAACGCCTGACGGCGGCGCTCGACGACGGAGGCGGCGCCTTCCTCCTGCGCGGTGCCACCGGGAGCGGAAAGACGGAGGTCTACCTGCGCGCCTGCGCGGAGGCCGTCGCGCGCGGACGCGGCGCGATCGTGCTCGTCCCCGAGATCGCGCTGACTCCGCAGGCGCTCGGGCGCTTCCGGGCCCGCTTCGGCGACCGCGTGGCCGTGCTCCACTCGGGCCTCACGGAGGCCGAGCGCCGGGACGAGCGCGAGCGCATCGCCTCGGGCGAGGCCCCGATCGTCGTCGGCGCGCGCTCGGCCGTCTTCGCCCCCGTGCCGAGCCTGGGGCTGGTCTGCGTGGACGAGGAGCATGACGCCTCCTACAAGCAGGAGTCGGATCCCCGCTACGACGCGCGCACGGTCGCCGCCAAGCGGGCGGCGCTCGAGGGCGCCGTCGCCCTCTACGGAAGCGCGACGCCGCGGCCGGAGAGCTGGGAGCGGCTCGAGCGGCTCGAGCTCGGCGGGCGGCTCACCGGCCCGCTTCCGCGCGTCCTCGTCGTCGACCTCAGGCGGGAGGCAGGCTACCCGCTCTCGGCGCCGCTCCTGGCGGGGCTGGGCGAGATCGCCGACGGGGGCGGCAAGGCCATCCTCCTCCTCAACCGCCGCGGCGTCGCGGTCGCGCTCCACTGCCGGGCGTGCGGGCTGACCAGCCGCTGCGAGTCCTGCGACGTCGCCCTCTCGCTGCACGGCGACAGGCGCCTCCACTGCCACCACTGCGGCCACCGCGAACCGGCGCCGGAGCTCTGCCCGGCATGCGGCGCGGCCGAGGTCGCGCGGCTCGGCGCGGGCACGGAGAGGCTCGAGGAAGAGCTCGCGACGCGCCTGCCGGAGCTCGAGCGCTTCCGCCTCGACGCCGACGCCGCCGGCCATCCGGGGAAGCTGGCCGAGACGCTCGGCCGCTTCGCCGCGTGCGAGCGCGGCGTGCTCCTCGGCACGCAGATGGTCGCCAAGGGCCACCACTTCGCCGGGGTCGCGCTCGCGGCGGTCGTGGACGCCGACACCGGGCTCGGGCTCGCCGACTTCCGCGCGGAGGAGCGGACGTTCCAGCTCGTGACGCAGCTCGCGGGCCGCAGCGGCCGGGACGCGCCCGGCAGGGTTCTCGTCCAGACCCACCAGCCGGACGCCCGCCCGATCGCGCTGGCCGCGCGCCACGACGTGGACGAGTTCCTCGCCGGCGAGCTCGAGCGCCGGCGCGAGCTCGACTACCCGCCGTT
>DATHVD010000076.1:0-27725 GCA_035461525.1 Gaiellaceae bacterium
CAGAAGTACAGGACGCGGGCCTACAGCCGGTGCAACCGGTGCGGGCGCCCGCGTGCGGTGTACCGCAAGTTCGGACTCTGCCGGATCTGCCTGCGCGAGCTCGCGCACGAGGGCTTCATCCCCGGCATGACCAAGTCGAGCTGGTAGGGGGTGGACCGATGCTGAACGATCCCATCGCGGACATGCTCACGCGCATCCGCAACGCCAACCGGGCGCTGCACGAGACGACGACCATGCCCGTGTCCGGCATGAAGGTCGAGATCGCCCGCGTCCTCAAGGACGAGGGCTACATCAAGGACTACCGCGTCGAGAAGGGCGAGTCCTTCGATACGCTGGTCGTCGAGCTCAAGTTCGGGCGGAACCGCGAGCGCGTCATCACCGACCTGCGCCGCATCTCCAAGCCCGGCCGCCGGGTCTACGCCCGCAAGGACCGCGTTCCGCGCGTCCTCGGCGGGATGGGCACGGCGATCATGTCAACGTCCAAGGGTCTCGTCACGAGCCGTACGGCGCAGGAGCTCGGCGTCGGCGGCGAGGTCATCTGTTTCGTCTGGTGAGAAATCTGACGATCTCTCACCACTGAGGGAGAAGGCGAAGAGTTGAGTCGAATCGGAAACAAGCCCATCGAACTGCCGGCCGGAGTGTCCGTCTCAATCTCTCCTGGAAGGGTGATGGTGAACGGCCCGCTGGGCGAGCTCTCGCAGCACGTGCCGCAGCGCATCGCCGTCGAGCAGCGCGACGGCAAGATCGTCGTCACGCGCCCGACGGAGCGCGGCGAGGACCGCGCGCTGCACGGGCTCACCCGAACGCTCGTCGCCAACATGGTCGAGGGCGTCACGAAGGGCTTCGAGAAGGCGCTCGAGATCCAGGGCGTCGGCTACCGAGCCTCCCTGCGCGGCGCCGACCTCGAGCTCAACGTCGGCTACTCGCATCCGGTCGTGAAGAAGGCGCCGCAGGGCATCACGTTCGAGGTGCCCCAGCCGACGCAGGTGCTCGTGAAGGGCATCGACAAGCAGCGCGTCGGCCAAGTCGCCGCCGAGGTGCGCTCCGTCCGTCCGCCCGAGCCGTACAAGGGCAAGGGCATCCGCTACGCGGGCGAGTACGTCCGCCGCAAGGTCGGGAAGCGAGCGTAGGCCTCATGGCAACGCTCACAGTCAGGCAGGCCCGGGAGCGCCGTCACCGGCGCGTCCGCCGCAAGATCGAGGGCACCGCCGAGCGCCCGCGCCTCGTCGTGCGCCGCTCGAACCGCGGCATCGAGGCGCAGCTCGTCGACGACGTCGAGGGCAAGACCCTCGCCGCCGCGAGCCACCTGGGCCTGAAGAAGAGCTTCAAGGGATCCAAGCGGGAGCAGGCCGCCGAGGTCGGCAAGCTCCTCGCCGCCGCCGGGAAGAAGGCCGGCGTCGAGTCGGTCGTCTTCGACCGCGGCGGCTACCTCTACCACGGGCGCGTGAAGGCGCTCGCCGACGGAGCACGCGAGGGAGGGCTGAGTTTCTAGTGTCTATCGACGCCAGACAGGTGCGCCAGCGCGAGATCGACTCGCGGGAGCTGAAGGAGCGCGTCGTCGAGATCAACCGCGTCGCCAAGGTCGTCAAGGGCGGTCGGCGCTTCTCGTTCACGGCGCTCGTCGTCATCGGCGACGAGGTCGACCGGGTCGGCGTCGGCTACGGGAAGGCGCGGGAGGTCCCGCTCGCCATCTCGAAGGCCGTCGACGACGCGAAGAAGAACCTCTTCGAGGTGCCGAAGCACGGGACGACGATCACCCATGAGGTGCTCGGCCGCTCCGATGCCGCCCGGGTGCTCCTGCGGCCCGCGAGCGAGGGAACCGGCGTCATCGCCGGCGGCGGCGTCCGCGCCGTGCTCGAACTCGGCGGGATCAGGGACATCCTGGCCAAGAGCCTCGGCAACCCGAACCCCATCAACCTGCTCAAGGCGACGGTAAACGGGCTCCAGAGCCTGCGCCGGCCGGAGGAGGTCGCGCGCATCCGCGGGAAGGCGGTCGAGGACATCCTCTTCCCGCCCAAGAAGGCGCGGGAGGAGCCGGCCGAGGAGCCGGCCGCGGTGGCGGAGCCCGCCGCAGAGGCCGCGGAGGAGCCGGAGGCGAAGACGGAAACGGAGACGGAGGCGGATGGCGAAGCTTCGGATCACGCAGGTTCGTAGCCAGATCGGCGAGACGGGCCGCCACCGCGGCACGCTGCGGGCGCTCGGCCTCGGCCGCATCGGCAAGACGACCGAGCGGGACGCGAGCCCGGAGACGCTCGGCATGCTTCGCAAGGTCCGCCATCTCGTCCGCGTCGACGGGGAGGAGGGCTAGCCGTGCCGGAAGAGCGGGACGAGCTCACCCTGTCCAAGCTGAAGCCCGCGCAGAAGCGGAAGGCCAAGAAGAGGGTCGGCCGCGGCCTGGGCTCGGGCAAGGGGCGCTACTCGGGTCGCGGGATCAAGGGCCAGAAGTCGCGCTCCGGGTCGCACTCGATGCGCCCGGGGTTCGAGGGCGGCCAGATGCCGATCTACATGCGCCTGCCCAAGCAGCGCGGCTCGACGTCGAAGGACGCCATGCCGATCGGCCCGCACCGCACCTCGACCGTGCCGGTGAACCTCCGCGACCTCGAGCGCGTCTTCGACGAGGGCGCCGAGGCGACGCTCGAGGCCATGGTCGAGAAGGGCCTGATCAAGAACACGCGCACCGACGTGAAGGTGCTCGGGCAGGGCGACCTGACGAAGAAGCTCGCCGTTACCGCCCACGCCTTCTCCGCCTCGGCGCGCAAGAAGATCGAGCAGGCGGGCGGCAGCGTCACCGCGCTCCGGCCGCCGCGCGAGGAGAAGAAGAAGCGCCGGGCGAAGCCCGCGGCCGCCGAGGCGGAGCCCGCCGAGGCGCCCGACGAGCCCCCCGAGAACACCGAAGAGGAATCCGCCTAGGTGTTCTCCTGGCTGACAAACGCCTGGCGCGTACCGGAGCTCCGGCGCCGCCTCCTCTTCACGGCGATGATCCTGGCGATCTACCGCCTGGGGAGCTGGATCCCGGTGCCGGGGGTGGACTCGGCGCAGATCGAGGCGTACTTCTCCGGCCAGGGCGGCACGATCCTCGGCCTCCTCAACATCTTCTCGGGCGGGGCCCTGAGCCAGTTCGCCGTCTTCGCGCTCGGGATCATGCCCTACATCACGTCCTCGATCATCATGCAGCTGATGACCGTGGTGATCCCACGGCTCGAGCAGCTGCAGAAGGAGGGTGAGGCCGGCTACGCGAGGATCAACCAGTACACGCGCTACCTGACGGTCGTCCTCTCCGCCCTCCAGGCGATGGGCTACTCGTACCTCTTCAGCCGCCAGGGCGCGCTCGAGCTGACCGCGGGGCGCTTCGTCCTCATCGTCATCTCGCTCACCGCGGGCACGACGCTCCTCATGTGGATGGGCGAGCTGATCACGAAGCGCGGCGTCGGCAACGGCATCTCGCTCCTCATCTTCGCCTCGATCCTCGCCGGGCTCCCCGGCGGCATCCGGGCCTGGTGGGCCGGGGACGCGTTCGAGCGGCTCATGTTCCCGCTGATCGCGCTCGCCATCATCGTCGCGGTCGTCTTCGTGCAGGAGGGCCAGCGGCGCATCCCCATCCAGTACGCGAAGCGGATGGTGGGCCGTCGGATGACGGCGGGCGGGTCGACCTACATGCCGCTCCGCGTCAACATGGCCGGCGTCATCCCGATCATCTTCGCCGCCGCGATCATGGCCTTCCCGCCCACGGTGGCGCAGTTCTTCCCGCAGACGCAGACCTTCGTCAACGAGAACTTCTCGCCGACCGCCCTGCCCTACCTGCTCCTGCAGGCCTTCATGATCGTGATCTTCACGTACTTCTACACGGCGGTCCAGTTCAACCCCATCGACCAGGCCGACAACCTGCGCAAGCACGGCGGGTACATCCCCGGGATCCGCCCCGGCCCGCCGACGGCGCAGTACCTCGACCGGGTGCTCACGCGCCTGACGCTGCCCGGCGCGCTCTACCTGGCGGTCGTCGCTACGCTGCCGACGCTCTTCATTCGCTACGGCGGGTTCTCGCAGGCGACCTCGGCGGCGCTCGGCGGCACGTCGATCCTCATCGTCGTGGGCGTCGCGCTCGACACCATGCGCCAGATGGAGTCGCAGATGATGATGCGCCACTACGAGGGCTTCCTGCGCTAAGGGTGGCGCGGCGCTCGTGAGCCTCGACGTCGTCGTCCTCGGCCTCCCCGGGGCCGGCAAGGGAACCCAGGCCCAGCTCATGGCCGCCGAGGCCGGCATCCCGCACATCGCCACGGGCGACATGATCCGGGCGATGAAGGAGCAGGACACGCCGCTCGGGCGGGAGCTCCGGGCCGTGTACGACCGCGGCGACCTCGTCTCCGACGAGCTGATGATCCAGCTCATCCGGGCGCGGCTCGCCGAGCCCGACACGGGCGCGGGGTTCGTCCTCGACGGGTTCCCCCGCACGGTCGCGCAGGTCGAGGCGCTCGACTCCATGCTCGAGGAGATCGGGCGCGGGCTCGCCGTCGTGCTCCGCTTCGTCGTCCCGGACGACGTCGCGGTCGAGCGGCTCCACGGCCGGGCCCTCCAGGAGGGTCGCAGCGACGACACCGCGGACGTGATCCGGCACCGCCTGGACGTCTTCCACCGCGAGACCGCGCCGGCCGTCGACCATTACCGCGACCGCGGATTGCTCGTCGACGTCGATGCGGACCGGTCGGTCGAGGACGTCTTCGCCGACGTCCGCTCCACGCTCGAGGCGGCGGCGGCGACGTGATCGTTCGCAAGTCACAGGCCGAGATCGAGACGATGGGCCGCGCCGGCCGCGTCGTCGCCGAGACCCTCGCGCGGCTGCGCGAGCTGATCCGGCCCGGCGTCACGACGGCCGAGCTGGACGACGCGGCGGAGGATTTCATCCGCTCGCAGGGCGGCGTCCCCACCTTCAAGGGCTTTCGCGGCTTCCCGGCGTCCATCTGCACGTCGCCGAACTCCATGGTCGTGCACGGCATCCCCGGCGCCTACCGCCTCGAGGACGGCGATCTCCTCTCCGTGGACGTCGGCGTCACGCTCGACGGCTTCGTCGGCGACTCCGCGTACACCTTCCCCGTCGGCGAGGTCGGCGGCGACGCCGAGCGGCTGCTCGAGGCCTGCCGGAAGGCGCTCGAGGCGGGGATCGCCGAGGCGCGGGCCGGCAACCACGTCCAGGACATCTCGGCCGCCGTGCAGCGCACGACGGAGGAGGCCGGCTTCGCGGTCGTCCGCTCGCTCGTCGGCCACGGCATCGGGCGGACGATGCACGAGGAGCCGCAGGTGCCGAACTTCGGCGAGCCCGGCCGCGGGCCGCTCCTCCAGCCCGGCATGACGCTCGCGATCGAGCCGATGATCACCGCCGGGAGCCCGGATGTCTCGGTCGCGGACGACCACTGGTCGATCTCCACCGACGACGGCTCGCTCTCGGCCCATTTCGAGCACACGGTCGCGGTCACCGCCAACGGCCCCCTGGTCCTCACCCGTCCGGAGGAGGGATGAGGCGCTCTGCTACGATGCACTGTCGCGGCTCGTCCGCGCTTTGTCGTGTGCGCCGCGACACCCCTGAGAGCCCATGAAGGTACGCCCGTCCGTCAAGCCGATGTGTGACCGCTGCCGCGTTATCAAGCGGCACGGAAAGGTGCTGGTCATCTGCACGAACCCCCGGCACAAGCAGCGCCAGGGCTAGCGCAGAAAAGGAGCGAGGAGAGGAAACGTGGCACGAATCGCAGGAGTGAACCTGCCCCGTGAGAAGCGGCTCGAGGTCGCGCTCACGTACATCTTCGGGATCGGCGACTCGACCGCGCGGAAGGTCTGCGCGGAGCTCGGCCTGGCGCCCGACGAGAAGGTCCGCGACCTCACCGACGAGGAGATCACGAAGCTCCGCTCCTACATCGACACGAACCTCGAGGTCGAGGGCGATCTCCGCCGCGAGCGCGCCCAGTCGATCAAGCGGCTGCAGGAGATCGGCTCGTACCGCGGCATCCGCCATCGTCGCGGCCTGCCCGTGAACGGTCAGCGGACGAAGACGAACGGCCGCACGCGCAAGGGCCCGAAGAAGACCGTCGGCCGCGGGAAGAAGGCGAAGTAGTGGCCCCTCCGAGGAAGCAGTCCAAGGGCCGTGCCCGCCGCCGGGTGAAGAAGAACATCGCTATCGGCCAGGCGCACATCAAGACGTCGTTCAACAACACGATCGTGACGCTGACCGACAAGGACGGCGCCGTCATCGCCTGGGAGAGCGCCGGCTCCGCCGGCTTCAAGGGCTCGCGCAAGTCGACGCCCTTCGCCGCCCAGGTGACGGCCGACTCGTGCGCGCGGAAGGGCATGGAGCACGGCCTCCAGAAGGTCGAGGTCTTCGTCAAGGGCCCCGGCTCGGGCCGCGAGACGGCGATCCGCTCGCTCCAGGCGGCCGGGCTCGAGATCCTCGGCGTCAAGGACGTGTCCCCGCAGGCGCACAACGGCGTCCGGCCCAAGAAGAGGCGGAGGGTCTAGGCGTGGCCCGGTCTCTCGGCCCCAAGTGCAAGCTCTGCCGCCGCGAGGGCATGAAGCTCTTCCTGAAGGGCGAGCGCTGCTTGACGGAGAAGTGCGCCGTCGAGCGGCGCAGCTACCCGCCGGGAGAGCACGGGCGCGGGCGCATCAAGCAGTCCGAGTACCTGCTCCAGCTGCGCGAGAAGCAGAAGGCGCGGCGCTACTACGGCCTGCTCGAGAAGCAGTTCCGCAACTACTACGAGAAGGCCGCGAAGCGGTCGGGGATCACGGGCGAGGAGCTCCTGCGCATGCTCGAGACGCGCCTCGACAACGTCGTCTACCGGCTCGGCTTCGCCGCCTCGCGCGCGCAGGCGCGCCAGATCATCCGCCACGGCCACTTCCAGGTGAACGGCCGGCGGGTCAACATCCCCAGCTTCCAGGTGAAGCCGGACGACGTGGTGGCGCTCAAGCCGGGCAGCCCCGTCGAGCAGGTCGTGCGCGACGCGACCGACCTGACCGCGTCCGTCTCCCCCTGGCTCCAGGCCGACCACGACAACCTGTCGGGGAAGGTCCTGAAGCTGCCCGACCGGTCGGACATCGACACGCCGGTCCAGGAGCAGCTCATCGTCGAGCTGTATTCGAAGTAGAAAGGACTCATGGCCACCAGAACGTCGCTCATGGAATTCCAGGTACCCCGGATCACCCACGAGGAGGTGACCGAGGAGCGCGGCCTCTTCGTGATCGAGCCGCTCGACCGCGGCTTCGGCTACACGTTCGGCAACTCGCTGCGCCGCGTGCTCCTCTCGTCGCTCGAGGGCGCCGCCGTCACGTCCGTCAAGATCGAGGGCGTCGCGCACGAGTTCACGACGCTGAAGGGCGTGCGCGAGGACGTCACCGACATCATCCTCAACCTCAAGAACCTCGTCTCGATCCTCCACGGCGAGTCGCCGGAGGTGGAGGTGCGGCTGGAGAAGAAGGGCCCGGGCGTCGTCAAGGCGTCCGACATCGAGGCGCCGGCCGACCTCGAGATCCTCAACCCGGACCTCGAGATCGCCAACCTCTCCGACAAGGGGCGCCTCGAGATCACGCTCACGATCGGCCGCGGCCGCGGCTACGTCCCGGCCGAGCTGAACCGCGGGCCCGAGCACACGATCGGGGTCGTCCCGGTCGACTCGATCTTCTCGCCCGTGCGGCGCGTCTCCTACGAGGTCGAGGCCGCGCGCGTCGGCCAGCGCACCGACTACGACAAGCTCACGCTCGACGTCACCACCGACGGCTCCGTCGCCCCGCGCGACGCGATCGCCGAGGCGGCCGAGATCCTTATCCGCCAGCTCGCCATCTTCACCGACCTGGACAAGATCGAGGGCTTCGGGGAGCCGGCCGAGGTGGAGGTCGAGGCCCCGCAGGCGCACGGGATGGAGAACTTCCCCATCGAGGAGCTCGAGCTCGGCGTCCGCAGCTACAACTGCCTCAAGCGCGTCGGCATCGAGACGATCGGCGACCTCGTCACCAAGAGCGAGGGCGAGCTCGCCGCCATCCCGAACTTCGGCAAGAAGTCGATCGAGGAGGTCCGCGAGACCCTCCAGGCCCACGGGCTGACCCTGAGGGACGAGTAGGAGGATCTTTGAGGCACCGGCGCTCAGGCAGGAAGCTCGGCCGCGACTCGGCGCACCGCAAGGCGCTGTACGCGAACCTCGCCTGCGCGGTGATCGAGCACGGACGCATCAGGACGACCGAGGCGAAGGCTAAGGAGGTGCGTCCCATCGTCGAGCAGATGATCACGCTCGGCAAGCGCGGCGACCTTGCGGCACACCGCCAGGCGGTCGCCTTCCTGCGCTCGAAGGGCGCCGCGCACGCGCTCTTCGCGGAAGTCGCCCCGCGCTTCGCCGACCGGCCGGGCGGCTACACGCGGGTCGTGAAGATCGGCCCGCGGCAGGGCGACGCCGCCCCGATGGCCTACCTCGAGCTCGTCGACTACGTGCCCGAGCGCACCCCCTCGCCGCTCGCCGCGCCCGACGCCGCGCGCCGCGCGTAGCGCTCGCGCAGGCGTCTCAGGCTCCCCGGCTCCCTGCCGCGACCCGCTCGCTCGCGGTCCCGCGCCGCGCGCTCGAGATCGGCGGCCCGCTCGGCCGCGAGCCGCATCGTCGTCTCCGGATGTACCTCAGCCCACCGCGCGCACGTAGCGCCCGAGGACGACGTCCCAACCGGGGTGATAGTTCGCGGCCTCCTCGGCCCCGCCCCCGGGCAGCCGCTCCCACCCCGTGTGCACGAGCTCCACGCGGATGGCGTCGCCCTCGGGCTCGAAGCGCACCTCGAGGTCCTGGGCGGTCTCCTCGCCGCGCCCGGGGTGCCACGTGAGGACGAGCCGCCTCGGCGGCTCCCAGGCCGTCACCGTGCCCCAGACCGACTCCTCGCCGCCGCGAGAGCGCTCGTACAGCCGCCCGCCCTCGCGTCCCTCCAGCACGGCGGTCTCGGCGTCCTCGCCGAAGACCGAGTGGGTGGCGAGCGGCCACCACTCCCCGATCCGCTCGGTGAAGGTCGAGAACGCGCGCTCGGGCGTGCACTCGACGACCAGCGACTTGCGCACGACCAGCTCATCCGTCTTCGGGCTCATCGGATCCTCCTTCGCTCTCGGCAGCCTCCTTGAACGCGGCCAGCGCCTCGTCCCAGAAGCCCTCGAAGTACGCGCGCAGCTCGGCGAGACCCTCGCCGTCCACGCTGTAGAAGTTGCGCGTGCCCTGCCGGCGTTCGCGCACGAGGCGGGCGGTCTTGAGGACGCGCAGGTGCTGCGACACGGCCGGCCGCGAGACGGGGAGCCCGGCAGCGAGCTCCCCGACCGAGCGGGGCCCGTCGCGGAGGGTCTCGAACACCGTGCGCCGCGTAGGATCGGCGAGTGCCTGAATGGCGTCTCTGTAAGCCATTGCTTACCGTAAGCTAGCACTTACCTTAGTGGTCGTCAAGCTCACGCTTGAATACGACGGCACGGGCTTCTCCGGCTGGGCCGCGCAGCCAGGGCTGCGCACGGTCGAGCGCGAGCTGCGCGCGGGCCTCGACCGCGTCTACCCGCTGTGGGAGGGCCTCGCCGTCGCGGGCCGCACCGACGCCGGCGTGCACGCCCTGGGTCAGGTTGCGAGCTTCGCCGCGGAGGGCGGGCCGCCCCCCGAGCGCGCGGCGGCCGCGCTCAACGGCGTCCTCCCCGACGACGTCGCCGTCGTCGGCGGCGAGGAGGCGCCGGAGGGGTTCAACGCGCGCTTCTCCGCCACCGGGCGCCGGTACCGCTACCGCCTCTGGCGCCGGGCGGCGCACTCGCCCTTCGAGCTGCGCCGCTCGCTCTGGTGGCCCCGGCCGCTCGACGAGGAGCGGCTCGCCGCGTCCGGGGCCCTTCTCCCCGGCGAGCACGACTTCCGCGCCTTCACGCCGACGGAGACGCAGCACGAATCCTTCACGCGCACGGTGCAGGAGGCTGCGTGGGAGCGCGAAGGCGATGTGCTCGCGTTCACGGTGACGGCGGACAGCTTCCTCCGCCACATGGTGCGGACGCTCGTCGGGACGATGCTCGAGCAGGAGCCGGACGCGGTCGCCCGCCTGCTCGAGGGCCGCCCGCGCGACGAGGCGGGCGCAACCGCGCCCCCGTGGGGCCTCTACCTCGAGCGCGTCCTCTACTGAGCGCCCGGGCGGGGGGCGGGTGCGTCGATACGATCTTCGCGTGCGCTATCCGATCGTTCTCTTCGACCTCGACGGCACGCTGATCGACTCCGGCTCGATCATCCTCGCGTCCTTCCGCCACGCGACCCGGACCGTGCTCCGGCGGGAGATCCCGGACGCCGAGCTGGCGGCGCTCGTCGGCGGCTCCAACATCCGCGACCAGATGAGCGCGCTCGACCCGGAGCAGGCGGACGAGCTCGTGCGCGTCTACCGTGAGCACAACGAGCCGCTCCACGACGAGCTCGAGGCCTTCGAGGGGATCGAGCAGATCCTCGCCGAGCTGCACGCCCAGGGGCGGCGGCTCGGGATCGTCACCGCCAAGCGCCGCGTGACGGTCGACCTCGCCTTCGCCGTCCTCCCCCTGGAGCGCTACTTCGCCGCCGTCGTCACGTCCGACGCCACCGAACGCCACAAGCCGCATCCCGAGCCCGTCCTCGCCGCCCTGGAGCAGCTCGGCGCCGAGCCGGCCGAGGCCGCATTCGTCGGCGACTCCCCGTTCGACGTCGGCGCGGGCAAGGCGGCCGGCGTCTTCACGATCGCGGTCGCGTGGGGGAACATCCACCCGGTCGAGCGTCTCGCCGAGGCCGACGTCGTCGTCGAGACGCCCAGCCAGCTCCTGGATGTCCTCTAAGGCCGTCGATAAGCGGGTCGCGGAGCTCCGCGAGCAGGTCGCCCACCACAACTACCGCTACCACGTCCTCGACGACCCGGAGGTCTCCGACGCCGAGTACGACCGCCTCTACGACGAGCTGGCCGCGCTCGAGGCGGAGCACCCCGACCTCGTCACGCCCGACTCCCCCACGCAGCGCGTGGGGGCGGCGCCGTCGGACAAGTTCCGCAAGGTCGAGCACCTGACGCCGATGGGCTCGCTCGAGAAGGTCACGAGCGAGGAGACGCTCGCCAAGTGGGCCGACGACGTCCGCAAGCGCCTCGGCTCCGAGGACGAGCCGGTCGCCTACGTGACCGAGCCGAAGATCGACGGCTCCGCGATCTCGCTCGTCTACGAGGACGGCGCGCTCGTTCGCGGCGCGACGCGCGGCGACGGCGAGCGCGGGGAGGACGTGACGCCCAACCTGCGCACGATCAAGGCGATCCCGCTGACGATGCGCTCGCCCGACGGGGAGCCGCCGCCGTCCGTGCTCGAGGCCCGCGGCGAGGTGTACTTTCCCCTCTCCGCGTTCCGGCGCCTGAACGAGCGCCTGGTGGCGGAGGGGAAGAAGACGGCGCCCAACCCGCGCAACGCCGCCGCCGGCTCCCTTCGTCAGCTCGACCCCCGGATCACCGCCGAGCGCGACCTCTCGCTCTGGTTCTACGGCCTCGGCCGCGCGGACGGGCTCGAGCTCTCAGGCCAGTGGGAGACGCTCGCGTGGCTGCGCGCGCACGGCTTCCGCACGAACCCGCACGCGCGCCGCCACGACTCGCTCGAGTCCGTCGCGCGCGAGTGCGCCGAGTGGGAGCTGCGTCGCATCGAGCTCGACTACGAGATCGACGGCATCGTGATCAAGGTGGACTCCATCGACCAGCAGCGCCGCCTGGGTGCGCTGCACGGGCGCCCGCGCTGGGCGCGCGCCTACAAGTGGGCGCCGATGACGGCGCAGACCAGGCTCGAGCGCATCCACATCCGCGTCGGGCGCACGGGCGCGCTCAACCCCTGGGCGCAGCTCGAGCCGGTCGAGGTCGGCGGCGTCACGGTCTCGACGGCGACGCTCCACAACGAGGAGGACATCAATCGCAAGGACATCCGCGAGGGCGACCGCGTGATCGTCCAGCGCGCCGGCGACGTGATCCCGCAGGTCGTCGGCCCCGTGCTGCCGCACCCGAAGGGGACTAAGACCTTCCGCATGCCCGAGCGCTGCCCGCTCTGCGACGCGGAGATCGTCAAGCCCGAGGGCGAGGTGATGCATCGCTGCCCCAACCGGGCGTGCCCCTCCCGCGGGCTCGAGACGCTCATCCACTGGGTCTCGGCCGCGATGGACATCGAGGGCGTCGGCGAGCAGTTCGTCCGCCGGCTCTGGGCGCTCGGGCTCCTCCGCTCGATGCCCGACCTCTACCGGCTGACGAGGGAGCAGCTCATGGAGGTCGAGGGCTACGGCGAGATCTCCGCGGCGAACGCGGTCGAGTCGATCGCGCGCTCGAAGGAGAAGCCGTTCAACCGCGTCCTCTTCGGGCTCAACATCCCGAAGGTCGGCTGGGTGCTCGCGCAGAACCTCGCCCGCCACTTCGGCACGGTGGACGCGCTCGCGTCCGCGTCTCAGGAGGAGCTCGAAGAAGCTGAGGGGATCGGCCCGGACCGCGCCGAGCTGATCGCCGAGTGGTTCGCCGACGAGGAGAACCGGAAGCTCGTCGAGGAGCTGCGCGAGCTCGGCCTCCGCTTCGAGCTCGCCCCCGACGAGAGGCCCGCCGAAGGGCCGCTGACCGGGCGGACCTACGTGATCACGGGGACGCTCGAGGACCGCTCCCGGGACGAGGCGAAGGCGGCGCTCGAGGCGCTGGGCGCGAAGGTGACCGACTCGGTCTCGAAGAAGACCACTGCCGTGATCGCAGGCGAGAGCCCGGGATCGAAGCTCGCCAAGGCGCAGAAGCTCGGCGTCGAGGTGCTCGACGAGGGCGCCTTCGAGCGCCTGCTTGCCAAGCCGTCCTAGGACCCGAGCCTGAGGGCGCGGCGGGCGAGCAGGCGGGCGAAGCGGTCCTGGGCCGCCCGCGCGGACGTCCACGGCACCGGGCTGCCGTTCTGGAGCACCGAGAAGACGAAGCGCGACCGGACGTAGCCCGAGAGCGCCGAGGCGCCGGACGTCGTCCCCGTCTTCGCGCGCACGTTGCCGCGCGCCGGGCTCGTGGTCATCCGCGTCTTCAGCGTCCCGTCCACCCCGGCGATCGGGAGCGAGTCGACGAACTGCGTGTTCAGGGCCGGGTCGTCCCGCGCCGAGAGCAGGAGGAGCGCGAGCGCGCGGGCCGTGAGCCGGTTGAGCGGCGAGAGGCCCGACCCGTCCGCGATGCGTACGCGGTCCAGCGGGACGCCGCGCGCCGCGAGGACCTTGCGGGCGACCCTCGCGCCCGACGTCGCCGTGCCCGCGCCCCGCTTCTCGGCGCCGAGGTGCTTGAGGAGCATCTCCGCGTAGAAGTTGTCGCTCTGCTTGTTCATCGTGCGCACCAGGCGTGCGAGGGTCGCCGAGCGCATGACGGCCAGCCGGTCGCCTTCCTTCGCCGGCGAGCCGACGCGCGGCGCCCGTCCGACCTGGACGCCCGCTCGCCTCAGCTCCTTCGTGAACGCACGGGCCGCGGCGAGGGCGGGGTTGTCGGTAACCGAACGCTTCACGCGGGCCCGGTCGACGACGAGGGCCGAGAGCGGCGGGCACCAGACCTTGTACCAGGAAGCCTTCCAGCCCTGCCCGGTCCGGTTCGTGTCGAAGCGCGACTCGTCGGCGAGGACGCGGCCGCTCACGCGGACGATGCCCTGCGCGCGGATGCGCTGCGCGAGTGTTCGCAGCTTCGCGCGCGTGAGCGAGGGATCGCCGTTCCCCCTGAGGACGAGGCGGCCCTGCCACGTCGAGCCCGACTGTGCGCCGAGGCCGAGGACCTCGGTCGGGATGCGGTGGCGCGGTCCGAGCCGGTCGAGGACGGCCAGGGCGACCACGAGCTTCTGGTTCGACGCGGGCTCGAGCGAGCGGCGTGCGCCGCGGGCGTAGACCCTCGCGCCGGTGTGCACGTCGAGGGCGATCGCCCCCGTCCGCGCGCGGGAGACGCCGGGGGCGTCGAGGGCGCGGTCGAGCCGGTCGCGGAACTGTCCCGAGGCGGGCGCCGTGCCGAGGGCGAGCAGGCCGGCGAGCGCCGCGACGAGCGCGAGCGCGCGCATGCCTGTGAGGGTGGGTCGGCTCACGTCCTGGTAGGCCCCGTCGGCTCGGAGGATAGGACGTCCGGCCCTTGGAGTGTGTAAGCGATCCGTATAGCTTCCTGCTTCTGGATGGACGACCTCGACGTCTTCTGCACGCGGATCCAGCTCCTCCTCGACCGACGCCACGTCGTCGCCGACGACGACGTCGAGGTGGCGCTCACGGACGGGTACGCGCGCGCCCTCGCCCTCGAGCGGGAGCGCCGGCGCGCCGATCTGCGGATCCGCCAGCTCGCCGGCTCGACGGACGGCGTCGCCGAGATCCTCGCCCTCGAGGGCCGGCTCGGGCGCATCGAGTCCGACCTCGCGCAGCTCCGCGCGCTCCTCCGCGGCCTCGCGGCGACGCTCTGAGCAGTTCCGGACGCTCAGACGATGCCGCTACGCACCGCGTAGACGGCGGCCTGGATCCGGTTCTCGATCTGGAGCTTCATGAGGATGTTCGAGATGTGGTTCTTCACGGTCTTGGGGCTGATGAAGAGCTCGCGCGCGATCTCGGCGTTGTCCTTGCCGTTCGCGATCAGCCGAAGCACCTCGAGCTCGCGGTCGGAGAGCTCCGCCTTCACCGTCTGCGCCGCGACCATGTCGGGCGTGTGGGCCCGCAGGCGCTGGAGGAGCTTGGAGGCGATCTGCGGGGAGATGAGCGACTCGCCCCTCGCCGCCGCCCGGATCCCGTCGATGAGCTGGTCGATCGAGGCGTCCTTGAGGAGGTAGCCGCATGCGCCCGCGACGACCGCGTCCATCACGTCCTCGTCGTCGGCCGAGATGGTGAGCACGACGACCCTCGTCAGCGGCGCGACCGTCGTGATCTGCCGGGTCGTCTCGACCCCGGACGGGCCGGGCATCTTCAGGTCCATGATCACGACATCGGGTGCGAGCTCGGTCACGAGGCGCAGGGCGACGCTGCCGTTCTCTGCCTCGCCGACCACCTGGAGACCCTGCTCCTCGAGGAGGCTGCGAAGGCCGGTCCTGAAGAGGTCGTGGTCGTCGACGAGCAACACGCGAAGCTCTTCGAGCTGCTTACCCAAGGTCTCCGCAGCGACCGTGGTCGTCGCTCCTCCTTTGTCCTGGCCTGGTGGCGACGATTGTAGACGCCTTGGGCGAGACCGCTAGCGAATCGTGATCGTGACGACCTTGCGGCCCCAGGCGAGCGCCTGCGAGCACTGCGGGAACCACACGTCGATCATCGCCCCGCGCACCGCCGGGCCGGTGTCGGCGGCGACGCCCTCGCCGTAGCCCGGAATCGACATCTTCGTGCCGAGCGGGATCACGGCCGGGTCGACGGCGACGACGCCCCAGCCGGTCGGGATTCCGGTGGCTGTCGTCCCCTTGAGGCAGTATGCGGTCGCCACCACGGTCATTCGCGTGCCGCCGGTCGGCGCCGGTCCGGGTGCGGTGGGAGGCGGGGGAGCGCTCGAGCCGCCGGGCGACGGGACTGCGGCCTCGGTCTCGTCCCGCGCGGCGGCGGCCGCGGCGGTGAGCTGCGACACGGCCCGGGCGGTGAGGGCCGACTCCCGCTCGAGCTCGGCGACGTACGCGCTCCGCTCGGCGCGCGCGGCGGCGAGGGCCGAGCGCTCGCTCTTCGCCTGCGCCTGGAGGCTGGCGAGCTCCGTCCGGCGGGCCGCCATCGTTCGCACCGCGGTCCGGAGCTCCCGGCGCGCCCGCGTCACCTGGTCGAGGATGTCGACGTCGTGCGCCGCCACGTGGCCGAGGCCGTCGAGCGCGGAGAGGGCCTCGTCGAGCGACGCGGCCCCGAGCAGCACGGCGATCGGGTCGACCTCGCCTTCGACGTAGAGCGTGCGGAGCCTGCTGGCGAGACGCCGCTCCGCCTCCGCGGAGTCGGCGCGCGCTCTCTCGAGCCGCCCCAGAGCCGACTCGGCCTCGCGCTCGAGCTCGGCGGCCCGCTCCGCGAGGGCGGAGACTCGCCGCTCGGCCCCGGCGAGCTTCGTCTCGAGGGCGTAGAGATCGAGCAGGGCCGCGTGGCGCTCGGCCGTCAGGCCGTCGCTCTTCGCGCGGAGGCGCTCGGCCTCGCTCAGGAGCGACGCCGGGTCGTCGGCCCGCGCCGCCGAGGCGGCGAGCAGGGCCGCGAGGGCGACGAGGCTCGCTGCCGCCAGGCGGGACCATGGTCGTAGGCATCCCGTGCGCACGACCTCGGCACCCTACCAACCCCACGGCGCAGGGGGACGGAGGGTGTTTGCCGCCGTCGGACACCCCTGGTAGCATCCCCGCGTCGTGCAGGCGCCGGGCCCGATGTTTGCGCCTCCACCGTTCCCGAGCCGGGGGTAGTTATCCGACCGTCGAGTCGACACGTCCTCATACTCCTGCTGCTCGCCCTGGCGGCGCTGCCGCTCGCCGAGCAAGCGACCCCCGTCCCTCCCGTCGAGACCAAGGAGGCGGAGGCTAGGCAGGTGCTGGCGCAGATCCAGGAGCTCGACGCGGATCTGAGCCACGTGATCGAGGACTTCAACGCCGCCCAGATCGAGCTCGACCGCATCGAGGCCGAGCAGGCCGCCAACAAGAAGCGGTTGAAGATCGCCCGCGCGAACCTGGGCACGGCGCAGGGCAACCTCGAGGGCCGGCTCGTCGAGCTCTACGTCAACGGTCAGACCGACCTCCTCGAGGTGTTGCTCGGCTCCTCGAGCCTCGACGAGCTCCTCGACGGCATCGAGACGGCGGATCGGGTCTCGAGCCAGGACTCCTCGATCCTCGAGGAGGTGGGCCGCTTCCGCACTGAGGTGAAGGACCGCGAGGCCGAGCTCGAGAAGGCCCTCGCTCACCAGCAAGAGGTCGTGGCCGTCCAGGCCGCGAAGCGCAACGAGATCGAGAGCCGGCTCGCCGAGCGCGAGCGCCTCCTCTCGAGCATCAAGGAGGAGATTCGCAGGATCCAGGCCGAAGAGGCCGAGCAGCAGCGGCGCCTCGAGGCGCAGGCGCGCGCCCGGCTGGCCGCGCCGCAGCCGGCGGCCGCCGAGCAGGCTCCGACCGGCGCGCCGCCGTCGCGCCACGGCGGCGTCGTCGGCATCGCCATGCAGTTCCTCGGCACGCCCTACGTCTGGGGCGGCTCCTCGCCGAGCGGCTTCGACTGCTCCGGGTTCGTGCTGTACGTCTACGCGCAGGTCGGGGTCTCGCTCCCGCACAACGCCGCCATGCAGTACGGGTACGGAACGGCCGTGTCGCGCTCCGAGCTGCAGCCGGGCGACCTCGTCTTCTTCAACGGCCTCGGTCACAACGGGATCTACATCGGCGGCAACCAGTTCATCCACTCGCCGCACACCGGGGACGTCGTGAAGATCTCGTCCCTGACGGGGTGGTACTCCTCCACCTACGTCGGGGCGCGCCGCCTCTAGGGAGGGAATCCCGGCCGCGGGGCGAATCCCCCGGGTCCCGCTACGCTTTTTCCTCTCCATGCGCACGATCTGGAACGGCTCCCTCAACTTCGGCCTGGTGAACATCCCCATCGGGCTCGCCGTCGCGCAGCAGCGCAAGGACGTGTCCTTCCGCACGCTGCACCGGGAGTGCGGGACACCGATCAAGCAGAAGCGCTGGTGCCCGGTGCACGAGCGCGACGTCGAGGCCGACGAGCTCGTCAAGGGCTGGGAGTTCGCCAAGGGCCAGTTCGTGGTCGTCGAGGAGTCCGACCTCGAGGCGGTCGCGCTCACGCGCTCGCAGTCGATCGACATCAAGCGCTTCGTGCGGCTGTCCGAGGTCGACCCGCTCTACTTCGACCGCACGTACTACCTCGCCCCCGCCGAGGCGCTCGCCCAGCGGCGCCCCTACGTCCTCCTCCTCCGCGCCATGCAGGAGGCGGAGATGGCGGCGATCGGCAAGTTCGTCCTCTGGGGCAAGGAGAACCTCTGCCTCATCCGCCCTCTGGGCGAGGGGCTCGCGCTCGAGACGCTCTTCTTCGCCGAGGACATCCGCCCCCGCAAGGAGATCGACGAGGCCGTCGAGGGCACGGAGGTGCAGGAGCCCGAGCTGGAGATGGCGCGCCAGCTCGTGGCGAGCCTCGTGGGCGAGTTCGACCCGGCGGAGTTCGAGAACGAGTACCGGCGCGACCTGCGCGCGATGCTCGAGGCGAAGCTCGAGGGCGAGGAGATCGCCGTCCCCGAGCCGGCCGCGCCCGCTCCGGTCGTCGACCTCATGGAAGCCCTGAAGGCGAGCGTCGAACAGGCCAAGAAGCGCAAGGACGAAGCGGCGCCGGCGAAGAAGAAGGCGCCGGCCCGGAAGAAGCGCGCCGCCGCGCGCTAGGCGTTTCGCGCTCCGGTTACGCGGAGGCGCGCTGCACGCCCGACGCCTCGAGGTGCGCCCGGAAGAGGGTCTTGTCGATCTTGCCCTGGTAGATCGGGATGGCTTCCTCGATGCACACGCGGATGACCTCGTCCCGCTCGATCCCCAGCTCCTTCGACAGCTCCTCGGGCGTCAGGTGGTTCGGCACGTCCCCTCCTCGTCACGGGGCGCAATAAAGCCCGCCGGCAGGGCACGGGCGGGCTGCATGCGCACGCTTGGCTTGTTCCTCACGAGGCTCAACGGCCTCGTGCTCCTTCCTGAACCATGGTCCAAGGATACGGTCTCTCCCGTGGATTCGGCAACGCTCCTGCGAGGATTCGAGCCGCACTTTGCGGAGATCGGCGGCGTGGGCACCCGCTGGTGGGTCGGAGGGACGGGCCCGCCGCTCGTGCTCGTCCACGGCCTCGGCGGCGCGGCGTTCAACTTCACCGAGCTGGCCCCGATCCTGGCGCGCTCGCACCGCGTGCTCCTCCCGGACCTGCCGGGCCACGGCGGGACGGCGCCGTTGCCGGAGGTGGCGGGCCTCGGCGACCTCGCCCGCCACGCGGCCCTCGTCGCCGAGCGCGAGGGGATGCTCCCCGCGGCGGTCCTCGGCTACTCGCTCGGCGGCGTCGTCGCGCTCCGGCTGGCAGTCGAGCGGCCCGCCGACGTCTCCGCGCTCGTCCTCGTCGCCCCCGCCGGCATCGCCTCGCGGACGAGGCGAGCCCGGGTCTGGCTGGCCGCGGTGACCGCGATCCGGCCCGCACGGGTCGTCGCCCGCGCCAGGGGGATCGTCGCGCGCCGTCCCAACCTCAGGGGCGCTGTCTTCGGCGTCTGGGGCGCGGACGCGGCGCGCGCCCTCTCCCCCGAGGCCGTGCTCGGCTTCCTCGAGGCGCAGCCCGAGCACACGGACGTTCGCTCGGCGGCGCGGGCACTCGTCGGCGACGACCCGCGCCCGGACCTCGACCGCGTCCGCGCACCGGCCCTCGTCCTCTGGGGCGCCCGCGACCGCCTCGTGCCCCTCGACGACGGCTTCGAGTACGCCCGCCGGCTCCGCTGCCCCGTCCGCGTCCTCCCGGGTGTCGGGCACCTGCTCGTGGCCGAGGACCCCGAGGGGTGCGCCGCGGCGGTGAGCAGCTTCCTGACCGCCTGCGCAGGATCGTCGCGGTGAGCGTCCTCGGCGCCGACCCGAGCGCGTCCTCCGCTCACGTGCTGCGGACCACGCGCTCGCAGTTCTTAGCGACCTTGTCCCGCGGCTCCGCGTACACGGTGTCGCGGCCCGGCCCGCAATCGACCGTGTCGGCGCGGCCGCGGCGCACGTCGATTACGTCGCGGCCGGCGCCGGCGCAGATCCAGTCGGGCCGGCGGGTGCCGCGGAGCGTGTCCGACCTCCCGGTGCCGCTGATCGTGCAGGCCTCGAGCAGCCGCATGCCGGGCGGACGGCACTTCGACCGGGCGACCCGCTCCCGGTAGCGCATCGCCATCGCCTCCTGCTTCCGCCGTATGTTCCTGAGCTCGTACGGGTCGCGGCGCAGGTCGTAGATCTCCTCCTCGCCCGTGTGGTACTGGACGTACTTCCATCGCTCGCCGCGGAAGGCGCAGTAGGCCGGGACCGGCCAGCCGCCGCCGATCGCGGACTCGAACAGGAACCGCGTCCGCCACGCCGTCTGCTCCCCTCGGGCGAGTGGCAGCGGCGAGCGTCCTTTCGCGCCCGGAGCCGCGATGCCGGCGGCGTCGGCGATCATCGGCGCGACGTCGACGTTCAGCACTGGCTGAGCCACCGTCTGCTGCGTGAGCCCGCCGGCGTCCCAGCGGACGACGAGCGGGACTCGGATGGACGGCTCGTAGGGGACGATCTTGCGCGTCCTGTTGTGCTCGCCCCAGAGGTAGCCGTTATCCGACGTGAAGACGATGAGCGTGTCCGCGAGCTTCCCCGTGTCGTCGAGCGCGGCGAGCAGCCGGGCGACCAGCTCGTCGACGGCGAGCAGCGATTCGAGCTGCGTGCGGCGCAGCCGCACGACGCCCGCCGCTCGTCCTTTCCTCACGTACCGCGGCTTGTCACTCAGGTTCCGCTCCCGCGTGGCGGGAGACGAGTAGGGAGGAAGGTCGTCGAACGTCCCGGCGTGCCTCGGCGCGGGCGTCGTCGACTGGCCGATGTCGATGTGAGGCGCCTTCGGCGCGACATAGAGGAAGAACGGCTCCGGACCTGCGCTGCGGACGAACGCCTCCGCGCGGTCCGCGAGAACGTCGGTCGCGTAGTCCTCCGGCTCCGAGCCGAACCACAGGGCCGTTGAGGGAATGGCGGCGCCGCCCTCGGTCGCGCCGTAGTCGAAGTAGTGCCTCGCTTCCAGCGTGAACCCGAACCAGTCGTCCCAGCCGGGCGGCACGTACTCCGTCAGGTACCCGTTCAGGTACTTCCCCAACAGCGCCGTCCGGTAGCCGGCCGCGTCGAGCCACGTCGCCAGCGTCGACGAGTCGTCGAACCGCTCGATCCCGTGGGGCGAAAACACCGACCACACGCCGGTCGAGTGCGACCACCTCCCGGTCAGGAGCGACGCCCGCGACGGGCAGCAGACCGCGTTCACGACGAAGGCGTTCGAGAACGTGACCCCCTTTGCGGCGAGCTCGTTCTGCACCGTGGGCATGAAGTCGAGGGTGTCCCACCGCTGGTCGTCCGTGAGGACGACGAGGACGTTCGGCGGCGTCTGGGCGGCGGCCCGTTCCGAGTAGCCGCCCGCAAGGAGGGCGACGAGGACGGCGGCTAGGAGGGATGTACGATGCAGGCGCATGGGGAGCTGGCTCTCCTGCCGGCGCCCGGCCGTTCACGCAGCGCGTGCTGCTTCCTGATGACGACGCGACTGTAGCATCGTCGTCCGCACGTGCCCCGCCGCTCCGGGCTCTACACCGGGTTGGGCAGGTCGACGAAGTCCCAGGCGAGGTCGAAGCGCTCGGCGAGGCGGGCGGCGAGCGCGCGCACCCCCAGCGTCTCGGTCGCGTAGTGGCCGCCGGCGACGAAGTGGATCGCCCGCTCCTTCGCCGCGTGCTTCGTCGGCTCGTCGGCCTCGCCGGTCAGGAAGCAGTCGAAGCCCCCGTCGGCGACATCCCCCAGGAAGCGCGCGGCCCCGCCCGAGCAGACGGCCGCCCGCTCGACCGTCTCCGGGCCGTACGGGAAGACGAGGGGCATGCGACCCAGGCGCTCCTGCACCCGCTCGGCGAACGCGCTGATCCCGACGGGGTCACGGAGGCGGCCGCCGAAGCCGAGCCCGCCGGCGACGCGCTGCTCCTGCTCGATCCCGAGCTCCGCGCAGAGGAGCGCGTTGTTCCCGACCTCCGGGTGGGCGTCGAGCGCGAGGTGGTAGGCGACGAGGTTGAGGTCGGCGTCGAAGAGCGCGCGCAGCCGCTCCCGCATGAGCGGGCCGACGGCGCGCGGCTCCTTCTCCCAGAAGAGCCCGTGGTGGACGAGCACGAGCTGCGCGCCGGACTCGGCGGCCCGCTCGAAGAGCTCGCGCGAGGCGGAGACGCCGCAGACGATCTTCCGCACCTCGTCCGCGCCGGCGACCTGGAGGCCCATCGGCCCGTAGTCCGGGTAGGAGGCGAGGTCGAGGAACTCGTCCGCCCAGGCGACGATCTCGTCTCTCCGCACCACTCTGCGGTACCCTATTCGCCGCTCGGGGTGTAGCGCAGCCTGGTAGCGCGCGCCGTTCGGGTCGGCGAGGTCCCCGGTTCGAATCCGGGCACCCCGACTGGGCGCGGGGGAACCCCTGGTTCCCCCGCGGGCCCTCTTCCCGGGATCACGGCGCCGGGAGCAGCCGGTGGACGATCGCCGTGCACTCGTCCTCGACGTAGTCGAGGCCCGCTTCCTCGGCGATCCGCCGGGCCTCCGGCGAGACGACGCCGAGCTGGAGCCAGAGCGCGCCCGCGCCTGCCGCGACGGCCTCCCCGGCGACGCCGGGGCAGAACTCGGCGCGGCGGAACACGTCCACGACGTCCACCGGCTCCTCCAGGTCTGCGAGGCGGTCGACGCACGGGACGCCGTGGATGGCCTCGACGCCGGGGCGCACCGGGAGCATCCGGTAGCCGTGCTCGAGCAGGTAGCGCATGACCGAGTTCGACGGCCGCTCCGGCCGGGGCGAGGCGCCGACGAGCGCGATCGTGCGCGCGCTCGCCAGGATCTCAGCGGGTGTCCTTCCCACGGAGCAAGGCTATCCTGTGGTCATGGCCGACACCCTCCGCGTCGCCTGCGTGCAGATCTCCAGCTCGCCCTCGAAGGCGGACAACCTCGAGCGGATGGAGCCGCTCGTCGCGCGCGCCGCGACGACCGGCGCCGACCTCGTCCTCCTGCCGGAGAAGTGGAACGGCCTCGGCAATCACGAGATCCTGCTCGAGGTCGCCGAGCCGATCGAGGGCGGCGAGACCGTCGAGGCGATGCGCGGCTGGGCGCGGACGCACGGGATCACGCTCGTCGGCGGCTCGATCGCCGAGCGCCGCGACGGGCGCGAGAAGCTCTCGAACACGTGCCTCGTCTTCGACCCCGAGGGCGAGCTCGTCTCCGTCTATCGCAAGATCCACATGTTCGACGTCGTCGTCGGCGGGGTCGTCTACTCCGAGTCCGAGTCGGAGGAGCCCGGCGAGGGCCCGATGTCGTGCCCCGTCGAGGGCTGGAAGCTCGGCCTCACCGTCTGCTACGACCTCCGCTTCCCCGAGCTCTACCGCATCCTCGCGGTCGAGGGCGCCGAGCTCGTCACGGTCCCGGCCGCGTTCACGCTCTTCACGGGCAAGGATCACTGGGAGCTCCTCCTCCGCGCCCGCGCCGTCGAGAACCAGTGCTATGTCGCCGCAGCCAACCAGTGGGGCGAGCATGTGCGGGGAAAGTCGTCGTACGGGCGCAGCATGATCGTCGACCCCTGGGGCGTCGTCCTCGCGCAGGCGCCCGACGAGGACACGGTCATCTCGGCCCAGCTCGACCGGGCGCACATGGAGCGGATCCGCCGCACGCTGCCCTCCCTCGCCAACCGCCGGCCCGCCGCGTACACGTGGCCCGCGGAGGTCTAGCAGGGAACGGGCGCGCGGTCGACGCGGTCCTCTTCGACGTCGACTTCACGCTCGCCAAGCCCGGCCCGCTCCTCGGCCCCGAGGGATACCGCGCGGCGGGCCAGCGTCACGGGCTCACCCTCGATCCGGCGCTCTACGTGCAGGCCAGGGCGGCGGCGATCGAGGATCTCGAGCACCATCCCGAGCTCGAGCACGACGAGGAGATCTGGGTGCGCTTCACGGAGGACATCGTGCGCGGGATGGGCGGCGACGGCCAGGGCGAGCGGGTGCGGCTCGTCGCGGAGGCGATCACGGCCGGCTGGCTCCACTCCGAGAACTTCGAGCTCTACGAGGACGCGCTTCCCGTCCTCGTCGACCTCCGCTCCAAGGGCCTCCGGATCGGGCTCGTGTCGAACACGAGCCGCGACCTGGACGCGTTCGTCCGTCACTTCGGCCTCGACGTGGACGCGTGGATCTCGTCCGGCGTCCACGGGAAGGTGAAGCCGAGCCCGTCGATCTTCCTCGCCGCGCTCGAGCTGCTCGGCGTCGCGGCGGAGCGGTCGGTCATGGTCGGAGACTCGCCCTTCGACGACATCGACGGCGCCCGGGCGCTCGGCATGCGCGCCTACCTCGTCGACCGCGAGGGCCGCTTCCCGGAGCGCGATGACGCGCTCCCGACGCTGCTCGCGCTGCCCGCGCTCCTCGAGGCCGGCTCCTAGAGGCAGGGGGAGCGGCCGGGCGCGAGGAGCCCGAAGCCCCAGACCTCGTCCTCGTAGACGTAGAACGCGCTCCTGCCCGTGGGCTCTTCGCGGACGAGCGCGAGGTAGCCGCCGCAGTCCTCTTCCGCGAGCTCGCCGTAGACGGAACCGATCTCGCCCGCCTCGTCGCCGAGGGTGAGCCCCTCGGGTGTCGTCCACCCCTCGGGCTGCCAGACCGTGAAGGCGTGGACGACCTCGCCCCGGGCGAAGACCACGCCGGCGCCCTCCGGCCGGAACGGGCGCTCGTTGAAGTACCACGTCCGCTTCTCGCAGCCGCGGCAGACGCCGTGGCGCTCGCCCCACGTTCCGACGACCTGGGCGCGCGTCATGCCGAGCCGGACTCCCGCGAGCGTCTCGCCGGGCTGGAAGGACCCCCCGGTGGGCGGCTCCGCCGCGGCGGGGACGGCCAGCACGACCACGACTGCGGTGAGCGCACCGAGGATCCCAAGCAACAGTCTGTTACTTGGGGGGCTCACGCCGCACCCGGTCAGCGCGAGCGCGCGAGAAGCGCCGGCGCCCACGAGGCGATGGGGGAGACCTCCCCGTCGCGACCGTTCAGGTTGCGCCAGCCGAGCGCGTGCTCCGCCTGCATCATCTTGTGGATCTGCGTCGTGCCCTCGTAGATGATCGGCGCGCGGGCGTTGCGGAAGTAGCGCTCGATCCCGTACTCGGCCGAGTAGCCGTAGGCGCCGTGCACCTGGACGGCGAGGTGCGCGGCCCGGAAGGCGCTCTCGGTCGCGTGCCACTTGGCGAGGCTCGTCTCGCGCGTGTTGCGCACGCCCTTGTCCTTGAGCCAGGCGGCCTGCATGACGAGGAGCTTCGACGTCTCGTAGCCGAGCACCATCTCGGCGATCATGTCCTGGACGAACTGGTTCTTGCCGATCGGCTTTCCGAAGGTCTCCCGCTCGCGTGCATACTCGACCGAGCGCTCGAGGCAGGCGCGGATGACGCCGCAGGCGCCGGCGGCGACCGTGAAGCGGCCCTGGTCGAGCCCGAACATCGCGATCTCGAAGCCCTGCCCCTCCTCGCCGACGAGGTTCTCGGCGGGGACCTCGACGTTCTCGAAGAAGAGCTCGCCGGTCGAGCCTGCCCAGACGCCGAGCTTGTGCTCCGTGTCCTGCGCCGAGACGCCGGGCCAGGAGCGCTCGACGACGAACGCGGAGATGCCCTTGTGCTTCGCCCCGGGATCCGTCTTGGCGAAGACGAGCGCGTGGTCGGCGACGGAGGCGTACGAGATCCAGTTCTTCTGGCCGTTGAGGACGTAGACGTCGCCCTCGCGGCGGGCGGTCGTCAGCATGGCGGCCACGTCCGAGCCGGCCGCGGGCTCCGTGAGGCCGAAGCAGGCGAGCTTCTCGCCGCGCGCCTGCGGGACGAGGTAGCGCTGCTTCTGCTCCTCGCTCGCGTAGCGGAGCAGGCTGAGCGAGTTGAGGCCGACGTGGACGGAGATCAGGGTGCGGAAGGCGGCCTCGCCGCGCTCGATCTCCTCGCACGAGAGGGCCTCGGTGACGAAGTCCATGCCGGCGCCGCCGTACTCCTCCGGGATGACGACGCCGAGCAGCCCCAGCTCCGCCATGCCCGCGATCACGGACATGTCCAGGTGGTGGTTGACGTCGTTCTCGATCGCGTTCGGGAGCACGCGCTCGTCCACGAACTGGCGGACGGTCGCCTGCACCTCGCGCTGCTCGGGCGTGAGCTCGAAATCCACGGCATTAGTCTACGCGGACGGTTGGTACACTCGGGCACTTGCGCGCGGAGGCTGGTGTCCGGCCCACCCGGGGTGATCGTCGTGCCCGCGTCAGGGCCGAACGTGTCCGCATGGTCCGGCGCGCGGGCCGCTTCGCGGTCGCGCTCGCGGCCCTCCTCGTCGTCCTCGCGCTCGGGCTCGGGCTCGCGCTCGCGGGCTCGGCCGACCGCATCGCCGCGGGCGTCACCATCGCCGGCGTCAACGTCGGCGGGCTCGGCGCCGCCGAGGCGGAGGAAAGGCTCGGGGCGACGGCGCAGCGCTACGCGACGGTGCCGGTCGTCTTCACGGCCGGCGAGCGGCGCTTCCGGCTGACCCCGTCCCAGATCGAGCTCCGCGCCGACTGGGCGGCCGCGGCCGCCGAGGCGGTCGACCGCGGGCGCTGGCCGCTCCCCTTCCGGGGCCTCAAGCGTGCGTGGCTTCGTTTCTCGGGAGCCGAGATCGCGCCCGCCGTGGACGTCTACGAGTCCGCGCTCGACTTTCGCGTCGGCGAGATCGCCGCCGCCGTCGACCGGGCGCCCCGGGAGGCGGCGATCGTCCTCTCCGGCCTCGAGCCGGAGATCGTGCCCGGCCAGGACGGGCGCAGCCTCGACCGGGAGGCGTCCGCGGCCCTCGTCGTGGACGCGCTCTCGGGCTTCGAGCGCTCCGAGACGCCCCTGCCCGTAGCCGTCGCCCCGCAGAAGGTCACCCGCGAACGGCTCGTCCCTGTGGCCGAGCAGGTGCGCGCCATCCTCTCGGGGCCCGTGCGCCTGACCTACAACGGCGCCTCGATCACGATCCGGCCGCGCGAGACGGCGCGCCTCCTCCTCCTGCCGGCGGGCGGCGAGACCGCGATCGGCGTACACGAGCGTGCCGCCGCGCGCCGCCTCGAGAACGTCGCGCAGGCGCTCGCGCGCGAGCCCAGGAACGCCGACTTCTCCGTGCGGGCCGACGGCAAGGTGAGGATCGTCCGCTCGCGGGCCGGCCGGGAGCTCGACGTCGCGGCGACGGCGGAGGGGCTCCTCCGCGCCGCCTCGCGCCCGGGGAACCGCACGGCCCCGCTCGTCGTCGCGCCGGTGGAGCCGACGCTGACCACGGCCGAGGCGCGCGACCTCGGCGTCCAGCGACAACTCGCCTCCTACTCGACGCTCTACTCCGGCACGGCGGACCGCATCGGGAACCTCCAGCGCGCGATCGACCTCCTCGACGGCGCGAGGATCGCGCCGGACGCCGTGTGGTCCTTCAACGAGCGCGTCGGGCCGCGCACGGCCGAGCGCGGCTTCCGCTCCGCGCCCGTGATCATGGACGGGAAGTACGAGGAGGGGATCGGCGGCGGCGTCTCCCAGGTGGCCACGACCGTCTTCAACGCCGCGTGGGAAGCGGGCATCAAGATCGCCGAGCGCACGGCCCACGCCCTCTACATCAGCCGCTACCCGACGGGACGCGACGCGACCGTCAACTACCCGGACGTCGACCTCAAGCTCCGCAACGACACGGGCCGCTGGATCGTGCTGAAGGCCTCCTACGACGAGTCCGGCATCGTCGTCCGCCTCCTCGGAGGCGGGGTGGAGCGCCGCGTCGAGAGCATCCCGGGCGAGCTGCGAGAGACCGGCGACCCGAAGGTCGAGCGCGAGCCCGATCCGAGCCTCTACGTCGGCGAGCGGGTGGTGGAGGAGGACGGGGAGCCCGCGCGCTCGGTCACCGTCGAGCGCATCGTCTACCGGGGCGGCGAGGTGCTCTACCGCGAGGCCTGGACGACGAACTACCGCTCCGAGCCGAAGATCGTCCGCGTCGGCACGAAGCCGAGGCCGGTCGAGCCTGCGCCGCCGCCCGAGGAGGAGAAGAAGCCGAAGGACGAGAAGCCGTCCGGCGGCGGGGGGGG
>DATHVD010000077.1:0-39605 GCA_035461525.1 Gaiellaceae bacterium
ATGTGCTCGGGGCGGAGCTCGGCGACGGCGCCGAGGACGACGGCGGCGAGGGCGAGAGCCTCGTCGGCCGGCGGGTACTGCGGGTTGGGGATCGCGACGACGCGCATCCCAGCCGTACGCGCGCTCCTGATCCCGTTCTCGGAGTCCTCGACGGCGACGGCGCGCGCCGGGTCGACGCCCAGCCGCCGGGCGGCCTCGAGGTAGACGTCCGGCGCCGGCTTCCCGCGCGGCACCTCCTCGGAGGAGACGGTCGCGGCGAAGCGGCGGCCGAGGCCGGACGCGTCGAGCACGAGGTCGATCAGCTCCCGGTTGGAGGAGGAGGCGAGCCCGAGCGGCCAGCGGGCCGCGATCGCCTCGACGACGTCGACCGCCCCGGGCGGGAGCGGCAGCTCCTCGCGGTAGACGGCCTCGAGCCGGCGGACGACCTCCGCGTTGATCTCCTCCGGCGGCTCGGGGAGCCCGATCGTCTCGTGCATGTAACGCGACCACTCGGGCGAGCTCATCCCCATCATGTCCCGCGAGGCCTCGGGGTGCCAGCGCCCGCCGCGCTCCTCGGCGAGCCGCTGCCGCACCTCGTCCCAGACGTGCTCGGAGTCGACGATCACCCCGTCGAGGTCGAAGACGACCGCCTCCACGCCGCCCGTCACAGCCACACGTACTCGCCGCCGACGCGCAGGAGGGCGGATCGCCCGGGCCCGCGCTCGGCCGTCTCGACCGCGCCCACGAAGAGCGTGTGGTCGCCGGCCTCGTGCTCGGCCGCGAGGCGGCACTCGAGCCAGCCGAAGGCGCCCGCGAGCAGCGGCGCTGCGCCCTCCTCCCGCAGGGCGACCCCGTGCCAATGCGCGAACGGCGGCACCCCGCGCGCGAAGTGCTGGGCGAGCGCGGCCTGGTCGCCCGCGAGGAGGCTGACCGCGAACGCTCCGGCGCGGCGCAGGAGCTCGTGCATCGCCGCCTGCCGGCTGACGGCGACGCCGACGAGCGGCGGCGAGAGCGACAGCGTCACAATGGAGCCGACCGTGAGGCCGAGACGCTCCCCGTCCACGTCCACGGTGAGCACGGCCACTCCCGCGGGGACGCCGCGCATGAGCGAGCGGAGGTCTTCGCCGGAGGAGCTCAGCTGCGCGGTTCGACCTGGAGCGCCTCGAGGAGCTCGGGATCCCGGCCCGCCTCCGGCGCAAGCTCCGGGAAGAGCTCCTTGAGCTGGGCGGCAACGTCGCGCAGGCCCTCGACGACGCGCTGCCGGCGCTCCTCGAGCGAGCGAATCTCGTCGCGCATCCGCTCGTGCTGCTGCCGGGCCGACCCCTCGATCTGCGCAGCCATCTCCTGCGCCGCCTCGCGGGTCGCGCGCGCCTGCTCCTCCGCGTCGGCGAGGATGCGCCGCGCCTCCTCCTCGGCCTCGCGCCGCTGCTGGCTTCCGTAGCTGTCGACGGCCGTGCGGATGTCCCGCGCGTAATCGTCGGCGTCCCCGCGGACCCGCTCGGCCTCGGCGGTGAGGTGCTCGATCCGCTTGCGGGCCTCGGCCTGCGCCGTCTCGAGGGTCTCACGCCCCTGCGTCCGGGCCTCGTCGCGAATCCGCTCCGCTGCCTCCTCGGCGGCCCGCAGAACCCCGGCGACCGCGTCGCCGACCTCGGTGTAGCCCTTCGCCCGCTCAGGCTCCTGCCTGAGCGGCGTCACCGCCTCCGGGGTCTCGCTGACGGCGTCGTCGGACGACCGGCCCCGCACCTCACGCTCCTTTGGTGGACGGACACATCCTCGCTCGGGGACGGAACTTATTGCATCCCTCGTCTCCAGATGCAAATGGCGTCGGGCAGAATGCGCCGCGTGCCGCACATTCGCCTGATCGACGTCGACGAGGCGACCGGAGCGCTCGCCGACGAGTACCAGGCCGCGATCGCACGCGCGGGCAAGGTCTTCAACATCGTCAAGGCGATGTGCCTGAACCCGCGCACGCTCAACCGCTCGATGGAGCTCTACCTGGCGATCATGTACGGGGCCTCCGAGCTCTCCCGCGTCGAGCGCGAGCTCCTCGCCGTCGTCGTCTCGAATGCGAACGACTGCCACTACTGACGGCTCGCGCACGCAGACGACCTCCGTGCCGAGGGCGCAGCAGAGGAGCTGGTCGAGCACGCCAAGCACGACTACCGGGAGGCCGGGCTCGAGCCGCCTGTCCGCGCGCTCTGCGACTACGCCGTCAAGCTCACGCTCGCCCCGGCCGCCGTCGGCCGCGCCGACGCGGACGAGCTCCGCGCCCACGGCTGGCGCGACGCGGCGATCCACGACGCCGTTCAGGTCGTCTCCTACTTCAACTACATCAACCGCGTAGCCGAAGGGGTCGGGATCGAGGACGAGCCGGGCTGGGAGTCCGCGGGGCCCGAAGAGCCTACGTAACAGTCTGTTGCAAGGGATCTTCGCGGAGCCCAAGGATCGCGCCGCCGACCTGGCGCCGAGCTACGCTGCGCGCTTGCCATGAACATCGTCGTCCTCGGTGCGGGGCAGGTCGGCGCGACCATCGTCGAGGCGCTGCACGCCGACCACGACCTGACGGTCGTCGACCTCGACGCCGCGCGTCTCCAGCACCTCTCGTACCGCTACGACGTGCGCACGGTCACGGGCAACGGCGCCACCCGGCGCGTCCTCCAGGACGCCGGGGTCGCCGAGGCCGACCTCACGATCGCCTGCACCTCGCGCGACGAGATCAACCTCGTCGCGGCGACCCTCGTGAAGAAGCTCTCCGACACGCAGACGATCGTCCGCACGTCGAATCCGGAGTACATGGAGGCCTGGCAGGAGCGCCAGATCGAGGTCGACGTCATGGTCTCGTCCGAACTCGAGACCGCCTACGCCGTCTCGCGCACGATCGGCGTCCCGGCCGCGCGCCAGACCGACGTCTTCGCCGACGGCCAGGTCCAAATCGTCGAGTTCGACGTCCCCCGCCAGGGGAGCGTCGACGAGCCGGCCGGCGTGTCGCTGACCGAGGCGGCCGAGCGGGCGGCCAAGAGGCCCCTCGGAAGCGACTACGACGCCGTCGTCGGGCTCCCCCTCAAGGACGCGAGCATCCCGCAGGACTCGAAGGTGGCGAGCATCATCCGGGCCGAGCGCGCGATCGTCCCGCGCGGCGATCAGTCGATCCGCCCCGGGGACAGGATCGTCGTCATCGGCTCGCCTGGCGCCGCGCGCGAATGGAGCCGGATCATGGCGCGGGGCGAGCGGCGCGTGGACGACGTCGTCGTCTACGGCGGCGGCCAGACCGGAATCGCGATCGCCCGCGTCCTCCTCGAGCAGGGCATCCGTGTCCGCGTCGTCGAGAAGAACGAGGAGCGGGCGCGGGAGGTCGCGGAGGAGCTGGCCGACGCGCGCGTCTACGCCGCCACCGGGGTCGACCCCGACTTCATCGAGCGCGAGCGCATCGGGCAGGCGAGCGCGGCGGTCTTCGCCATGCGCGAGGATGCGAAGAACCTCTACGCGGCCACGCTCGCGCGCGTGCACGGCGTCGGCTTCACGATCGGCATCGTCCACGAGCCGATCTCCATGCAGGTGTTCGACCTGGCCGGCATCGACGTCGCCGTGAACCCGCGCCTGGTCACCGCCGAAGAGATCGTCCGCTTCGCGCACGACCCGAGGATCCGGCAGCTGGCCATGCTCGAGGGCGATCGCTTCGAGATCCTCGACATCACCGTCCGCGACACGAGCAAGCTGGTCGGGAAGCCGTTCAAGGAGCTCCCGATGACGGGCGCGCTGATCGGCGCCATCGTCCGCGACGGCAACGCGATCTTCCCCCACGGGGAGGACAAGCTCGAGCCCGGCGACCGCGCGATCATCTTCACCGAGTCGAGCCGGATCCCCGAGGTCGAGAAGGCGCTCTAGTGGCGGCCGCAGCGCGCGCTCTCCGTCCGGGGTCCCTCGGCGTGGACGTCGGAAGCGCGCTCAACCTCGTCGGGGCGCTGATCAAGTACCTCGGCGCCGCTTTCCTCTTCCCCGCCGCGGTCGCCGCCGGCTACGGGGAGCCCGTCTGGCCGTTCCTGGCCGCGGGCGCGATCACCGCCGGTGGCGGCTGGCTGCTCGAGCTGGGGACGTACGGGAAGGAGCGCGTCGGGCCGCGCGAGGGCTTTCTCGTCGTCGCCCTGACCTGGCTCGTCATCCCCGCATTCGGGGCCGTCCCGTACCTGCTCGTCGACGAGCCGCAGCTCGCCCGGCCCGTGGACGCCTACTTCGAGGCGATGTCGGGCTTCACCGCCACCGGGGCGACGCTCCTCACGGACATCGAGGGCCTCGACCACTCCGTCGCCATGTGGCGGCAGTTCACGCAGTGGCTCGGGGGGATGGGGATCATCGTGCTCGCCGTCGCCGTGCTGCCGCGCCTGCGCGTCGGCGGCCGCCAGCTCTTCCAGTCGGAGCTCGCCGGGCCGACGGAGGTGGAGCGGCTCTCGACGACGATCCGGGAGACCGCCCGGCGCCTATGGGTCCTCTACGTGGCGCTGACAGGCGTGCTAATCGCCGCGCTGACGCTCTACGGCTGGACCGGGGCGGACGAGGCGATGGGCCCGTACGAGGCCGCCGCGCACGCCTTCACGACGCTGTCGATCGGCGGGTTCTCGACGCAGGCCGACTCGATCGCTGCCTTCGCGCCGGTGACCCAGTGGACGATCGTGCTCTTCATCGTCCTCGCGGGGATCAACTTCCTGCGCCTCTACCTCGTCTTCGTCCGCGGGCGCGTCCGCGTCGTCGCGCGCGACGACGAGTTCCGCCTCTACCTCGCGTTCCTCGCCGGAGGCTCGGCGCTCCTGCTCGCCGAGCTCTGGGCCGGAGACCTCTTCGCCGGCGAGGAGGCGATCAGGCACGCGGTCTTCCAGACGGTCTCGATCATGACGACGACCGGCTACGCCACGGCCGACTACACGGAGTGGAGCCCGCTCGCCACGCTCACGCTCCTGCTGCTCATGTTCGTCGGCGCCTCCGCGGGCTCGACGGGCGGCTCGATCAAGATCGTCCGCCACCTGCTCATGTTCCGGATCATCCGCCGCGAGCTCGAGCACACGGTGCACCGCGAGGCCGTCGTCCCCGTCCGGCTCTCGAACACGGTCGTGGACGACCGGGCCCTGCGCGGCGTCGTCACCTTCATCGTCCTCTACGTTGGCCTCTTCGCCTTCGGCGCGCTCGGGCTCGCCGTCGACGCGAAGCGGGTCGCGGTCGAGGTGGGGGCCTTCGAGGCGCTCGGCGCGGCCGCCGCGTGCCTCGGCAACGTCGGCCCGGCGTTCGGGTTCGCGGGCCCGTTCGGGTCGTACGAGCCCTTCAGCGACCTCTCGACGGGCATCCTCACGGGCCTCATGTGGCTCGGCCGGCTCGAGATCATCTCGGTGGCCGTGCTCCTGACGAGGAGCTACTGGCGGGCGTGAGGCGGCCGTTGAGGGCGGGGCTCGGCGTCGACATCGGCGGCGCGCTGAACCTCGTCGGCCTCCTGCTCCGCTACCTCTCGCTCGCGTTCCTCTTCCCGGCCGGGATCGCCGTCGGCTACGGGGAGCCCACCTGGCCCTTCCTCGCGGCCGGGGCGATCACCGCCTCGACGGGGTGGGCGCTCGAGTTCCTAACCGCGGGCCGGGAGCGGATCGGCCCGCGCGAGGGCTTCCTCGTCGTCGCCCTGACCTGGCTCTTCGCGGGGGCGGCAGGCGCGATCCCGTACCTGCTCGTCGACGAGCCGCAGCTCGCAAGCCCGATGAACGCCTTCTTCGAGTCGATGTCCGGCTTCACGACGACGGGCTCGAGCGTGCTCGTGGACATCGAGGGGCTCTCGCACTCCGTCGCCATGTGGCGCCAGCTCACGCAGTGGCTCGGGGGGATGGGGATCATCGTCCTCGCGCTCGCCGTGCTCCCTCGCCTCCGCGTCGGCGGGCGGCAGCTGCTCGAGTCGGAGCTCGGGCTCGAGCTCGAGCCGCTCACCGACTCGATCAGGGGGACTGCGCGCAAGCTCTGGGGCGTCTACGGAGCGCTCACGGGGGCGATGGTGGCCGTCCTCACGATCCTCGGGCTCTCCGGCGCCGACCCGAGCATGGGCTTCTACGAGGCGGTCGCCCACGCCTTCACGGCGCTCCCGACCGGGGGCTTCTCGACGCAGGCCGATTCGATCGCTGCCTTCGGCGTGGCGACCCAGTGGGTCGTCGTCGTCTTCATGATCCTCGGCGCGGTCAACTTCGCGCTCCTCTACCGGGCGTTCGTGCGGCTCAGCGTCCGGCCCTTCGGCCGCGACCAGGAGCTCCGGATGTACCTGGGCGTCCTCGCCCTCGCCTGCCTCGCCCTGCTCGCGGAGATCATCCGCACGGGCATCTACGCGGGTGAGGAGGCCGTTCGCCACGCCGTCTTCCAGGCGACGACGATCATGACGACGACCGGCTTCGCGAGCGCCGACTTCAACACGTGGACCGCGGCCGCGCCGCTCGCGGCGCTCGTCCTCCTGGCGCTCATGTTCTCCGGCGGCTCGGCCGGCTCGACCTCGGGCTCGATCAAGGTCGTCCGCCACCTCCTCATCGCCCGGATCCTGCGCCGCGAGCTCGACCAGACGCTTCACCCCGAGCTCGTCGCGCCCGTCCGGCTGAACGCCCAGACGGTGGACGAGCGAACCGTACGCGCCGTGATCGGCTTCGTGCTCCTCTACATCGGGATCTTCGCCGCAGGATCCATCCTGCTCGTGGTCGAGTCGACGCGGGCCGGAGTGCCGGTGACGCCCTTCGAAGGCATGGCCGCCGCCGCGACGACGCTCGGGAACATCGGCCCGGCGTTCGGGTTCGCGGGCCCGTTCGGCTCGTTCGAGCCCTTCAGCAACCTCTCGAAGGGAGTCCTGATCGCGCTCATGTGGGTCGGCCGGCTCGAGCTCATCCCGGTGGCGGTGCTCTTCACGCGCGCGTACTGGCGGGCGTAGGGACGATCCGTCCGGTGCCTTTCACACGCTCCCGGCCGTGCTGCCGGACGCCCTGAGACGCGGCTTCGCCGGGTTTGTCGGCGCGTTCGCTCTCGTCTTCGTCGGCGCGGGCGCGATCATGACCCGCGCGGAGCTCGTCGGCGTCGCCCTCGCGCACGGCTCGTGATCGCTGTCATGGCCTCGGCGGTCGGGCACATCTCGGGCGGCCACTTCAACCCGGCGGCACCCTCGGCTTCTTCGTCACGCGCCGGATCACCGCCCTGATCGCCGCGGTCTACTGGGTGAGCCAGTTCGCGGGCGCCGCGCTGGACCGACGCGTGGATCTGGTAATTCGCTCCGCCAGCCCGGACCGCCGATCGTCGGCACCCCGGCGAGTGACGTCGACGAGCCCGCCGCGGGCCGGCAGCCCTAGCCCGGCCAGGTAAACAGACTGTTACGAGCCCAGCGCGGCCTTGAGCGTGGTGCGCCCCTGCGTGAGGGCGCCGGGGGCGATCTGGTGCCCGACCGGATCCTCGCGGTAGGAGACCGCGGCGCCCGCCTCCTCCAGCCGGTCGCGCGCGTCGCGGCCCCACTCGACGCCGATGATCGGGTCGTACGTTCCGTGCGAGATCGAGACGGGCAGCCCGGCGGCCTTGCCGAGGTCGAGCTCGAACTCCTCCACCCGCGGCACGAACCCGCTCAGCGCGAGGATCGCCGCCGGCCGCGGTCGCGAGGCGGCGAGGCCGAGCGAGTACGACATGACGGCGCCCTGCGAGAAGCCGCCGAGCACGGTCCGTCCAGGCTCGACCCCCGCCTCCGCGAGCGTCTCGTCGAGCCACGAGGAGGCGGCGGCGAACGTCTCCAGGAAGGTCGGCGCGTCGGGGTAGCCGATCTCGCGCACGACGTACCAGTGCGCGCCTCCCGGCGGGAGCGAGAGCGGCCCGCGCGGGAGGATGCCGAGCAGGCGCCGCTCGGGGTCGAGCAGGTCGAGCAGCGGCGCGAGGTCGAGCTCGTCGGCGCCGCGGCCGTGCGAGAGGACGAGCGCGCCCGCCGGATCGCCGGCCGCCGGCCGCAGCCGGTGGGTGATCGGGGCGCGCTCGGGGGACACGCGGAGAGCTTAGAGACGCCGCGGCTCGGCGCGGCGGGCAGCCGTCAGCTTCGGCCGCGCCGGCCCGCGGGCTTCCAGCTCTTCGCGCCGGAGCGTCCGCGGACGTCCGCGCCGCGGCCGCCGGAGCGACCCCAGGAGCGTCCCGGCCGCGACGGCTCCGCCGGGCGGCTCCAGGGCTTGCGCCAGTCACGCTCGCCCTGCCGGGGAGGGCCGGGCTTCCACGGCTTCGATCCCGGGCCGTCCGGCTTGTCGATCTCGGGCTTCTCGTGGCGTCCACGGCTCCAGGGGGGCGTCTTCCCTCCGCCGGCCGGCGGCTCGTCGGCGTCCGGCGCGCCGGGCCTTGGGTTGCCGTCGCCGGGGGGCGTCCCGGGACGGGCGCCGGGCGGGTCGCCGGTCGGCTTCCTCGGCTCGGCCGGGTCCAGATCCAGGTCGGGGGAGGCGCCGCTTCCGGGCGAGCCCGCGCCTGCCGGGATCGGGGAGGCGACTGCAGCCGGGGCCGGTGCCGGCGGGGCGGCGGCCGGGGACGCCTCCTCGGGCTGCGGGGCGCGCGCGGCGTCGGCCTCGCCCACCGGCTCGGCGAGGCCGAGGGCGGAGGCGACGGCCCTGCCGACGACCGCCGTGGCCGCGAGCGGCGGGGGCAGGCTCTTGAGCGCTCGCCCGTCGTCATGGAGGATCGCGGGCGCCGCCGCGAGCAACGTCACGAGGAACGCGGCTACGGTGATCCAGATCGTGTGGACGGAGAGGCGGCTCCGCACCCGACTCCCATCGGCGTCTCCGGGCCGGGACTTGAACGGGAACCGTCCGGCTAGGCGACGGGGACGCCTGCGGCGGTGAGGATGCCCCTGAGGGCGAGCGCGTTCGCGGGCGCCTGCGCCTCCTCCGTCCCGTCGGGACGGGGGCTCCAGCGGTTGTTGTTGAAGAGCACGTACACCTCCTCCGCCTCCTCGCCCAGGCTGCGGAGCGGCTCGACCCACTCGCGCAGCTCCTCCTCGGAGTAGAGGTAGTCGAAACGGTCGCTCGCGCTGCCGCCGCGGACGTTCCACGTCCCCGCGTTCCGCCCGTGCAAGCGAACGTAGGCGAGCGGGCTCGTGGCGGCGACGACGGTGGGGACGAGGTTCTTCGCCTCCGTCTTCGGCGCGTCGACGACGACGTTGGCCGCATCGAGCTTCTCCAGGAGGGCCAGCGTCGCCGCCCGGTGCTCCTCGTCGAGCCAGCTCCGGTGCCGGAACTCGACGAGCGCCCGGTCGCCGCGAAGCTCCCCTACGGCCCACGCGAGGTAGTCGCGCGAGATGTCCTTGGCGACGACGTACGGGGGGAACTGGAGCAGGATCCCGCCGAGCTTGCCGGCGGCGCGGAGGGGCTCCAGGGCGCCGTGGAAGCGGGCGAACACCTCGGCGCGGAGCGCGCGCGGCGGCCGGTTCACCCGGCCGCGCTCGTCGAGCGGGGCTTCCTCGCGCAGGTCGGGCGGGAGCTGCTCGGCCCGGACGGGGTGGCGCGTCATGAGGCCGAAGGCCTTGACGTGCATGACGAAGTCGTCCGGCGTCCGCTCGGCCCAGTTCGCAACCATCTCCTCGTCCGGGAGCCGGTAGTAGGTCGAGTCCACCTCGACCGTCGAGAAGCGCTCGCCGTAGTAGCGCAGGCGCTCCTCCGAGGAACGCACGCCCTTCGGGTACCAGTGCTTCGTGAGCGCCTCGTCCGCGAACGAGCAGGTGCCGACGCGGACGGGGGCGCTCACGGGCAACCCCCTTTGCAACAGTCTGCTGCAAAGGCCCGTGGGCTCGCGGTCGGGGGAGGCTTCGGGGTCGGAGGAATCACGGTCGCCGAGCGGGTCGCTAGACGGCCAACGCTAGCTGGTCGTGGCGGCGCGGCGGGAGCGGCCGGCCTTCCCCCGAGGGGGCGAGGCCGTGGCGGAGGCGGAGGCGCGCGAAGCGCTCGGCGACGCCGTCCTGATACGCCCGCGGCGCGTAGGCGCGGCGGCCGTAGAGCTCGACATAGCGCGGGTAGAGCCACGGGTACGTCCGCTGCACCCAGGGGAGGAAGTGGTCCCTGATCCCCGGCCTCACGTGGAGGACGATCGCGGAGGCCCAGGTCACGCCCACGGCGGCGCAGGCCGCGAGCACCTCGTCCAGGCGCTCCTCGTCGTCCGTCAGCCCGGGGAGGACGGGCGCGACGAGGACGCCGGTGCGGATGCCGGCGTCGGCGAAGCGTCCCAGGATCTCCAGGCGCTTGCGCCCGGGCGGCGTGCCCGGCTCGACCACCCGGCGGACGTCCTCGTCGAGCGTCCCGACGCTCATCGAGAGCGTCACGGCGGCGACCTCCGCATGGCGCCGGAAGACGTCGAGGTCGCGGAGGACGAGCGTCGACTTCGTCAGGAGCGAGAGCGGGTTGGCGAAGTCCGCGAGCGCCTCCAGCACGCCGCGCGTGAGGCGGTAGCGCCCCTCGCAGTGCTGGTAGGGGTCGGTGGCCGTGCCCATCGCGACGGGCTCGCCCTCCCAGCGCGGCGAGGCGAGCTCGCGTCGCAGCACCTCGGCGACGTTCGTCTTGACGACGATCTTCGAGGAGAAGTCGTCGCCGATCCCGAGGTCGAGATAGGAGTGGAAGGCACGCGCGAAGCAGTAGTGACAGCTGTGCGTGCAGCCGCGGTAGGGGTTCACGGTCCAGCGGAACGGAAGGCGGCTCTCGTCGGGAACGCGGTTCAGGGCCGTCTTGCAGGTGTCCTCGAGGTACTGCGCGGGGGCCACGGATTCCCCGGATGATAGAACATGTGTTCGCATCACGCCAGCCTCGACCGAGGGGGCTGCAGACGCGTATGCTCGATGGTTGCCCCCCTCGACGGCGGGTAGAGAGGACTCCATGGACGCAGAGCTCCAGGCTCTCCTGGATCGCGGCGAGGAGAACGAGTGCATCGAGTACTCGGAGCTCGACGCGCTCGTCGAACGGCTCGGCCTCGGCGAGCCGGAGATCGAGGAGGCGTACGAGCAGCTCGAGCGGCGCGGCATCGAGGTGCGCGACGACTGCGGGCGCGAGCGCGCCGAGGTCTCGACGTACGTGAACGGCGACCTGGCCGTGGCCACGACCGACGCGCTCCAGCTGTTCATGAACGAGATCGGGCGCTATCCCTTGCTGACGAAGGAGGAGGAGGTCGAGCTCGCCAAGCGCATCGAGCGGGGCGACCTCGAGGCGAAGGAGCGCATGATCAACTCGAACCTCCGCCTCGTCGTCTCCATCGCCAAGCGCTACCAGGGACACGGCCTCTCGCTGCTCGACCTGATCCAGGAGGGGATCATCGGCCTCATCCGCGCCGTCGAAAAGTTCGACTGGCGCAAGGGCTTCAAGTTCTCGACCTACGCCACATGGTGGATCCGCCAGGCAGTGCAGCGCGGGGTGGCGAACAAGTCGCGCGAGATCCGGGTGCCGGTGCACATCGTCGAGCGCGAGCAGCGGATCGCGCGGGCCGAGCGGCAGCTCACCCCGAAGCTCGGGCGCGTCCCCACCGACGAGGAGGTGGCCGAGGCGGCCCGCATCTCCGAGCAGCAGGTGCGCGAGGTGCGCGAGGCCGCGCGCGCCGTCACGAGTCTCGACCGGCCCGTCACGGAGGCAGGCGGAACGACCTTTCAAGAGCTCGTCGCCGGCCAGGAGGAGGGTCCCGAGCAGAAGGTCACCGTCAGCCTCGCCCAGCAGGCGCTCCGGGGCGCGCTCGAGGAGCTCCCCGAGCGCGAGCGTGACGTGCTGAAGCTCCGCTACGGGCTGAACGGGGAGCGCGACCCCGCCTCGCTCGAGGAGATCGGCCGGCAGCTGGGGCTGACGCGCGAGCGCGTCCGCCAGCTCGAGGCGCAGGCGCTCGAGCGCCTCGCCGTCCGTCGCGAGATCGCCGCTCTCGAAGGCGTCGTCTAGCTAGACGTCGCGGTAGCGGGCCTGGACGAGGCAGAAGAGGCCGTAGGCCGCGAGGCCGATGGCGGCGGCCGCGAGGAGCACGGTCCCGTAAGCCTCGCCCGCGAGCGTCTGCAGCGCCCCGTCGAGGCCGACGGCCTCGTCGGGGTCGTACTCCCAGGCGGCCTTGAGGAGGAAGAAGCCGATGAGGACGAAGACCGCGCCGCGGGCCAGGTGCCCGAAGACGCCGAGCGAGATGTACCAGGGCCTCGCCGTGCCGTCCATCGCCTCCTCGCGCAGGTCGTCGCGGAAGCTGCCCGTGACCGCCCGGTAGCCGTTGAAGAGCCCGATGCCGACGACCGCGAGCCCGGCTGCGCCGACGAGCCAGCGACCGAGCGGGAGGTCGAGCACGACGGCGGTCGCCTGCTCCTCGTCGCCTCCTCCGCTTCCGCCGCCGCCGAGCACGATCGACGCCGTCCCGACGGCGAGGCCGGCATAGACCACGCCGCGCGCGAAGTCCCCGAGCCGCTTCCCGATCCCTTTGGCGTCGTCGCCGTCCTCGTCGCGGTCGAGGACCGCCGTCAGGACGCGCCAGAGCGCGTAGGCGGCGAACCCGAGGGCGACGAGCAGGAGCAGGAGCCACCCGAACGGCTCGTCCGCGAGCGTGCGCAGCGCCCCCTGGCGATCCTCCGCCTGCCCGCCCCCGCCGAGCGCGACCTTGAGGGCGATGACGGCGACGACCAGGTACGAGAACCCCTTCGTCGCCAGGCCGAAGCGCGCGCTGCGCTCGATCCAGGGGCTTGCCGCGGCGTGCTCGGTCACCGGCAGTCTCTACCCACGAGGCGGTCAGTACAATCGCACCCCGTGCGTCGTGGACCGGGACTCCTGCTCGTCGCGGTCGGAATCGCGCTCGCCGCCTCGGCGGCCGCCTCCGCGCAGGCCGGGTGGAAGGAGCGCGAGGCGAAGGCGACACGCTATGCGGAGGACCGCGCCGGCGTCGAGAGCTTCGCGCTCGTCGACGAGCGCGGCAAGATCCACGCCTACCGGGGCTGGAAGCGGGCGCCGTCCGCCAGCCTGCTGAAGGCGATGCTGCTCGTCGCCTACCTGAACCGGAGCTCCGTGAAGGGACGCGCGCTCACCGACGCCGACCGGGGCCTCCTGCGCCCGATGATCCGGTGGTCGGACAACGCGACGGCGACGCAGGTCCTCGGGATCGTCGGCGAGAGCGGGCTGAACAGGGTCGCGCGGCGGGCGGACATGCTCCACTTCCGCCTCCGCTCGCCGTGGGGCCTCTCCACGACGAGCGCCCGCGACCAGGCGCGCTTCTTCTGGCGCATCGACCGCCTTGTCCCGGCGCGTCACCGGCCCTACGCCCTCCGACTCCTGAACCGGATCGTCCCCGCGCAGCGTTGGGGCATCCCGCTCGTGAAGCCCCGCCGCTTCACGATCTACTTCAAGGGCGGCTGGGGCTCGGGCACGGGCTGGGTCACGCACCAGTCGGCCCTGCTCCGCCGCGGCGAGCGGCGGATCTCCGTCTCGGTCCTCACACGGTGGAACCCGAGCCACGACTACGGGACGAGGACGATCCAGGGCATTGCCGGGCGGCTCCTGCGCCAGCCGCTCCCGCAGCCGCCCGAGTAGCAGCCTCCCTCACGGAACGAGGAGCCGGATCTCGCACCCCGCCGGACTGCGGCTGCCGGCGGGGATGTCCGCGCTCCTCGTGTCCACGACGTCCATCGGCCACGCCGGCGCGAAGCTTGAGACCTTCGGCACGATCCTCCTCCGGATCAGGGACTGCCGGCCCGAGCACGTTTCGAGCGCCGTTCGGTGGGAACGTTTGGCAGGCAGACGGCAGGTCCGCAAAGGAGGTCACGAGAAGATGGCAACCATCCACAAGCTTTCGGAGCAGATGATCGACATGGCGGAGCGGCTCGACAACGTCGCCGACGCGGCCAAGGGCAAGGGCCCCCGCAGAAGCGGCGTGCGGTCGCGCTGGCTCCTCCTCCCGGCCGCGGGAGCGGGGCTCTACGCGCTCGCCACGAGCAACGCCTTCTCCCGCCAGGCCAAGGAGGTCATGGGGCAGGCGAAGGAGCGGGCGTCCGAGCTCCCGGACGACCTGATGAGCCGCATTCGCCAGACGACGCAGAAGTCGACCACGGGGAACGGCGGCCAGCGGCGCCGCACCAGCTCCTCTCGCAAGTCGAGCACGGCCCGCAAGACGGCCGGCTCCTCCCGCTGAACGTGCGGACGGGCGTCCCGCCGGGGGCGCCCGTCCCGCGCGGCCTGCGCGTTCCGGCCGTCCTTCGGCCGCGGACGGAGCGCGGTCTGCGCACGCCTGGGTGAGCATGGAACTCGCGACGCCCCGCTTCTCCCCCCTCGAGCCGGTCGACGGCTACCTGCCGATCGAGGACCACGGGCTCGTCGGCGACGGACGGACGGCCGCCCTCGTCGGGAGGGACGGAGCCGTCTCCTGGCTCTGCGTGCCTCGCTTCGACTCGCCGCCCCTCCTCTGCTCGCTCCTCGACGACGAGCTCGGCGGGCGCTTCCTCGTCGCCCCCGAAGGAGTCGAGGAGGCCCGCCAGCGCTACGAGGACGGCACGGGCGTCCTCGTCACGGAGCTTCGCGCCGACGGCGGCGCGGTCGCTCTCACCGACGCGATGACCCTCGGCTCCGGAGCAGACCTGCGCGAGGACGCTCCGGCCGCCCGCGGCGAGCTCGTGCGGGTCGCGCGCGTCCTCGACGGCAGGGTGCGGCTGCGCGTCGAGCTCGACCCGCGCGGCGGCGCCGAGGCGGAGCGGGCCGGGGAGGGCATCGTCCTCCGGCCGGCGGGAGGGGAGGAGCTGCACCTCGCCGCGAACGCCGAGCTTGGCGGGCTCCGCACCGTGCACGAGCTCGAGACGGGAGACGAGCTGCGGCTCGTCCTGCGCTGGGGCGGCGGGCCCGCTCGCCGCGCCGACGAGGCGCCCGAGCTCCTCGACCAGACGCGGCAGGCTTGGCGGCGCTGGCTCGAGCGGCTCGACTACGACGGGCCGCAGCCGGCGCTCGTCCGCCGCTCCGCGATCACGCTGAAGCTGCTCGACCACTTCGAGAACGGCGCCATCGTCGCCGCGCCGACGTCGTCGCTCCCCGAGGAGCTCGGCGGCGTCCGCAACTGGGACTACCGCTACGCGTGGATCCGGGACGCTGCGTTCTCGGTCTACGCGCTCCGCCGCATCGGCTACGAGCAGGAGGCGGTCGGGTTCCTCGCGTGGGCGCTCGCCGCGGCCGAGGGGGACGGGCGCCCCTGCGTCCTCTACGACCTCGACGGCAATCCCGTTCGCCACGAGGAGCAGGACTCCGAGCTCAGGGGCTACCGCGGCTCGGCGCCCGTGCGCTGGGGGAACGGCGCCGGCGGCCAGCGCCAGCACGACGTCTTCGGCGAGATCCTCGACTGCGCCTGGCAGTGGAGCCGCGGCGGGCGGGAGATCGGCCCGCGGCTCTGGCGGCGGCTCTGCGAGCTCGTCGAGCTGGCGGGCCGGGAGTGGCGCGACCCCGACCACGGGATCTGGGAGGTGCGCACGTCCGGCCGCCCCTTCACGTACTCGGCGGCGCTCTGCCAGGTCGCGCTCGACCGCGGTGCCCGACTCGCGGCCGAGCTCGGACGCGCGGAGCGGGCGGAGCGCTGGGGCCGCGAGGCCGAGAGCGTGCGCGAGGCGATCCTCGAGGAGGCCTGGGACGAGGAGCTCGACAGCCTGACCGAGCACCTCGGAGGCGGGGACGTCGACGCGGGGCTGCTCGCCCTGCCTCTGCGGCGAGTCGTGCCCGCCGACCATCCGCGGATGATCCGGACGGCCGCGCGCGTCGTCGAGCGCCTCGGCGTGGGCGACGGGCTCCTCTACCGCTACCTTCCGGACGCCTCGCCTGACGGGCTTCCGGGCCACGAGGGCGCGTTCCTGCTCTGCAGCTTCTGGCTCGTCGACAACCTCGCGGGGCAGGGCCGCCTGGACGAGTCGGGCAAGCTCTTCGACTCGCTCTGCGCGCGTGCCGGCCCCCTCGGGCTCCTTCCGGAGCAGATCGACCCGGCGAGCGGCGCGTTCCTCGGGAACTACCCGCAGGCGTTCTCCCACGTCGGCCTGATCTCGAGCGGCGTCAACCTCGCGCGGCGCCTCCAGGAGGCCGATGCAGGCCTCTCCCGAGCCTGAATACACACTCGACCCTATACCCACGCTGCCTCCGGCGAGCGATCCTGGCGCGAATGGCTCCCTGCGTCATCTGCGGAGTGGACGATCCGACGGGCGCCCGGGACGCTGTCCCGAACGCCGCCGGGCTTGGCGAGAAGCTCGGTCTGCGGCTCGTCGACGTTCACGTGGCACGGCCGAGCCCCCCGGCGCCGTCTCCCTGCGCGCCCTCCGGCGTACCGCCGGCACGGGATGGGGAGCCGGCCGAGGCCTTCCGGCTCGTCGAGCGGCTCCTCGACGACCACCGTCTCGCAGTGCAGGTCGAGCCAGGCGTACGGGTCGGTGACCTCGTCGAACGACTGCTGGCCGCGGCCGAGCTCGACCGCGCTGCGGCACTCGTCGGAGCGCGGGGTCGGGGGGCCCCCGCGTCGACGCTCCTTGGGAGCGTCTCGGCCGGGTCGCCGGCCCGAGCGCCGTCTCCCGTCGTGATCGCCCCACGACGGGACTGAACGGGCTCGGGGCCCCCGAGGGGGCAGGACGTGCGCGGGAACGGTACAAAGGGACGTGTGAGAAACGTCTCGCTCTTCTGGCGAGTCTTCGCGATGAACGCGACGGTGTTCATCGTCGGGACGGGCGTGCTCGCGCTCTCGCCGGCGACCGTCAGCGACCCGCTGAACGTGACCGAGGGAATCGTGCTCGTCGTCGGGCTCGCGGCGCTCCTCGGGATCAACGTCGTCCTTCTCCGGGTCTCCTTCAAGCCGCTCGGCCGCGTCACGCGGCTCATGCGCCGCGTCGACCTGCTTCTCCCCGGCCAGCGCCTCGCGCTCTCCGGCAGCGGCGAGATCGCCGAGCTGATCAAGGCCTTCAACGACATGCTCGACCGGCTCGAGGGCGAGCGGCGCGTGAGCGCGGGGCGCGTCCTCGCCGGACAGGAGAGCGAGCGCCGCCGCATCGCCCAGGAGCTCCACGACGAGATCGGCCAGAGCCTCACCGCCGTGCTCCTGCAGCTGAAGCGCGCGGAGGCCGGGGCGCCGGCGGAGATCCGGCCCCGCCTGCTCGACGCCCAGGAGGCGGCGCGGTCGAGCCTCGAAGAGGTGCGCCGGATCGCGCAGCGCCTCCGGCCCGGCGTCCTCGACGACCTCGGACTCGTCAGCGCGCTGATCGCGTACTCGTCGGACTTCGCGGAGCGGACGGGAGTGCGCATCGAGCGGAGCTTCTCGCCCGGTCTGCCGCCCATCTCGAAAGAGGCCGAGCTGGCCGTCTACCGGATCGCCCAGGAGAGCCTGACCAACGTCGCACGCCACGCCGGCGCCCGGCGCGTCTGGCTCTCGCTCGAGCCCAGCCGCGCCGGGCTCCGCCTGCGCGTGGCCGACGACGGGCACGGGCTGAACGGCGTCCGCCCCGACGGCGGCGGGGTGCGGGGGATGCGCGAGCGTGCGCTCCTCGTGGGCGCGGACTTCGCCATCGGCGCCCGCGACGGGGCCGGCGTCGAGGTGACGCTCGACGTGCCGGCCGCGGGCGAGGCGGCATGACGGTTCCGCTGACGACCCGGATTCTCCTCGCCGACGACCACGCCGTCGTGCGACGGGGGCTCCGGCTCGTGCTCGAGGGCGAGCACGACCTCGAGGTCGTGGCCGAAGCCGGAGACGGGGCGGAGGCGATCGACCTGGCGCTCCAGAAGGAGGTCCACCTGGCGGTCCTCGACGTTGCCATGCCGCGCATGACGGGCCTCCAGGCGGCGCGGGAGCTCTCGCGCCGCCTGCCCGACCTGCGCATCCTCATGCTCTCGATGTACGACAACGAGCAGTACTTCTTCGAGGCGCTGCGGGCCGGCGCGTCCGGGTACGTCCTCAAGTCGGTCGCCGACCGCGATCTCGTCGAGGCCTGCCGCGCGTCGATGCGCGGCGAGCCGTTCCTCTACCCGAAGGCGGTCACGGCACTCATCCGCGACTACCTCGACCGCGCCAAGGAGGGCGACGCGCCCGGCGAGGTGCTCACCCCGCGCGAGTCCGAGATCCTCAAGCTCGTGGCCGAGGGCTACACGTCGAAGGAGATCGGAGAGATGCTCGTCATCAGCGTCAAGACGGTCGAGCGCCACCGGGCGAACATCCTCGAGAAGCTCGGGATGCGCGATCGCGTCGAGCTGACGCGGTATGCGATTCGCTGCGGCCTCATCGAGCCCTAGAGCTGCAGGGCGCATGCGCCGCCTGAGGGTGGCGCCGCCCGCCGGATACAGGTCTTCCCCCATGGACGGAGCCCAGCGTCGCCGGGAGACTGGCTCGAGATGACCTCGTTCTACGTTGCCGGCGGTCCCACGATGACCAACCTCGGGCTGGTGTCTGCCTGCAGCCGACTCGGCTACGACGCGGCCCTCGTGTCGCCGGTAGAGGTCAGCGAACGCGCCGCCGCGGGGAGTCGCGTGCTCGGCCGTCTGGATGTGCTCCCTTCCCTGGACGGTGTCGAGGACGGGCTCTGGAACCTCCGGAGCCTGGCTCCTCGCGGCGTGCGCGTCGTCAACGGCCCCGACGCCCTGCTCGCCGCGCACGACAAGCTCGCGACGGCCATTCACCTCGCCTCGACCAGCGTGCCGCACCCGCGGACGGCGCACTTCGGCGAGGACGGGCTCTCCTCGGAGATCGAGCTGCCCGCTGTGGTCAAGCCGCGCTTCGGAAGCTGGGGCCGCGACGTCATCCTCTGCACGACGAAGGCGCAGCTTCGCTCGGTGCTGCGCAAGCTCCGCCGCCGCGGGTGGTTCAGACGGCAGGGAGCGCTCGTGCAGGAGCTGATCCCCCCGGTCGGGTACGACCTGCGCCTGCTCGTCGCCGGCGGGCAGGTGGTCGGCGCGATCAAGCGCCTAGCCGCCTACGGCGAGTGGCGGACGAACGTGGCGCTCGGCGCGGTGCGCGCGCCGGTCGACCCGCCGCCGCAGACGATCCCGCTCGCGCTCGAGGCGGCCGCCGCGATCAAGGCCGACCTCGTCGGCGTCGACCTCCTGCCGCTCACGACCGGCGGTTACGTCGTCCTCGAGCTGAACGGCGCGGTCGAGTTCACGACCGACTACGCGCTGAACGGCCGCGACATCTTCGAGCGGGTCGTCGAGCAGCTCCTCCCCGCCGAGGCGGGGCTCGCGGAGCTCACCGCCGCCAGGCGCTGAGCGCGGGTTTGGCACGCGGCTCCCGCGGAGATACCGCCTTCCATGGGCCGCTTCCGCTACGTCGTCCTCCTCTGGCTCGCCCGCCGCGGCTGGCGGCTGCTCCAGCGCCGCCGCGCCCGTCGCCGCGCCGAGGCGCCGGCGACGAGCCGCTGAGCGCAGGGAAGGCGCAGGCGGCTATCCCGCGGTCTCCTGCGCCGGCTGGCCCACCGGCCGCTGCGGCCTCGGGCTCGTGAGCGGGATGCCGTTGCGCCGGTGGCGGCGCACGACGATTCCAACGGCCAGGGCCCAGATCGCGGCCACCGCGGCATAGGCGGGCCAGCGGGCGGCCCCGGCCACCTCGAAGGCCGAGAACATCGTCCGGACGTTGGTGACGACGATCAGCCCGCCGACCAGGGAGCCCAGGAGGCCGGCCGTGATCCGCTGCACGAGCCAGGCGGCGAGCGGCGCCGCGACGAGGCCGCCGGCGAGGAGCGCCGCGACGACGGTGAAGTCGATGCCCTGGTGCCCCAGCGCGAGGAGGAAGCCGGCGCTCGCCGCGAGCGCGACGACGAACTCGCTCGTGTCCACCGAGCCCACGACCTTGCGCGGCTCGATCTTCCCCGTGCTCAGGAGCGTGGGGGTCGCCACCGGGCCCCAGCCGCCGCCGCCCGTCGCGTCGACGAAGCCGGCGCCCAGGCCGAGGGGGGTCATGTGCCGGATGCGGAAGTACGGCGTCCCCTTGGCCTGCGGCGGTCGACCGAGCGTGAAGCGCACGAGGATGTAGCCGCCGAGCAGCAGGAGGACGCCGGCCATCCACGGCCTCGCGAGCTCGGAGGAGACGGAGCTGAGCACGACGGCGCCGAGGAACGCGCCGACGGCGCCAGGGATCGCGATCCTGCGCACGGTCTGCCACTCGACGTTGCCGAAGCGCCAGTGGGAGACGCCGGACGCGAGCGTCGTCCCCAGCTCGGCCATGTGGACGGACGCCGACGCCATGGCCGGAGAAAGGCCGTACGCCAGGACGAGCGAGCTCGAGGTCGCCCCGTAGGCCATGCCGAGCGCCCCGTCGACGAGCTGCGCCGCGAATCCGACCGTGACGAGCACCAGCAGAGCACGCACTCTCTCCTCCTTCTTGACTTTTTCAACAAGTTATGTAAGAAATAGCGACAAAGCGCGCCGGACGATAGGCGTGCGACGTACGCCTGTCAAGAGGGGAGCGTCACATGTGGGTCTCGCGCCGGACCGATTACGCCACCCGCGCCGTCGTTGCGCTCGCGATCGCCGACGGCGGCCCGCTCAAGCTGGAGCAGATCGCCGAGATGACAGGAGCGCCGAGGTCGGTCCTCGAGCAGGTCATGCCCACGCTGCGGAGTGCCGGCATCGTCCGTTCGGTGCGGGGGCGAGCGGGCGGCTACCGCCTCAACCGGCCGGCGGAGGAGATCACGCTCGAACGGGTCGTCCGCCTCTTCCAGGGTCAGCTCGCGCCGATCGGCTACGCGACCCGCCGCCATCCGGACCCGTGCCCGCCGCTCGTCGAGGACGCGCTGCTTCCCGTGTGGGCGGAGGTTCGGGACGCGACGATCGACATCCTCGAGCGGGCGACCTTCGCGGAGCTGGCCCAGCGGGCGCGCGGGCGCGGATGAGCTCGCTCGGCGCCCGGCTTCGCTAGACGGCCTGGCGCTCGAGCCAGCGGGCGCGCGCCTTCGCCGCCTCGGCCTCGCGACTCTTGGGCGCTGCCGAGGTGACGAGCTCTGCGAGCAGGCGCGACGAGGCGGCCGCGACCTCGTCGACGGCGCGCTCGAACGCCTCCGAGTTCGCCCGCGAGGGCTTCGTGAAGCCGCTGATCTTGCGGACGTACTGGAGGGCCGCGGCGCGCACCTCCTCGTCCGTCGCCTCGGGCTCGTAGTTGTAGAGCGTGTGGATGCTTCGGCACATGCCGGAGAGCGTACAGCCTCGGGACCGAGCCCCCGTTAGGATCGGAGCCACATCCACCGAAGGAGGCACATGGCTACGCAGACCACGCGGCTGACCCGGGACCAGCTCGCCGCGCTGCCCGACAGCTACTTCAAGGCCGTCGACGCGAAGGACGTCGACGCGATCCTCGAGCACTTCGCCGACGACGCGACCCTTACCGTCCAGACGGATCACGCCGTCTTCTCCGGCGCCGCGGAGATCCGGCGCATGTTCACCGACTTCTGCGCCGGCTCGACCTCGATCTTCCACGAGATCAAGAACATCGTCGTCGAGCCCGAGGCGGGCAAGGTCGCGACGGAGCAGAGCTACATCGGCGAGCTCGTCGACGGGACGAAGAACGACATGCACAACTGCAACTTCTTCGACGTCGGCGCCGACGGGAAGTTCACCCGCGTCATCATCTGGATGGCGGGCACGAACCCCCTCAAGTAGCGGGCCGGGAACCCCGGCGGAGACGGCGGGGCCTCCCCGGTGGGAGGCCCCGCGTCGCACCGGCGCTGGGCTCGGCCGGTTGGTCCACCGTCTGCGGGTTGAGGTGGTCGCGCGTCATCCTGGGCTGCTCGGTGAGTGCGCGGAAGACCACGAACCCGCGGCCGAGAGCGGGGTTGTTCACCCCGTCCGACCGCCCAGTCTTGTGCGTCCCTCCGGCCGGGTTCCACGGCCGCGGTCGTCGGCGCTCGGCACGGCTCCCACCGCGCCCGCAAGAACGCCCAGTGCGAGCAGCATGGACAGGACTACGCGCAACGAAGGTCTCATTCGCGCCACACCTCCTTCTCGAAAGGTCGGAGAGTCGTGCCGGACCAGCGCGGCCGGCGCGGTCGGGCCGCGCCTCGCCTCACTCGCGGTCTCGCTACCCCCCTGCCCTCGTCAGCCAGACCCGACATCGGCTCCCCCAGGGACGGTCTCCCGGGTTCGATCGGGTGGGGGTGTAGTGGAGTCGCGGACGCTTGAGAAGAGCGCGGCTGCGAGCGCGTGAAGCGGCGGGGGTGGGATTCGAACCCACGAGACCAGGGTCACTGGCCTAGCGGTTTTCAAGACCGCCAAGAAACTGCCTATTTGCAGGGATTTCTTTTCCGGTTCGCCAGTGCGTTCGCCCGTCGGCAGCCGTGCCTGCAGGGACTTCGCGGTCTGGGAGCCCTTCACTCGTAATGAAGGGGTCCCCGGTTCGAGTCCGGGCGTCGGCTTCTGGCGATTTGGAGGGAAAGAGCAGAGGGCCGGACTCCCTCCTTCGGTGTGCCGTTGGAACACATGCCTGCAAATGCGTGTTCCAGGGCCGCCCACGCTGACCCACGCAAGACACTCATTTCTGCAGGTGTTTGCCGCCCGCCACGCGAAGACCCCTTCACAAGGGCGATCAAGGGCTCTTAATGCCCCGTGGTCGCTCCAGCTCGGCATCCCCTGCGCGGCGTATGGTTTGTCCTAGAGCAGCGAGTTCGAGGAGGAGGTCCCGCGATGCCCGAGACGGCGCGACGCGTCGAGTACTACTGCGTGACCGTTCCCGACACGGCCGGCGAGGGCCATCGGATCCTCGCGGCGCTCAGGGACGGCGTGAATCTGCTCGCGTACCTCGGATTCCCTCTCGAGGGCGGCCAGTCTCAGATCGATCTCGTCCCGGAAGACCCGGAGTCGCTCAAAGAGGCGGCCGAGCGGGCCGGGATCACACTCAGCGAGGCGAAGCGGGCGGTTTCTCATTCAGGGCGACGACCGCGTGGGCGCCGTGGCCGACACGACGGCGAAGCTCGCGGAGGCGAACATCAACGTCACGGCCGGTGCGGCGGCCGGCGCCGGCGCGGGGCGCTGCGGGATGATCCTGTGGGTGGCTCCCGCCGACTTCGAGCGGGCCGCCGGCGCGCTTGGTGCCTAGCACCGCCGTCGCCGTCTCGCTCGCTTCACCGAGCAGCAGCGAACCGGCGACGGGGCTGCGGCCGGGGTGCTCGTACACCACGAGCGGGGACTCTACTGGGCAGGGCAAAGTAACCTCGTCGAGCGGCCTGCTCAGGTATTCGAATAAGTGTTGAATGGCCGCCGCATGCTCGGCGTGTGGATGTGCTTGGCAGGCGAGGACGAAGCCGGCATCGAACTCGTCCGGCTCGAGTGCGTAGCCGCCGTCCATCTCGAGGTGTCCTTCGATCACCTTCGCCCGGCACCCGAGTTCCTGTCCGGGCGTTCTCGATCGCGCCTCGCGAGCTAGCCTTCGAGCAGCTCCGGGAGGCCGCTGGGGTGCTTTCCGCTTCGAGGCCCTCGACCTTCACCGCCGAACTGCCCTTCGCTTCCAACCTCGCGAACTGCGCTCACGGAGAGGTCTAGAATCCGGGGGCCATGCCTGGGCGGAGGCGAGGAAGGTAAGGCAGAGGTGGCAAAGGTTCTCTGTGTCCTGTACGACGATCCTGTTGACGGGTATCCGAGGTCGTACGCTCGAGACGCGATTCCCAGGATCGAGCGCTACTACGACGGTCAGACGACGCCGACCCCAGAGCGGATGGACTCCGAGCCGGGTGAGCTTCTGGGCAGCGTTTCCGGGGAGCTCGGGCTGCGGCGGTTCCTCGAGGAACGTGGCCACGCGTTTGTTGTCACGTCGGACAAGGACGGGCCGGACTCGGTCTTCGAGCGAGAGCTCCCGGACGCTGAGATCGTCGTCTCCCAGCCGTTCTGGCCTGCCTACCTGACGGCTGAGAGGATTGCGAAGGCGCCGGGGCTGAAGCTGGCTGTCACGGCGGGGATCGGCTCGGACCACGTTGATCTGGAAGCGGCGATCGAGCGTGGGATCACCGTCGCCGAGATCACCTATTCCAACAGCATCAGCGTGTCCGAGCATGTGGTGATGATGATCCTGTCGCTGGTGCGCAACTACATCCCCTCGTATCAGTGGGTCGTCAGGGGGGGATGGAACATCGCCGACTGCGTCGCCAGGTCATACGACCTCGAAGGAATGCAGGTCGGGACAGTCGCTGCCGGCCGGATCGGGTCCGCTGTGCTCAGGCGGCTGAAGCCGTTTGAGGTGGGACTGCACTACACCGATCGACACCGACTCCCGGAGGAGGTCGAGCGCGAGCTCGGCGTGACCTACCACCCGGACGCCGAGTCGATGGTGCCTGTCTGCGACGTGGTCACGATCAACGCGCCCCTCCATCCTGAGACCGAGCACCTATTCGACGACGCCCTGATCGCCAAGATGAAGCGCGGCGCGTACATCGTCAACACCGCCCGGGGCAAGATCTGCGACCGCGATGCGATCGCGCGGGCGCTGGAAAGCGGCCAGCTCGCCGGGTATGCCGGAGACGTCTGGTTCCCGCAGCCGGCTCCCAGGGATCATCCCTGGCGGTCGATGCCCCACCACGGGATGACGCCACACGTGTCAGGGTCGTCTCTGTCCGCGCAAGCACGCTATGCGGCCGGAGTGCGCGAGATCCTGGAGTGCTGGTTTGATGGTCGTCCGATACGCGAGGAATACCTGATCGTCGATCGCGGCACGCTCGCGGGCGCCGGCGCTCATTCGTACAGCGCCGGCGACGCCACCGGCGGCTCCGACGAAGCAGCACGCTTCAAGGATCGCTAGCCCGACGAGCGACAGCGCGCCCACTCTCCACTCGGTTGAGCGCAGCGGCACCCGCGCACGGAACGCGCGAACAGTTGCGGAAGTGCACTATCGAATGGACCAGCTCGTGGCAGCGGATCAGTTCATGGCTGATACAGCTCGTCCGTTTTCGCCGCCATGATGAAATCGTTGCGATGCAGGCCCTTGATTTTGGGCGTCCACCATGTGACCGTCGTCCTGCCCCCATTCGGTCAGCAGCGCGGGGTGATGACCCTCTTCCTCTGCAAGCTCGCCTACCTTCCTCGTGGAATTCCAACGCCTGCGCAAAATCGTCGACTGAAGAGACGCGTCTCAAGCGTTTGAGTCCATCGAGCCCCACGATGTCCCAGTCAGAGACTTGGCGATGAAATTCGGCGATCTCGGCACCCGTCACGGTCGGTGCGTCCTTGCGGCACGCGACGCATTTCATCTGCGTCAGTGTCTCCATCTCCCTGTCTCCCCTTGCATCGGCCTCGTAAGCGGCTTCTCGCAGGGGTGCAGAGTACCGCTCGCGGTAACGATCCCTGCCGGCTATTCGAAGTATCGGTAGTCCGGGTCGCGGAGCAAGCCTCTAGTCCGGCCGAGTTGAGCCGAGAGGCCCGGCCTCGACTTCGAATCTGCGTGCGGAGGTTCGACTCCTCCCGGGGCCATCGACAAGAAGCCCTCCGCACCTGCCGGACGGAGCCTCCAATGCGGTCTCGGCTGGGGAATCGGCCGGCCGCGGAAGATCCGGCGCACTAGCGACCGGCTACTTCGACGCGCGCGAGCAGATCTGCGAGTGGCTCGCCGGTCGCTGAATCGTCTTCCTCTGAGGGACCGAGCGGGTCCCTCCCGGCCGCCGCCTCGCGGTGCGGGCAATACAGTGGCCGCGTGGCGAACGAGAACGTTGAGGTCGCCCGCGGCTATCACGAGCGGACGAAGCACTCCGAGGAGCGGTTGCGCGCGAGCCCGCAGCACCTCGACTGGGAAAACCAGCCGGTCCCGTTCAAGCTCTACCGCGATCTCGAGACGATCCCGCTCCCTCGTCAGCTCGAGCCGGGAACCGTCTCGGCGCTCCGCGCCATCTCGGCGTTGGTCGGGCGAGAGACCGACCCAGCCGAGCAGGTGCCCGGTCTCGGGGCACTCGCCCGCGTCCTTTACTACTCGGCCGGGATCACGAAGGTCAAGCGCTCCCCCGGCGGCGACGTCTACTTCCGGGCGGCATCGAACACGGGCGCTCTCTACCACGTCGACCTCTATCTCGCCTGCCGTGACCTCCCGGATCTTCCGGCGGGCATCTACCACTTCGGCGCGCACGACTTCACGCTTCGGCGCCTGCGTGTCGGTGACTACCGAGGCGCGTTCATCGAGGCTGCCGGCGTCGAGCCCTCGCTGGCTCAGGCGCCGGTCGTCGTCGCGAGCGCCTCGACGTACTGGCGCAACGCCTGGAAGTACCGGGAGAGAGCCTACCGCCATGCCTTCTGGGACGGTGGAACGCTTCACGCGAACCTGCTTGCCGTGGCCGCCGCTCAGGGACTCGCACGCAAGGTCGTCGCAGGTTTCGCGGATCGGGACGTCGAGCACCTTCTCGGATTGGACCCGGCTCGGGAAGGGGCTCTTGCCCTCGTTCCGCTCGGGAGCACGGCCGAGCCGCCAGCGCCTGCGCCGGATGCCCGCGCGCTGAACCTCGAGACCGAGCCGCTGTCTGCGAGAGAGATCAACTATCCGGCAATCCGCGAGCTCCACAGCGCGTCGAGCCTCGAGCACGGGGAGGAGGTCGCACGCTGGCGCGGCGTGGTTCTTCGGCGCCCGGAACCAGATCCCCTGAGCGAGCTCTTTCCCCTTCGTCCGCTCGCGGAGGCGGACTGGCCGGCCGAGCCGCTCGAGAGCGTCATTCTCCGCCGCGGCTCGACGCGTCGTTTCGACGTCTCGCGCTCGCTCACCTTCGAGGAGCTTTCCACTGCGCTCGCCGTCGCGACCGGCTCGATTCCAGCGGACTTCACGGAAGACCCGGAGTCGAGCCTGCTCGACCTCTACGTGATCGCACACGCGGTCGAGGGTCTGCCGCCCGGTGCCTACTACCTCCGGCGCACCGAGCGGGCGCTCGAGCTCCTCGAGCAAGGCGAGTTTCGGGCGATCGCGGGCCGACTCGGCCTCTTCCAAGAGCTTCCGGCCGCTGCCGGGGCGAACGTGTACTGCCTTGCGGATCTCGAGCCGATCCTCGCCCGGTTCGGCAATCGCGGCTATCGGGCGGCTCAGCTCGAGGGAGGAATCGTCGGCGGCCGCCTCTACCTCGCCGCCTACGCACTTCACTTCGGCGCCACGGGACTCACCTTCCTCGACGACGAGGTTACGGAGTTCTTCTCCCCTCATGCAGAGGGGAAGAGCGTGATGTTCCTGACGGCGCTCGGCCGCACCGTTCGACGGAGCCCCGCTCTGCGGAGCCGGGGCCATTCCAGTCCTCGTCCTCGCCGGTAGGAGCGCTATGCCGAGGCCGAGGCGTCCCAGCCGCGCCACTCGCGGACATCGATTGCAAGGACCGGGTAGCGGGGCGGCTGACGGCGGTACTGCTCGTACTTGTCGGCGAGCAGCCGCAGCGCCCTGTCGGCCTCCTCGCCCGTGTCGAGCACCCGCGCCCGACCGCGAAGCTTGATCCACCAGAGCCGTTCCCAGTCGTCCTCGTAGTGGTCGATGAGCACGGTCACGTCCGGGCGCTCGCGGGCGTTCTCCACGCGTTGTAACCGGGGCGAGCGCTTCGGCTTGGCGTCGACGGCGGAGTAGAGCGTCTGGCCCTCGAGCACGAAGACGATCGGGACTAGGTGCGGGCGCCCGTCTGGATCAACCGTCGCCAGCCGGGCAACTCTCGCTTTTCGCACCTGCTCCCTCAGTACGATCTCCGCGTGCACGTCGGGATCATCCTGCCGAACTTCGACGAGCACGCGACCCCCGATGGCGTCCGTGCCGCAGCCGAGGCGGCCGAGGAGCTTTGCTTCAGCCGCTCCGGTCTGGACTGCCACGAAGAGGCTTGCAGGCTCGACCAGAAGGCGGTCAACATTGGAGCGACGCGAAGCGCCAGTCCGTTGCCGGGAAGTCGACTCCGAGATCGCGAAAGGCCTCGAGCGGGCGGTCGGAGCGTGTGTCGATCGAGAAGGCGTTCCTTGCGTCATCAGTACGTCGCAGCGTGCGCACGGCCTCCGACCGCGGCCAGTTGACAATGGCGTGCGGCACGGGCAAAACGCTCGTCGGCCTCCTCGTCGCCGAGGCGAGAACGCATGCGCACGCTTGTCCTCGTACCCTCGCTCTCGCTACTTGCCCAGATGCTGCGCGAGTGGACCGCGAAACGCCAAGCGCGCCTTCGCTACCTCGCGGTCTGCTCGGATGAGACGGTGGTGGGCGGGCACGCAGTCGTGTCGAGGACGTGCGAGTTCCCCGAGCGCGGCCCGGACGACGTTGCACGCTAGAGTCGTGGAATGAAGCGCCACCCCGCCCTGATCCCGCTCTCGCGCGACCATCACGATGGACTTGTGCAGGCATTGCGGCTGCGCCGTGCTGCCGCGGACGGAGATGCTTCTGCTCGGCTCGTGGCGGCCAGGGAATTCGTGGAGTTCTTCAGGAACGAAGAGCGTGTCCATCTTCGGGATGAGGAAGAAGAGCTCTTCCCGCTTCTCCTCAGGTACGTCCCGTCGCAGCCTGCTCCCCTGCGCGAGGCACGCGTCCAACACGTGCAGCTCGAGGGGTTTGCTCGCAAACTCGACATTGCCGTGACGGCCGGCATCGTCGATCGAGAGACGTTGGACGCGGCGGGAGAACTGCTTGACGAACACATCCGGCTTGAAGAGCGACAGCTCTTTCCGCTGATCGAGCAACTCGTGCCAGACGACGAGCTCCGGAGGCTGGGGCTCGCCGACAGGGACGCGACCTGCGCCGTTCGGCGCCCGCCCCTCACGAGCTAGTCGTAGCCGGTTGTGGCGCAAACCGATGTCCCACACCCCTGTGAGCGGGGGGCGGCGCGCACTCAGGCGTTCGGGCGCGGCGAGAGCAGAACGCCATGACAAGGCGTGGCGATCTCCGGCCGACTTCTCCGGAGCGGCAGGCGGTGGCGGAAGTGGTCGTCACGCCAACCCTCGCTGCCCGCAAGCTGGGCGCCGACTTCCCGATCTTCGAGCAGAGGATGCATGAGAAGGCCCTCTCGAGCGCCGTGCGGGCGGGGCTCGCGATTCGGGACTTTGTGGGGCCGAGGGTCAGGCGATGATCTCGGCCTCGACACCTGGATGCGTCGCCAGCCAGGTACCGAGGCAGGTTCGAATCTGGAGCTCGGCCTGCGGCTCGGTGGGAGCGCCAGGGAGGAGCACCTGTATCGTGTCGCCACCGGCCTCGGTGCTAATGCAACCCCAAGCTCGGAAGAAGTCGCGGAGGTCGGCGACGAGGGGGCCGGGTCGCTGAGTCGGATCCAGGCCTGGGTGGGCTGGCTCGACTCGCGCTCCGGCGCGCGCAGCGCGTGGATGCGCGTGAGCTGAACGTCGATCGTGACGACGCGGCGCGGCCGGCCGCTCTGTCCCGGCCGCGCAGGGCGCAGGCTGCTTGGGACCTCGCGCGCGCGGCCGTAGAGGATCGCGACCGCGCCGTCAGCCCGCCAGGTGGTGAAGGCGACGCGGGGGTTGGTGGCGAGGTCGGGCCGACGGACGGTGTCCTCGTAGATGCGGAGTCGGAGCATCTTCCCGGCGAGCTCGGCGTGGACTGGGGCGATATGCGGCTGGCCAGCCGGCCCCACCGTCGCCATCGCGACCAGCCGGACGCTCCGCCAGAACTCGACGAACTCGGCCGGGGACATCTGGCGGGCGGGGTAGACGACCGAGTCGGCGACCGCTGGAGTCGCGGTGCGCGTGCTCCGGTCGAGCAGCGCCTGGAGGGCGAGGAGTTCTGCAGGCGTCGGGTCCGAAGGTGTGACAGGCATGGACCTCCTCGGCGTGAGGCCGGTTCGCGCCCAGTTTGGGTCGCAGGTTCTCCGTCCCTCGGAAAGCCGCCCAGTGGGTCGTCCGGGCTTGATGTCCATCTGCGTGGGGAGATCGGGACGCTTCCGGGGCGGGCCCGGCCCGGATGTGCCCCCCAGCGAGCTGTGTGTGAGCGCGCCGGGGGCTAGGCTCGCAGGATGGAGATCCTCTCGAGCCGCGTCCTCCTTCGTCCCCGGGACCTCGAGCGCTCGCTCCGCTTCTACGAGGACACGCTTGGCCTCGTCGTCTACCGCGAGTGGGGCGAGGGAAAAACCCGCGGCGTCGTCTTCTTTCTCGGCGGCGGCCTCCTCGAGGTCTCGAGCACCTCGCCCGAGCCGCCCTCCGACGCTGTTCGCCTCTTCCTTCAGGTGCGCGACCTCCACGCCCTCCGGGAACGGCTGGCGGAGAGGGGCGTACCGATCGAGGAGGAGCCCGAGGTGAGGCCGTGGGGCCTCTTCGAGATGGTCGCGCGCGATCCCGACGGCCTCGCCCTGGTCTTCGTCGAGGTGCCGCCCGAGCACCCGCTCAGACGGCGGCGGTAGCGCGGGCGATCTCGAGAGGGCCAAACTGGCCCTCGGTGGGCTCCGCCCGGCAGAACCACGGCCCGGTGAGCCGCGGGCCTCGCCTCGACGGAGCCGCACAGGATGGGCGCCGGCCTCCGCGCCGGCCCGTCCGCTCGCCCGGCGCCGGCCGCATGGATCCTCCTTCATGCCGCTCGCCGGCTCTGCGACCATCACCGGGAACCCGAGGAGGCGTCACGTGGCGCGAAGCCGTATCTTCCACCGCCATGGCACTCGACCTGATCGAGTTCCCCGCTGACGACCTGGCCCGCGCCCGCCGCTTCTGGGAGACCTGCTCGGCGTCTCGCTCGACGAGCGGAGGGAGGGGGAAGGCCAGGGCCTGCAGACTCACGACGACCGCCCGTCGCTCGGGCTGCACGAGCGTGGCCGGGGCCCGGGTGACCGCTTCTCGCTGCCGTACTTCCTCGTCCCGGATCTCGCGCAGGCGCTCGAGCGCGTCGTCGAGCTCGGAGGGAGCGTCGTCCACCCGGGCGAGCGCTGGGCGATCTGCCGCGACTCCGAGGGCAGCCCGTTCCGTCGCGCGGCTGAGTGAACGGGGCCTCCGCGCGACTCACGAGCGTCTCGTGGCGCCTCGCGCGAAGGCGGCGGCGCCATACTCCATGAGAGAACGATAGGTCTGCGCACGCCGCGTTGAGCAGACTCAGCCCTCCGGCGAGACGCGGGTCGTGAACCCGGAACCGGCCGCAGCGGGCACTACGCAGTCGTCGACGTCGACGAAGCGGTCACGGTTCGGCTCGACCCCAGGCGTCGGCGGGCTTCTCCCCCATCGTGCTCGCCGCCCGGAGCCGGTCCCGCGTCCTGGTCTCGCTCGACGCGGGTTTCGAGTGCCGTCGTGCCCGCGAGTCTCCCCATGCCGTAGCTTGGGCTGCCAGGCGCCAAGCCGAAGCGGGTTCCCCTATGCGCGCCTCCGACGGCCGCGGCTGTCGATCACGAGGCAATCTTTGCCGACGTACACTGAGGCCCGCGATGGAGTCCCAGACGCTCGCGTGCCGGATCGGGGCCGGTCTGTCGACCTCGGAGTCGGCGTGGGAGGCCGCAACGGAGGCGGCGTGCGAGGCTCGCGGCGGCGCGCTGGGCGGGGCTGAGGTCGACCTCGCGTTCATCGTGCTCGAGATCCTGCTCTAGCCACGTCCACGCCTCGCGAAGGCCATCGAGGAAGGACGGCCGCAGGAGCTTGCGCTGCAGGAAAGCCCCGAAGCTGCTTCGCGGTCACACGTCCGTCGTCATCGTCCGCGCTCGTGAAGGAGACCCGTGGTATATGGCGCGGGCGTCTTCGACGCTTCTACGCGGCGCCGGGCAGGCTCACCCTCAACGCTAGTCCTGGCAGATGTCGGCGACCCCGGCCTCGGTCAGGCGGAGGAGGTCGGCCGTCTTGATCCGAACGGACTCGTCGTGTGAGCCCGCCTCGACGACGATCGACTCCCGCTCGGCGAGGCTGCGGTCGAAAAGCACGCGGTCGCGGCTCCCGCCGCCGAGCGGCGGCACGGAGCCGAGCTCGAACTCTCCGTAGTTGCTCTTCAGCTGCTCCTCGTTCAGGAGGTGGACGCGCTTGCCGCTCACCCCGAGCAGCTCGCGCACCTTGCGGACGTCGAGCCGCGCGGAGGCGGGTAGGACGGCGCGGATGTTTCCCTCCGGCGTCGTCAGCACGAGCGTCTTCCCCACCTCGCGGGGGTCGACGCCGAGCGCCTCGGCCTCGGCGGTCGCCGTCTCCGTGTGCGCGTGCGGCAGGAGCTCGTACTCCGCCCCTGCCTTGTCCAGCGCCCGCGTGAGGTCGCTCGCCGCCATCTAGAAGCTCGCCGGACTCGCCCGGAGATTACGCTCGGCCTTCTCGCGCAGCACCTCGCCGTAGGCGCGGTAGCGGCCGGCGCCGAGCTCGGAGTCGGCGTGGTGGCGGGTGCCCTCTTTTCGAGCGCCGAGCGGGAGACCGTCCGGGCGGTGTAGTGCGTGATGACCGTCGTCCGCCCGTAGGAGCCTTGCGCCAGGCGCGATCTCCTCCGCCAGCGCGCGGCCGTCGACGCGCGCGATGGCGTGCCAGCGGCCGGAGTCCTCCTGCGGGTCGAGAAACTGCACGTAGTACGTCGTGTGGCGCATTTGCGCTGCAAATAGTAACGCGTGCCGCTAGCGCCGGCCCAGCGCGGCGCAGAGCATCGGCTGCTTCGCCGGCGCGACGCCGAAGAAGCGGCTCACCCTCGTCGTCGTAGAAGGTCGAGGCGCCGAGCGCGCGCGGTCATGACCACGGTCGCCGCGGCGACGCAGAGGCCCCTCCCCGAGCCAGCGCTCGACAGTTGCGAGCACGTCCCTCATCGCTACCGCAGTCGAGCATAGCGGCGCCCGACGCGCTAGCCTAGGACGACATGAGCGTACGACCCGGAGACAGGATCGTCGTCGAGCCGGAGAAGATCACGCAGCCGAGCCGGGCCGGCGTGATCGAGGAGGTCCTCGGGGACCACCCCGCGCGCTACCGCGTCCACTGGGACGACGGTCGCACGAGCATCATCAGCCCCTCGGCAGGCGCAGCGACGATCGCAAGGCAGCCTAGCAAGAAGGCCAAAGCCGCCAGGTAGCGATTCCCCAGGCTGAGGGATGCCCCCTCAGGGGAGTCCCGCGAAGATGAGCCTGGAGTCGTGAAACGGCGGGCGGCCACGCCGGAAGGAGGAGACGTGGCTTTGCTTGCTGACCGCTACCGCTCGACTCGCAACGCTCGCGCTCATGCTGCGACCGTGCCGCTACGCCGCCGCTCCCAGGCGGGCGAGAAGCGCGTCGGCGTCCGCTTCGATCTCGACGGGCTGTAGTCGGCCCGCGACCGGCTCGGGCGTTTTGAGCCCGTCGCCGGTGACGAGGAGGACGACCTCGTCTTCTCTCCCGAGCCTGCCGCGGCGTACGGCCTCGCGGAGGGCACCGAGGGTGACGCCGGCGGCGGTCTCGCCGAAGACGCCGGCCGTCTCGGCGAGGAGGCCCATGTTCTCTCCGATCTCGTCCTCGGCGACGGCGTAGACGGCGCCGCCCGACTCCCGCGCCGTCTGGGCGGCGAGGTCGCCGTCGGCCGGGCTCCCGATCGCGAGCGAGCGTGCGACCGTGCGCGGGCGGACGGGGACGACGCGCCGCTCCTCCGCGAACGCCGCCGCCACCGGGGAGCAGCCCTCGGCCTGGCCGCCGACCAGGCGCGGAGGAAGCCCCTCCAGGAGCCCGAGCGCCGCGAGTTCCGCGAAACCCTTGTGCACCTTGGAGAAGAGCGCCCCCGAGGCGATCGGGACGACGACCGCGTCCGGGGCGCGCCAGCCGAGCTGCTCGGCGATCTCGTAGGCGAGCGTCTTCGAGCCCTCCGCATAGTAGGTGCGCAGGCCGACGTTCACGAACGCCCAGTCGAGCTCGAAAGAGAGCTCGACCGTCAGCCGCGAGCAATCGTCGTACGTCCCCTCCACGGCGTACACGGTCGCCCCGTAGACGGCCGTGGCGACGAGCTTCTCCGGCTCGAGGTCGCGCGGGCAGAAGACCGCCGCCTCGAGACCCTCCGCCGCCGCGCGGGCGGCGACCGCGTTGGCGAGGTTGCCCGTCGAAGAGCAGGCGAGCGTCGAGAGGCCAAGCTCCTGCGCCTTCGCGCAGGCGACCGCGACGACCCGATCCTTGAAGGAATGCGTCGGATTGGCCGTGTCGAGCTTCAGCCAAAGCACGCCCACGCCCACAGCCTCGGCCAGCCGCGGCGCCCGCACGAGCGGCGTCAGGCCGGGCGCGAGACGCGCCTCGACCGGCGGCTCCACGGGCAGAAGCGGCGCGTACCGCCACAGCGACGGCGGCCCCGCCGCGATCCGCTCCCGCGTCGCCGCGCGCGCGAGCTCCTCACGATCGTAGACGGGCTCCAGCGGCGCGAAGCAGCGCGGGCAGACACCGATCGCCTCCAGCCCGGTCTCGGCCTCGCAGGCGCGGCAGCGAAGGGCAGCGGCGGGCATATCAACTTTCTCCTTTCGTCTCGCTCGACACATCCATCGGGCCGAAGCCCGCCGGGATTGGCACCTTGCCCCTCGGGGACAGGTTGCCGAGGCTTCACAGGGCCGGTTCCCTCAGCCTCTCTCGATGCGGAGCGGGACACTGCCCGCCACCGGGGAACCACTATACATACGAAAGCGTAGGCTCGCCCAGCCCCTCGAGACGTACCAGGGGCAGCCGCCGCTCAGAGCAATCGCGGCTTCACGAACGTCCACCTCCGCGCCGGTCAGGATGACCGCCGCATCTGTTGCCGGAGAAGAGATCGCGGCGCCCATTGGGCGTTGTCCAGACTGGCGCGCAGCGTTTCCTTCCACGGCGACTCGCCTACTCGGCATCCCTTCATCCATGCGGCTCAGAGCAAAGCGGAGGGGGAGGGATTCGAACCCTCGAGGAGCCTTGACGACTCCTAACGGTTTTCGAGATCAGCTAAGAACCGCCGGTTTGCAGGATTTTCAGTGGTGGTTCGCCAGTGTGTTCGCCAGCCGGCGACGGGCGGGCGTCGGTGTTGGGGGTCAGTGTTCTGCGTAGCGTGCGAGCGGACTCCTGTCCCGCTTCGGCGAGGACGAACTGCCCCATCATCCCGCGGTCCTCGTGCTGGAGCATGTGGCAGTGAAACATGTAGGGGCTCTCGGAGTCGGGATAGTCGGGGAAGCGGATGAGCAGCCTGACCGTCTTGTTCGGCGGCACGTAGACGGTGTCTTTGAGCCCGAGCAGATGCGCTGGTGGCTCTCCGCCGGCGTACTCGAGCACGGTGAAGCTGACGCCGTGGACGTGGAAGTTGTGCGGCGTTCCGGCCGCGTTTTGAACCTCCCAGATCTCGGTCGCACCCGGTCGGACGACCTCGTCGATCCGGCTCATGTCCGTCTTGCGCCCGTTGAGGCGGCTCTGCCCGGACAGCTCGAAGGAGCGGGTGCGCTCAGCGTCCTCGGGGTTGAGGGCCTCGCGGGCGGCGAGGCTGGCCGGTACTTCCTCCGAGGCCGCGAGGACGGCCGTGGCGCGGATCTCGACCAGGTCGAAGCTGTCGTTGCCTCCCGCGAACCGCGTTTCCCAGAAGTTGGTTTCGAGCTCGGGCTCGTAGCTTCGGAGCACGATCCGCTCACCGGGCTGGAATGCGGCGACGATCTCGGCGCGCTCGCCCGGGGAGAGCTGGATGCGCGCCATCCGGTGTGGCGTTTCCAGCAGCCCGCCCTCGGTGGCGATCAGGTCGAATTCTCGGTTGTCGGCGAAGCCGATGTTGTAGATGCGGGCGCTCGATCCGTTGAGTAGGCGAAACCGCACCCGCTCGTCGCCGATCTCGACGTATGGACCGTGGGTGCCGTTGACGAGGATCGTGTCTCCGAGCCGTCCGGTCGGGCTGATCAGCCCTTGGGAGAAGTCGAGCTCACCGTTGTCGTCGAGCCGCTTGTCCTGGATGATGACGGGGAGGTCGTCGACACCATAGTCGTCGGGAAGCGGGAGGCTCGAGGCTCCGGGGTCGTCGACGATGAAGAGGCCGGCGACGCCGCGGTAGACGTGGTCGGCGGTATCCCCGTGCGGGTGGGGGTGGTACCAGAGCGTCGCGGCCGGCTGGTCGATCCGCCAGCTCGGGGTCCAGGTCTCGCCGGCTTCGATCGTCTGGTGCGGTCCGCCATCCGCCACTGCGGGGAGATGCATGCCGTGCCAGTGGACGGTGGTCGTCTCGGGGAGGTCGTTGCGGACGCGCAGCTCGACGCGGTCGCCTCGCTCCGCCCGTAGCGTCGGGCCGAGGTGGGCGCCGTTCACACCCCAGGTCTCGGCCGGCTTGCCGGGCAGGAGCTCGGTGCGGCCCTGCTGCAGCGCCAGATCGAAGATCTTGCGGCCGTCCTCCTCCCGCGGCTCGAGCAGCGGCGGGATGGCGAGCTCGTTCTCGAAGCTGACGTCGCCCACCGTGTTCACGTCTGCGCGCGAGTAGAGGGTGCAGGCGCTCGCGGCGAGGGCGACGACGCCCAGGACCAGTGTCGCCGCGATTCCGAGGATCACACGCTTCATCTCTCGTCACCGGCGCCCCGTTCGCGGATCGTCAGCGCGCTCGTTCCGCCGCCGATGTCGATCTCGTAGCGATCGGGTGCCTGATCGGACCCCGCACTTTCCAAGCGGATCTCGCCGCCGATCGCGCCCAGGCGCTGCTCGTCGAACGTGAGCTTGCTCGCGCCGCCCGCGATGTGGACGCGGGCGGCGCATCCTCCCGGGCGATCGAGACGAATCCCGCTCGCGCCGCCGGCCACACGGATGCAGACGATGCCGGCAGGCGCGGGGAGCATGACGTCGACGTCACTCGCTCCGCCGTCGATCTCGAGCAGGCTGAGCGTCACGCGGCGGAGGTCCGCGCGCAGAGAGGAAACCCCGCCCCCGAAGGCGAGCGTCCATGGAAGAGACTCGTTGAGCGCGATCTCGGCTGCGCGCCGGTTTGGTCGGAGCCACTCGGAGGGGGAGAGGCGTGGGTACTCGATCGTCACCCTTCCGTCGTGGGCGAGCACCATCGGCACGACGCCCTCGAAGCGCGCGCGAAAGAGCTCGCCCGCCTCCTCGTGGAAGGAGAGGGTGACGCGCGAGCCGCCGCGGGCGAACTCGAGCCGTCCTGCCGTGGCCGCTCCGAGCGGCGCGGTGATCTCGTGCTGCTTGGTTCTCATCGGTGATCTCCCATCTCTCGTGCGGACCAGCGTCGCCGCCGAGGCGGCCGCGCGCCAGCGGGCCAGCGCGACACCGAGCGGGGGCCAGCGCGAATCTGGGATGGTGTTGCTGGCGCGAAGCCAGCGTGGTCCGGGGAGAGGTCGAGCGCGAAGGCATGCCAACGCGCTATGCGCGCAGGTAGGCGAGCACGGCGAGGATGCGCCGGTGGTCGTCGGGGCTCTCGGGGAGCCGCAGCTTGATCAGGATGCTCTTCACGTGCTTCTCGACCGTGCGCTCGGTGATGAACAGGCGCTCGGCGATTGCCTGGTTCGAGCGCCCCTCTGCCATCAGCCCGAGCACCTCGCGTTCCCGCTCGCTCAGGTCCTCGAGTGCGCCGTGGCCCTCCCGGGGCCGGCCGACGAGCTGCGAGACGACCATCGGGTCGAGCACCGATCCCCCGGCGCCTACCCTGCGAACAGCGTCCGCGAGCTCGCCGACGTCGGAGACCCGGTCCTTGAGCAGATAGCCGACCCGCTCGGCGCTCTCGCCCAGCAGCTCCAACGCGTAGCTCGGTCGCACGTACTGCGAAAGCACGAGCACGCCCACCTGCGGATGGCGGGCTCGAATCTCGCAGGCGGCCTGGAGCCCCTCATCCGTATGCGTCGGCGGCATGCGGATGTCGACGAGCGCGACATCCGGCGCTTGGGTCTCGACCTGCTCGAGCAGCTCCTCCGCATCGCCGGCTTGTCCGACCACCTCGAAACCGGCCTGGGCAAGCAGCTGGGCCAGGCCTTCGCGGAGGAGGACGGAGTCGTCGGCGACGACTATCCGCACGGGATCTCCGCCCGCACGTCGGTGCCTTCTCCCGGAGGGCTCTCGACTGCGAGCGTTCCGCCGAGCGCCTGGACGCGATCCACGAGTCCGCGAATCCCGGAGCCGCCCCGGGGGTCCGCCCCGCCGACGCCGTCGTCGCGAACATGGACGAGAAGGCTCCCGCGCCGACGTGCGATCTCGATGCGTGCCGACGAAGCGTATGCGTGCTTGGCGACGTTCGCGAGGGCCTCTGCCGCGACGTAGTACGCGCCCGCCTCGACCTGCTCGGGCAGGCGGCCATCGACGTCGGTAGCGACCTTGACGGGGAAGGGCGCCGTGTAGGCCAGGTCCTCCAGGGCGGGTGCGAGCCCTCGCTCGGTGAGGATCCCAGGGTGGATCCCCTGAGTGAGATCGCGCAGCTCGGCGAGCGCGGTCGTGAGGGCCTCCCTCGCCTGGTCGAGCGTCGCCGCGGCTTCGTCGGGATCGGTCGAGAGCCGCGAAGCGGCGAGCCCGAGAGCGATCGCCACCGAAGTCAGCCGCTGCTGGGTCGCGTCGTGGAGGTTCCGCTCGATGCGGCGCCGCTCGGCATCGGCCGCCTCCACGATCCGCGCCCGCGACGCCCGCAGGTCCGCAAGACGAGCGCGCAGCTCCGCTTGCAGCCTCTCGTTCTCGAGCGCGAGCGCGGCGGCGGCCGAGACGGCCCGGAGCAGCTCCCGATCCTCCGCGACCGCCTCATCGTGCACGAGAGCTGCGACACGAACACCCTCGCGCTCCACGACCGTCACCGTCCTCGGTTCCTCCGCCCCGGGGAGCTCCACCGAGCGTCCCTCGAGATCCACGTAACGCTGCTCGTCGGGAAGCCAGTAGGCGAGCTGGAGCGTAGGGTCGCCAAGCGCGCGCGCCAACGATTCGCGAAGCGACCCCGACGGCGACGCCTCCCCGAGCTCGACGACCAGCTCCGCGATCGAGGCCCGGGCGAGCCGCGCGCGAAGCAGGCCGACCAGGAACAGGAGCGGGAACGCCGCGTAAGCGACCCGGAACGCCCATCCCGGCGCGGCGCCAAGCGGCTGCGCGGCGAGCTCGTTGGCGAAGAAGACGATGAGCGTCGCAAGGGCAAGCGCTCCGGGCCAGACCAGCGGCGCGACCGCCCTCCGCCACGCCGCCGTGCCCACGCGCCAGCGCCAGACGAGCGCACCGATGATCGCCACGAAGATCAGCGAGGTGACGACCTGGCTGGCGTCGAACAGCACCTCCCCGAGCCGCTCGCCGGGGAGGTATTGCGGAGCGTTGTCGATCACGGCGACGTTGACGTAGGCTGCAGCGACGAGCGCCCGTGCAGCCCGCGACTCGAGCTTGCCGCTCGGAAACGCGAGCAGCAGATGAGCGAAGACGGCGATGTGGAGCGGACGCACCCACGCGCCGATCATCTGAAACCGATCATCGGCGGCGAAATCGAGGCGGCCGACGAACCAGAGCAATCCCACGACCACCATCAGCGGCCCGATCCGGCTCTCGGGACGTCGCGACCAGGCCACGACGCCGCTCGCAACGAATGACAAGCCGATGGCAAGGCCGAGGACGAGACCCACGATCTCGGCCCGTGAGTCAGGCGCCTCCCCACCGAAGTGGCGGGCGAGCTCGGCTCCAATGCCTACGGCGAGTCCGGCGACCAGAATCGCCAGGCGGCCTCTGCGGCTCACGATCACCTCCCCGGAAGCGTCGCAGCGGGACCTCGGGTTGCCAAGCAGGCTAGCGCGGATCCTCTGGGTGCGGCTGGCCACACCCAGACACCGCAGACCTGGCCTTCCGGACCCAGCCGCCGCTTCGGGGTCCGGTCGGTCAAGAAGACCGCCGCATCTGTCGTCGGCGAAGAGATCGCTGCGGCCATAGGCCTTGCCCAGGCCGTGGCGGGAGCGGTGCCTTG
>DATHVD010000078.1:0-16610 GCA_035461525.1 Gaiellaceae bacterium
CCCGACTCGCCGACGAGCCCGAGCGTCTCGCCCGTGCCGATCTCGATGGAGACGCCGGCCAGCGCGCGCAGGTCCTGGCCGTCCTGCCTGAATGTCCGGGCGGCGTCCTCCACGCGGAGAACGGTAGAGCCGTCCTGCGACCGTCCGTGGCGCGCGTGGCGTGCGGTCGGGCCGGGCGACCCTGTGTGCGGAAGCCCGTCCGCGTCCTGCCAGAAGTGGCAGCGGCTCGCGCGGGCACGGTCGACGGCGTAGAGCGGCGGCGCGTCCGTCCGGCAGACGTCCCGGGCGAGCGCGCACCGGTCGGCGAAGACGCAGCCGCGGATCTCGGCGCCGATCGGCGGCAAGAACCCGGGGATGGTGTCGAGCCGGCGGTCGCTCTTGTCGACGCCGCCGCGCGGCAGGCAGCGCAGGAGGCCGACCGTGTACGGGTGGCGCGGGTCCGCGAAGAGCTCCTCCGCGGGCCCCTCCTCGACGAGGCGACCTGCGTAGAGCACCCCGACCCGGTCGCACATCCGCCGGACGACGGCGAGGTTGTGGCTGATGAAGAGGACGCTCGTGCCGAGCTCGCGGCGGAGGTCGGAGACGAGGTCGAGCACCTCCGCCTCCACCGTCGCGTCGAGGCCCGTCGTGGGCTCGTCGAGCACGAGCAGCGCCGGCTCGGAAGCGAGCGCCATCGCGATGACGACGCGCTGCTGCATGCCGCCGGAGAGCTGGTGCGGGTAGCGTCGCATCACGCGCTCCGGCGCCGCGATCTGGACCCGGGCGAGCGCCGCGCGCGCGCGCCCGGTTGCCTCCTTCCGGGGAGCGCCCGCCGCCTCGAACGCCTCGGCGATCTGGCGGCCGACCCGGATGGACGGGTTGAGCGCGGCGCCCGGGTTCTGGTAGACCATCGAGGCCGTGCGCGCCCTGTACCTGCGCACCTCCGCCTCGCGAAACGCGAGGAGATCGGCGCCGTTCACCCGCACGCTGCCGTCCGTGACGCGACCGTTGCGGGCGAGGTAGCGCATGACCGCGAGGGCCGCCGTCGACTTCCCGCATCCCGACTCGCCGACGAGCCCGTACGACTCGCCCGCTCCGACGGAGAACGAGATCTCGTGCAGCACCTGCCGCCACTCGCCGCGGACGCGGTAGGCGACGCCCAGCCCGTCGACCTCGAGGGTCGGGGCGCCGGGGAGGGCGGCGGAGGCCGGGCTCACCGCTCGAACGCCTGAGTCAGGCCGTCGGCGATCAGGTTGATGCCGACGACGAGGGTGGCGATGGCGAGCGCGGGAAACAGCGTCGGCCACCAGAAGCCGCCGCTCAGGAGGCCGTAGTGCTCGAAGATCTGAAGGCCCCAGTCTGGCGCGGGAGGCTGGATCCCGAACCCGAGGAACGAGAGCGTCGCGATCGCGAAGATCGCGTATCCGAGCCGGACCGTGAACTCGACAACGACGGGGCCGAGCACGTTCGGCAGGATCTCGCCGACCATCACGTACGGTGCGCGCTCGTTCTGGAGGCGCGCGGCCTCGACGTACTCGAGCTCACGCTCGGCGAGCACGGCGGCGCGGACGGTGCGGGCGATTATGGGCGCGAAGACGATCCCGATCACGAGGATGACGGTGATGCGCGACGGACCGAGCGCGGTCAGCGCGAGGAGGCCGATGACCACCACGGGGAGGGCGAGGAACGCGTCGACGACCCGCATGAGGACGTCGTCGACCAGGCCGCGAAAGTACCCGGTGACGAGGCCGAGCGCCGTGCCGACGACAGTGGCGAGGAGCGTCGCGAGCGGGGCGACCACGAGGATGTCGCGCGCTCCCGCGAGGACCCGCGAGAGAACGTCGCGTCCGAGCGAGTCGGTTCCTAGCCAATGCTCCCGTGAGGGCGCCTCGAGCTTGGCGAGGACGTCGGTGGCGAGCGGATCGGCGGGCGCGATCGCCCGGCCGAAGAGGGCGCAGAAGATCCAGAACCCCGCCAGCACGGCCCCGACCAGGAACGTGCGCGACCTGAGCGCAAGGCGGACGCGCTCGCCGAAGGCCGCACGTCCTGAATCCCGCGGCGGCGCGGTGGCCCCCGTCCCTGCTCCCGCGGGCTCCGGCAGGGCGCTCAAACCGGGACACTCCCGACACGGTCCGCGCGCCACGGGTGCGGTTTTCCGCTGTACGCTCGAAAGCGGGTGGTGGGCTGGGGTGCCCCGGAGGACGAGGCGGTCGGCGAGAGGCTCGCGGTGGGGCCTACGGCCGGGGCAGGCCGGGCGCGGGCGCGGGTCACCTCGCGCCTCCGTACCGGATTCGCGGGTTGAGGAGCGCGTAGAGCACGTCGGCGACGAGCGTCGCGGTCAGGTAGACCAGCCCGATCACGAGGACGGTGCTCTGCAGCAGCGGGAAGTCCTTCTGCTGTGCGGCGCGGAAGAGGAGCTGGCCGACGCCCTGGTAGTTGAAGACGAGCTCCACGGCCACGAGCCCGCCGATGAGGTAACCCACCTGCGTGGCGACGACCGCGATCGTCGGCAAGAGCGAGTTCCGGAGGACGTGGCGGCGGATGACTGTCCGCCGTGGCAGGCCCTTCAGGACGGCCGTGCGCGTGTAGTCGGCGTCGAGTGCCTCGACGGTGCCGGCGCGCGCCATGCGGGCGACGTAGCCGAAGAGGACGAGCACCAGGCAGAGCGCGGGGAGGAGGAGGTACTCGATCTGCGTCAGGAGCCCGGCGCCGGCCGGCGCCTGCGCGCTCACCGGGAGGATGTCCAGCCAGAGGCCGAAGACGAGGATTAGCGTCACGGCCCAGACGAACTCCGGGACGACGGTCGCGGAGAGGCCGCCCACCGAGATGACGCGGTCGCGCAGGCGCCCCTCGGCGAGCGCGGCCGCCACGCCTCCGAGGATACCGAGCGGGACGACGAGGACGAAGGCGAGGGCGGCGAGCTTCGCGGAGTTGGCGACGGCCGGCCCGAGCATCTCGGAGACGGGCCGCCGGAAGGCGTAGGACTCCCCGAGGTCGCCGGTGACGACCCCGCCCGCCCAGTCGAGATACTGCACGGCCGCGGGCCGGTCCGTGCCGAGCTCGGCGTTGAGCGCAGCGACCGCTTCCGGGGCGGCGAACGGGCCGAGGATCCGGCGGCCGACGTCGCCCGGGAGCACCTGCGCGGCGACGAAGACGACGACGCTCAGGACCCAGAGCGTGACGACGGCGAGCCCGGCCCGCCTGAGGAAGAAGCGTCGCATGGCGCCGGGGCGCCGGACCGCAGCAGCGCGGACCTAGCCCGTGAACCCCGCCCCGCTCAGGTCGACGTGTCCCATTCCCGTCGGCTCCACGCCTGTGACCGCGGCCGACGTCGCCCCGAGGTGGAAGTAAAAGTAGGGGAAGACGACCGGCGTCTCCTCGAGCAGGAGCTCCTGGATCCTCCTCGCCGCCGCGCGCTGCGCGTCGAGGTCGAGCGCGGCGACGTAGTCGGCGACGGCGCGGTCGTAGTCGGCGTTCGCGAAGTGGGCCGAGTTCCACGTGCCCTCGCTCGTCAGCGGGGCGGTCAGGAGCACGTTGGGCACTCCCCGGTGGCCGTAGTCCGTGATGCCGAAGTCGGAGTCGAGCCATGGCGACGACCCAGGGACGCCGTCGCCATAGTAGGAGGCCGCGTCCGTGATGTTGAGCTCCACCTCGACGCCGCCGGCCCGCAGGGAGTCCTTGACGAGCTGGGCGAGCTGCGGGATCTCGAAGCCGTCCCACGTGCGGAGCTCGACCTGCAGGCTCTCCTTCCCCGCGGCGGCAAGAAGCGCCCTCGCCTCCTCGACGTTCAGTTCCCGCTGCGGCACGTCGGGGTCGGTGGACGGGAAGACCGGCGCGAACGGGCTGTCATTGCCGACGTCCGCCTTCCCTTCCCAGAGCCCGTCCACGAGCGCGCGACGGTCCACGAGCAGCGCGATCGCGCGGCGGAGGCGGGCGTCGGAGAACGGCTCCCGGTCGGTGCGCATGTGAATCTGCCGGTGCTGCGACGCGCGAACCTCGATCACCGAGACGTTCGGGTCCGAGAGCAACGCCTGCCCGCCCGAGACCGAGAAGTTCGAGATGACGTCGATCTCGCCGCCCTGGAGCGCGAGCACCCGCGCCTGCTCCTCGGCGTAGAAGCGCAACTCGCTCGTCTCGGAGACGGGACGACGGGACGTGTCCCAGTAGTCCGGGTTGGGGACGTACGTGACGCCGACGTCGGGCGTGAAGGACTCGAGCTTCCACGGGCCCGTACCCATGAAGGACTCCTCCCACGCAGCCGGGTCGAAGTCCGCCGGCAGGACGATGACGTTGTAGTTGTCCGAGCTGACGAGGTAGGGGAAGTTGCCGTTGGGCGCGTCGAGGGCGAACTCGACGGTCGCGTCGTCGACGGCGCGCGCGTTCCCCGTGGAGAGGACGCCGGCGAAGGCGGAGAGCGCGCTCGAGCCGGCGTCCGGGTCGGAATGGAGGTTCATCGTGTAGGCGACGTCCTCGGCCGTCAGGGGCGTGCCGTCGTGGAACGTGACGCCGCGGCGAAGCGCGAACGTCCAGAGGGTGCCGTCCTCGTTGGGCGTCCAGCTCTCGGCGAGGCGCGGCTGCAGGAGGAGGTCGCGGTCCGACCAGGCGAGGTACTCGCCGCTCTGGCCCAGGATCGAGAGCCCGCCCTCATCCTGCACCTTCGTCGGGTCGAGCGCGGTCGCCGGGGCCGAGATGCCCGTCCGCAGCCTCCCACCCGCCTGAGGCGTCCCGGTCGTCTCGCCGGGGCCCGTGGCGACGGCGCTCTCGTCGTCGCCGCCGCAGGCCGCCGCCAGGAAGGAGAGCGCCGGGAGCGAGAGGCCGAGCACCGCGCCCCGGCGGACGAACTCGCGCCGGCTTAGCTGTCCGGCCGCCAGCTCGTCGATCAGGTCGATCTCGAGGTCGGTGCTCGTCCTGCGGAAGTCGTCGACACGACGGAGGGGCTCGTCCATGTCAGCTCTCCTTCGGGCTGTGCTCGTGAGGGCGCGGTTACGCACGGTCCAGGATGGCAGTCAATCACTACCGGTAGACGTCGCGCAGGCGGTTCGGTCAGTCCCCCGGGAGGCGCTACGAGGCGCGGGCAAGGACGAGCGCGAAGTCGCCCGCGCCGTCGGTCCACCACCGCTCGAGGTCGAAGCCGGCGACTGCGAGCTCGTCCGCGAGGCGCTCGCGGCGGAACTTCGCGCTCGTCTCGGTGCGCATCTCCTCGCCGGCCGCGAATGCCACCTCGAGCCCGAGCGTCCATACGGCTACGCGCTGCGGGCGCCTGGAGCGGAGCAGGATCTCGATCCGCTCCGCCTCCGCGTCCCAGCGGGCGACGTGGTCGAAGGCGTCCAGGTCGAAGTCGGCTCCGAGCTCGCGGTTGAGGACGGAGAGCACGTTCAGGTTGAAGGCGGCGGTGACGCCGGCTGGGTCATCGTAGGCGGCGAGGAGGCGCGCGGAGCTCTTGACGAGGTCGGCGCCGAGGAGCAGCAGCTCGCCCGGCCCGAGTGCGGAGCGCAGCTCGGCGAGGAACGCGGCACGGCCCGCCGGGTCGAGGTTCCCGATCGTGGAGCCGAGGAAGGCGACGAGCCGGCGGCCGTCGCGCGGGAGCAGCCCGATGTGCCGCTGAAAGTCTCCCACGACCGCGCTCACCTCGAGCCCCGGGTACTCGCGCTCGATCGCGGCCGCGGCGCTCGAGAGCGTCGCCTCGCTCACGTCGAACGGGACGAAGCGTGCGAGCGAGCCCTCGGCCGCGAAGGCGTCGAGGAGGAGCCGCGTCTTCGCCGAGGTTCCCGACCCGAGCTCGATCAGCGTCTCCGCCCGGCTCACGGCCGCGATCTCGGCCGACCGGCGCTCGAGGATCTCGCGCTCCCGCCGCGTGAGGTAGTACTCGGGCAGCCGGGTGATCTCGTCGAAGAGCTGCGAGCCGCGCTCGTCGTAGAACCAGCGCGGCGGCAGCTCCTTCGGCTCGGCGAGGAAGCCGGCGCGCGCGTCTTCGGCCAGCTCGCGCCGGAGGTCGTCCGGGGTCAGGTGCGCCTCGATGGCCGGCTGGACGCTCATGCGTCGCGCGCGCAGCGGAAGCCGGCGAAGATCTGCCGCCGGACGGGGAGGTCCCAGTTGCGGAACGTGGCCCGGGCGACGTCGGGGTGAGTAGCCCACGAGCCGCCGCGGAGCACCTTGTGGCCGGCGCCGAAGAATACCTCCGAGTACTCGGGGTAGGGGAACGCCTCGAAGCCCGGGTAGGGGAGGAAGTCGGATGCGGTCCACTCCCAGACGTCCCCGACGAGACCGCGGCAGCCCCACGGGCTCTCGCCGGCCGGGAAGCTTCCCGCGGGGGCAGGCCCGAGCCGCCGCCGGCCGAGGTTCGCGCGCTCGGGGCCCGGCGCCTCGTCGCCCCAGGGGAAGCGGCGCTTGCGCCCACCGGGCTCCCAGACGGCCGCCTTCTCCCACTCGGCCTCCGTCGGGAGGCGCTTGCCGGCCCAGCGCGCGTAGGCGTCCGCCTCGTACCAGCAGACGTGCTGAACCGGCTCGGCGGGGTCGAGCGGTCGCCGTCGCCCCAGCCGGAGGACGCTCCAGGAGCCGTCGGCCTCGCGCCGCCAGAAGTGGGGATGCTCGAGCCCCGCCTCGATGCGCCACGCCCAGCCCTCGGGGCTCCAGGCCCGCGGGTCCTCGTAGCCTCCGCCCTCGACGAAGTCCCGGAACGCGCCCGCCGTTACCGGGGTCCGGTCGATGCGGAAGGCGGGGAGGTCGACTTCGTGCGCGCCGCGCTCGTTGTCGTAGGCCCACTCGCCGGCCGGCGCGCCGAGGAGGAACGGGCCGCTCTCGACGAGCACCTCCTCGGGGCCCGCGTCCGCGTCGCGCGCTGGCCCGGCCGCGGGCGGGTCCGGATACGGCCGCCCGGCCGTGCGCAGCGCGATCGTCTGGAGCATCGTTTCCTGGTGCTGGAGCTCGTGCTGGCGAACGAGCTCGTAGACGTACCCGTCCGCGAGCAGCCGGTCGCGCGAGTCGAGCTCGAGGCCGGCGAGGACGGCGAGCGCGCGCTCACGGACGCGCGCGAGGAAGGAGAACGCCTCGTCCGGGCCGAGGAGGGGGAGCGAGGCCCGGGCCGCCCGCTCGTTCTCGAAGGCGTCGTAGAGCCTGTCGCCTTCGGCGAGCAGCGCGGCGTCGCCGCCGAGCCGGCGGACGAGCCAGAGCTCCTCGAAGTAGCCGATGTGGGCGACGTCCCAGACGAGCGGCGACATGATCGTCGAGTGCTGCCCGACCAGGTCGGCGTACGAGAGCGGCGCGACGAGCTCGAGCGTGAGGCGACGCGCGTCGGCCAGCGCGGCGGCCAGAGCCTGCTCGCGGTCGCTGCCGGATGCGGCGTGCCTGGTCGTCGGCATTCGCGGTACGTACGGTCGTGCGAGCGCCCGGAACGTTACGTTCAACGCCGGAGGCTAGGATTCCCTTCCTGCCGCAGGCAGGGCCGCCGCCATGAGAGAGATCCTCGTCCTCTGCCCACAGGAGCGGGACCGCAGGGCCGTCCGCGACGCCGGGCTCGAGGACCGGTACGCGGTGAGGTTCGTCGGCTCCGACCTGGACACGCTCGAGTCCTTCGACCCGGCCGCCGCCCTGCGCGAATGGGAGTCGGAGCCGGCCGATGCCGTTGTGGCCACGAAGGACCAGTCGGCCCTCCTCGCCTCCGTGCTCGCGGAGCGGCGGGGCCTCCCCGGGCCCTCGCCGCAGGCGGTTCTCGCCTGTCAGCACAAGCCGACCGCACGCGCCGTCCAGGCCCGCGTCGCCCCCGAGGCGACGCCGCGCTTCGCGCTCCTCGACTCGCGCCCGCCCCTTCCCTATCCGTTCTTCGTCAAGCCCGTCGTCGGTCGCCTCTCGCAGGACGCCCACAGGATCGAGGGGCAGGAGGACCTCCTCCGGCTGCCGGAGTCCGGCCACGACGCCGACCGGTACGCGGAGATCGCCGCGGTCGCCGGCGTGGAGCCGCCGTCGGTGCGGGGCTTCATCGCCGAGGAGCTCCTCGCCGGCGGCGAGGTGACGCTCGAGGGCTACGTCCACGGCGGCCGCGTGACCGTCGTGGGCGTGACCGACTCGGTGAAGTACCCGGGGACGGACAGCTTCGAGCGCTTCGAGTACCCGAGCGCGCTCTCGGCCGAGCGCCTGGCCGAGCTCGCCGACGTGTCGGCCCGCGTCCTGCCGGCGCTCGGCTTCGACGGCGGCTTCTTCAACGTCGAGTTCTTCGTCCCGGACGAGGGCTCGGTGCGCATCGTCGAGGTCAACGCCCGCATCGCCTCGCAGTTCACACCGCTCGTCCTCAGGCTGCACGGGCGCTCCACGTACGACGCGCTCTTCCGGCTCGCGCTCGGCGAGGATCCGGAGTGGGAGCCGGGGGAGCCGGACGGCGTGGCCGTGAGCTACGCGCTGCGTGCGTTCGAGGACGCGTTCGTCGAGGCCGTGCCCGAGCCGAAGGACGACCTCGAGGTGCTCGTCCGGCCCGGGCTGCGGCTCTCCGAGCAGGGCGTCAACGACGCCCGGAGCTACCGGCTGGCGATCTTCACGGAGTTCGGCGAGACCCGCGAGGAGGCCGTGGCCCGCTCCCGCGATCGCGCCCGCGCGCTCAGCTTCCGGCTGGCTCCTCCGCGCTGAGCGCCTGCTCGAGGCCCATCGCCTCGCGGTTCGAGATCCCCGCTGCTCCCACGGCAGCCCCGGCAAACGCGAGCGCGGCGGCGACGAGCATCCCCGCGCGGAAGCCGGCCACGGACGCGTCGCGGAGCTCCGGTTCCGTCTGCCCGCGGGCGAGGGGAACCGCGTCGGGAGCGTCGACGCGAGCGTCGAAGACGAGCGAGATGACCAGGCCGATGACCGCGACGGCGACCAGGCTCCCGAGCCGAGAGACGGTCGAGTTGACGCCCGACGCGATGCCCGCATGGCGCTCGGGCACGGACTTGAGCGCCGTGGCCGTGATCGGCGCGACGAGCATCGCCAGGCCGAGCGAGAAGAGCGCGACGCCCGCGATCCCGGCCGTCCAGAAGTCCGATCGCTCCTCCACGAGGAGGAAGACGAGCGTCCCGGTGCCGATCAGGGCGGGTCCGAGCGTCAGGTAGAGCCGCGGACCCTGCCGGTCGGCCAGGGCGCCGAAGCGCGCGGCGAGGAGGATGAGGACCAGGCTCGCCGGGATGTTGAGGAGCCCGGCCTGGAACGGCGTGAACCCGAGGAACTGGAGGTAGAGCGTGAAGAAGACGAGAAAGCCGTAGAGGGCGGCGTAGGTCAGGAACGTCGCGGCGTTCGCAGCCGCGAAGTTGCGGACGCGGAAGAGGCCGAAGGGAAGCATCGGCTCGGAGACCCGGCGCTCGACCGCGACGAACGCGGCGAGCGCGGCCGCGGCGCCGGCGAAGGCCCACCAGAGGTCGGCGAAGCCGCGGTCGGCGCCCTCGACGAGCCCGTAGGTGAGGAGCCCGAAGCCGGTCGCGGCGAGGGCGGCGCCGGGGAGGTCGAGGCGGCCGGCCCGCGGCGCCGGCCGCTCGCCGGCGCGTCCTGCGAGCGCGAGCAGCACCGCCGCGCCTGCGAGCGGGAGGTTGATGAGGAAGATCCAGCGCCACGACACCCACTCGACGAGCGCGCCGCCGGCGGGCGGGCCGGCAATCGTCGCCACGCTCGTGAGCGAGGTCCAGAGGCCGATCGCCCGGCCGGAGTCGGCGCCGTACGTCGCGCGCAGGAGCGCGAGCGAGTTCGTCGTCAGGAAGGCGCCCGCGACCCCCTGCAGCGCGCGGGCGACGATGAGGGTGCCCCCGTTGGGGGCGAGGCCGGCGAGGACGGATGCGAGCGCGAACCCGGCGCAGCCGGCGACGAAGACCGTCCGCCGGCCGAAGCGGTCGCCGACGGCGCCGCCGACGAGGTAGAGCGCCGCCAGCGAGAGCGAGTACGAGAGGAAGATCCACTGCTGGCCGGCGAGCCCGAACTCGAGGTCCTCCGCGATCGTCGGCAGCGCGACGATGACCACGGTCGCGTCGATGAACGCGAGCGACGAGCCCAGGACCGTCGCCGCGAGCGTGAGGCCCTTCCGCGAATCGGGGCCGCGCGTCTCCACGCGCCGAGGATACGCTTCCGGGATGCTGCGCGGAGCTCTCGCCGGTATCGCCGCAGCGAGCGCCTGGGCGGCCGTCGAGCCGCTGGCGGCGAAGGCCCTCCGGCCGCCGCCGGGTTACTCGGACGTCCGCCTCCTCGGCGCCGTTCTCACGCGCGACGGACCCGGCTGGCGGGCTGCGGGCCTCGGCGCCCACCTGGCGAACGGCGCGGTGTTCGGCGCGCTCTTCGCGCGTGCAGGCGGGCGCGGGCCGGCGCAGGGCCTGGCCGCCGCCCAGCTCGAGAACCTCGCACTCTGGCCCGGGATGGCGGTCGTCGATCGCATCCACCCCGACCGCCGCAGCGGCGCGTGGCCGCGGCTCCTGGTCAGCCCGCGCGTCTTCGCATACGAGACCACGGTGCATGCGGTCTTCGGCGTGGTGCTCGGGTCGCTCCTCGCGACTCAGTCGTCGGCGAAGTCCGAGTCCTGAACGGCGGCGTTCACGGAGCGGCGAACGTCCTGGTCGCGCTGCCAGCTGACCCGCCGTTCCTGGCGGTCGCCCTCGTTCCGGTCGCGGCCGCGGGGCTCGTCGTCGCGTTGTTGGTCGCTCGAGTGCTCCATGGGAACGTGCTTCCCGTCCCCCGAAGGCCCAAACGCGTCCTTCCGGCGTAGACTGGCGCGGGTGGAGACATGGCTCGCCATCGCTTCCCGACGCGAGACGCGCGCCTACGCGCAGCGACCCCTGCCGCGCGAGGACGAGGCCCGGATCCTCGACGCCGGACGTCTCGCGGGGAGCGCATCGAACCGGCAGCCGTGGCGCTTCGTCGTGGTCGAGAGCCCGGAGCGCCGGGAGGAGCTCGCCGGCGCCGTCTACGCCCCGGGGAACGTGCGGGGCGCAGCGCTCGTCGTCGCCGTCGCCGTCTCCGGCAAGGGGCCGCTCTCCTTCGACGCTGGCCGCGCCGCCCAGAACATGCTCCTCGCGGCCTGGGACCAGGGCGTCGGCGGGAGCCCGAACGGGATGCCCGACCCGGACGAGGCGGCCCGGATCCTCGACCTCGAGGAGGGCGAGCGCCCGGCGATCGTCCTCACGTTCGGGTACCCCGCCCGCCCGAGGGACGTCGGGCGACGAACGGCCGAGGAGTGGAGCGCGCGGCGGGACCGGTGGCCGCTGGACGAGCTCGTCCGGCGGGTCTAGCAGCTAGCCTGCGACGCCGAGCGCCGCGAGTGCCTCCTCGCGGCTCCGGACGATGCGGAGGAACGTGTCGAGCTCCGCGATCTCCAGCACGTCCCGCACGTCGCCGGGGGGCGCGACGACGACGAGGCGCTCGCCCAGCTCGGCGGAGGCCGCCAGGAGGCTGTCGATGGTGCGGCGGTCGAGGAACTCGAGGCCGGAGCAGTCGACGACCACGCCGCCGTGATCGTTGCTCAGGGTCGCCGTCAGGTCGCGGTGGAGGCGGCCGCCCGTCAGCGCGGCCTCGCCGGAGAGGGAGACGATCCGGCAGTCGCCCTCGAGGGCCTCGACCGAGATCCAGGGCTCGTTCACCCACGGGGTCTAGCATTCCGCGCCGCGCGAGTCTAGAGGGGAGGCGATAATCCGTCGCCATGGCGGAGACGGGCGAGGGACTGGCGGCGGCCGTGGGCGAGGCGATGTACGCCCGCGACCGCGCGTCGCAGGGGCTCGGGATGACCCTCGAGGAGATCCGGCCGGGGTACGCCCGCATGCGGATGCGCGTGCGCTCCGACATGCTCAACGGCCACGACCTCTGCCACGGCGGGCTCCTGTTCTCCCTCGCGGACTCCGCCTTCGCCTTCGCCTGCAACTCGTACGGAGCCGTCACCGTCGCCGCGGGAGCCTCGATCGAGTTCCTCGCCTCCGCTCGCGAGGGGGACGAGCTCGTCGCCGTCGCCGAGGAGCGCGCCAGCGAGGGCCGGAGCGGGATCTACGACGTCGACGTCCGTCGGGCCGACGGCGCGCTCCTGGCAACGTTCCGAGGTCGTTCGGCGTCGACCCGGGAGCGGATCCTCACGTGAGGAGGCGGAGGCTGCCGGCGCCCCGAGCGTAGGCGTACTCGAGCGTGAACTCTCCGCCCCGCCTCAGCTCGACGGGCTCCGGCAGGAGCCAGGCCGGAACGCCCCAGGAGGTGACGGGCCGCTCGGCGGCCGGGCTCGTGGAGAGGGCGACACCGGGGCTCAGCTGCGCCTCGAAGAAGGCGATCGTGCCGTTCGCGAGGCCCGAGCACGTGGCGGCCGCGGCAGCGCGGGCCTCGACGTGGGGCGTCTCGAAGTGGGTGAGGTCGAGTTCCGCGACGAGCACGGGCTCGCTCAGGGGCTCCCAACCGCGGACGTCGTCGAGCATGGCCGTGAAGCGGTGGCGCAGCCGGGCCGAGTACCCCGCGAGCGGCGAGAGCTCGAGGCCGTACCAGGAGCTCCAGCGCTCCGTGTTGGAGACGGTGAAGGTGAGCGAGCTCACGCGCTCGTCCGGGATCGCCACAGGCTGGCCGAAGATCCGGATCGCCGTCGGAACGAGGCGTGCCTCGGGCTGCAGGAGCCGGCGGCGCGCGTCGAGAAGCACCGGAAGGACCCGCTCCTCGAGCGCGTCGCTGCCGAGGATCTCAGCGACGGCGAGGGTCGCGCGCTCCGGCAGCGTGATCCGCGTCGACCAGCCCTCGACGACGGAGACGCGATCCTCGAGCCCGTTCGCGCGGACGACCTCTCTCGCCTGGTGCGCGAGCGGGGTCGCCTCGACTGCGTAGACGCGGCAGGCCCCCGCGCGGGCGGCTCCGACGGCGAGCACGCCGGTCCCGGTGCCGATGTCGACGACGACGTCGTCGTCGCGGACGACCTCGTCGAGCGCGGCGAGGAACGCGGACGTCCGCACGCGGTCCTCGAGCATGGCCACGTGGGGCCCGGGGGAGTCGAACGTGGGGCGGATGGCCCGATCCGCGCCCGGCTCGGGCTCCCCGTCGGCGCGGAGGACTCCCTCCTCGTGGAGCCGCGCCACCGCGGCCGTGAGGTCGATCCAGTCCTGCGCTCCTCCGGCGCGGGGGCCGAGCCGTTCGAGGGCCTCGGCGAGCGTCGTCGGCTCCGAGAAGAGGTCGAGGATCGCGAGGCCGTGCGGCCCCCCGCTAACGAGGCCGCGCTCGGTCGCCACGGACACGTCTCCGGCAGCGGTCACGCGCACCTCGAGCTCCGCCGCCCGCCGGAGCACGGTCGTGGGCGTCAGGGTCGCCACGGCTCGATCCTATCCCGCCGGGCCGGCCGGGATTCTTCTCTGGGCAAAGGGACTTCCCGAATGCCTGCCGAGGTAAGAGGATGGGCGGGCCGCGCCCGCAGGGAGGGGCGCCAGACACCACAGGAGGCAGGCATGACTCGCCGCACGCAGTCGTCCCCACGCCCGCCCGGGCCCTCCGGGAGGAGGACACGAAGGACGAGGGGGCTCGCGCTCCTCGTCGCTCTCGCCGCCGCCCGTCGCGCTCACGACGGGGGCGTCCCCCGCCGGGGCCCAGGTGACGGGCCCCGTCTTCGTCGACGGGCAGGCGCAGCCGGTCTTCTCGACGAGCTCCGCCACGTGGATCAGGCAGGAGGGCTGGGCGGAGTCCACGATCGACAGCGACTTCGACGGCAAGCTCGACCGCATCCACTTCGACGTCGTCCGCGTGATGGAGACCGAGACGATCGGGCTCAAGGTGCCGGTCGTCATGGAGGTCAGCCCCTACTACGCGGGCGGGGCGACCATCTTCAACTGGGGCGTCGACCACGAGATCGGCGAGCCCCCGACGACGAAGCCGCCGTACATCCGCACGAACTTCGGGAACACGAGCCCGATCGTCTCGAACGCGCTCAACTCGACCTGGGTGCCCCGCGGCTTTGCGGTCGTACACGTGGAGGGCACGGGCTCCGGCTACTCCGAGGGCTGCCCGACGTCCGGCGACCGGCACGAGACGCTGGGCCCGAAGGCGGTCGTCGACTGGCTGAACGGGAACGCGAAGGCGTACACGACCGTGGACGGCGACGAGCAGATCTTCGCCACCTGAATGACGGGGAAGGTCGGCATGGTCGGGACGTCCTACAACGGCACGCTGCCGATCGGCATCGCCACGACCGGCGTCGAGGGCCTCGAGGCGATCGTCCCGGTCGCGGCCATCTCGAGCTGGTACGACTACTACCGCGCGAACGGCGCCGTCCGCGCGCCCGGCGGGTTTCAGGGGGAGGACCTCGACGTCCTCGCCGAGTACACGTACTCCCGGCGCGACCAGTCGATCTGCCAGGCCGCGATCGAGAACCTGCGCCAGATCCAGGATCGCGTCACCGGCGACTACTCGCCGATCTGGCACCAGCGCAATTACATGAAGGACATCGACGGCCTCGAGGCCGCCACGCTCGTCGTGCACGGGAATGGCGACTGGAACGTGATGACGAAGCACGCGAGCGAGCTCTACAACGCGCTCAAGGCGCGCGACGTCGCGCGGCAGTTCTACCTCCACCAGGGAGGCCACTCGAACCCGCTTCCGCTCTTCCTGCTCAACCGCTGGTTCTCGCGGTACCTGTGGGATCACCCGAACGACGTCGAGAACGACCCGAGGTCGATGGTCGTGCGCGAGTCGAACGCGTGCCCGGCGAGGACGGCGACGGCGGTCGGGGACCAGTCGAACACCGCCGTCCTGACCGTCGCGGACACGAGCGCGCTCGCCACCCGGCTGACGCTGACGATCCCGCAGACGAACGCGAGCGGGACGATCACGAACACGACGCGGGTGATCACCGAGATCCCCGATCCGACGACGGTCGTGCTCTCCTCGCCCGTGGCCACGGCCGCCGGCCAGCGCGTCGCGGACGGGGCGCTCCTCAGCATCGTCTGCGGGAGCGCCAACCCGACCTTCTACGAGGAATGGCCCGTCCATTGAGGACGTGAGGCTGAGCCTCAGGGGCAACGCCCCCGCGATCGGCGACCTCACCGTGCACACGGTGCCCGACGCCGACGAGGCGTTCACCGACAACGCCGGGCCTGGGTTCACGCCGACCTCGCTCGTGAACGCCGCGACCTCGCCGCACCGGCTCGTCTTCAAGACGCCGGTGCTGCAGAAGGACGTCCGCGTCAGCGGAACGCCGACGATCACGGTGAGGGTCGCCTTCTCCAAGCCGAAGGCGAACCTCACCGCCTACCTGATCAACTACCCGGGCGGGAGCGGCAACGGGACGGTGATCAGCCGCGGCTGGATCGACCCGGAGAACCCGCACTCGCCGGCCAAGACCGAGCCGATCACGCCGGGCGAGTCCATCCGGCTCAAGTTCGACATGCAGCCGAAGGACTCCGTCGTCGTCGCCGGGCGGCGGCTCGGGATCATGATCATCTCGAGCGACCGCGACTATACGGTCCGGCCGGCCCCGGGCACCGAGCTGACCGTCGAGCTCGACGCCAGCTTCGCGACGCTCCCGATCGTCGGCGGCGCCGCTCACGTCAGCTCGGCGCTCTACGACTGGCGCGGCTTCCTCGGGAACCTCGAGAACCCGCCGGTCGTGAACCAGGCCAACTCGAACGGCGTCACGGAGCTGCACTTCAGCCTCGGCGGCGATCTCGGCCTCGACGTCTTCGCGGCCGGCTCGCCCGCGTCGCGGCCGATCGACTGCGACACGAAGGAGCCGCTCGGCGACTTCGAGCCGACGCAGAATCCGAACTGGGGCAGCCTCTCGTACTCGGCCTGGCAGGACGAGTACACGTACCCGTGGAAGACGGATCGGGCGTGGAAGGGAACCTGCCGCGAGGTCGTCGTTACGCTCGCGGACGGCGCCGCGCACAACGCCTGGCTGCGGTTCGTGAAGTAGCGAGCCGGGACCGCCTTAGGGACGGGAGGAGCGCCGAGACGGGCGCTCCTCCTACGTCCGGACGGCTCGCTCGACGACGGCGGCGAGCCGGCGGCGCACCTCGTCCGCGACGGGCTGGAGCTCCGGGTTGCCGACGATCGAGAGCATCCGTGCGGCGTCCACGGCGGAGACGACGGTGCCGCCGTCCTGCTCGTGGACGACGACGTTGCAGGGGAGGAGGACGCCGAGCTCTGGCTCGGCCTGGAGCGCCCGGTGCGCGAGCGGCGGGTTGCACGCGCCGATGCCCCAAGCTCGACGCCGAGCTTCTCGCTGAGCGTCGCCTGGACGTCGATGGAGCAGAGGACGCCGAAGCCCTCCGCGGCGAGCTCCTCGCGCACGCGCGCGACGGCGCGGTCGAAGGGGAGGGGGGTCGTCGCGGTCAGCGTGTACTCGTGGGCGGGCATTCGCATTCCTCCTCGAGAGAGCGGCGGTGGACACGGTCGGCCTTCCGCCGGTGGTCGTCTGCGGCGGGAGGCTCGGCGTAGCGATCGGCGAGGTAGGCCGCGATCCGCTCCTCGCCCACGACGGCGGGCTCGCCGGCGGGCACGAGCACGGGGATCGAGTCGGACCGCGTGAGCTCGACCAGGGCCTCGCGCTCGCGGCGGGCGGCCGGCACCTGCCGGGCGACGAAGTCGACGCCGAGCTCGGTCAGGAGCTCGCGGACCCGGTGCGACGCCGGGCACCACTCGGCCTGGTAGAGCTCGAGCGCCGGCGGGCGCTCGCCGTTCGCCGTCGT
>DATHVD010000079.1:0-30271 GCA_035461525.1 Gaiellaceae bacterium
GTGAAGCCGGCGATGTAGGCGACCACCGGCGTCGACATCTCGGCCTCGATGAAGGCCGCCGCCTTCTCCTCCTCGTCGCCGCCGATCTCGCCGACCATGACGACGAGCTCGGTCTCGGGATCGGCCTCGAAGCGGGCGAGGACGTCCGTGAACGACGACCCGACAACGGGGTCCCCCCCGATACCCACGATAGAGCTCTGGCCGATACCGAGCTGTGTCAGCTCGTGCCCGATCTGGTACGTGAGCGTGCCGGATCTCGAGACGAGGCCGACCGGGCCCTCGCGGAAGATCTCGGCGGGGATGATGCCGACGTTGGCCTTGTCGGGCGAGAGGACGCCGGGGCAGTTCGGCCCGACGAGCGTCACCCCGCGCGGGCGCACGTGGTTGTAGACGCGCAGCATGTCGTGCGCCGGGATTCCCTCGGTGATGCAGACGACGGTAACGATGCCGCCGTCCACGGCCTCGTAGATCGCGTCGGCGGCGAAGCGCGCCGGGACGAAGACCATGGCCGCGTTCGGGCTCGTCTCGGCGACGGCGTCCGCGACCGTGTCGAAGACGGGGATGCCCTCGACGTCGCTGCCGCCCTTCCCCGGCGTCACGCCTGCGACGACGTTCGTGCCGTACGCCCTGTTGCGGAGGGTGTGGAACGTGCCCTCGCGCCCGGTGATTCCCTGGACGACGAGGCGCGTCTCGCGGTCGACGACGATCGCCATCTACGCCTTCGCCCTCAGCGCGATGCGGTCGAGCCGGAGCTCGCCGCCCTCGATGCGATCGGCAAGGAGCGCGCGGACGCGCGTGGCGTCCTCGCCCTCGCAGCCGGTCCGGTGGAGCCACTCGGCGATGTCGATCGAGTGGACGAGCGTCCGCGCTTCCTCCACCCGCAGCCCCGCGCGCTCGAGCAGGCTCCGCCACTCCGCCTCGGTGTAGTTCCGGACGTGGGTCGAGTCGCGGAGGAGCTCGGCCTCCTCGGCGGCCTCGCCCATGAAGAGGTTGTCGACGACGAGGACGCGGTCGGAGGCGACGCGCGCCATCTCCCGCACGCCCGCCTCGACGTCGGCGAAGTGGTGCACGGCAGCGCGGCAGGCGACGACCTCGAAGCTCGCGTCGGGGAAGGGGAGCTCCTCGGCAGAGGCCAGCACGTCGGCCTGCATGCCGGGCGCGGGATCGACGGTGACGACCTCGAGCCCCGCCTCGCGCAGCCGGCGGGCGACGTGCCCGCCGCCCGAGCCGACGTCGAGCGCCGTCGACGCCCCCGCGCCCCACTCGACGAGGAGGTCGAGGTCGGCGCCCTCGCGGTGGGCGTGGCTCGTCCGGTAGGCCTCGGCCCGCTCGTCCCAGAGGCTCACGACGCTCACGCGCCCCTCGCCAGCTCGACGACGCGCCGGGCCGCGGAGAGCATCGTCTCCTCGACGTGCAGGCTCGCAGGCGAGGCCTCCTGGAGCATCCGCCGGCCCTCCTCGGCGTTCGTGCCGTCGAGGCGGACGACGATGGGGTGCTCGATCGTCAGCTCGCCGAGCGCGGCCAGGATCCCGCGGGCGACCTCGTCGCAGCGCGTGATCCCGCCGAAGATGTTGAAGAGGATCGCCTGTACGCCCTCGTCGCTGGTGATCACCTCGAGCGCGTCGACGACGCCCTGGGCGTCGCCGCCGCCGCCGAGATCGCAGAAGTTCGCCGGCCTGCCGCCGACCTGGTCGATGACGTCGAGGGTGGACATGACGAGCCCGGCGCCGTTCCCGAGGATGCCGATCTCGCCGTCGAGCTTCACGTACGTGACACCCTTCTCGCGCGCGAGCCGCTCCTGGGGGTCGGAGGCCTCGACGTCGCGCATCTCGGCCACGTCCGGGTGGCGGAAGAGCGCGTTGTCGTCGACGGTGAACTTCGAGTCGAGCGCCCGCACCTCGCCCTCGGGCGTGACGATGAGGGGGTTGATCTCGCAGAGCATGGCGTCGTAGCGGACGAAGGCCTCGTAGAGCTGCGCCGCGATCGCCTGCACCTGCTTCTGCTCGGCCGGGTCCCCGAGACCGCCGGCAAAGCAGAGCCGGCGGCCCTGCCACGGCTGGAACCCGACGAGCGGCTCGACGTGCAGCCGGGCGAGCGCCTCCGGGCTCTCGGCCGCGACCTCCTCGATGTCGACGCCTCCTCGCGTCGTGAACATGAGCAGCGGCTTCTTCTCGCCGCGGTCGAACGTGACCGAGAGGTAGTACTCGCGCGCGATGTCGGACGCCTTCTCGATCCAGAGCCGGCGGACGACGTGGCCGCGGATGTCGAGCCCGAGGATCTCGTCGGCCCGCGCCTCCGCCTCGTCGGGGTCGGCGGCGAGCTTGATCCCGCCGGCCTTGCCGCGCCCGCCCGTCAGCACCTGCGCCTTGACGACCACCTCGCCCCCCAGCTCCTCGGCGGCGGCACGGGCCTCGGCCGGGGTCGTCGCCAGGCGGCCGTCGGACACCGGGATCCCGGCGCTCGCGAAGAGCTGCTTTCCCTGGTACTCGTAGAGGTCCACGGCGGCGCCGAGTCTAACGGAGCGTGCCGGAATCACTCGGATTGGCGTTCAGCGCGGCACGGAGGCGCCGCCGCGCTCGGAAGCTCGCTCTTCGAGGAGCCGCCCCGCGACGCCGCCCCCGGCTCGACACCCTCGGGGAGCCCGAGTCGGCCTCGGACCTCCCGGCCTGGCTCCGCGAGGCGAGGCCGGTCCTCCGCCGGCACCGCGGCGAGCTCGCGGCGCCGGCTTCGCCAGGGCGACCGAAGCGCGCCCGCCGTGCTCCGCCCCGTGCTCGAGCACCTCGACTCCAGTGCCGACGCCGTCTCCGTGCGCCTCGGCGGCCGGGCCTGCGTCCGCGACTAGCGCCCGGCGCGGTACGCTGCGGGCGATCCCGACGAGGAGGAGCCAATGACCACGTTGCGCGACGACGAGATCCTGACCGTGGGAACCGCGGCCGGGCGGCTCGACCCCCAGGCGGACGCCGACGGCGACGACACGGACTCGACCGACGGCGACGCCACCGACACCGACTCGACCGACGCGGACGCCGACGACGCCGACGCCTCGTAGGGCCGCGGCGGCGGCGCTCGCGCGCTGCCTCGAGCCGGTCGAAGCGGAGGAGTTCCGGGCCGAGCACTGGGAGCGGCGGCCGCTCATCGTCCCCCGCGACGAGCCGGGACGCTTCGACGACCTCCTCTCGGAGGCCGACGTCGAGCGGGTCGTCTGCTCGACGGCGATCCGCTACCCGGGGTTCAGGCTCGTCCGTGAGGGCGGCCAGCTCGACGTCGGCGCGTACACGTCCGACGTCTCCTGGCGGCCGCCCTTCACGGGCACCGTGGACGTCGAGCGGGTGATCGCCGAGTGGGACGCGGGCGCCACGATCGTGCTCCAGGCGCTCCACGTCAACTGGCATCCGCTCGCGGTCTTCTGCCGGCTGCTCGAAGAGGCGCTCCGCGTCGGGGTGCAGGCGAACGCCTACTGGACGCCGCGGGGCTCGCAGGGCTTCGCCGTGCACCACGACACGCACGACGTCCTCGTCCTCCAGGTGGCGGGCGAGAAGCGTTGGCTCGTCTACGACCCCCTGCTCGAGCTGCCGCTCAAGGAGCAGCGCTGGTCGCCCGCCCTGGGCGAGCCCGGCGAGCCGGTCGAGGAGCTCGTCCTGCGGGCCGGGGACACGCTCTACCTCCCGCGCGGCTGGCTCCACCAGGCGGAGACCTCGGACACCGACTCGCTCCACCTGACGATCGGGCTCGTCGCCCAGACCCGCCTCGACGCGGTACGGGCAGCGGTGGCGGCGAGCGCGGACGACGTCGCGTTCCGCCGCGGCGGGGCGCCGGATCCCGGGGAGGCGGACGAGCTGCTCGAGCGCGTGCGCGAGCGGCTCGAGCCCGGTGAGCCCGAGCGGCGGGCGAGGCGCCGCTTTCTCGACCGGCGCAGGCCGATCCGCGAGGACGCCTTCGCGCAGCACCGCCGGCTCGCGGAGCTGGACGCGGCGAGCGAGCTGGAGCGGCGGGAAACCGTGATCGCCGACCTCGAGGAGGGAGCCGACGGCGGCGTGGCGCTCGTCTTCGAGGGCCGCGAGCTGCGCTTCCCCGCGCACGCGCGCGGGGAGGTCGAGGCCTGCTTCGCAGCTGAAGCGCCGTTCCGCGCCGTCGACCTCCCCGGGGAGCTCGACGAGGCGGGACGGCTCGTGCTCGTCCGCCGGCTCCTCCGCGAGGGGTTCCTGCGGATCCGCTAGGAGAGGCCGGCCAGCCGGCGCGCGGTGGCGACGTAGCGGACGGCTCGCTTCGGCTCGGCGGCGCCGCACGTGAGGTAGGCGGGCTCGTCCGCCGGCTCGGCGGTGACGTCGACCTCGTGCACGGCGCCGTCCGGCGTGCGGAAGCGGACGCGCCAATCGCTCTCGCCGAGTCGGAGCGCGCCGGCGAGCGTAAGGTCGCCGATCCCGAGCAGGCCGTCCTCCGTCCTGATCGCGTGCTCGGCCGCCTGCACCGGGAAGCTGTAGGAGGAGCGTCCGCGGTATCGCTCGAGGTGGACGGCGCCGGCCGCCTGGGCCTCGAGGAGCGCGGGAACGTCCTCCGGTTCGACTCGCCCGTAGTAGAGGCCGTGCGGGAGCGCGACGACGTTGCCGGCGAAGCGGTCGCCGCCGACGTGCGTCGACTGGCAGACCTGGCCGGACTCGGTCTCGCGCCGGAGCGCGTCGTAGAGCGGCTGCCCGAACTTCGCGCAGCAGCGGTCGCGCTTACCGTGCGTGCAGACGACGAGGAGCGGATGCTCCACCGGCCGGCCGGGGGTCTCCTCGCCCGAGAGGGCGGCGACGAAGTCGAAGTCGCAGAGGTCCTCCTGGTGGTCGACCTCGAGCTCGAAGAAGCGCTCCCGCCCGGGCCGGGACGTCCCGAAGAAGAGGTGCCGCCGCCCGTAGGCGCGGCGCTCGGGCTTCTTGACGAAGAGGAGCCGCGCGTTCCCGAGCGCGGCAAGCTGCTCGCGCAGGTGCGCCTTCAGCCCGGGCGAGAGGAGGCTGCCGCCGAGCACGTCGCGGTCCCAGAGGCCGCGGTACTCGAGCAGGATCCAGCTGTCGATCCGGCTCGCCGTCGCCGCGAGCGGCTCGTGACTCGCCGAGGAGGCCGCCGCGCAGAGCGCGCGGCCGCGAACCCCCGGGGCGGTGTCGACGGTCGCCACGCCCGAAGCGTAGCTGACCTGTAAGGGAACCCTTACAGGCCCGCCGAGCATCCCTCGACCGGCACCGTCTCGACCCGCTTGTGTTTCACACGCACGAGGATTTCCTCTCCAAGCTGGAGCCGTGGCCTTCCACCCGCCCGTCCACCGTGAGTTCGTCCAGGCGCTGCGCATCCTCGACGCCTTCGGCATGCCGTACGCCGAGGCGTGGCGCCTGCTCCGCCCCGTCGCCGCCCGGCTCGGGATCCCGCGTCCCAGCTACTCGACGGTGCGCCGGATCGTCATCGCCGAGCGGGAACGCAAGCGGCGCCATGCGGACGAGCTCGACCAGCTTCTCGCGGACCTGTTCGCCGGCCGGTTCCCCTATGTGCTCGTGGAGCACAAGCTGGTCGGGGCGGTGCGGGGCCCCGAGACGCTGGGGCTTCGCGGCTATTCCGCCGGAGCGCCCGCTGCGTCGTCGCCCTCCTGGGCGACGACGCAGATCACCTGGCCCGTGGTCACCGGCTCGCCGGGCGCGACCGAGAGGCCCGTGATGCGGCCGTGGCGGTGGGCGGTGAGCTCGTTCTCCATCTTCATCGCCTCGACGACGCAGATGACCTGGCCCTCGCGCACCTCCTCGCCCTCGGCCACCTCGACGGCGAGAACCGTGCCCTGCATGGGGCTGACGACGGCCTCGCGGGCGGCCGCGCGGTGCCCTCCGTCGCCGACGCGCTCGCGGCGGCGGCGGGCGAGCTCGGCGTGGGGCGGCTCGGGCCGCAGGAGCGTCACGTCGAAGCGCCGGCCGTCGAGCTCGACGGCGACGACCTCTTCGCGGCCCCGCGCGGGAACGGCGGCTCCGCGGGCGGTCGTCGCCTGCGCGTCGCCGTCCGCGGCCGCGATCTGCTCGACGAGGCCGAAGCACGTCTCCCCGGCGGCGAAGCACGGGTGCCCGAGGAGCGCGCGGTGGAAGCCGAGAAGCGTCGCCACGCCGCCGATCTCGTACTCCCGGAGCGCGCGGAGCATCCGTCGGCGCGCCCGCTCGCGGTCGGCGTCCCAGACGACGAGCTTGGCGACGAGCGGGTCGTAGATCCCGACGACCTCGGAGCCCTCCGTCACACCCGAGTCGACGCGTACGCCCGGCCCGGCGGGCTCGCGGTAGGCGGTGATCGTCCCCGGCGAGGGCAGGAACCCGGCGGCGGCGTCCTCCGCGTTGATGCGGCACTCGATCGCGTGGCCGGAGAAGCGCACGTCCTCCTGGCCGAACGAGAGCGGCTCCCCGGCGGCGACGAGCACCTGCTCGCGCACGAGGTCGACACCCGTCACGAGCTCGGTGACGGGGTGCTCGACCTGGATGCGGGTGTTCATCTCGAGGAAGAAGTAGCTCCCGTCGCGGTCGAGGAGCCCCTCGATCGTCCCGGCCCCGCGGTAGCCGACGGCCCGGGCCGCCTCGACTGCGATCCGACCGATTCGCTCGCGCAGCTCCGGGCCGACCGCGGGCGACGGCGTCTCCTCGACGAGCTTCTGGTGCCGGCGCTGGATCGTGCAGTCGCGCTCGCCCAGATGGACAACGTTCCCGTGCGCGTCGGCGAGCACCTGCACCTCGACGTGGCGCGGATCCTCGAGGAAGCGCTCGACGTACACGGTCGCGTCGGCGAAGTACGCCTCCCCCTCGCGCCGGGCCGAGGCGAGGGCCCGCTCCGCCTCCTCCGGCGAGCGCACGACCTTGAGCCCCTTGCCTCCGCCGCCCGCCGCGGCCTTGATCGCGAGCGGCCAGCCGTGCTCCTCCCCGAGCGCGAGGACGGCCTCGACCGCCACGACCGGGTCCGTCGTCCCCGGAATCACGGGGACGCCGGCGTCCTGCATGAGCCGCCGGGCGGTCACCTTCGAGCCCATCGCCTCGATCGCCTCCGGCGGGGGGCCGATCCAGACGAGCCCGGCCTCCTCGACCGCCCGGGCGAAGGACGCGTTCTCGGCGAGAAAGCCGTAGCCGGGGTGAACGGCCTCCGCCCCGGACTTCGCCGCGGCGGCGAGCACGCGCTCGACGTGCAGGTAGCTCTCGGCGGGCGGGCCGGGCCCGAGCAGGTACGCCTCGTCTGCGAGGGCGACGTGGAGCGAGCCGCGATCGGCCTCCGAGTAGACGCCGACGGCGCGGATCCCGAGCTCGCGCAGCGTGCGGAAGACGCGGACGGCAATCTCGCCGCGGTTGGCGACCAGCACCTTCTCGAACGGAGCCACGACGCCCATTCTCGCGGTTCGCGGGCCGCGCGCGCCGGGCCGGTCGCTCACCCCGCGACGGCGCGGGCCCGCGGGCGTATGCTCCCCCCGTGACCTTCGCCGACCAGCTGACGGTCGCGCGGGCGGCCGCCGTGCCGGTGGTCGTCCTTCTCTTCGCGTGGGACTTTCCCCACCACGACTACTGGGCAACAGCGGTCTTCGCGGCCGCGATGGCGACCGACTGGGTGGACGGCTGGTGGGCCCGCCGCACGGGGCGCACCTCCGATCTCGGGCGGCTCCTCGACCCGGTCGCGGACAAGCTCCTCGTCACGGCGGCGCTGATCATGCTCGTCGGCCGCGTGTTCCCAGCCTGGATGGTGGCGGCCGTCATCGTCCGCGAGCTGCTCGTCACCGGCCTCCGGCTCGCCGCGCTCGAGCGCGGGATCGTCATCGGCGCCCGCGACCTCGGCAAGCTGAAGACGTGGGCCCAGGCCGTCGCAGCGGGGCTCGGCGGCCTCGCGGCCGCGGGCGCGATCGCCGACGACGTCGCGTGGTGGGCGATGCTCGTCGCGCTCGTCCTCACCGCGATCTCGGGTCTCGACTATGCGCGCAGCGCTCCGCGCGTCCTCCGTGGCCGGCAGCCTGCGTAGCTTCCGCCGGGACGATGTCCCTGCCGTCCTCGACCTTTCCCGCCGCGCGCTGACGAGGGCGGAGGAGCACGTCGGCAACCCGCTCTGGGCGACGCGCGACGAGCTCGAGAGCGAGCTCTCGGACTGGGATCAGCCCCCGGAGGAGACGCTCCTCGTCGACGAGGAGGACCGCACCGTCGCGGGCTTCGGCGGCGTCGAGGTGGCGAGGGGCTTCCGCCACGCCGATCTCTTCGGGCCGCTGATCGCGCCGGGCTTCCGGGGCAAGCGGCTCGGAGGTGAGCTCCTCGACGCGTCGATCGCCATCGCCCTCGAGCACGGCCGCCGGACGGTGGTCGCCCAGGTGGGGCCGCGGAACATCTCGGGGCGGATGCTGCTCGAGCACGCGGGCTTCCATCCGCGCGGGCCGACGCGCGCCGTCTTCCGCCTCGCGCCGGAGGAGCACCGGCTCGTCGACGACGGCCCGCCGGGAGTCGAGATCCGTCGCGGCGGCGAGGACGACTACGAGGAGGCGCTGCGCCTCTACCGGGAGACGTTCCCCGAGGGCGTCTTCCCGGACGAGGCGTGGCGCGAGGGGCTCGAGAAGGGATCCGTGTACCTCGCCGAGCGGGGCGGGGCACCGCTCGCCCTCCTCAACATCGACGCGAGCGACCGCTGGGCCTACCAGATCGGCGTCGCCGCCGAGGAGCGCTCGCAGGGAGTCGCGCGCTGGCTCCTCTCGCAGGCCCTGCAGGAGTACTGGCGGGAGCATCCGGGCGAGACGCTCGGGCTCTCCGTCGAAGCCGACAACCTGCCGGCCCTGCGCCTCCTCCGTCGCCAGGGCTTCGCGCCCCTGCTCGTGCTCCAGTCCTACGAGCTCTGGCTCTAGCCGGGCTCGCCTCCGTCGCCGTCGGCCGGGTCGGCGAGGCTCTCCTCGAGGCCGGCGCGCCACCAGGCGCCGCGCTCGCGAGCGCCCGGCTCGGGCAGGCGCGCGAGCGCCTCCGCGATCGCCGCGCGCTCGTCGGCCGTCGGCTCCGGCACGATCTCGAGATCCATTGCGCCCGTCATTAAAGGAGATCCGGCGGCCGCTCGGATAGCGAAGAGATGCGCCGCCCCCTCCTCGCCGCTCTTCCCGTCCTGCCCGCGCTCGCCGCGCTCACCGAGTGGGGCGATCTCGTCTTCTTCGGGGCTCGGGGCCGCGACTCGAAGCTAGCGGAGGTCACCCACATGGGCATCTACGCCGGCGGAGGCTGGTTCGTCCACTCCTCCGGGAACGGCACGACCCTGACCCCGCTCGCGGGCTGGTACGCAGACCGCTTTCGCCTAGGGCCGGCGCCCGCTGCGGGAGGCGGGCCTGCGCTAGCGCGGGCGTTCTCCCCCTTTTTGGTGGTCTTGCAGGGCTTTTCCAGAATCCCTCATCCGGGGGATGAGCAACTTCCCTACTCTCTGGATACTTTCATCTCGTCCAGGCATCCGAAAACACGGGAGAGATCAGATGCTGCACTGGAAGGCCAAGCTGACGTATCTGCTCGTTGCGGCCGCCGTCCTCGCCTCGTTCCTCGGGACGGGCGAAGGCTGGAAGTGGTAGGCACGCGAGCGTGACGTCTCGACCGATTCGCTCCAGCGAGAGCGTGTCGGAGCCCGCGAAGACGCCGGGCGCGATCTCTTCGGAGACCGCCCGGCTCCTGCCGCTTCTGGTGCCCGTCGTCGCCGGCGCGGGGATCGTCGTCGTCGGCGCGAGCGTCGCCTTCGCGCTGTCCGGGCCGACGCTCGCCGTCCTGGCCGGCGCTCTCGCGCTCGCGCTCGCGGCGGCGTTCGTCGACGCGCACCCGGTTCCGATCGAGGGCATCCCCTCGGACGGGATCTCGCTGGCGGCGGTGTTCATCGTCGGAGCCGCGGTCATCTACGGCTGGGCGGCGGCGGCGCTCGTCGCCTTCGTCGCGCAGCTCCTGGCCGAGCTGACCAGGCATCACCCCCCGATTCGGGTGACCTACAACTGCGCCGTCTATGCCTTCGCGGGAGCGGCGGCAGGCGGCATGGCGTCCGTGGGGATGCTCGATGCCGGCGTGGCGGGCCTCCTCTTCCAGGTGCTCGCCGCGTCGGCCGCGTTCTATGCGGTGAACATCCCGCTCGTGGCCGGCATCATCTCCCTCTGGTCGGGGGAGCCGTTCTTCGGCCTCCTCCGCCGCTCCGTCCACGGGACGTTGGTGCCCTTCTCGATCATGGCATCCGTCAGCCTCATGCTGGCGGTCCTCTGGGAGCGGTCACCGTTTCTCGCCACCGCGCTCGTCGGCCCGCTCGTGGCGATCGCTCTCTACCAGCGCTCCGTCTACTCGGCGCTCCGCGCGATGCGCCTCGCTCTCACGGATCCGCTCACCGGTCTCGGCAACCACCGTCACTTCCACGAGCGGCTCCAGCACGACCTGGACAAGGCGCAGGAGGAGGGCTTCGCGCTCACCCTATGCCTGCTCGACATCGACAACTTCAAGCTGATCAACGACCGGTTCGGCCACCCGGCAGGGGATCGCGTCCTGGCGCAGGTGGCGGCCCGCCTGCGCCAAGGAGGCGAGGCCTTCCGGCTCGGGGGAGACGAGTTCGCCATCCTGCTCCCGCGCCGCGACGAGAACGAAGGGCTCGCCATCGCCCGCTCGGTGGTCGATCGCATCGCCGAGACCGACTCGGAGGTCGTCGAATCCCTCAGCATGTCGGCCGGGATCGCGACCTACCCGCAGCACGGCGTCGAGCGCTCCGAGCTCGTCCGGGTCGCCGACAGCGCGCTCTACCTCGCCAAGGAGCAGGGGAAGAACACCGTGCGCGTCTACCGGCCCGACGTGGTCGAGCTCGCGGAGCTCCGTCGCCTGGCGGAGGGCCCGGATCGCGCTGCGCGCCTGCGCGCCGCCGCGAGCCTGGCCCACGCCGTCGACGCCCGCGACGCCTACACGGGCAGCCATTCGTACATGGTCGGCGAGCTCGCGGCCCGCGTCGCCCGGCGCATGGGCCTCGACGGCGAGGCGATAGAGCTCACCCGCCTCGCGGGCAGCCTCCACGACCTCGGCAAGCTGGCGATCCCCGAGGAGATCCTCCGCAAGCCCGGCCCGCTCAACGAGGCCGAGCGCCTCGTGCTCGAGCGTCACCCGCAGATCGGCCACCGTATGCTCGACTCCCTCGGCGTCGAGCCGGTGGCGAGCTGGGTGCTCCACCACCACGAGCGCTGGGACGGCGACGGGTACCCGGAGCGGAAGTCCGGCTCGGAGATCCCCCTGGGCGCGCGGATCCTCTTCGTCGCCGACGCATACGACGCGATGACGACCGACCGCGTGTACCGCGGCCGCCTCTCGCACGACCAGGCCATGGACGAGCTCACGCGCTGCGCCGGTACGCAGTTCGACCCCGACGTCGTGGCCGCCTTCAAGGCGGAGTTCGACAGGCCCCGGCTCGAGCTCGTCGCCTCCGACGGCGCCCAGTAGGGCGGCCGCCGGGGCTCCCCCGGACGGGTGAGGCCCCTCCTCTAATCCCCGCTTGGGGCTGTCCTAGACGGCCGCCTTCCCGTTCCCGTGCCCGCCGTGGACGACGGGCGACGACACCGGAAGATCCTCTGGCTCGTCTCGTACGGCTGCCTGCTCGTTGCGGCCGCTCTCAACCGCCGCATCCTCGGGGCGCAGGTCGTCGCCACCGGAATGGCGCTCAACCTCGCCGCGGTCCTCTCGAACGGCGGGCGCATGCCGGCCACCCCCGAGGCGATGGAGGCCGCGGGCCTCGACTTCGTCGTGCGACACAACAGCGTCGCCTCGACCGACCCCGACCTCCCCTGGCTCGTCGACCGCTTCGCCGCGCCCGAGTGGGTGCCCTGGGCGAACGTCATCTCCGTCGGCGACGCCGTCGTCGCGCTCGGCTCGGTCGTGCTCGTCTTCGCCGCCATGGGAGCGCACGTCCCGGGGCTCCGGCGCCCGGCGTCCCTGCGCGCCTCCGTCCGGCGCCCGCGCGTACCCCGGCCGCGGCGCAACCCGGCCCCGACGCCGGCGCAGATCGCAATCCGCGAGCCGGAAGACCCAGCCGCCCGCCACGAATCGGCACAGGTTGCGACGCTTCCGGCGCGCTCCGCGCGCCACGCGTCGGCTCCGGAGGGCTACGCTCGAACGCGGGTGGAGGCGCGGGGTGGCCCCGCAGGAAGACCGGTTCCGGACGGGTCGGCGCCGACCGGGGGGCCCGCCTCGGGTCGCCCGACGACCCGGCGGAAGCTTGGATCGGCGTGGGCGTCGCGGCCGGGATCGCCGCCGCCGTCGCAGCGCTGCCAGGTCGCCGCGGACGCCGCCGCCCGCCGGGACACTCCCGCTGGCATCACGACGGCGCGGCGTATCCTCGCCGCATGGCCTCGCGCGGGACCTGGATCGTTCTCGCCGTCGTCGCCGCGATCGCGGTCGCGGCCGCCGCGGACGCGCTCCGCGGCGACGGCTCGGCGGCCGGTCCGGCCCCCGAGGAGCCCTCGTCGGCGACCACGACCCAAGCCGAGGACGGCAAGCCGGTGGAGACCGCGCTCGCCGGCGTCCTCTACTTCACGGACGAGGGCTGCCGCCTACGGGCCGTCCGGCTGCCCAGCCTCGAGCCTGCCGACGCGCCCGGCTGGAGCGAGTGCCGCTTCGTCCTCTCGCCGGACGGCACCCGTGCGGGCGGCGACGGCTCCGGCTGGGATCCCAGGAGCGACCCTCGCATCGGCCGGCTCTTCCAGACCCGCGACGGGACGATCTCGGTGGCGACGAACTTCGGGCCGGAGGGCGAGCCGTTCGCCGGCCGGGCCCCCGCATGGCGGCCGGACGGGACGCTGACCGTCGTCGAGGGCGGCGCACTCCGCGCCCGGCCCCGTGGAGACGTCCTCGTCGGCTCAGGCGACCTCGCGGCCGCGATCCGGGGGCATCCGGGCGTGCCGGGCGCCTCGGGCATCCGCTCGATCCGCTTCGAGGAGGTCGCGTGGCTCGACCGGGCCCGCGTCGCCGTCCTGCTGCAGGCGAACGGCGGCACGACGACCAGCGAGGCAGTCGTGGCGGTCCTCGAGGACGGGCGGCCGGTCGCCGTCGAGCTGCTCGGCCGGGGACGCCCGGCGGACCTCCGCGCGAGCCCCGGCGGGCGGATGTTCGCCTTCCGAACGCCCACGGGTGTGCGGGTGCTCGACGCCCGCGGGGGGACGGTGCCCACGCCGGCGGTCCGCAACGCTCGGGCCGTCGCCTTCTCGCCCGACGGGCGGTGGCTCGCGATCGCCGCCCGCACGGGTGTCCATCTGCTCCCGCTCGGCGGCGGGGAGCGCGCACCCCGCAGGCTGCCCCTCTCCGCACGCGATCTCGCCTGGCGCGGGCCGGCCGGGCCGGGAGACCTCGCGGACGCGGAGACGCGCGCCCGGCTCGAAGCGATGGGCGTCTCCGGCCGCCTGGTCGTGGCGGAGCCGGGCTGCCGGCTCCGCGCGCTCCGGCTCCCCGCACTCGAGTGGAGCGAGCTCGGGACGAACGCGCAGGGTCTCTGCCGCTTCACGCTGGCGCCCGAGGGCGAGCCGGTGTCCGAGACCGCCACGGTCCACGGCGAGCGCTCCACCCGCTGCAGCAGGGGCCGGCTGGACGTCTTCGACGCTGGCCGGCCGCTGGCCCGCCTACCGGGCGCCTGCCGGGCGGCCTGGACGCCGGACGGCAGGCTCACGTTCGTCCGGGACGGCGAGCTCTGGGAAGGCTTCCCCGAGCCTCGCCGCATCGTCTCGCGCGCGACTCTGCGCCGCCTCCTCGGCACGGCCGCCTCCCTCGAGGAGGTGGCGTGGCTCGATGACGCCCGCCTGTGGGCCGCTGCCCGGACCCGCGAGGGCGTCGTGCTCGCGGCCATGACCACGTCGACCCTCGTCTTCTCGCCCGCCTTCGCCGCACAACGGATCGACGGCCTCCAGGTGAACAGGGCCGGCATGGTGGCCGCGCGCAGCGACCGGGGGGTCGTCGTCTTCGACGCGGGCGGCCGGCGGGCCCTCACGTTCCCGGACGGCCGCGAGGTCGCGTGGGCGCCCTCGAGCCTGGTCGCGGCGATCGCCACGGACGGCGAGCTCCTCTTCGTCGCCCCGATCTCGCGGGACGTCGTCAGCGTGCCGGTCGCGGCGTCCGACCTCGAGTGGGATCAGCCCTGAGGGCGCCTAGAGCGGGATGTTCCCGTGCTTGCGCGGAGGCCGCCGCTCGCGCTTCGTGAGCGCCGTCTCGAGCGCGTTCACGAGCACCGGGCGCGTGCTGCGGGGGTCGATGACGTCGTCCACGTAGCCGCGCTCGGCCGCCGTGTAGGGGTTGGCGAACTGCGCCTTGTAGTCGGCGATCAGCTCGGCGCGTCGCGCCTCCGGGTCCTCGGCCTCGTCGAGCTCCTTGCGGAAGACGATGTTGACCGCCCCCTCCGGCCCCATGACCGCGACCTCGGCCGTGGGCCAGGCGAAGTTGAAGTCGGCGCGGATGTGTTTCGAGCTCATGACGTCGTAGGCGCCGCCGTAGGCCTTGGGCGTGATCAGCGCGATCTTCGGGACAGTCGCCTCGCAGTAGGCGTAGAGGAGCTTGGCGCCGTGGCGGATGATCCCGCCCCACTCCTGCGCGGTGCCGGGAAGGAAGCCCGGCACGTCCACGAAGGTGACGAGTGGGACGTTGAAGGCGTCGCAGGTGCGGACGAAGCGCGCACCCTTGACGGAGCTGTCGATGTCGAGCGTGCCGGCGAGCGCCCTCGGGTTGTTGGCGACGATGCCGACCGGGTGCCCGCCGAGGCGGGCGAAGCCGCAGACGATGTTCTCGGCCCAGAGCGCGTGCACCTCGAGGAACTCGGCGTCGTCGACGACGCGCCTGACGATGTCCCGCATGTCGTAGGGCTTCGTCGGCTCGTCGGGGACGATCGTGTCCAGATTGGGGTCCTCCCGGTCGACCGGGTCAGACGGCGCGAAGTACGGCGGCGGCTCGGCGTTGTTCTGCGGCAGGAAGGAGAGGAGGTAGCGCGCGTCCTCCAGGCAGGCCTCCTCGTCGTCGGCTGCGAGGTGCGCGACGCCCGACTTGGAGGCGTGCGTGAGGGCGCCACCGAGCTCCTCGAACGTCACATCCTCGCCCGTGACGGTCTTCACGACCTCGGGGCCCGTGATGAACATGTACGACGTCTCCTTGACCATGAGGACGAAGTCGGTCATCGCCGGGGAGTACACGGCGCCGCCGGCGCAGGGGCCCATGATCAGGCTGATCTGCGGGATGACCCCGGAGGCCTGGACGTTGCGCCAGAAGATCTCCGCGTAGCCGCCGAGCGAGACGACGCCCTCCTGGATGCGCGCCCCGCCCGAGTCGTTGACCCCGATCAGCGGGCAGCCGTACTTGAGGGCCAGGTCCATCACCTTGCAGATCTTCTCGGCGAAGGCCTCGGAGAGCGTGCCGCCGAAGACGGTGAAGTCCTGCGAGAAGACGAAGACCTTGCGCCCGAGGATCGTGCCGTGGCCGGTGACGACGGCGTCGCCCCACGGGCGGCGCTCCATCATCCCGAAGTGCGGGTTGCGGTGGCGGACGTAGCGGTCTAGCTCGACGAAGCTCCCGGGGTCGAGCAGCTTCTCGAGCCGCTCTCGCGCGAGCAGCTTGCCGCGCTCGCGCTGGCGGGCGACCGCGCGCTCGTCGCCGGCGTGGAGCGCCTCCTCGCGCAGGCGCTCGAGCGCGGAGAGCTTCGCCTCGGTGGAGTGGAGATCCTCTGCCCTGGCCACGGCGGGAGCTTACTGCGGCTCGGCACACATTCGGCACGCTTCGTCGCAGATCCGACACGTTTCGCGCGCCACGCGCGCGCTTTTCCTCATTACGCTCGAAGCGGGTGGTGGTCCGGGGTGGCCCCAAAGGGAGAGGGTCGCGACCGCCGCCCCCGGCCTCAGTCCAGCCTCAGCCCGGCGCCCCCGGGCGGCGCCCACGGCCGCAGGCGCGGCAGCCAGCGCGGCACGTTCGCCCGGTAGGTCTCGTACTCTGCGCCGAAGCGGCGAGCGAGGCCCGGCTCCTCGACGAGCGGCATGTAGACGGCGTTCACGAGCGCGAAGCCGGCGGGCCAGAGCGCGAGCGGCGGCGACCCGAGCAGGACGGCCTCGCCGGCGAGCACGAGCCCGACGCCGCTGATCATCGGGTTCCGCACGTGCCGGTACGGGCCCTCGACGACCAGGCGCGAGGTCGGATCCCACGGCGCGAGCGTGCCTCTCCCCCGCCGCGCGAAGAGCCGGACCGTCCACACGACGAACACGGCGCCCGCCGCCATCAGGGCGAGGCCGAGGAGGACGGGCGGGAGGGCCAGCCCGGCCGGCAGCCCCCAGCCCATCTCGACCGACCCCGTCCACCAGACGAGCAGCGCCGGGACGACGACCGCGACCGTCCCCGGCAAGACGACGGCCGCGCGCACGTGCCGCCAGCCGCTCGCCGGCGCCGAGCCCCTCCTACCCGGTGCGCGAGGCGTCACGTGGGAAGCGGATCGAGGTCCCCGGGAAGGAGCGAGAACATCACCGCGTCGCGGCGGCGGCCTTTGATCTCCAGGTACGAGCGGAGCGTCCCCTCGCGGGTGAAGCCGGCCTTCTCGGCTACCCGGTGCGAGGCGACGTTCTCCGGCTCGGCGGTCAGCTGCACCCGCGCGGCGCCCAGGTCTGCAAGCGCGTGGCGCGCGACGAGCGTGAGCGCCCGCGAGGCCACGCCTCGTCCACGGGTGCCGGCCTTGACCCAGTAGCCGACCTCGACCTTGCCGGCACCGCGCGTGCGGACGCCGATGCCGCCCAGGAGTTCCCCGCTCGCCCGGTCGAGGACTGCGAAGGCCGACTCCTCGGTGGTCGCGATGAACTCGCGGGCGAGCTCCTCCGTGTAGGGAAACGGGATGCTCGTCCAGCGGTCGAGGTCCGGATCGTCCCCGATCGCCGCGGCGAGCGCGGGCGCATCGTCCTCCTCCAAGGGCCGGAGGACGATCGCGTCGTCCTCGAGCCTCACGGCGCCCGGTGCGCGTCGTACGTGCCGAACTCGGCGCGCAGGGCGTTGCAGATCTCACCGACCGTGCAGTGCGCGGCGAGGGCATCGCGCATCGGCGGGAGGAGGTTCGCCGTGCCGCGAGCCGCCTCGCGCACGCGCTCGAGCGCCGTCTCCGCCGCGGCGGAGTCCCGCTCGGCCCGCACGCGCCGCGTGCGCTCGACCTGCCGCCGCTCCGACTCGGGGGCGAGGCGGTGGAGCTCGATCTCCTCGCCGTCGTCCTCCGCGTAGCGGTTGACGCCGACGACGACGCGCTCGCCCGACTCCACCTGCCGCTCGAAGGCGTAGGCCGCCTCCTCGATCTCGTGCTGCGTGAAGCCCTGCTCGACCGCCGCGACCGCGCCGCCGAGCTCGTCGATGCGCTCGATCAGCTCCCAGGCGCGCTCCTCCAGCTCGCGCGTCAGCGCCTCGACGAAGTAGGCCCCGCCGAGCGGGTCGGCCGTGTCCGTGCCGCCCGCTTCCTGGGCGAGGATCTGCTGCGTCCGCAGCGCAATGCGCGCGCTCCGCTCGGTCGGCAGCGCAAGCGCCTCGTCGAAGGCGTTCGTGTGGATCGACTGCGCGCCTCCGCAGACCGCCGACAGGGCCTGCACGGCGACGCGGACGACGTTGTTCTCCGGCTGCTGGGCGGTCAGCGTGGAGCCGCCGGTCTGGGCGTGGAAGCGCAGCGCCTGCGCCTTCGGGTTCGCCGCCCCGAAGCGCTCACGCATGATCCGCGCCCAGAGCGTCCTCGCCGCCCGGAACTTCGCCACCTCCTGGAAGAAGTGGTTGTGCGCGTTGAAGAAGAACGAGAGCCGCTCGCCGAACTCGTCCGGCGAGAGCCCCGCCGCGACGGCCGCCTCGCAGTACGCGATCCCGTGGGCGAGCGTGAACGCGAGCTCCTGCACGGCGGTCGAGCCCGCCTCGCGGATGTGGTAGCCCGAGATCGAGATCGTGTTCCACCGCGGCAGCCGCTCGCGGCAGTACGCGAAGAGGTCGGTCGTGATCCGCATCGACGGCCGCGGCGGGAAGATGTAGTTCCCGCGGGCCACGTACTCCTTGAGGATGTCGTTCTGCACCGTCCCGCGCAGCGCGCCCGGCTCGACGCCCTGCTTCTCGGCGACGAGCTCGTAGAGGAGGAGCAGGAGCGACGCCGGGGCGTTGATCGTCATCGAGGTGGAGACCTGGCCGAGCGGGATGCCGGCGAAGAGGGTCTCCATGTCGGCGAGGGAGTCGATCGCCACGCCGGTGCGCCCTACCTCCCCGGCCGCCCGCTCGTCGTCCGAGTCGTAGCCGAGCTGCGTCGGCAGGTCGAAGGCGACCGAGAGGCCGGTCTGCCCCTGCTCGAGCAGGTAGCGGAAGCGCGCGTTCGTCTCCTCGGCCGAGGCGAAGCCCGCGTACTGGCGGATCGTCCACGGCTTGCCCCGGTACATGTCCCGGTAGGGGCCGCGCGTGAAGGGGAACTCGCCCGGCGGCGCGGGCGCGAGCCCCTCGGCGTCCGCGTCGGTGTAGACCGGCTTCACCTCGATGCCGGAGTCGGTCTCGCGGCGGTCCTCGGCGGTGGCCATGGAGTCCAATCTACGCTACTCGCGTGGGAACGCGAGAGACCGCCGACTTCGAGGGTCTGGGCCGCGCCTACGCCGCGGCGATCGAGCCGCCCTCGTTCGGGGCGCGCCTCCGGCAGGATCCCGAGCTCAGGAAGCACCTCGCCCGCATCTACACGGCGATCGCCGACGCCCGGCGCCACCACCAGGCCGGGACCTTCGCGGGCGACGAGGCGGGTCCCAAGATCGGCGCCGTCGCCTTCGCGGCCGGCTTCTCGGAGCCGTTCCTGCTCGGCGTGGTCGAGCGGATCGGCAAGCTGGACGAGAAGGACAACGAGGAGAAATGCGAATCGGCGTGAAGCTCTTCGCCGGCCTGCGCGAGCGGGCCGGCACGGGCGAGCGCGAGCTCGAGCTGCCCGAGGGCGCTCGGGTCGCCGACGTCTGGGGCTCGCTCGGGCTCGGCGCCGAGCCCGACGGGCTCCTCTACGCGGTGAACAAGGCCTACGCGCCGCCCGGGCGGCGGCTCGCCGAGGGCGACGAGGTGGCGCTCATCCCGCCGGTCTCGGGCGGAGAGCTCCGCCTCACCGCCGAGCCGATCGACGTCGGCGCCGTGATCGCCGAGGCCGCCGACGAGCGGGCGGGCGCAATCGCCACCTTCCTCGGGACGACCCGCCTCCACTCGCGCGGCCGCACCGTCCTCCACCTCGAGTACGAGGCCTACGAGGGCATGGCCGAAAAGGTCATGGCCGAGATCGTCGCCGGCCTGCAGGAGCGCTACGACCTCTGCCGCGTCGCCGTCGCCCACCGGGTCGGCCGCGTCGGCATCGGCGAGACGAGCGTCGCCATCGCCGTCTCCGCACCGCACCGCGCCGACGCCCTGGCCGCCTGCAGGGACGCCATCGACGCGCTCAAGGTCGAGGTGCCGCTGTGGAAGAAGGAGGTCTACGAGGGCGGCGAGGAGTGGATCGGGCGCGGCTCCTGACCGCGTCCGACCCCTCCGTCCCGTCGTCCTCCTAGCAGGCGGGCTCGGGTTCCGCCCGGACAGCCGTCCGCCCGGGCGGGCGTCGCCGCGGCCGAAGGCTTCGGCCCGGCCGTCGCCGCCCACGTGCCCGCCGTGTGGAAGCGCGCATCGTTCGACGACGGCCGCCCGGGGATGGTCGTGCCGAAGGGGCTGGCGCTGTCGTAGCTCGCCACCGTCCAGTCGTAGACCTGGAGCGCTGCACGCATGTGCTCCCTTTCTCTCGTGGCGTACCGAGCCGCGGCGGCACCCGGTTCGATCCGGACAGCAAAGAGCCTCACGACCGCCGATGGCGCCCGCCCGAACGGGGAGCCTCCGCAGGCCCCCCCACCCGCACGAGCCGCCGGGCTGGGCGTTCGGGAGGTCTCGACTACGATGAGACGGTGAGCAGCGTCAGGCCCCCGCAGGAGCCGGAGACCCCGCAGCACCGCCTCGACCCGCCCCCCGAGGGCGACGGCTGGGCGTTCCGCGATTACGAGCCGATCCACCCGCAGGGCCGCGCACGCGAGCTGGCGAAGAAGCTCTGGGCGCCCGTCGCCGCGCTCGGCTTCCTGATCTTCAAGTTCAAGACGGCGATCCTGGCCGTCTTCAAGCTGAAGATCTTCGCCACGTCGGGAACGATGCTCGTCTCGATGGCTGCGTACGCGTGGATCTGGGGCTGGCGCTTCGCGATCGGCTTCGTGCTCCTCCTCTTCGTGCACGAGCTCGGGCACGTGCTCGAGCTCCGCCGCCAGGGCGTGCCGGCGTCCGCGCCACTCTTCATCCCGTTCCTCGGCGCCGTCGTCGGCATGAAGCAGATGCCGCACGACGTCTGGAAGGAGGCGCAGGTCGCGCTCGCCGGGCCGATCCTCGGGAGCCTCGGCGCGCTGGGGCTCTGGGTCGCCGGCGAGGCGCTCGACTCCGAGCTGCTCGTCGCGCTCGCCTTCGTCGGCTTCTTCCTCAACCTCTTCAACCTGCTGCCGGTCTCGCCCCTCGACGGCGGCCGTGCCGCGGCGGCGCTGCACCCGGCGCTCTGGGCCGTCGGCCTCGCGCTCCTCCTCGGGCTCACGATCCTGCGCCCGAACCCGATCCTCATCCTGGTGCTCGTCGTCGGCGGGATGGAGGTCTGGCGGCGCTGGCGCGACCGCGGCACCGCGACGGGGGCCGCGTACTACCGGATCCAGCCCTGGCAGCGGGCGACGGTCGGCGTCACCTACGTCGGCCTGATCGCCCTGCTCGCGCTCGCCATGAGCGCGACGCACGTCGAGCGCACGTTCTAGCGGCAGCCGTGGACGACCGGCGGATTCTCGAGACCAGGGACGGCGCGGACGAGCGCCGCCTCCACGTCAGCCGCATCGCCGAGGAGTTCGCGGGCGGCTTCGACGCCGTCGCGGGGCTGCCCGAGCCGGCGGTCTCGATCTTCGGCTCCGCGCGTGTCCCCGAGGACCATCGGGTCTACTCGGAGGCGCGGGACGTCGGGCGCCGCCTCGCAGAGGCCGGATTCGTCGTCGTCACCGGCGGCGGACCCGGCGTCATGGAGGCCGCGAGCCGCGGCGCGAAGGAGGGCGGCGGGCTCTCGGTCGGCTTCAACATCGTCCTCCCGCACGAGCAGGAGTCGAACCCCTACCTCGACGTCGACCTCGTCTTCCAGCACTTCTACGTGCGCAAGACGATGTTCGTGAAGGCGGCCGAGGGCTTCGTCATCTTCCCGGGCGGGTTCGGGACGCTGGACGAGCTCTTCGAGTCGCTCACGCTCATCCAGACGGGCAAGATCCTCGACTTCCCCGTCGTCCTCTTCGACTCTGCCTACTGGGACGGCCTCCTCGCCTGGCTCGAGGAGCACACGCTCGCGGAGGGGATGATCTCGCCGGAGGACGTCGCGCTCCTCCACGTCACGGACGACCCGGAGGAAGCCGTGCGCCTCGTCGCCGACTGCTACGAGCGCCGCTGCGCGGAGCGCCCCGCCGAGCCGGCGAAGGCGGACGCGCAGTAGAAAGGCCGTGGAGGCGGGCGCCGTCCCGAGGACGCCCGCCCGCCCCCGCGCGAGCGCGCGTTACTTGCGAACTTCGTCGCGCTCGACCTCGCCGCGCCACGCGCCGCTCTCGACGCCGCGGCTCTCGATCAGCTCCTTGAAGCGCTCGAGATCGCCCTTGACCCGGCGCGAGTCGGAGCCGAGGGCCGAGCCGAGGGTCTCCATCATGCCCTCGGGCTCGTAGTCCATCTGGAGCGTGAGACGCGTCTCCGCGTCGTCGAGCCGGTGGAACGTGACGACGCCGGCGGGCCCGTCGCCCTCGACGGCCTTCCACGCGACCCGCTCGTCCGGGTGTTGCTCGGTGATCTCGGCGATCCACTCGTGCTTCTTGCCGCCGATCTCGGCGACCCAGCGCATGCGCTCGTCGTCGAGCTGCTGGACGGACTTGACGCCCTCCATGAAGCGCGGGAACTCCTCGAACTGCGTCCACTGGTTGTACGCCGTGCGGACAGGGACGTTGACGTCGATCGTCTCCTGGATGTTCGCCATGTTTCCTCCTGAGTACTCGGGTGCCGATAGCGGGTACCCGAGGCCGCGAGCCCGAAACGTCCGCTAGCGGCGGAGGTGGCGGACGAGCTTCCAGGCGCTGGGAAGGAGCAGGCCGGCGAGGTAGAGCTTGACGACGTCCCCGACCACGAAGGGGTAGAGGCCGTGGGTGAGCGTCGCCTCGAGATCGAGGTTCTGGGTGTGCGCCAGCCACGGGAGGCCGAAGAGGTAGATGACGACGCTGCTGCAGAGCATCGCCGCCACCGAGGAGTTGAAGCGGCGGTCCCACCGGCGCTGCGAGAGCCAGCCCACGAGGGCCGCGGCGACGACGAAGCCGACGAGGTAGCCGCCGGTCGCGCCCTTGACGATCTCCCAGCCACCGTCGCCCCCCGAGTACACCGGAGCCCCGGCGAGGCCCACGAAGAGGTAGAGAAGCAGGCTGGAGGCGCCGAGCACCGGGCCGAGCGAGGCGCCGACGAGGAGGACGGCGAACGTCTGCCCCGAGATCGGCACCGGCGTGAAGCCGAGCATGATCTCGAACTGGGCGGCCGCGGCCACGAGCCCGGCCCCGGCGGCGACGAGGAGGACGTCGGTCAGGACCCCGGAGCGAGGGAAGACCGCGAGCCTGAGAGTCGCCGCCTGGGGGTTCATCGCGGCGGGACTCTAACCGATGACGTCGGGCGGAGCCGCGTCGTCCGGCTCCCACGACGCCTCGACCACGTACCCGTCCGGATCGAGGCACTTGATGCTCACGTAGCCGGGCTCGTCCCACTCCTCCACGATCTCGACGCCGTCGCGGGCGAGCCGGTCGCGCAGGGCGGCGACCTCGTCGGGGGATGCGAGGCGGACGCCGAAGTGGAGGAACGGCGGCAGCACGATCGCCGCTTCCACCTCGCCCAGCGCGAGCGCGAAGCCGGCGGCGTCGAAGAGCATGACGACGCCGTCGTCGTAGCGGCGCGCGGGACGGTGGCCGAAGCCGAAGTAGCGCGCGTAGAAGCGGCGCGACCGCTCCTGGTCCCGGACTGCGAGGGCGAGGTGGCGCACGGTCGCCGGCAGAGTAGCGCCGCGAGCCCGAACTATCATGGTCGCACGATGATGAGAGACCGCCTCAGGGAGCTGCCCTCGGTCGACGAGCTGCTCGGCGACCCGGCGCTCGCAGGGCTCGCCGAGCGCCACGGGCGGCCGTTGGTCGTCGCCTCCGTCCGCGCCGCGCTCGCTCGCGCGCGCGAGGAGATCGCCGCCGGCTATCCGGCCGGCGACCTCGCCGCCCGCGCCGCCGCCGAGCTCGAGGCACGGCTGCGGCCGAGCCTCCGGCGCGTCCTCAATGCCACCGGCGTCGTCGTGCACACGAACCTCGGCCGCGCTCCGCTCGCCCCGCAGGCGCTCGCGCGCGTGCTGGAGGTCGGCGCCGGCTACTCGACGCTCGAGTACGACCTCGGCGCGGGAGCGCGCGGCTCCCGCCAGGACCACCTCGCACCGGCCCTGCGGGAGCTGACCGGCGCCGAGGCCGCGCTCGTCGTCAACAACAACGCAGCCGCCGTCCTGCTCGCACTCGCGGCCCTCGCCGAGGGCCGCGAGGTGATCGTCTCGCGCAGCGAGCTGATCGAGATCGGCGACGGCTTCCGCATCCCGGACGTGCTCGCGCGCTCCGGGGCCACCCTCGTCGAGGTGGGGACGACGAACCGCACGCGCCTCGCCGACTACGAGCGCGCCCTCGGCGAGCGGACGGCGGCGATCCTGCGCGTCCACCAGTCGAACTTCCGTATCGTCGGCTTCGCGGAGCAGCCGCGGGCGCGCGACCTCGCGCGCCTCGCCGAGCGCAGCAGCCTCCCGCTCGTCGAGGACCTCGGCTCCGGAGCGCTCGTCCCCACGGGCGACGAGCCTACGGCCGGGGCGAGCATCGAGGCCGGCGCGCACGTGGTCACGTTCTCGGGCGACAAGCTCCTCGGCGGCCCGCAGGCCGGGATCGCCGTCGGGCGCACCGACCTGATCGAACGCATGCGCCGGCACCCGCTCCAGCGGGCGCTCCGCGCCGACAAGCTGACGCTCGCCGCGTTGGAGGGCACGCTCGCGCTCTACCGCGCCGGAAGCCGCCACCTGCCGGTCCTACGCATGCTCGACGACCCGGCGGAGGCCGTGCGCGCGCGCGCGGAGCGGCTCGCGGAGCTGACGGGCGGAGAGGTGGAGGAAACGGCCGCCCGCCCCGGCGGCGGGGCCCTCCCCGTGACGGAGATCCCGAGCTTCGCCTGCGCGCTCCCGCTCGAGCTGGCCGAGCTCCTGCGGCGCGGCGAGCCCCCCGTGGTCGGGATCGTGCGCGAGGGTCGGCTCCTGCTCGACTGCCGGACGCTGACGGCCGCGGAGGTCGAGGAGGTCGCGGAGGCCGTCACGCGGTGCCGCTGACCGTCGGGACCGCGGGCCACATCGACCACGGCAAGACCTGGCTCGTCCGGGCGCTGACGGGGAAGGACACGGACCGGCTACCGGAGGAGCGCAAGCGCGGCATCTCGATCGACCTCGGCTACGCGCCGCTCGAGCTGCCGGACGGGCGGCGCCTCTCGCTCGTCGACGTGCCGGGGCACGAGCGCTTCGTCCGCACGATGGTCGCCGGCGCGACCGGCATCGACCTCTTCCTCCTCGTCGTCGACGCCGCCGAGGGGGCGCGGCCGCAGACGCACGAGCACCTGGCGATCCTGCGCCTGCTCGGGATCGAGCAGGGGGTCGTCGCGGTGACGAAGGTGGACGCCGTCGACGAGGAGACGCGGGAGCTCGCCCTGCTCGAGGCGCGCGAGCTCGTGCCGGACGCGGCCGTCGTCGCGACGAGCGCGCGCACGAGCGAGGGAGTGGACGACCTGCGCGCAGCTCTCGGCGAGGCCGCGGAGCGCGTCGAGGCCCGCCCCTCCACGCGCCCGGCGCGCCTCTTCGTCGACCGCGTCTTCTCGCTGCGGGGCATCGGGACGGTCGCGACGGGCACGCTCTGGTCGGGGACGGTCGGCGAGGGCGACGCGCTACGGGCCGAGCCCGTGGGCCTCGACGTGCGCGTGCGCAGCGTGCAGGTCCACGACAGAGCGGTCGAGCGGGCCGACGCCGGCCAGCGGGTCGCAGTTGCGCTCCCCGGCGTCGAGCGGGCCGAGTTGCGGCGCGGGGACGCGCTCGTCGAGCCCGGGGCCTACCCGGTGAGCTACCGGCTCGACGTCGCGCTCGAGCCGCTCGCGGAGGTCCCCGACGGGATGCGCCTGCACGTCCACCACGGCACGGCCGAGCACTCCGCGCGCCTCGTGCGCGTCGGCGAGCGGCACGCGCAGCTCCGTCTCGCCTCGCCCGTCGTGGCCGCGCGCGGAGATCGCGTCGTGCTGCGCGAGGGCGCCGCCACGCTCGGCGGGGGCGTCGTGCTCGACCCGGCGCCGCCGCGGCGGAGGTCGGCGGAGCGCCTCGCGCTCCTCGAGCGCGGGGACCCGGCGTCGATCGTCCTCGCCGCACTCTCCGCAGAGCCCGAGCCGGTGCGCCGGGAGGAGCTCGCCGCCCGCGGGCTCCTCTCCCCGGACGAGCTCGACCTGGGGCTGGGGGCGGCGGCCCGCGCGGGCGACTGGTACATGACGCCGGAGCGGCTGGAGGAGATCCGACTCGGCGCCGTGCGGGCGCTCGACGAACGGGCTGCGGCCTCCTCTCTCGACCCGGGCGTGCCGGTCTCGGAGCTCCTGCCGCAGCGCCCCTGGGCGACCGCGCTCCTCCCGCTCCTCCCGATCGAGCGCCGCGGCGCGAAGGCCTACGCTCCGGGCGCGACGGCCCGTCTCGGCGACCGCGTCGAGGCCGCCGACCGCCTCGAGGACGAGCTCGAGCGGGCCGGCTTCGTCCCGACGCCGTTCGAGGACGCCGAGCTGGCCCGCTACCTCGAGGAGGCCGGCCGCCTCGTCCGCCTCGGGGACGGCCTCGCCGTCGGCGCCTCCGCCTACGACGAGGCGCGGGCGCTCCTCGTCGCCGAGTGCGAGACCGCAGGGTCGATCGCGCTCGCCCGCTTCCGCGACCTCCTCGGCACCGGCCGCAAGCCCGCGCAGCTCCTCCTCGAGCGCTTCGACGCCGACGGCCTCACCCGCCGGGTCGGAGACGAGCGCGTCCTCCGTCGCCGGGCGCGGGCCGGCTGAGCGCTGCCGCTACACCGGCGCGCGGAGGAAGACCGTCCACGGCCGCACGCCGGCGGTCGCGAGCATGTCCTCGCCCCAGGGGTCGGGAGCCAGGCGGGCCCTGACCTCCTCCTCGCTCCCGGCGTCGACGACGAGCAGGGCCTCCTCCCCGTCGCCCTCGCCCACCGGGCCGCCGAGGACGACGAAGCCCTCCTCGAGGAGCCGGTCCATGAAGGCGGCGTGCTCGTCCCAGCCGTCCTGCTCGCGCCGCAGGCGGGAGTGATCCCAGGCGCGGCCCTTGGCGCGCGTCACGAGGTAGTAGTCGGCCACGGCGCGAGCGTAGCGGACGCGCGCAGCCGGTCCCGGCGCTCGAGGGTTGCGCTCGGAGACGCGAACGCCTACCCTGGAGCTTCTGCGGTGCGAGGGAAGGGGAGTCGGACGAAGTCGCTCGGGGTTCTGATCGCTCTCGCGATCGGCCTCGGCGCCGCCGAGGCTGCGGTGGCCCAGCCCGTACCGGATCCGGCGCCCGTCCCGGCGCCGGAGCCCACGCCGCCTCCTCCCGCTCCGGCTGCTCCTCCGGCGCCGGCTCAGCCTCCGGCGCCGGCTCAGCCTCCGGTCGCGGCGCCGAACGTCGCCGCGAAGAAGGCAGCGGAGGCGCGCGCAGCGCGGCGGGAGGCGCGAAAGAAGGAGCGGGCACGCGAGCGCGCCAGGGAGGCCCGGCGCGAGAGGCGCGAGGCTCGGGCGGTCGCCGTTCGGCTCCATCCTCCCCGACCCGATCCGGCTGTGGCCGTCGCGAGCCTCCGCTTCCACGCCGAACGCCGCTCGGTCGCCGTCGGGAGCGGGGCGAATGGAGCAGGCGACCCCGGCGCGGCGGCGGCGACCGTCTTCGTCCTCCTCCTCGGCCTCGGGTTCCTCGCGCTCGCGTTCGCCGCGATCCCGGCGGCCGCGCTCCGTTCGGTCTCGTCCCGTCTCGAGGAACGCCGGGGAGACATCGGTCTCGCGGCGACCCTGCTGCTTGCCCTGGCCGCCGTCAGCTTCATACTCCTGGCGGCGTGATGGGACGCGCGCTGCCCGCAATCCTCGCCCTGGCCGTGGCCGTCGCAGGCGGGACACTCGTCCCGGCCGCGTCCCCCGCGTCCGCCGCGCCGCCGCGACCGGAGCTCTCCGGGACGCCGTCGCCGTGGAGCGCGGACACGGGCGCCGTCTTCTCCTTCTCCGGCTCCGCCGAAACGGCGGGCTTCGCCTGTCGCCTGGACGGAGGCGCCTGGGCGCCGTGCACGTCGCCGGTCTCCTACTCGGGGCTCGCCGAGGGCTCGCACGCGTTCCAGGTGAGGGCGCGGGACAGCTCGGGAGACCAGAGCCCGCCCGCCACGTTCGGCTGGACGATCGACGTCACGGCTCCCGAGCCCCCGAGCGACGTGGCGGCCGAGGCGACGTCGCCCGCGGGGGCCGTCGTCCTCTTCTCGGCCACCGACAATCTCGATCCCGCCCCCGCGCTCGAGTGCTCGCACGCGCCGGGCTCGGCGTTCCCGCTCGGCATCACGTCCGTTACCTGCACCGCGGTGGACGCGGCCGGCAACCGGAGCACGGACCGCTCGTTCACCGTCTCGGTGCGGGACACCACGCCGCCGACGGTGGCGCCGCGGCCGGACGTGCTCGCGTCCCAGGAGTCCCCGGCAGGCGCGGTCGTGGACTACGCCCTCCCCACCGCCCAGGACGTGGCCGACCCCGCCCCGGTGGTGAGCTGCAGCCCGGCTCCCGGATCGACCTTCCCCGTCGGCGAGACCGTCGTCACGTGCGTCGCCACCGATGCCGCGGGGCTGACCAGCCAGCCGAGGACGTTCAGGGTCGTCGTCCAGACGGGGCCCACGCCGGCGAGCCCCCTGATCGTGGCCCTCGTCCCGACTCTCACCAATCGCACGAGCGCCGCCTTCGAGATCACGGTGGGCGCCGGCGCGGCGGAGTGCAAGCTGGACAGGCCCGAGAGCCCCGGCGCGTTCACCCCCTGCGCGAGCGGAGTCCACCGCTACGACGGGCTCGTGGACGGCGCCCACCTCTTCACTGTTCAGGTGACGAACTCGATCGGCAACCGCAGCCAGGCCTCGTACGGCTGGACGGTCGACCTCACCCCGCCCGCAGCCGTCGCGCGCTTCGCCGCGCGCGCGGGCGACGGGCTCGTGAGGCTGACGTGGACGCGACCGCTCGACGCGGACTACGCGCGCGTGCGCGTCTGGCGCAAGCGGGCCGGCTCGGGAGCGTGGAAGCGGCTTGCCGACCGCGTGCAGAAGGCATCCCTCGTCGACAAGAACGTGAGGAACCACGTTCGCTACCTGTACCGGATCCGCAGTCTCGACAAGGCGGGCAACGCCTCGAGCGCGAACAAGGCATCCGCCTGGCCGAGCCCGATCCTCTCGCCCGCGTTCGGCGCCGTCGTCCACTCGCCGCCGCTCGTGAGGTGGACGTCGGTCCGGCGGGCGACCTACTACAACATGCAGCTCTGGCGCAACGGGAAGAAGCTCATGAGCGTCTGGCCGACGGATGCCCGGTTCCAGCTGCGGTCGTCGTGGCGGTTCCAGGGGAAGCGGCACCTGCTCGCGGGAGGACCGGTCACCGTGTACGTCTGGCCCGGGTTCGGGCGGAAGGCGGACGTGCGCTACGGGCCGCTCCACGGCCGCACGACGTTCAGGCTCGGCTGAGAGCGCAGGGACCGCGGCCGCCGGAGGGCGGCCGCTAGGCTGGCCGCGGAGCGGCACGGGCCCGGTGGCCCAGCCGGTCTTCAAAACCGGAAAAACCGGTGTAGCCCATCGGTTGGTGGGTTCGACTCCCACGCCGCTCCGTTAGCGAAGTCCCTGCAAAGGCGACGGTTCGTGCAACCCCGGTGTCGTCTAGCTGAGCAACAAAATGTGAACTTGGTACTGGATCTGGTACCGGTTTCAGCGCACCTGAGCGCATCTCACCGGATCTAAGCGGGCCGAAGCGGCGCCCGAGCCGTCGGGTCGCAGAAACCGGTGGGCTGGAGTGCCGACCACCGGATGGAACCGACACCCGCGCAACGATGACCGTTGTCAGGGCGACCGGCATGCTTAGCGCGGTGAGCAGGCACAGCACGCTATGGCCGATGACGCGGCCGACTGCAGCCAAACACGTCATTTTGCGCCGCGCCTCCCGCACGCCCCGTGAGCGGCGCACCGCGTCTGAGCCGAGAGGCGTTCCTGCGGAGCTCGGGCGTCTCGCTGGGCACGATCCTCGTCGCCGGCGCCGGCGGCCTGAGCTACCGCGCCTACGACCAGGGCGTGCTCGAGCCGGGCAGGGGTCCCGCCTACGCCCCCTGGTCGCACTGGCAGGAGCACCGGGGCCTGCTGCCGCTCGTCGCCGCGGCGACGCTGGCGCCGAGCCCGCATAACGCCCAGGCGTGGCTGTTCCGGCTCGCGCCGTACCGCGTCGATCTCATCGCCGACACAAGCCGCGGCACCGGGGCGATCGACCCGTTCCAGCGGGAGCTGTACGTCGGCCTCGGAGCGGCACTGGAGAACCTCGTCCTTGCCGCCGACGCCCATGGCTTGGTGACGACGGTCGCACTGATGCCAGAGGGGCCGCAGTCCGCGCACGCAGCCCGGATCGAGCTGCGCAGCACACCGGCGCGCGAGTCGGAGCTCTATCGGCAGATCCCGCGGCGGCACACCGACCGCTACCCGTACGCGCGCGGCAAGGAGCTGCCGCCGGCCGCGCTGCGAGCGATGCAGTCGCTGACAACGAGCGAGACGCCAGACGCGCGGCTGTTCTGCTACGCGAGTCGGGCGCAGCGGACGCGACTCGGCGAGCTCATCGTCGCGGCGACCGAGGCGATCGTCGCCGACCCCGACCAGGCCCGCAGCGACTACAACTGGTTCCGCCAGAGCTGGGACGAGATCCAGCGCCGCCGCGACGGGATCACGGTCGACGCGGCCGGCCTCGCTCCGAGCTCACAGCCGCGCTCGCGAAGCTGCTGCCCGCCCAGTCCCTGACGCGACAGGCGAGGCCTGGCTGCAGGCAACGCGCGGGCGGCAGACGAGCACCGCGCGGCCTACGGGATCGTCGCCGTTCGCGACGCGGCCGACAGCGGCCAGCGGCTCCAGGGCGGCCGGCTGCTCGAGCGG
>DATHVD010000080.1:0-4684 GCA_035461525.1 Gaiellaceae bacterium
GCGCGGAAGCGTAGGCCGGAGGCCGCCGCCCCGGGCGCCCGTCGGGGCCCGGGGCGGACGGTCTCAGGAAGCGCTGGCGAGCGCCCAGGCGAGGAGCGGGAGGGCGGCTGCGGTGTAGACGGCGAAGAGGGCCGTCCAGGCGCGGGAGAGGATCATCGTGGGTTCCTTTCTCGTGCGATCGAAGAGTCTCCTTGAGCCTGCCGGCGCGGCGCCTCTCCGACAATGGAGCGGGCTCGACACCGCGCGTGGGGTTACCCCCACGGCCTCGAGAACGAGGAAGGGCGGCCGAAGCCGCCCTTCCGGGTGCGTCGTGAAGACGGGCTCAGCCCTGCGTCTGCGGGTTGAAGTCCGCCCCCCCGGTCTTCTCCTTGGGGACGAAGTTCTCGACCATGTCGAGGAAGCGCGTCCCGAAGGGGATGTCGCTCGCGTAGATGTTGTCCTTGTACCAGTACGCCGACCAGATGCTGCTGCTCGCGCCGGCGTCGTCCCAGAAGGCGACCTCCGTCGGGTTCGCCCGGTCCGTGAAGTCGACGACGGTGACGCCGCCGCCGTACCACGACGAGACGAGCATGTCCTTCCCGTCGTACGGGACGTTGTTGAACATGTGCGCCGAGCAGTAGGCGCCGCCCTGGTCGCGCGGGATGTTGAAGGAGCTCCGGAGCGTGCCGTCGGAGCGGTCGTGGAACCACAGCTGCCCCGAGCCGGTGCCGTCGAAGCAGTGGCCGACGATGATCTCGTCGCCGAAGATCACGGTCTCCTTGTCACGGCTGAAGAGGGCCGAGTGGTAGAACTGCACCTGGGCCTGGTCGGTCTCCCAGATCGGGTTCAGCGTGCCCGGGTTCCAGGGGTCGGAGATGTCCCAGAGCTGGCCGACGCTGGAGCACGCCGCGGCGGCCTGCATCAGCTCGAGGTGCACCTGGATGTCGTGGCAGCCGCGCATCGGGTTGAAGTTCGGCGGCGGCAGGTACACGGGATCCTCGTTGAACGTCGGGATGTCGATCGGCACTTCCTTGACCCCGCCCGAGCGCGCGGGCTTCTTCGGGTCGACAGCCGCGATCGAGAGGATCTCGTGCAGCGGCTTGTGCGTGTCGGACGGATCGTCGTGCGGGCCGCAGTCGGGGCCGGAGCGGAGCGGGTAGGAGGCGACGTAGATCGCCACCTTGCCCTGCCACGGAACGCCCGTGTGCGTGTGCGAGCCGCACTTGATGTAGATCGACGCCGCGGGCTGGAGGCGGGTGAACCCGTCCGCATCCGCGGGCGTCCTCAGGATCTCCTTCAGGCTGAAGACCCGCAGGCCCTCCCAGGCGGTCTCGAGCGTCGCCGGGACGGCGGGGCCGGCCCCACACTCCGGCCCGGTCAGGACCTCGTCCACCGAGACGACGAGGGCGTCGCCCCAGATCGAGACGTCGCCCTGCTGCCCGCGGCAGAAGACGTCCTTCACGAGGACCGGATTCTTCGGCCTCGAGATGTCGAAGATGCGGAAGCCGTTGTAGTTGCCCGAGATGAGCAGGCCTCCCTTGAACGCGAAGTCCGACTGCGTCGCCGCGCTGGAGCGCGGGCTGAAGTCGAGCTGCACGATCTTGTTCGAGCCAGGCGTCTGCGCCGCGGCCAGCGTCGTGACGATGACCGCCGCGAGCGCCACCGGCGTGAGAACGCCAAGAAACCGTCGCATGTGCTCCCCTTCCCCTAGGTTTGTACGAGACGGCGCACGATCCTAGACCGCGACGAGGGCGAAAGTCCAGTTACGGGACCGACCGGCCCGGGTGGACGAAGCCGGCATAGAGGAGCAGGGCGGCGACGGCCACGAACGCGGACGTCTGTGCGACGCCGAGCCCGGCGAGCCCGCTTCCGGCGGCCGCAACGGCGACGCCCGCGACGATGAGCCCATTTCCGACCGGGCGCCGTCGGATGGTCAGGAGCGCGACCGCGACGACGGCGAGCGTGCCGAGGGTGTTGCCCAGGATCGCCAGGATGCGTGCCGGGAAGAGATCCAGGTGCGCCTGCGCCTCCGGGATCGCCTCGCCCCCCACCGGTGCGGTCAGGGGCACCGCGACGGCGACGCCGACGGCGAGCCCCGCGTAGAGGAGCCCCGCGGGCGCGGCCCAGGCGCGCCCGGCGAGGAGAAGGGAACCGACGCCGAGGAGCGGGGCGGTCAGGAGCCCGCCGAAGAGGTAGTACGCGCGGAAGACCTCGTCGTCCCAGCCCGAGGCCGCGCCCCAGGCGAGCGCCGCGGACGCGAGGGCGTAGGCGGCGAGCGCCGCCGCCCAGGCCGTCAGCGCCGGCGCGGGACGCTCCCGCCGCCGCCGGAGGAGCATCCCGGCGAGCCTGAAGGCGAGGAGTGCGGCGGCGAACGCAAGCAGAGCTTCCACGGCGTCGGCGTCAGTTAACCTCAGGACGGATGCCGGAGAAGCGCTATCTCGTCACGCCCGGCCCGACGCCCGTGCCGCCGGAGGTGCTGGCGGCGGGCGCGCAGCCGATGATCCACCACCGCTCGGCCGACTTCCGCACGGCCCTCGCACGCGTTCTCGAGCGGTTGCGCGCCGCGTACCGCACGGAGAACGACGTCCTCCTCTTCACGGCCGCCGGCACGGCGGCCATGGAGTCCGCGGTCACCAACCTCTGCTCGCCCGGCGACCGCGTCCTCGTCGTCTCGCACGGCTACTTCGGCGAGCGCTGGGCGTCGATCGCGGCGAGGTACGGCCTCGAGGTCGACCACCTCCGCTACGAGTGGGGCGAGATCCCGAGCGCCGACGAGGTCGCTGCCCGCGTCGAGGCGGGCGGGCCGAAGGTCGTCTACCTCACGCACTCCGAGACCTCGACGGGCGTCGTCGCCGACGTGCAGGGGATCGCCGCGCGCGTCGCCGGCTCGGGCGCTCTCGTCGTCGTCGATGCGATCTCCAGCCTCGCCGCCGTCCCGCTCGAGACGGACGAATGGGGCCTCGACGTCGTGCTCACGAGCTCCCACAAGGCGCTCATGTCCCCTCCGGGCCTCTCCTTCGCGTCCATCTCCCCGGCCGCCCTCGAGGCGACGACCGGCGCCGGGTGCCCGCGGTTCTACATGGACTGGCAGCGGACGCTCGGTGCGCAGGCGAAGGGCGAGAACCCCTTCTCGCCCGCTATCTCGCTCGTGCTCGCGCTCGACGTCGCACTCGGGCTGATCCTCGAGGAGGGCCTCGAGACGGCGCACGAGCGTCACGTCCGCCTCGGCCGGGCCTGCCGGGCAGGCGTCCACGCGCTGGGGCTCGAGCTCTTCTCGCCCGACGACGACCGCTCGGCGGTCGTGACCGCGATCCGCGCGCCCGCCGGCGTCGACGGCCAGGAGGTCGTGAAGACGATGCGGGAGCGCTCCGGCGTCACGATCATCGGCGGCCAGGGGCCTCTCCGCGGCAAGATCGTCCGCATCGGCCACATCGGCTACGTGGACGTGCACGACGTCGGCGCCGCGCTGGCGGCGCTCGAGCGGGCCCTCGCCGAGGCCGGCGCGCCCGTCGAGCGGGGCGCCGCCGTGCCCGCGGCGCTTGAGGCGTACGCGGGGCCCGTCGCCGCGTGAGGATCCTCGTCCGGGAGCCGATCGCCGACGCGGGCGTCGCGCTCCTCCGGAAGCGCTTCGAGGTCGACGTCGACCCGGACGGCGACCTCGCCGAGCGGATCGGCGACTACGAGGCGATCATCGTCCGCAGCGGTACCCGGCTTACCGCCGACCTGATCGGCCGCGCCGAGAGGCTCAAGGTGATCGGCCGGGCCGGGGTCGGCGTCGACAACGTCGACGTCGAAGCCGCCTCGAAACGGGGCATCGTCGTCGTCAACGCGCCCCAGTCCACCGTCGTCTCCGCCGCCGAGCACACGATCGGCCTCCTGCTCGCGCTCTCGCGGCGGATCCCGCAGGCGCACGCGGCTCTGAGCGAGGGCCGCTGGGAGCGGAAGGCCTTCGCCGGCCTCGAGCTGGCGGACAAGACGCTGGGGCTCGTCGGCTTCGGGCGCATCGGCCAGCAGGTGGCCCGCCGCGCCCGCGGCCTCGAGATGCGCGTCCTCGCCCACGACCCGTACGTCCCGGCCGAGCGCATCCGCGAGCTGGGCGCCGAGCCGGCCGAGCGGCTCGGCGACCTCCTGGCGGAGTCCGACTTCGTCTCCCTCCACGCGACCCTGACCCCGGACACTCGAGGGCTCGTCGGAGCGGAGCAGATCGCGCGCATGAAGGACGGCGCCCGCCTCGTCAACGTCGCCCGCGGCGAGCTCGTGGACGAGGAGGCGCTCGCGGAGGCGCTTTCGAGCGGCAAGCTCGGCGGCGCCGCCCTCGACGTCTTCTCCGAGGAGCCGTACTCGGGCCCGCTCCTCGGCCTGCCGAACGTCGTCGTGACGCCCCACCTCGCCGCCTCGACGCAGGAGGCGCAGGACCGGGCCGGCGTCATCGTCGCCGAGCAGGTCGCGGCCGCCCTCGAGGGCGAGCTCGTCACGAACGCCGTCAACATCCCGGCCGTCGCGGCGGAGGACTACGTCGTCCTCGGCCCGTACCTGCCGCTCGCCGCCAAGCTCGGGGCGCTCGCCATCGAGCTCGCCGGAGGGAGCGCGGAGAGGATCGAGTTCCGCTACGCGGGCGAGCTTGCCGACCGGGACACGCGGCTGCTCACGGTCGCGGCGCTGAACGGCGCCTTCCAGGGCCGCGTCGAGGAGGCGGTCAACTACG
>DATHVD010000081.1:0-48838 GCA_035461525.1 Gaiellaceae bacterium
CCGTGCCCGCCCCGTACTGACCCGCCGGGATCTCGCCCTCGAAGGTCGCGTAGTCGAGCGGGTGGTCCTCGACGTGGACGGCGAGCCGCCGGTCGCCCGGCTCGAGCGGAATGCCCTTCGGTACGGCCCAACTCGCGAGCGCGCCGCCCCGCTCGAGGCGGAGATCGTAGTGGAGCCGGCGCGCGTCGTGCCGCTGGACAACGAAGAGCGGACGCTCGCCCACGCGCCGCCGGCCGCCGAATGGCTCGGGCGTTCTCCCTCTCGCCCGCTTGCCCTCGTACTCGTCGAGTCGGGCCACGGAGGAAGCATGCCTCGCCCGTGCGCTTCGCGAGCCGGGGGTGTGTTTACCCGGGCCGGCTCGGGGTAGAAGGCGTGAGCACGATTGATCGCCGACCGGGGGGTTGGCGCACGCGGGGCCGGCGCACGCCGGCCCCGTTGCTGTCCGCAGTCAGACGCGCGGAAGGCGCCGGGGATAACCCTGTGGACGCTGTGGAAAGCAGCAGTCTCGACGTCTACTGGAGGTAGATCCCCATGCTCCGGAACTTGGCCCGCCGCAGGCGACGGCGCTCCTCCGGATCGAGGGACTCGACCTCACCGAGCGCCTCCCGCAAGGAGTCGGCGAGGAGCCGCGCCGCCTCGTCGTGGTCGACGTGGGCGCCGCCCTCCGGCTCCGGGACGACGCCGTCGACGACGCCGAGCTCGAGACAGTGGGCGGCGTCGGGCTTGAAGGCGGCCGCCGCCTTCTTGGCCTCGCCGGCGTCGCGCCAGAGGATGGCGGCGCAGCCCTCGGGAGAGATGACGGAGTAGATCGCGTTCGCCTGCATGAGCACCCGATCCGCGAGCGCGATCGCCACCGCGCCGCCGGAGCCGCCCTCGCCGATCACGCACACGACGGAGGGCACCCTGAGGCGGGCCATGAGGAGCTGGCAGCGGGCGATCCAACCACCCTGGCCGTGCTGCTCGGCGGTGACGCCGGGATAGGCGCCGGGCGTGTCGACGAGGCTGACGACGGGGAAGCCGTGCCTGTCCGCCAGCTCCATCGCCCGCATCGCCTTGCGGTAGCCCTCGGGATACGTCATGCCGAAGTTCCGGTACGTGCGCTCGCGGATGTCGCGGCCCTTCTGGTGGCCGACGAGGACGATCGTGCGCCCGTCCATGCGCGCGAGCCCGGCGACGAGTGCGGGGTCGTCCGCGAGCGAGCGATCGCCGTGCAGCTCGACGAAGTCGTCGCAGATCCGCTCGACGTAGTCGAGGGTGTAGGGCCGGTCCTGGTGGCGCGCGAGCTCGACCGAGCGCCAGACGTCGTCCTCCGTCGGCTCGGCCTCCATGCGGTCGAGCTGCCGCTTGAGCCGCGCCATCTCGCCGGAGACGCCGACGCCGCGAAGGAGCGGCAGGTCGCGCAGCTTCGCCAGCCGCTCCCGTAGCTTGAGCTGCTCCGCCTGGCTCGCCGGGGTCTCCACTAGCCCTCCCGCGCGAACATGGCGAGAACCCTGCCGACGAAGGGACGGAGCTCGGCGCGCGGAACGATCGCGTCGACGTGGCCGAAGCGAGCGTTCGATTCCGCGAGCCCGAAGTCGTCGGGAAGCTTCTCGCGCGTGGTCTGCTGGACGACGCGCGGGCCGGTGAAGGCGAGCAGAGCCCCGGGCTCGGAGATCGTCACGTCGCCGAGGCTGGCGAAGCTGGCGAGCACGCCGGCGGTCGTCGGATGCGACATGACGGCAATGAAGGCCGAGCGCGCTTCCTGCAGCTCGTCCACGGCGCAGACCGTCTTCGGGAGCTGCATGAGGGAGAGGATCCCCTCCTGCATGCGGGCACCACCGGAGGCCGTGACGCAGACGAGCGGGACGCGTCGCTCAGCCGCCCGCACGCACGCGCGGGCGAACTTCTCCCCGACCGTGCTCCCCATCGAGCCGCCCATGAAGGCGAAGTCCATGACCGCGAGCTCGCAGGGCCTCCGTTCGATTGCGGCCGCCCCGGCGATGATGGCGTCGCCGAGGCCCGTCGCCACCTCGGCCTCGGCCAGGCGATCGGTGTATGCACGCAGGTCGAAGAAGCCGAGCGGGTCGGCCGAGCGAAGCTCGGCGTCCTCCTCGGCGAACGTCCCCCGGTCGGCGAGCTGCGCTACGCGCTCCCGCGCGCGCACGGCAAAGTGGTGCGCGCAGTGGGGGCAGACGCGGAGCGTCTGCTCGAGCTCGTCGTCGCGGTAGTGCGAATGGCAGTGGGGGCAGGTGTTCGGGTGCCGCTTGCCGTCTGCCTCCGGCCGAGGCGCCCCGCGGTTCTCGACGGTGACGTCGATGCGGCCTTCCATGACCGCACTATCTTACGGACTCGCGGCCGGCGGGCCTGGACCGCGCTAGAGCCCGAGCGCCGCCGTGAGCTTCGCGAGCGGGTCGCCGTTGGCCGGAGCCGGCGTGAGCCCCGTGAGGCCGGCGCCGGCGAGCAGACGCTCGGCGACGATCCCCCGGAGCGCAGCGGCCGCCTCCACGAGCGTGAGGCCTCCCGGCTCGGGCATGAACGGCAGGACGTCCTCGTCCGGATCGAGAACGTCCGCGTCGAAGGCGACGTAGACGGCCTGGACTCCTTCGAGCGCGCGGTCGATCGCGTCTTCGCCAACGTGCACCCCGTGGGCGGCGATGAACTCCTCCTCGGGCGGGTCGAGGTTGCGGGCGCCCACGAGCGCGATGTCGTCCGGGGCGACGATGTCCCCGTCGACGAGCATGCGTAGGGGCATGCCCCAGAGGTTTCCGCTCGGCGAGCTCTCCGGCGTGTTCAGGTCGGCGTGGGCGTCGAACCAGACCACCGCGAGGCGCTCGTGGCGGGTGGCGAGGCCCTCGACCGCTCCGACGTGGGCGCAGCAGCAGCCGCCGAGGACGAGCGGGCGCTCAGGCAGAGCGGCCGCGAGGGCGAGGCTCTGCTCGCCGAGGGACTCCTCGTCGACGACGCCGACCTCCGGGAAGGGCAGCGGCAAGTAGGCGGCCTCGGCCATCGACTCGCCGCCTTCGCCCCACGCCCGGGGGACGCGGACGAGGCCCGCTTTGAAGACACGGCCGCACGAGTGGCATTCGTAGTCACCGCCTCCGAGCGCGACCGCCGTGAGTGTCCGGCAGTCGGGGCAGCGGGCGCGGAGGCGGGACATCGACACGCAGCCTAGACGAAGGCGTCGAGCGTCTCGGGAAGCCGCGAGAGGTCCGTCAGCTCGGCCGCCCGGGGGAGATCGCTCGTCTCGCCGAGCCTGTTCACCCAGACCGCCGTGACCCCCAGCTCCTGCGCCGGCGCGATGTCGTGGTAGAGGCTGGCAGCGACGTGGACGTGGCGGTCGCGGTCGGCGCCGAAGCGCTCGAAGAACATGAGCCAGTGCCCGTGCGCGGGCTTGTAGGAGCCGATCTCCGACGCGACGACAGCTCCGTCGAACGGGACGCCGATCGCCTCGAGCGAGGCGGCGATGAGATCCGGGTCGGAGTTGGAGAGGACGACGAGCCTCCAACCGCGCTCGCCGAGCTCCACGAGCACCGCCGGAACATCCGGGAACACGGGCCAGCCCGGGAGCGAGTCGGCGAGCGCCGTCTCCTCTCCGGCGGGGAGCTCGAGGCCCTCGCTCTCGGCCAGGAGCACGAGCGACTGGCGCAGCACCTCGCGATACGGAAGCGAGCCCTCGAGCTGCACCCGCGGCTCGATCTCGTGGTAGCGCTCGAGAAGCGCGTCCGCGTCGGCCTCGGGCCAGAGGCGCGCGAGCTGACCGCGGATGCCGGCGTTCCAGTCGACGAGCGTGCCGTAGCAGTCGAACGTGGCGAAGCGGTCGCCGGCCGCCATCGTCTAGTCCTCGAACTTGCGGATGACGAGGCAGGCGTTGTGCCCGCCGAAGCCGAAGTTGTTCGAGAGCGCCACGTCGGTCTTCCACTCCCGCGACTCGTTCGGGATGTAGTCGAGGTCGCACTCGGGATCGGGAACCTCGTAGTTGATCGTCGGTGGCACGACGTCGCGCTGGACGGCGAGTGTGGAGATGATCGCCTCGATCGACCCCGAGGCGCCGAGGCAGTGGCCCGTCGCCCCCTTGGTGGACGAGATCGGCGTCCTACGGGCCTTCTCCTCGCCGAGCGCGAGCTTGATCACGCGCGTCTCGCTCGAGTCACCGAGCGGCGTCGAGGTGCCGTGCGCGTTGATGTAGTCGATCTCGTCGCTCGCGACGCCCGCGTCGTCGAGCGCCATCTGCATCGCCCGCGCCGGGTGGCGGCCGGTCGGATCCGGCTCCGTGATGTGCTGCGCGTCCGAGGAGAGGCCGTAGCCGACGAGCTCCGCGTAGATCTTGGCGCCGCGCTTGCGCGCGTGCTCGAGCTCCTCGAGGACGACGATGCCCGCCGCCTCGCCCATGACGAAGCCGTCCCGTTCGGCGTCGAAGGGCCGGCTTGCCTTCTCGGGCGCGTCGTTGCGGCGCGAGAGCGCCCGCATCGCCGAGAAGCCGCCGATCCCGATCGCCGTGATCCCCGCCTCGGTCCCGCCGGCGAGCATCACGTCCGCCCGGCCGAGCCGGATCGAGTCCATCGCATCTCCGATCGCCATGTTCGACGCGGCGCACGCCGTGCACTCCGACGTCAACGGGCCGCGCGTGCCGAGCTCCATCGACACCCACGCCGCTCCCATGTTGGGGATGATCGCGGGGATCGCAAGCGGGTTGATGCGGTCGGGGCCGCGCTCGAGGAGCTGGTCGTAGCAGTCCTGGAAGCTCTTGAGCCCGCCGATGCCGGTCGCCACCGAGACTCCGATCCGCTCCGTCTCGGGCTCGATCTCGATGCCGGAGTCCTCCTCGGCCATGCGCGCGGCGGCGATGACCATCTGGGCGAAACGGTCCATGCGCCGCGCCTTCTTGTGCTCGATCCAGGCGGAGGGCTCGAACCCCTTCAGCTCGCAGGCGAAGTGGACCGGGAATTCGGAGGGGTCGAAGGCCGTGATCCGCGCGGCGCCGGAGCGGCCGGCCGTGAGGTTCTCCCAGAAGGTCTCCGCGTCGTTGCCGAGCGGCGTCACGGCGCCCATGCCCGTGATGACGACCCGTCTACGTCCGTTCTCAGAAGCCATTCAGATTCCCAGGCCGCCGTCGACGAGCAGGACCTCGCCCGTGACGAAGGCCGCGTCGTCCGAGGAGAGAAAGCGTACACACGCGGCCACGTCCGCCGACTCCCCGAGCCGGGCCAGAGGCGTGTTGACGAGAATCGCTTCGCGCTGGGCCTCCGTGAGGACGTCCGTGAGGTCGGTCTTGATGTAGCCGGGAGCGACGGCGTTCACGCGCACGCCGCGCGTGCCCAGCTCACGGGCGAGAGCCTTCGTGAGGCCGATGATCCCCGCCTTGGAGGCGGCGTAGTTCGCCTGACCGGGGTTCCCGTGCACCCCGACGACGCTGGACACGTTCACGATCGAGCCCGCCCGGCGGCGGAGCATCTTGCGGGAGACGGCCCGGCACGTGTTGAACGTGCCGCGAAGGTTCGTCTCGATCACCGCGGTCCAGTCCTCGTCGCTCATGCGGGCGATGAGGGTGTCGCGCGTGATGCCCGCGTTGTTGACGAGGACGTCGACGTCGCCGAGCTCGCCCTCGACCGTCTCGACGAGGCCCTTCGCCTGCCCGGGGTCGGCGACGTCCCCCTGCACGGCGATGCCGCCGATCTCGGCGGCGACGGCCTCCGCGGGCTCCTTCCCCGAGCGAAAGTTGACGGCGACGCGCGCGCCCCCGCGGGCGAGCTCGCGGCAGATCTCGGCGCCGATCCCGCGTGAGCCGCCCGTGACGAGCGCGACCTTTCCCTCGAGTGACGCGAACGTGCTCACGCCGTGGAGAGGGTCTTCTCGAGCTTGCGCAGGGCCTCGGGGTCGCCGACCGAGGCCGTCCGCAGCGACCGGTCGCAGCGGCGGAGGAGCCCGCTCAGGACCTGGCCCGGGCCGATCTCGACGAAGATCTCGACGCCGTCCTTCACGAGCCCCCGCACCGCCTGCGTGAACTTGACCGGCCCGGTGAGCTGCTCGACGAGCAGGGAGCCGATGCGCTGCGCGTCCTCGATCCGTGCGCTCACGGTGGACATGAAGGGCGGCGAGGGGTCGCGCCAGGACGCCTTCGAGAGCGCGGGCCGCAGGCGCTCGGCCGCGAGCTGGACGAGCGGGCTGTGGAAAGCGCCGCTCACGCGCAGCGTCACCGTCTTGCGGGCGCCCCGCTCGTTCGCGGCCGCGATCAGGCGCTCCACGGCCGCGTGCTCGCCGGAGACGACGACCTGGCCGGGGCAGTTGTAGTTGGCAGGCCACACGCCGTCGATCGCCTCGCAGAGCTCCTCGACGACGGCGTCCTCGAGCCCGATGACCGCGGCCATCGCGCCGGGCTTCGCACGGGCGGCGTCGGCCATCGCCTCGCCGCGCTCCCTGACGAGGGCGACCGCGGGACCGGCCTCGATCGCGCCCGCGGCGGCGAGCGCCGAGTACTCGCCGACCGAATGACCGATGACGTAGTCGGGCCGGACGTCCAGCGTCTCGACGGCGCGCAGGCAGGCCAGCGACGTGGCGACGAGCGCCGGCTGCTGCACCTCCGTGCGCGTCAGTTCCTCGATCGTGCCCTCGAAGCAGAGTCGCGCGACGTCGAAGCCGACCGCCTCCGACGCCTCGTCGTAGACGGCGCGCGCCGCGGGAAACTCCTCCGCGATCTCGCGGCCCATCCCCTCGGCCTGGGATCCCTGGCCCGGGAAGCAGAATGCGATCTTCATCTCACTGTCCTCCGCCCCTCGTCGTCCACGTCATGTAGGCCGAGCCCCACGTGAGCCCGGCGCCGACCGCACTCATGAGCACGCGCGTCCCGTCCTCGAGCAGCCCCTCCCGCTGCGCCTCGGCGAGGCAGATCGGGATCGAGGCCGAGGACGTGTTTCCGTACCGGTCGATGTTCATGAGGACCTTCCCCGGGTCGAGCCCGAGATTCTTGACCGCATGGTCGATGATCCGCTTGTTGGCCTGGTGGGGCACGTAGAGGTCGATATCGTCGATGCCGGCGCCGCAGGCGGCGAGCAGCTCCTCCGCCGACGTGACCATCACCCGCGTGGCGAAACGAAACACCTCCGCGCCGTTCATCTTGATGAACTGGAGGTCCTGCTCGAGCGCTTCCGCCGAGACCGGACGGCGCGAGCCGCCGGCCGGGATGCAGAGGTCCGGGCCGCCGGAGCCGTCCGCGCCGAGCTCGAAGCCGAGGATGCCTCCCTCGCGTACGGGCTCCACGACCGCCGCTCCGGCCCCGTCGCCGAAGAGGATGCACGTCCCGCGGTCCTCCCAGTTCGTGATCTTCGAGAGCGTCTCGGTGCCGATCACGAGCGCCCGCTTCGAGAGGCCCGTCGCGAGCTGGCCGTAGGCCTGCGAGAGTGCGTAGACGAAGCCCGTGCAGCCGGCAAGGAGGTCGTACGCCGCGGCTTTCTTCGCGCCGAGCGCGTCGGCGACGATCGCCGCGGTGGCCGGGAAGAGCATGTCCGGCGTGGCCGTGGCGACGACGACGAGGTCGAGGTCGGCGGCCTCCACGCCCGCCTGCTCCAGCGCCGCCCAGGCCGCCGGGAGAGCGAGGTCGCTGGCGGCCTGGTCGGGCTCGGCGACGCGGCGCTCCTTGATCCCGGTCCGGGTCGTGATCCACTCGTCCGATGTGTCGATCATCGCCTCCAGGTCCGCGTTCGTGAGCACCTTCTCCGGAGCGTAGGAGCCGACGCCCGTGATCCCGACCGGCGCGCCGACGCCGGCGACGCTCCCGATCACAGCTCGGTCTCCGTGACGGCGAACGTGAGCGTCCCGCGCACGGCGAGCTTGCCGCCGACGGACGCCGTCGCCTTGCCGCGCCCGACCGGGCCCCGCACCCGCTCGAGCTCGCAGACGAGCTCGAGCTCGTCCCCCGGGACAACGAGGCGCTTGAAGCGCACGCCGTCGATGCCGGCGAAGAGCGCCAGCTTCCCGCGGTTCTCCTCCTCCGAGAGGACGGCGACCGCTCCCGTCTGCGCCATCGCCTCGACCATGAGAACGCCCGGCATGATCGGCCGGCCGGGGAAGTGTCCGGCGAGGTACCACTCGTCCTCGCGCACGAGCTTGCGGGCCACGACCCGGACGCCGGGGTCGAGCTCGATCACCTCGTCGAGGAGCAGGAAGGGGTCGCGGTGCGGGAGGATCTGCTCGATCTCCCGCCGCCCGAGGGGAGGGGTGAAGCTCACCTGGCGGAGCTCATCCGCTGGCCGTCTCCTCCAGACGCAGTCGCAGCCGGGCGCGTGCCCGGTGGACGTAGCACTTCGCCGTCCCGACGGGCATGCGCGCTTGGCGCGCGATCTCCTCGTACGTGAAACCGAAGACGTCGCGGAGGACGACGACGAGGCGCTGGTCGGCCGAGAGGCGGGCGAGCGCGGCGCCAAGATCGCGCCTCGCGTCGGAGAGGAGCGCGGCGCGCGACGGGTCGCTCTCCTCGCCCGCGGGCTCGTCTGCGAGCAGGAGGGGCTCCGTCTGGCGAATCCGCTGGCGCGCGATCCGGTCGCGGCACGTGTTGACGACGAGCCGGTGGAGCCAGGTGCCGAACTGCGCCTCGCCCCGGAATTGCCGCAGGCGCGTGCAGAGCTTGACGAGCGACTCCTGCGCCGCGTCGCGCGCCTCCTCGAGATCGCCCATCGCCTGGACGGCGATGCGGTGGACACGGGGCGCGTGCCGCTCGACGAGGACGTCGAGCGCCGGGCCGTCGCCGTCTTTCGCCTTGCTCACGAGCTCCACATCGCTCAGCTTCTGGTACGCGAAGACCCTCCGGTAGGTCGGGGTCTCCTGCTCGGTCTGACGCGCGGGCTGCTGGGCGAGTTGCACGGCCGCGTTAGTCTAGTCGTCGCCCTCACGTGCACGACCCGCTCACACCCGAGGCCGTCGAGCCGCTCCTGCGCGGGCGCTTCGGGCGACCCCTTCTCTACGAGAAGCGCTGCGAGTCGACGCAACGGCTCGTCGCCCGCGCCCTCCCGGAGGGTGCAGTCGCTGTCTGCGACGAGCAGACCGCCGGTCGCGGGCGGCTCGGGCGCGGCTGGGCCGCGCCTCCCGGCACGGCCGTCCTCTGCTCGACCCTCCTCCGTCCGCCCCCCGGCCTCCCGGTCGCGGAGCTCTCCCTCGTCGCCGGGCTCGCAACCGCCGAGACGGTCGAGGCGGCGACGCAGCTCGCGGCACAGATCAAGTGGCCCAACGACGTCCTCCTCAACCGGCGCAAGGTGGCGGGCGTGCTCGCCGAGGCCTCCGAGGGGGCCGTCGTCCTGGGCATCGGCCTGAACGTGAACCAGTCGCGGGACGAGCTCCCGGCGGACACGACGGTCGCCGCCGCGTCGCTCCTGACGAGCGACGGCGTCCGCCGCGAGCGCGCACCAATCCTCGTCGATCTCCTCCTCCGCCTCGAGCAGGCCTACGACCGGTGGCGAGACGGCGGGCTCGACGCGCTCTACGGGGGAATCGGCGCCCGCGACTTCCTCCGCGGCCGCCGCGTCTTCGTCGACGGCGAGGCCGGCACGGGCGTGGCGATCGACCGCCTCGGCCGGCTCGAGGTCGAGCTGGGGGGCGAGCGCCGCCTCGTCGAGAGCGGCGAGGTCGCGTTCGAGCGCTAGGAGGGGCTCGCCCTCCTAGCCGGAGCGGAAGACGCGGGCGCGCTTGTTCAGCGCCTCGTCGAAGACGAGGAGCCGGACGACGCTGGCGGTCACCCGCCGCGTGATCGCGCGCGTGCCCGCCGGCTTCTGCACGGTGATCCGCCGGCCCTCGCGCCAGCTCCCGACGCCGAACCAGACGTGCACGACCGCGTCCTCGCTCAGTGTGAAGCGCACCGTCGCGCGGCCGTTCGCCTGCTTCAAACTGAGAATCCGCAAGACTGGGCGCGTCGTGTCGACCCGGATCGGACGGGCAAGCTTGCGCGTCCCAAGTGACGTCGTCGCGAGTACGACCGCCTTGGCCGTTCCGTCCGCGACGACCTGGCCGTTCGCGCGCGTGCCGTCCCAGACCGCGGAGTGCGCCCCGGCGGCCAGCGTTCCGAGCGAGAGCCTGCGCACGACCTTCCCGTTTCGCCGGATCTCGACTCGGGCCTCGGCGGGGCGGGTGAGCGCGAAGCCGAGCTCGAGCTGGTCGGCGCGGCCGTCGTCGTTGGGGGAGAACGCAGCGGGAGCCACGCCCATGGCGCCGAGCGTCCGGTCGACGACGATCGCGGCCGACCGGGTCACGTGCTCGGCGTCGGCCGTGGCCGTGACCTCGACGCGGTAGCGCCCGTCGGGGACCGGCACCCCGGCGGCGCTCTGGCCGGCCCAGGTGAGCGCCGTGGGGCCCGCGGGTCGTAGGCCGGTGGCGAGGATGGTGCGAACGAGCGCGCCCGACGACGCCTCGACCACGCGGGCGCCGACCGAGGCCTGCCGGGAGAGCGTGAAGGACACCCTCGTCTTCTCGCCGCTCCAGTCCCCGTTCGGCGTCAGCGCCGCCGGCTTGGCCTTGAGCCCCGTGACGGCCAGCGGCGGCGGGCCGGGGACGGGGCCGGTGGCGGGACGCGTGTCGGATCCGGCGTCGATCCTGTACGTGTACGGGGCGGGAAGCGTCCCGGTCGAGTCCCACGTCCAGTCGACGGCTGCGCCGTTGCCCGCGCCCTCAGCGACGACCGCCCCGTCGAGCCTCACCTGCACGGTCCACGGGCGGGCGGAGGAGAGACGGGCGGTGAAGCGCACGGGGCCGCCGACGCCGCCCGTCACCTGCGGCTCGTAGAGCTTCGGGAGCCCGATGGCGGCGGCGTTCGTCGCGATCGTGCCGAGCTGGCCGTAGAGCCGGTCGCCCGGGCAGCTCGTGTAGCCGGTGTCCCGATGGCCGGAGACCGCTCGGAGGCGAACTTTGACGCCCGCCTTGTAGCGCTCGTTCCCGAAGGAGACGGCGTCCACCAGGCTCAGCGGGTCGACGTGCGCGACATCCAGCCTCCAGGCGAGGAGCCGCTCGATCGCCCTCCGGGCCGCTGCCGGGGCGTTCGCCGACCCGTACGTGCCGAGCAGCGCCACGCCCACGCTCCCGGTATTGAAGCCGCCGGCGTGCGCCCCGATCACGTTCTTGGCGACGCCGCCCTTCCGGCCCTCGAAGATCTGGCCGTATTTGTCGACGAGGAAGTTGTAGCCGATGTCGTTCCAGCCGTTCCCGAGCACGTGGTAGCGCTGGATCCCCCGGACGATCGCGGCCGACTCGGCGGCGGAGTAGCTGTTCGTCCCCGCCGTGTGGTGGACGACCGAGAAGCTGAGGCGGTCGGCGAGCGCCGGCGTGCCCTTGACGATCGACTCGTCCGCCTTCCAGTCCTTGCGCATGACGATCGCCGGCCGCGTCGCCCGTAGGGCCGACGTCGCTGTGGCGGAGGTGTCCGCGAGGCTGTCCGCCCGCGCCTCGTCCTCGGGCGTCACCGGGCTCGAGACGAAGAAGGCGCGCAGCCGGGTCACGGTGCCCACCGACTGGTACTGGATCCTGGTCGCCCCGCCGGTCCACCACGGGTTGCCGACGTTCCAGCCGGGCGAGCCGGCCTCGGGGCTCGCGAGGTCGGGGTGGTCCTCGTCCTCGGGCCGGGCGGGAAGCCACGCGCTCCACTCCCCGTCTTCCCCGGCGGTGCGGAACGAGATCTCGCCCGGCCCCTGCCAGTGGATGCCGACCAGCGTGAACTCGAGCGGCGCAGGCCTGGCGACGCTCAGACGGACGGCGTCGATCGGCTCTTCCCGCTCGACGATGCGCACGCCGTCCGCCCACGCCGTCCCGGGGACGGCCGCGGCGAGGAGAAGAGCGAAAGTGAGCGTGCGGCGAATGCTCATTCGGCGGCGTCGGGCTCCTTCGGGAAGGAAGCAGAGGAGTCCTCCGTCCACAAGGACATCGGCGTGACGCTGATAGAATCTTTACACCAAAAGTGCCTCGCACCCAGGCCTTTTTTTTCGCCGCCTGCCTCGTGCTCGCCTCGCTTCTCCTGGCGGCGGGGGCAAGCGCCCAGGACGCGTCGCCACGCGTCCTCGTCGCCGAGTTCGAGAGCGACATCAACCCGGTGACGCAGGACTACCTGGTCGAAGCGATCGAACGGGGAGAGCGTGAGGGCTACGACGCGGTCGTCCTCCAGATCGACACGCCCGGAGGGCTCGACTCGTCGATGCGCGAGATCATCAAGGCGCAGCTCGCCTCGGAGGTCCCGGTGGTCGTCTACGTCGCGCCTCCGGGCGCGCGGGCCGCCTCGGCGGGCCTCTTCATCACGATGGCCGCAGACGTCGCCGCCATGGCGCCACAGACCAACATCGGCTCCGCCACCCCGGTCGCCGTCGGCGGAGAGGGCATCCCCGAGGACCTGCGCCGCAAGGTCGTGAACGACGCGGCCGCCTACATCCGCGAGCTCGCGGAGGAGCACGACCGCAACGGCGACTGGGCCGAGGACGCGGTCCGGCGAGCGGTCAACGTCGGCGCCCAAGAGGCGCTCGAGCTCGGCGTCATCGACGTCATCGCCGACGACTTGCCCTCGCTCCTCGAGGAGATCGACGGGATGACGACCGTGCCGAAGGGCCTTGTGCTGAACACCGCCGGGGCGTCGATCGACACGATCGAGATGAGCCTCTGGAAGCAGATCCTCGACACGCTGATCGACCCGAACATCATCGTGCTCCTGATGTCCCTCGGCGTCCTCGGGATCACGATCGAGATCCTCAACCCCGGTCTGATCTTCCCGGGCACGATCGGCGTCGTCTCGCTCATCATCGGCCTGTTCGGTCTGCAGGTGCTCCCGATCAGCTGGGCGGGCGTCCTGCTGCTGCTCCTCGCCGTCGTCTTCTTCGCAGCGGAGGCCTTCGTCGCCAGTGCGGGCGTGCTCAGCCTGGCGGGGGCGATCGCCTTCGTCGCGGGCGCCCTCATGCTCTTCGACCCGGCGGGAGACGTGTACTCCGTCTCGATCCCGGTGGCCGTCGCCATCGCGGCTTCGCTCGCCCTCTTCACGGCCTTCGCCCTCACGAGGGCCCTGCAGGCGCGACGGGCGCCCACGAAGACGGGGCAAGAGGAGCTGCTCGGCGAGACGGGGCTCGTCCGGCGCGAGCTCGACCCCGCCGGCCTCGTCTTCTTGCACGGGGAGCTGTGGCGGGCGCATACGAGCGGCCGGCACATCCCGGCCGGCGAGCGCGTCCGCGTCGTCTCGATCGGCGACGACCTCGTGCTCGAGGTCGCCCCCGCCGAGCACCCGGTCGCTGCGACCGTCTGAGCGGCGGGCGGCCGGTCGAGGTCGCATAGGATGCTGGTGCCCAGCCCGAAAGGAGCTCGATGAACGCCGCCCTGATCGCAATCGTCGCCGTAATCGTCGTCCTCGTGCTGCTGATCTCGGCGGCTGTCCGGATCGCCCGGGAGTACGAGCGCGGCGTCATCTTCCGTCTCGGCCGCCTGCACTCGCCCCCGAAGGGCCCCGGCCTCTTCTTCATCATTCCGATCATCGACAAGATGGTGCGGGTCGACCTTCGCACGGTGACGCTGAACGTCCCGCCGCAGGAGGTGATCACGAAGGACAACGTCCCCGTTCGCGTCAACGCGGTCGCGTACTTCCGGATCATCGACCCCGAGCGGGCGATCGTGCAGGTCGAGAACTACATGGTCGCGACGTCGCAGATCTCGCAGACGACGCTGCGAAGCGTGCTGGGCCAGCACGTGCTCGACGAGCTCCTCTCGGAGCGCGACAAGATCAACTCGATCCTCCAGCAGATCATCGACGAGGCGACCTCGCCGTGGGGAGTCAAGGTCTCGATCGTCGAGGTGAAGGACGTCGAGATCCCAAGCGGCATGCAGCGGGCGATGGCGCGCCAGGCCGAGGCCGAGCGCGAGCGGCGCGCGAAGGTGATCGCGGCCGAGGGCGAGTTCCAGGCCTCCGAGCGCTTGAAGGACGCCGCGAACGTGATGAGCGAGAACCCGATCACGCTCCAGCTCCGCTTCCTCCAGACGATGCTCGAGATCAGCTCCGAGCGCTCGACCACGACCTTCCTGCCGCTGCCCCTCGAGCTCTTCAAGCCGTTCCTCGGGGGGTCCGGAGACTCTTCCTGACGACCCACTCGGAGACGCCTCCCGAGCTCCGCCACGACCTGCTCTCGGGACGCTGGGTGGTCGTCGCGCCGTCGCGGGCGCACCGGCCCGGCGCGCCCAGGGCGGCTTCGGAGGAGGACGCCGAGGAGGCCGCCGGGTGCCCGTTCTGCGAGGGCCGCGAGGCGGCGACGCCACCCGAGACGTTCGCGGTCGGACCACCCGGCCGGCCGGCCGACACGCCCGGCTGGCGCGTCAGGGTCGTTCCCAACAAGTTCCCGGCCTTCGGGCCGTGGCCGCGTGGGGGCGACCGCGACCGGGGTCTCTTCCCGCGCCGCGCGGCGGTCGGGCGTCAGGAGGTCGTCGTCCACACGCCGCGACACGTCCGCACGCTCGCCGACCTCACCGGCCGCGAGCTCGAGCTCGTCGTCGAGGCGTGGCAGGCCCGGGCCGCCGCCGCCCGCGAGGCGGGCTTTCCCTACGTACACGCCCTCGTGAACGAGGGAACGGGGGCGGGCGCGAGCCTCGCGCACACCCATTCGCAGCTCGTCTGGCTCGAGCAGGAGCCTCCGCTCGTCGAGGCCGAGCGACAGGGACAGGCGCACGGCGACGGCTGCCTCCTCTGTCGGCTGCTTGCGGGCGAGCGGGAACAGCGCATCCGGATCGTGGACGAGCGGGACGGCCTCGTCCTCCTCTGCCCTTTCGCCGGCCGGCAGCCGTACGAGCTCCTCGTCGCCCCGCTCGAGTGCGAGGCCGATCCCTTCACGAGCGACGAGCTCGGAGCGGCACTCGCCTTGGCGGCCGAGGGCGTGCGCAGGCTTCGCGTCGCCGAGGGGCCCGTGCCCCTCAACCTCTGGCTGCACGCTGCAGGGCACTGGCATCTGGAGGTCCTGCCACGTTTCGGCGTCCTCGCGGGCATCGAGCTCGGCTCCGGCTACTTCGTGAACACGCTCGCCCCGGAGTCGGCCGCGGGCATCCTCCGCGAGGCGTAGCGCCTCAGCCGGGCCGCCCAGCCTTGAAGCTCCGCGCCGCGTCGATGGCAGCGGCGAGCGAGAGGCCCTTGTCCTTGCCCTGCTTGATGAGCATCACGGTCTCCACGGCGTCCAGCCCGTAGAGGCGCTGCTTGCCTCCCTTCGTCGGGAGGCGCGCCTTCGTCGTCCAATAGTCGAGCTGCATCTTCGAGACGCCGGCGACCCGACACACCTGGCCGAAGGAGAGGTCGAGCTCGCGCAGGCGCGCGTCCAGGTCGACCGGCTCGAGAAGGTCGGCAGCCTGCGGACCGGGAGTCATACGCGTACCGCTTTCGAGTCGGGTGCTTACGAGGCGCTCACGGTACCACGGCGTCCGGCTCCGGAGGCTGCGGCTGCTCCTCCTCGCCGGGAACCACGCCGCCGTTCTCGTGCTCGACGACGCGGGCGAGCGTCGAGACGCTCTCGCCCTCGCGCGGCCGCATGACGATGACGCCCTGGGTCGCGCGGCCGCTCTGCTTGACGTCGAGCGCGGGGATGCGGATCACCGTGCCCGCGTTCGACATCAGCATCACCTGGTCGCCCTCGCGCACGACGAGCGCGCCGGCGAGCTGGCCGCGCGCCTCCGTGAGCTGCACCGTCTTGACACCGAGGCCGCCGCGTCCCTTCACCGGATACTGGTCGATCCGGGTGCGCTTGCCGAACCCGTTCTCCGTGACGACGAGGAGGTCGGCGTCGTTGTGGGCGATGGCGGTGGCGATCACCTCGTCCCCCTTGCGCAGGCGCATGCCCGCCACCCCGGAGGTCGCCCGCCCCATCGGCCGCGCGAGGCGCTCGTGGAAGCGGATCGCCTGCCCCTTGCGCGAGACCATGAGGATGTCGTCGTCGCCCGAGGAGTGGAGCACGGCGACGAGCTCGTCGCCGTCGCGCAGCTTGATCGCGATGATGCCGTCGGCCTTGAGCGGCGTGTTGTAGTCCTCGAAGCGCGTCTTCTTGACGAGGCCGTTGCGCGTCACCGCGACGAGGTATTCGGCGTCCTTGAAGTCGCGCGTGGCGATGACGGCGCGGATCGACTCGTCCTGGCGGAAGGGGAGCAGGTTGACGATCGCGCGCCCCTTCGACTGCCGGGAGCCCAGCGGGAGCTCGTGCACCTTCAGGCGGTACACCTTGCCTGCGGACGTGAAGAAGAGCAGGTAGTCGTGCGTGGAGGCGACGAAGAGGTGTTCGATGTAGTCCTCGTCCTTCAAGTCCATGCCCATGACACCGATGCCGCCGCGGCGCTGCTCCCGGTACGTCGTCACGGGTAGCCGCTTGACGTAGCCCGAGCGCGTGATCGCGATGACCATGTCCTCCTCCGCGATCAGGTCCTCGAGCTCGAGCTCGTCCTCGGCGGCGACGATCTCGGTGCGGCGGTCGTCGCCGGCGCCGTAGATCTGCTTGATCTCGAGCAGCTCCTCGCGGATGACGCCGTCGATGCGCGCCTCGTCGCCGAGGATCGCGCGCAGCTCGGCGATTCGCTCCTGGAGGTCGGCGAACTCGATCTCGATCTCACGCCGCGCGAGGCCGGTGAGGCGCGCGAGGCGGAGGTCGAGGATTGCCTGCGCCTGGATCTCCGTCAGCTCGAAGGTCTCCATGAGGCCGCTTCGCGCGGCGTCGGTGTCGGCCGCGGCGCGGATGAGGGCGATCACCTCGTCCAGGTTGTCGAGCGCCTTCAGGTAGCCCTCGAGGATGTGGGCGCGTTCCTCGGCCTTGCGGAGCTCGTACTTCGAGCGCCGCGTCACGACCTCGCGCTGGTAGTCGAGGTAGTAGCGGGTCAGCTCGAGCAGGCTCAGCGTCTTCGGGACGCCGTCCACGAGCGCGACCGCGTTGTAGCCGAACGTCGTCTGCAGCGGCGTGTGCTTGAAGAGCTTGTTGAGCACGACCTGCGGCACCGCGTCCCGCTTCAGCTCGACGTAGATGCGCAGCCCCGTCTTGTCGCTGTGGTCCTGGAGCGCGTCATCGGTCATCGGGATCTCGGTGATGACCTTGTTCTCGACGAGCTCGGCGATCTTCTCGATGACGCCGCCCTCGCCGCCCTTGCGGACGCCGTATGGAAGCTCGGTGATGATGATCGCCGTCTTGCCGCCGCGCAGCTCCTCGATGTGCGCGCGGCCGCGCACGACGATGCGGCCTCGCCCGGAGCGGTAGGCGTCGCGGATCCCCGAGCGGCCGACGATGACCCCGCCCGTCGGGAAGTCGGGCCCCTTGACGTGGCGGCCGAGGCGCTCGACGTCGATCTCCGGGTCGTCGATCATCGCCACGATCCCGTCGATCACCTCGCCGATGTGATGCGGCGGGATGTTCGTCGCCATGCCGACCGCGATCCCCGAGGAGCCGTTGACGAGCAGGTTCGGGAAGCGGGCCGGGAGGACGGACGGCTCCTTCCTCGACTCGTCGTAGTTGGGGACGAAGTCGATCGTGTCGGCCTCGATGTCCCGCAGCATCTCGGTCGCGATGCGGGCGAGGCGGCACTCCGTGTAGCGCATGGCCGCCGCCGAGTCGCCGTCGACGGAGCCGAAGTAGCCCTGACCCTCGACGAGCGGGTAGCGCATCGAGAACGGCTGGGCGAGGCGGACGAGCGCGTCGTAGATCGCCTGGTCGCCGTGCGGGTGGTACGAGCCCATCACGTCGCCGACGACGCGGGCGCACTTACGGGTCGGGCGGTTCGGCTGCAGCCCCGCCTCGTGCATCGCGTAGAGGACGCGTCGGTGCACCGGCTTGAGCCCGTCACGGGCGTCCGGGAGCGCGCGGCTCACGATCACGCTCATCGCGTAGTCGAGGAAGCTGGCGCGAACCTCCTGGTCGAGCTCCCGCGACTCGACGCGGCCGCCGGTCGGCGGCGTCAGCTCAGACATCCAGGAACCTCACGTCGAGGGCGTTCTGCTCGATGAACTCCCGCCGCGGCTCGACCTCGTCGCCCATGAGGCGCGAGAACCAGAGGTCGGCGGCCGAGTCGTCGTCCACGTCCGCGCGGATGAGCAGCCGGCGCGACGGGTCCATCGTCGTCGCCCAGAGCTCCTCGGCGTTCATCTCGCCGAGGCCCTTGAAGCGTGTGATCTGCATCCCGTGCTTGGCGAGGTCGAGCGCCCGGGCGCGGAGATCCTCGAACGTCGCGGCCCGCTCCGTGCGCTTGCCGAGCGTAAGTCGGAACGGCGGCAGCCCGCCGACGGCCTCGCCCAGGCGGGTGTACGCCTTGCGGACCCGCTCGTAGATCGGCGAGGAGAAGAGCTCGGCGGGGACGAAGACGGAGGAGGCCGCGCCCGTCGCCATCTCCGTCAGCCGGATCCGGAGGCCCTCTGTGTCCTCGCTGGGGTCGAAGGCGTACCCGTTCGTCTCGGCGCCGGCGATCGCCTCCGCAGCCTCCGCCGGCGAGCCGGCAGCGCTCTCCACGAGCCGCTGGCCGATGACGAAGTCGGCTGCGGGCGGCCCGAAGTCGGAGCGCAGGCGGGCCGACCAGCCCTCGAACTCGTTCAGCGCGTGCAGGAAGCGCGCGTACCGCGCCTCCGTCAGCTTCACCTGCCCGCCATCGCGGTCGGCGATCTCGAGCTCGGAGAAGCGCGAGCGGACGAGGAGCTCCTCGAGCTGGGAGTCTTTCTCCAGGTACGTCTGCTGGTTCCCCATGCGGACGAGGTAGAGCGGCGGCACGGCGATGTAGACGTGGCCGCGGTCGAAGAGCTCCGGCATGTGCCGGTAGAGAAACGTGAGGACGAGCGTACGGATGTGGGCGCCGTCCACGTCCGCGTCGGTCATGACGATCACGCGGTTGTAGCGGAGCTTGGCGATGTCGAACTCCTCACCGATCCCCGTCCCAATCACCTGCACGAGCGACTGGATCTCGGCGTTCGAGAGCACCTTGTGGAGGCGGTTCTTCTCCGAGTTGATGATCTTCCCGCGCAGCGGGAGAATGGCCTGGTTCGACTTGTCGCGGGCCTGCTTGGCCGAGCCGCCCGCCGAGTCGCCCTCGACGATGAACAGCTCCGTCAGCTCCGGGTCGCGGATCTGGCAGTCGGCGAACTTCTTCGCCATGCCCCCGCCGAACGCGCTCTTGCGCCGCGTCAGGTCGCGCGCCTTGCGCGCCGCCTGGCGCGCCCGGGCGGCCGACACCGCCTTCTGGACGATCTGCCTGGCGTCCGTCGGGTTCTCCTCGAGGAACTCGGCGAGGCGCTGGTTCACCGTCTGCTCGACGAAGCCGCGTACCCAGGGGTTGCCGAGCTTCGTCTTCGTCTGCCCTTCGAACTGCGGATCGCGCAGCTTGACGGAGATGACCGCGGCGAGACCCTCGCGGACGTCCTCGCCCTCGAGGTTGTCCTCCTTCTCCTTCAGGAGGCCTTTGTCTCGCGCGTACTTGTTGATCGTGCGCGTGAGCGCGGCGCTGAAGCCCGAGAGGTGCGTGCCGCCCTCGTGCGTGTTGATGTTGTTGGCGAACGAGAAGACGGACTCGACGTACTTCGTGTTCCACTGCATGGCGACCTCGACCTGCCCGCGCTCGTCGGCGCCCTCGAAGTAGACGACGTGCTTGTGCACGGGGTCCTTCGTCTCGTTGATGTGCTTGACGAAATCGCGGATTCCGCCCTCGTAGTGGAATTCGGCCGTGCGCCCGTCGGCGCGCTCGTCCGTGAGGACGATCCGGAGGCCGCGCGTGAGGAAGGCCGTCTCCCGGAGGCGCTGCTCGAGCGTGTCGGCCGACCACTCGATCTCCTCGAAGATGTCGAGGTCGGGCAGAAAGCTGATCGCCGTGCCCGTGCCCTCGGCCGGCCCAGCCTCCTCGACGTCGGTCGTCGGCTCGCCGCGGGCGAACTCCTGCCGGTAGGTCTTCCCGTCGCGGTAGACCTCGGCGTGCAGCCACTCGGAGAGCGCATTGACGACCGAGACGCCGACGCCGTGGAGGCCGCCCGAGACCTTGTAGCCTGCGCCGCCGAACTTCCCGCCCGCGTGGAGCTTCGTGAGGACGACCGTCAGGGCCGAGACTCCCTGATCCGCCATGACGTCGACCGGGATGCCGGAGCCCCAGTCGCGCACCGTCACGGAGTTGTCCGGGTGGAGATTGACGTCTACGCGGTCGTTCCGGCCGGCGAGGGCCTCGTCGACCGAGTTGTCGACGACCTCGTAGACGAGGTGGTGGAGGCCGCGGGCGCCGGTCGAGCCGATGTACATGCCCGGTCGCTTGCGCACGGGCTCGAGCCCTTCGAGGACGGTGATGTCCTTGGCACCGTATGTGGTCTTGGTCATAAAAAAATCCCTGCTATTTCGGCATTTTTCCGCGCCGTGAAGTCTATCAGACGGAGCGGTCGTCCGGCCGGTCTCCCGGAGCCGCAAACCCGGCTGCGAAAGCCCTGGCAACCGCCTCGCGAAGCGCCTCGTCCTCGATCCCCCGGGCGAGCTCGGCCGCGGCAGCCAGGGCCTCCTGCGACGGAGCCGGAGCAGGCGGCGTCGGCGCCTCCTCGGGCCCCGCCCCGGGCTCCGGGAGCGGGCCGGGCGCGAACCGGAGCGCGGTGGGCGCGGCATCGCCGAGAGCGGCGACGAGGAGGGCGCGGACGGTCGCCCCGAGCTGCGTCAGCTCGAACGCCCAGGCGCTCGAGCTCGTCGCCACGTGCAAGGTGCCGTCGCGGGCGATACGGGCCGGCCAGGCGTTCGCTGCGACCGCCTCGCCCACGGCGGCCGGCCAGGCATCGACCACCGCTCCGATGCCACCCGCGGGGCCGAAGCGGTCGAGCTCGCGGCGGACCTCGCCCTCGATCCGGCCGAGCCCGCTCACGCCGCCTCCGCAAGGCTCGCCCGCTTGCCGCGGCTGACCCTGACGACGAGAGCGGGCTCGACGCCCTCCGGGACCGCGTCGGCGCTCGTAGCGGTCACGATCGCCTGACCTCCCGCCGGCAGGCGCCGCAGAAGCGCGGCACGGCGGCCGCGGTCGAGCTCGCTGAGGACGTCGTCGAGAAGGAGGAGCGGCGGCGAGCCGCGCAGCTCCGCCAGCACGGCGGCCTCGGCGAGCACGAGCGCGAGCACGGCCGTCCGCTGCTCGCCCTGCGAGCCGAAGGCGCGCAGCTCGCGCTCCCCGCCCCCGACGCCGACGTCGCGCAGGTGCGGGCCCAAGCTCGTCGTCCCTCGCTCGAGGTCGCGGGGGAGGCGCGCCTCGAGGTCGGAGACGGCGAGCGGCTCGGGGGGATAGGAGAGCGAGGCGGCGTCGAGGCCGAGCGCACCCGCTGTCTCGGCGAAGCCGGGGCCGAGCAGGGAGACGAGGCCGGCGCGGGCCTCGTCGAGCCGGGACCCGAGCACGGCGACGCGCTCGGTCCAGGGCGCGACTGCTTCGGCCGTGGAGCTGCCCGAGCGGGCACGGCGGAGCGCCTCGTTCCGCTGCGCCAGGGCACGTCCGTACTCGCCGGGGAGCGAGGCCTGCGCCGGGAAGACGCGGCCGAGCATCCGGTCGAGGTAGGCTCGCCTCACGGCCGGGCCGCCCTTGACGACCGCGAGCCGGTCCGGCACGAAGACGAGCGCCGCGATGCGGGCGCGGAGGGTCTCCGCGGACTCGGCGAGAGCGCCGTTCAAACGCACGTGCTTGCCCTCGCCCGGCACGATCGTCACCTCGGTCTCGACGGGCGCGGTGCTTTCCGTTCCCGCCAGCCGCACGCGGGCGGCCCGCTCGCCGAAGCGCACCAGCCTCGCCTCCGCCCTCGTCCTCGGCGAGAAGCCCTGGGCGCCCACGTGCAACGCCTCGAGCAGGTTCGTCTTGCCGGCCCCGTTCGGCCCGACGACGAGGACGAGGCCGGGCTCCAGCCCGAGCTCGAGCGCGTCGTACGAGCGAAAGCTCGCGAGCGAGACCCGCGCGACGATCAGCCGGCCAGCCTGATCGGCATGATCAGGTAGAGGAAGTCGTCGCTCTCCCCGTGCAGGAGGCCGGGGCGCAGTGGGCTGATCAGCTTCAGGCGCACGGTCTCGTCCGTCACGGACTCGAGCCCGTCGCGGAGGAACTCGGCGTTGAAGCCGATCTCCATCGGGTCCCCCTCGTAGGACACGGGCAGCGACTCCCGCGCCTCGCCGACGTCCTGGGTTTGGGCCGAGACCGTCAGCTCGCCCTCCGCGAACCGGAGCCTGAGCGGCGACTTGCGCTGTGCGAGGAGTCCCGTGCGACGGACGACGTCGAGGAGCTCGTCGCGCGGCAGGCGCACCTCGGCCTCGAACTGCTCGGGCAGGAGCTGGCGGTAGTTGGGGAACTGGCCGTCGATCCTCCGGGCCGTCAGCCAGACGCCGTCGACACCGAAGACGACCTGGTTCTCCTGCACGCCGATCTCGATCGTCGGCGCCTCGGACGCCTGGCCGATGCGGGCGAGCTCCTGGAGTGCTCGGGCGGGCACGATCGCCTCGAGCTCCTGCCCGGGGCCGGCGGGCAGCTCCGTCTCCTTGACGCTCAGACGGTACGAGTCGGTCGCGGCCATGACGAGCTTCGAGCCCTCGAAGCGGACGAGCACGCCCGTCAGCACCGGCCGTGACTCGTCGCGGGACGCGGAGCGCCCGACGCGGGAGATCGTGTCGAGGAATGCGGCGCGGTCGACGGTGAACGTGCTCTCCGGCTCGACCTCGGGGAGCCGCGGGAAGTCCTCCGGCCCGTAGGTGTTGAGCCCGTACGAGGCAGAGCCGCACGTGAGACGCACGACGCCCTCGTCGGCGCGGTGCTCGAGCGTCACCTCGCCGCCCGGGAGCAGGCGCACGATGTCGACGAGCAGGCGACCCGGAACGACGATTGCACCCTCGTCCTCCACCTGCGCATCCAGCGAGACGCGCAGCGAGATCTCCATGTCCGTCGCGCTCAGGTGGAGCCGCCCGGCGGCGGCGCGAAGCATGATGCCCGCGAGTATCTGGACGGCGGTTCTGGTCGACACGCCCCTGCCGACCAGCTGGAGCTTCTCGGCGAGCACGTCCTTTCCGCAGACAACTTTCATCGACGTCGCCGCAACGGTATCCATGGAAGTCATTTAAGAGAACCTCTCGTCGTAGACATAGGGAGTGTGAACGACGGGGAAGACGGTGCGTTTCCGCATGGATGCTGAGTCTGCGCGGTGGGTGAAATCTGGGGAGAAGCCGGGGGTCCCCACAGGCTTCCGCCGGCGGCCGGCGCGATCCCCAGTCCACGCGTGCTGTCCACAGGCGTTCTCAACGGGCTTGTTTGATGCGGGCCGTCAGCTCCTGCACCAGGTTGTAGACGTTGCGATCCTCCTGGATCAGCTTTGCGATCTTGGAGGTCGCGTGGATGACCGTCGTGTGGTCGCGCCCGCCGAACTTCTTTCCGATCTTGGGCAGCGAGCTGTCCGTCAGCTCACGGCAGAGGTACATGGCGACCTGGCGCGGATAGACGATCGCCTGCGAGCGCCGGTCGCCCGTGAGCTCCTGCAGGGACATGCTGAAGCGCTCGGTGACGATCTGCTGGATCTGCTCAATCGAGATCTCCGGGATCTCTCCCTGGGGGAAGACGTCCTTCAGGACCTCCTGCGCGAGCTCGACCGTCATCGGCCGCCCCGTGAGGGAGGAGAAGGCGACGACGCGCGTGAGCGCGCCCTCGAGCTCTCGAATGTTCGTGGAGATGCGGCCGGCGATGAACGTGAGGACCTGCGGGTCGGGGACGTGGATCGCATCCGTCTTGACCTTCTTGCGGAGGATGGCGATGCGCGTCTCGAGGTCGGGCGGCTGGATGTCGGTGATCAGGCCCCACTCGAAGCGCGAGCGGAGCCGCGACTCGAGCGTGGCGATCGCGCGCGGCGGCCGGTCCGACGAGATCACGATCTGGCGGCCTGCCTCGTAGAGGCTGTTGAAGGTATGGAAGAACTCCTCCTGGATCCGCTCCTTGTGCTCGAAGAACTGGATGTCGTCGATCAGAAGCACGTCGTAGTGGCGGTACCGCTGCTTGAAGCCTTCGATGCGCTTGTCTCGGAGCGAGTTGATGAAGTCGTTCATGAACGTCTCGCTCGTGACGTAACGGGCGGTGAGCGCGCCCGAATGCTCGGTGACGTAGGCGGCGACCGCCTGGAGGAGGTGCGTCTTCCCGAGGCCTGTGCCGCCGTAGATGAAGAGCGGGTTGTAGGCCATCGCGGGAGCCTCCGCCACCGCGAGCGCGGCCGCGTGCGCGAAGCGGTTCGAGGAGCCGATGACGAACGAGTCGAAGGTGTACTTCGGGTTCAGGCCCTCGAGCGAGCGCGGGACGGGCACCTGCACCCGCACCGCGGTGCCCGCCGCCGCGGGGCCGTCGCGGACGACGACGCGCACCGGCGCCTCGCTCCCGAGGACGTCGTGGACGATCGACTCGAGCAGGCCCCGGAAGTGGCCCTCGATCCACTCGCGCGTGAAGTCGTTGGGGACCGAGAGGACGAACCCGTCGCCGTCGCTCGTTCCTTCCGAGGCGCCGGCGAACCAGGTCGTGTAGGTCGCCTCGTTCATCGCGTCGCGCAGACGGCCCGAGACCTCGGTCCACACATCGCCCGCACTCGAGCCTGACGCCCGTTCCACGCCCTCTCTGCGCTCCTTTTCCTACCGCCGGGAGCGGCGATCTTAGCAGCGCCCCCCGCCCGGGTACAACGGTCCCGCCTGGGGAAATCGAGCGGGGCAGAAAGTCGCTCTTTGCAGGAATTTCACCCCTCTCCACACCGTTATCCACAGGTGTTGAAAGGTGCCTCGGGGCGCCCGTTCATGCGCCCTGGAGGCTGTGGATTGTCCCGGAGGCGACCTCCTTCTCTCCTGGGTCGAGAGCCACTCCTCTATACTGCTCCTCCGGCCGCGCTCGCGGCCGTTCCGACACCTTCCCTCCCGTGAAGCGAACGTACCAGCCGAATGTCCGCCGGCGGAAGCGCCGGCACGGATTCAGGGCGCGGATGTCCACCCGCGCCGGCCGCGCGATCCTGAAGCGCCGCCGCGCGAAGGGACGCAAGCGACTCTCCGCCTGAACGGGCCGAGTGAGCCGCCGCCACCGCCTCTCCCGCTCGCGCGACTTCGATGCGGTCTACCGGAAGGGCCGGTCCGTCTCGACCCGCTTCCTCGTTCTCTATTCCTTCCCGCGCGAGGACGACCCCGAGGGTGAGCCCCGGCTCGGGCTCGCGGTCTCCCGCCAGCTCGGCGGGGCGGTGGAGCGCAACCGGCTGAAGCGCCGGCTCCGTGCAGCCTTCGACGAGCTCTGCGACGGGCTGCCGCCCGGACACGACTACGTCCTGATCGCGAGGCCCGGGCTCGCCGAGGCGGTCGAGGGCCAGGGCTTCCCATGGCTCGTCGAGCGCGCAGGGGAGATCTTCCGCCTTGCCGAGGGGACGGGCGCATGAGGCACGTCGTCGCGCTGCCCGTGCACGCCTACCGGCTGCTCGTGAGCCCGCTGCTCGGCCCGCGCTGCAAGTACCACCCGACCTGCTCGCGCTACGCGCTCGACGCCCTGCGGGAGCACGGCGTCCTTCGCGGCCTGGTCCTCGCCGGCTGGCGCCTTCTCCGCTGCAACCCGTGGAGCCACGGCGGCGTCGACCACGCCCGCGACCAGACCCTCTTCCGGGCCGGGCGGCGCTGATGCCGAACCCGCTTCGCCCGATCGAGGACTTCCTCACCAACGCGCTCGAGTGGCTGCACTCGTCCATCGGCCTGCCGTGGGCGTGGGCGATCATCATCCTCACCGTCCTCGTTCGGATCGTGATCCTGCCGCTCACGATCAAGCAGATCCGCTCGATGCAGCGCTTGCAGGTGCACGCGCCGGAGCTGAAGGCCCTCCAGCAGAAGTACAAGCACGATCGGCAGCGGATGAACGAGGAGGTGATGAAGTTCTACCGGGAGAACAAGGTCAACCCGGCCGCCTCCTGCCTCCCGATCCTCCTCCAGATCCCGATCTTCATCGCGCTCTTCTTCGTCCTCCGCGACTTCGACGAGGAGGTCTATCCCGACTATCCGGACTCCGACCTCGGCTGGCTCGGGATCGTCCCCTCGATCACCGACGCCATCAGCTCGCACTGGACGGGCTACCTGCTCCTCGCGGTCTACGTCCTCAGCCAGGTGGCGGCGACCTACTTCATGGCGACGACGATGGACCCGCGCCAGCGGGCGATCTTCATGGTCCTCCCGTTCGGGATCGCGTTCTTCATCATGCGCTTCCCGATCGGCCTCATGCTCTACTGGGTGACCACGAACCTGTGGACCGTCGGCCAGGGCCTGATCACGCGTCGCCTCGTGCCGAAGCCACAACCGCCGCCGAAGCGAACGTCGCGGACTCCTCCCCGCGGAGAGGAGGCGCCGGCGAGGACGGGCGGCGACTCCAAGCCGGCGGCCGGCAGCGGCCAGCAGCGCGTACGCAGGCGCAAGAAGAAGGGCCCGAGGAGCAGCCGCCGGTGAGCGGGGCCGGCGAGGCCGCTCCCCCGGCGGACGACGTCGTCGAGGCAGAGGGCGAGACTGTCGGAGAGGCCAAGTGGACGGCGCTTCGCGAGCTCGAGCGCCGCTTCCCCGGGCTCGACAAGTCCTCGGTCCGCTTCACCGTCGTCTCCGAGGGCGAGCGCGGCCTCCTCGGCGTCGGCCGCGTCCCTGCGAAGGTCGTCGCCCGGCCCGCGGAGCGGGCGAGCGGCGCTCCACCCGCAGTCGAGGAGGAAGGGTCGCCCGCCGCCAAGCTACGGGAGCTCCTCGAGCACGTCTGCCGCGCCGTCGGCGCGCCGTGCCGCATCGAGATCTCCGAGGACGAGACCACGCTCCGGGCGACGCTGACCGGGCCCGAGCTCGGGCTCGTGATCGGCAAGCGCGGGCACACGATCGACGCCATCCAGTACCTGGCGAACGCGGTCGTCTGGCGCGGGCGCGAGGAGCGCAAGGACGTCGTCGTCGACGCCGCGGGATATCGCGACCGGCGTCGAGGCGCCCTCGAGAGCCTCGCCGACCGCGCCGCCTCGGAGGCGCTCCAGGAGGGCCGCCCCGTCCAGCTCGAGCCGATGACCGCAGTGGAGCGCAAGATCGTCCACCTGCACCTGGCCGAGCGCGCGGACGTCGTCACGTCGAGCGAGGGGACGGAGCCGAGCCGGCGCGTCGTCGTCGCTCCCGCGCCCCCGGGGGAGTGAGCGGCGACCCCCGTCTCGGGCGCTGGCTCGAAGCGCTCCTCGCCGAGCCCGGCCTGACGGCCGTACGGGATCCCGTCGAGGCGCAGCGTGTCCACGTTGACGGCGCCCTCGCGGCGGCCGCTCTCGTGGAGGCGGGCCCGGTCGTGGACGTCGGGTCGGGAGGGGGCTCGCCGGGCATCCCCATCGCCGCGGCCCGCCCGGACCTCGAGGTCGTGCTCCTCGAATCGCAGCGGCGCAAGTGCGCCTTCCTCGAGGCCGCGGCGGCGGCCTTCGAGAACGCACGCGTCGTCTGCGCCCGGGCGGAGGAGCACGGCCGCGCCGAGGGTCGCGAGGCCTACGGAACGGCCGTCGCCCAGGCTCTGGCCCCGCCGCCGGTCGCGCTCGAGTGGTGCCTGCCACTCGTCCGCACGGGCGGCCGGGTCGTCCTGCTCGCCGGCGAGACCGACCTGGAGCGCGCCGCGACCGCCGCCGCGGCGGTCGGCGGCGGCGAGCCGAGGGTCGTTCCCCTCTCCGGCTCCGAGCGCCGCGTCCTCCTCTCCGTCGAGAAGACCGGCCCGACGCCGGTGCGCTTCCCGCGCCGCCCGGGCGCGGCCCGGAAACGTCCTCTCGCCTGAGTACGATCGAGCGCGTGGGCAAGGTCTTCGCGCTCGCGAACCAGAAGGGCGGCGTCGGCAAGACGACGACGGCCGTCAACCTCGCCGCCTGCCTCGCCGAGGCCGGGGCGACGACGCTCGTCGTCGACCTCGACCCGCAGGCGAACGCGACCTCGGGGCTCGGCGAGCGCGCGAACGGGACCTCCACGTACGACCTCCTCGACGGCGCGCCGCTCGAGGAGGTCGCCCACGAGACCCGCTACCCGAACCTCCATCTCGTGCCCTCGCGTCCGGAGCTCGCCGGGGCCGCGGTGGAGCTCGCACGGCGCGACGACGGGGAGACCTTTCTCCCGGCCGCGCTCTCCCCGGCGCGGCAGCGGTACGACTTCGTCTTCGTCGACTGCCCGCCCTCGCTCGGCCCGCTGACCGTGAACGCGCTCGCGGCCACCGACCGCGTGCTCGTGCCCGTGCAGTGCGAGTACTACGCGCTCGAGGGCCTCGCGCAGCTCCTGCACTCGATCGAGCTCGTGCGCGAGCGCCTGAACCCGCGCCTGGCGCTTGCGGGGATGATCCTGACGATGGTGGACGGGCGGACGCGCCTCGCCGCCGACGTGGCGGCCGAGGTGCGGCGCCACTTCGGCGACCTCGTGTTCGACGCGGTCGTCCCCCGCAGCGTCCGCCTGGCCGAGGCGCCGAGCCACGGCGCGCCGATCACGGCCTACGACCGCGGCTCCGCCGGAGCCGACGCCTACTACCGGGTGGCCAGCGAGCTTGTCGACCGCGGCTAGCCCCAACGCCCGCCGCGGCCTCGGCCGGGGCCTCGAGGTGCTCATGGGCGGCGCCGCCGTCAAGACCGAGCTGGCGCAGATCGCGGTCGGCTCCATCCGGGCGAGCACGCGCCAGCCGCGGCGGCGGCTCGACGCCGAGCGCATCGACGAGCTCGCGGAGTCCGTCCGCGCCCAGGGGATCGTCCAGCCGGTCGTCGTCCGCCCGGCGGAGGGCGGCGGCTACGAGCTGATCGCCGGCGAGCGCCGCTGGCGCGCGGCCCGGGTCGCGGGGCTCGCCACCGTCCCGGCGCTCGTGCGCGAGACCGACGACCGCGACTCGCTCCTTCTCGCCCTCGTCGAGAACGTCGCCCGCGAGGACCTGACGCCCGTGGACGAGGCCCGTGCCTACGCGGCGCTCATGGACGAGTTCGGCCTTTCCCTCGGCGAGGTGGCCGAGCACGTGGGCCGCTCGAAGCCGGCCGTCTCGAACCGCGTCCGCCTGCTCGAGCTCCCCGACGACGTCCTCGGCCTCGTCGAGCGCGGCCGGCTCTCCGAGGGACACGCGCGGGCCGTGCTTGCCGTCCCAGACCGGGACGAGCGCCGAGCCCTCGCCCGCCGCATCGTGCGCCAGGGCCTCTCCGTCCGCGCCGCCGAGCGCGCCGCCCGCTGGGCCGGCGCGCGCACGAAGCCGCGCCGCCGCCAGCCCGTCTCGCCCGCCCTCGCCGACCGCGCTCGTGCCGCCGTCCGGCGCCTCACGGGCGCCGACGCGAAGGTGACCGCCGGCCGCCTCGAGGTCTACTTCGCCGACGAGACGGAGCTCGCCGAGCTGGTGGAGGCGCTCGAGCGCGTCTCGCTACAATCCGGCCGCGCGGGCGATTAGCTCAGTCGGTTAGAGCGCCGCTCTGATAAGGCGGAGGTCCCTGGTTCGAATCCAGGATCGCCCATCGCAGGCCCCCGCTCCGGGGTCTTTCGGTTTCCGGAGAGGTTCCGCGGCGAAGGTACGTGGCTAGAATCAGTCGAGCCCGCCATGCACGAGATGGTCATCTACGGCGTGAGCTTCGACATGGTCGGCAAGCAGCCGATCGTCCTGTTGAAGACGGCCGACGGGAACAAGTTCCTGCCGATCTGGATCGGCCATCCCGAGGCGGCCGCGATCCTGATGAAGCTCCAGGGCGCGCACACGCCGCGGCCGATGACCCACGACCTCGTCACCGAGCTGCTCTCCCAGCTCGAGGCGCGCGTCGTCCGCATCGCCGTCACCGAGCTGCGGGAGAACACCTTCTACGCGCTGATCACCGTCGCGATCAACGGCTCCGAGATCGAGATCGACTCGCGGCCGAGCGACGCGATCGCGCTCGCGGTCCGCTCGGGCGCGCCCATCTTCGCCGCCGACGCCGTCATCGAGGAGAGCGCGATCGAGTTCGAGCACGAGGACGTGAACGAGGAGGAGGTCGTCGAGGAGTTCAAGAAGTTCCTCGACGACGTCAAGCCCGAGGACTTCTCCTCGGAGACCTAGGGCGCCTCGCCTGCGACCTCGCGCTTCGTCACCGCGAGCACCGTCCCGAAGAGCTCGCGCAGGCCCTCCTCGCCGAGCGGGCCGCCGTTCGCCGCGGCGAGCGCGTCGAGGAGCTCGGCCTCCCGGCGTGCGTCGACGAAGTCCCAGCCGTGGGAGAGCTTGTGCGTGCGCAGCTCGGCGACGAGGCCGATCCGCTCGTTGACCGCGGCGAGGATGGCACGGTCGAGCCCCGCGATCCGCTCGCGCAGACCGGTGACGACGGGATCGTGCTGGGGATCGCTGGCCGCCATCTAGACGTCCAGGATAACCGTGGCTTCAAGGCCGTCCGGCGTCCGCCGGACGGAGAGGCCGTGGTAGGTCGCCGCCTTGACGAGGTCGCGCGGGTCGTGCCGTTCCGGGTCGGCGGGCTCGCCGTGGGCGATCGCCTCGTACGCGGTCTCCGACCAGGCGGGAAAGTCGAAGCGGCAGCAGACCGCACCCTCGCCCTCGAAGAGGTAGACGAGGTCGTTGAGCCAGTCGACGAGAAGGCTCTCGAGCCCGTCGGCCTCGCCGGCGAGCGTCCAGGAGCGCCGCTCCTCGACCGCGCCCACGTCGCAGACGAGGTCGAAGAGCGCGAGCCCTGCCTCCGCGAAGAGCTCCGGCCCGTCCCGGCCACTGACGCGGAGGCCGACGTCGGCCTCGTGCTCGAAGGTCTCCCAGCTCACGAGCTCACGCCGTCGGCGCGTCAGCGACCCAGGAGAGGACGAGCAGGAGGACGCCGAGGCCGTTGTAGGCGGCGTGGGCGATGAAGGGAGGCCAGACGCTCGCGGAGCGCAGGCGCACCCAGCCCAGGCCCAGCCCGAAGAGGACGAGCGGAGGCAGAGCCTCGGGGATCCCGTGCACGAGACCGAAGACGAGGCCCGTGACGACGATCGCCGTGAGCCCGCCGAAGGGGGCGAGCGCGCGAACGCCGAGCCCGCGGAAGAAGACTTCCTCGGCGAAGGGGCCGGCGAGCACCAGGAGGACGCAGCTCAGGGCAAAGACGACAGCGTCGTCCGGCTGCCAGCGGTCGGGGGCGAGGCCCTGCTTCTCCCCGCCGCCGAGCAGGGGCTCGAGCGAGGCGGCGACGACCACGGCGCCCAGGACGACCGCGAACGAGATCCAGACCCAGCGCCAGCGGAAGCGGCGGAACCCGAGCGCGCGCAGGGGACGGGGATACATGCGCGCGATCCCGAGCGCGACGAGGAGGATGATGCCGTACTGGACGATTCCCCCGACCACGAACGACGGCCGGTAGAGCAGGTCCGGCGAAGGTTCGGCCTCGGCCGCGCGGGAGGCGAACGCGAGCGCGGTCAGGAGGCCCGAGACGCCGAGCCAGGCGACGAGCGGCCCCGTCCTAGGCCTGTGCGAGCGCCCGGTCGAGGTCGGCGACGACGTCGTCTGCATCCTCACACCCTACGGAGAGGCGCAGCAGCCCCGGTGTGATGCCCGCCGCCTCGAGCTGCTCGTCCGTGTACTGGCGGTGACTCGTCGAGGCCGGGTGGTGGACGACCGTGTCCACGCCTCCGAGGCTCGTCGCTCGGCCGCAGAGCTCGAGCGCGTCCATGAAGCGCTCGCCCGCCTCGCGCCTGCCTGCGACCTCGAAGGAGAGCATGCCGCCGGAGTCGTCGAGCTGGCGCAGCGCGAGGTCGTACTGGGGGAAGCTCTCCAGGCCGGCGTAGAGGACGCGCTCGACGCGCGGATGCCCCTCGAGGAACGTTGCCGCCGCCAGCGCGTTCGCGCTGTGGCGTTCCATGCGCAGGGCGAGCGTCTTCAGGCCTCTGCGGACGAGGAAGGCGGGGAACGGGTCGAGCACGGAGCCCACTTGCACCAGGTGCGCCCGGGCCCCGGCCACGAGCTCGCGGTTGCCGGCGACGATGCCCGCCGTGACGTCGTGGTGGCCGTTCAGGTACTTCGTCGCCGACTCGCAGACTAGGTCGGCCCCGCGCTCGAGCGGGCGGCAGAGGGCCGGCGAGGCGAACGTATTGTCCACGATCAGAAGCCCGTCACCCTTCGTCTCGGCGAGCCGCCCTAGGTCGGCGAGCGGGAAGCCGGGGTTGGCGATCGTCTCGACGTAGCGCACGCGCGCGGGCCGCTCCCAGGCGGCAAGGTCGGTGACGTCGAGGTAGACGATCTCGACCCCGCGGGGTCGAAGCTGGGTCTCGGCCAGCGCGTAGGTCGTCCCGTAGAGCTGGCGCGGGAGCAGGAGCGTGTCTCCCGCGGAGAGCGTCGAGTGGAGCGCGGCGCTGATCGCGGCCATTCCCGAGGAGAAGGGCTGCGCCGCCTCGGCGCCCTCGAGCGCGGCCGCGACCGCCCCGAGCTCCTCTACGGTGGGATTTCGCAGGCGTGCGTACGAGAACCCGTACTCCTCCTCGGCGATCACGCGTGCGAGGCCAGCGGCCGTCTCGAAGGAGAAGGTCGTCGAGGCGACGATCGGCCCGACGACGGGATCGCCGGGCCCCGCCGGCAAATCCGGGGTGTGGATCGCGCGGGTGGAGATGCCTCGCGTGCGGTCGCTCATGGTCGCCGGCCCAGGCCGAGCCGCTCGGGGAGCGTAGCGAGCGGCGCGGGCTCGAAGGCGACGCCCGCCGCGGCGGCCGCCTCCCGGTCGACGTCGCCGTCCCCGGTGTGCATCGCGCGGGCGGGCTCGACGCCGAGCCGACCGAGCGCGGCGACAAGCGGGCCCGGGTCGGGCTTCGCCGCACCGGCCTCGGCCGAGCTTACGATCGCGGAGAAGTGCGGGGCGAGGCCGATTCGCTCGAGCTGCCAACCGAGGGACACGTCCCAGTTGGACACGCACGCGAGCGCGAGACCGGCAGCGCGGAGCCGCTCGAGCGCCTCCGCGGCGCCCGCGAGGGGCCGGAAGACGATCGCGGCGAGGAAGTCGTCGGCGAAGTCCTCCGCCGCAACGGCCGCCCCGGCGACCTCGAGGAAGACGGCGGTGCAGCGGACGCGCAGGTCGGCGAGGCTCTCCTCGTCGCGCCCCTCGAGCGTGCGCGGCACGTAGTAGGCGACCTCCGCCCGGAAGGCCGCGGCCACGCCGGCGAGCGGAAGCTCGACGCCGTGCGAGGCGAGCCCGGCGTGCAGGCGCTCCGCGGGGTCGTCGAGCTCGACGAGCGTCCCCATGGCGTCGACCGTGACGGCGTCGAGCTCGCTAGCCGACGGCATCCGGGTGCAGAGCCTCCGCGACGAGCTCGAGGGCGCGGCCGACGCGAGGACCGGCCCGGGAGAGGAGATCCGACGGCACGACGACGACGCGCCTTTCCCGGACGGCGCCGAGCTGCGCCGTCCTCGGGTCGGAGCGCAGCGTCCCCAGAGTGACCCTGCTGTCCGACGTGGCGATGTAGACCTGCGGATCGAGACGCCGGAGCCGGTTGAGCGGGAAGGGCTCCCGCCCGGGCGACTCGCCCGCCACGCTCTCGCCGCGGGCTCGGCGCACGAGGTCGCCGCCGAGGGAGCGCCCCTGGATCGGGATGAAGAAGCCGGTGTCGACGAACGTCGTCACGACAGGCTGCGACGCCACCTGCTCCTCGATCTGGGCGACTTGGCCGCGAATCTGGGCTGCGAGCTCGCGGGCCGCCACGGGCTCGCCGACGACGAAGCCGAGCTCGATCGTGGCGCGGACGACGTCGTCCACCGACGAGGTCGGCTGGACATAGAGGGCCGCCTCGCTCTCGCGTTGCGCCGCCGTGACGTCGAGGATGTCGACGGCTGGGGTCGCGATGATGAGGTCCGGCTCGAGCCGAACGATCTCGCTGACCCGCACCTGCTGGGCGCGGCTCACGACCTCGGCCGCCGCTGCCGGCGCCTGGCGGGGGCGCTCGCCGCGCGCGATGCCGGCCGGCACGCCGACGAGGCGGTCGCGTGCGCCGAGGGCGATCACGAGCTCGGCGGCGCCTGCGTCGAGCGCCACGATCCGCTCCGGCCTCTCCCGGATCACCACGGGCTGCTCGCCGGCGCCTGGCACCGTCACCGGGTAGGGCTGCTCGAGCTCGCCCAGGGGCTCGCTCCGCTCGCCGCAGCCCACGGCCCCGAGAACGAGGAGGGCCGCAGTGGCGGCCAGGCGGCGTCTCACCACGGTAGGCACTATGGCGAAGATGCGACTCTTCACGCAGGCGGAGGCGAACCGGACGCTCGCGGATCTCCGGCCCAAGGTGGAGAAGCTCGTCGCGGAGCGCCGCCGCCACGCGTCCCTGCAGGACGAGCTGCGCGCCGTGCGCGCCGCCGTCGGCGGTAACGGGGGCAGCATCGACCCCGCCCGGGTGAGCGATCTCGAGGCCTCGGTCGCAGAAGCCGGCGCGGACGTGGCCGCGCTCGTCGAGGAGATCCACCGGCTCGGGGTGCAGGTCAAGGATCTCGACCGAGGACTGGTCGACTTTCCGGCATCGCACCCGGGCGGCGAGATCGTGCTCCTCTGCTGGCAGCTCGGCGAGCCCGAAGTCGCGTTCTGGCACGGATTCGAGGAGGGGTTCCAGGGCAGGAAGGGGCTGCCCTTCTAGAGAACCTTCCGAGGATGGACTCCGAACTCGTCCAGCGGCTCGTCGTCGCCGGGCTCGTCCTGGTCGCGACGTTCGTCGTCGCCCGCCTCGTCGACCGCATGATCGCGCGGCGTCTCACGCTGCGCCCGGAGACGCTTACGGTCTATCGCGTCGTCCGCAAGAGCGCGCTCGCCGTCGTCGCGGTCGTCGGCATCTTCAGCGCTCTGCTCGTCGTGCCCGAGGTGCGGGCGGTGGCAGGCGCGATCCTGGCCTCCTCCGCCGTGGTCGCCCTCGTCTTCGGGCTCGCGGCCCAGGCGACGCTCGCCAACTTCATCGCGGGCATCCTAGTCGCCTTCACGCAGCCGCTGCGGCTCGGGGACAGCGTTTCGGTGGCCGGCGCGGCGGGCACCGTTCAGCAAATCGGCCTCACCTACACCGTCATCCGTGCGGCGGACGGAGCGCGGTTCTACGTCCCGAACGCGAAGCTTGCCTCCGATACCATCAGGAATGCGACGATCGGAAGCGCCGAGCACCGGGCGGACGCGAGTGTCTTCGTGCCCCTCGCGTCCGACCTCGACCGGGTGATCGAGCTCCTCCTCGACGAGGCCCGAAGTCTCCCCCAGACAGTGAGCGACAAGGAAGCGAAAGCCAGCGTGACGCAACTCGACGCCGACGCAGCCGTCGTCACGGTCGAAGCCTGGGCGCGAACGCCTGCCGAGGCAGCCGAGCTCTCGGCGGCACTTCGCCGCGCGGTGCTCGAGCGCCTGCGGGCCGAAGGGGTCCTCACGTGAGCGGAAACGGCCGGAACGGGCACAACGGCCGAAACGGCGCCGGGCGGAACGGGAACGGCCGGCCGCTCGTCAACAACCGGCAGCGCCGCCGTCGCCGCGACCGCCGTCGCCGCGACCGCACGCAGTCCCGCCGCTTCGTCCTCGTCACGGTCGTCGCCATCTTCCTCGCCCTGCTCGGGGTCCTCGTCGCCGCAGCCTTCACCGGCGCACAAGCCTTCAGGGAGAGCTGCTCGCTCGCCTCCCTGCGGCCCGTGGCGATCGGTCAGAACTCGTTCGTCTACGCGGCCGACGGGTCGATCCTGGGCGCCATTCCGGCAGAGAAGAACCGGCAGCCGATCGCGATCGAGCGGATGTCGCCGCTCCTTGGCCAGGCTACCGTCGCCATCGAGGACCGGCGCTTCTACTCCCACGACGGCGTCGACTACGAGGGCATCGTCCGCGCGGCGGTCAAGAACCTCGAGAGCGGCGAGATCGTGCAGGGCGGCTCGACGCTGACCCAGCAGCTCGTCCGCAACCTCTACATCGGCAACGAGGTGTCGTGGGAGCGGAAGACGAAGGAGGCCTGCCTCGCGCTCAAGCTCGAGGAGGAGGGCCTCCCGAACATCTGGGGCGCCGCCCCGGCCGGCCTCACCGGGGTCGAGCTGAAGGCCTGGCGCAAGGAGCGGATCCTGGAGACCTACCTGAACCAGGTCTACTTCGGCAGCCACGCCTACGGCGCCGAGGCCGCCGCGCAGACCTACTTCTCGCGGTCGGCGGCGGACCTGAACCTCCAGCAGGCCGCGCTCATCGCCGGCCTGCCCCAGGCTCCCTCGCTCTACGACCCCTTCCGCCGCCCGGACGAGGCGGTCAGCCGCCGCAACGACGTGCTCCGAGCGATGCTCGACAGCGGCTACATCGACCAGGCGGCGTTCGAGAAGGCGGTCTCAGCGCCCCTGAACCTGAAGCCGGGCCAGCTCTACACGAAGATCCGGGAGCCGTTCTTCTTCAGCTTCGTGCGGGAGCAGCTCATCGAGCAGTACGGCGCCTCGACCGTCCGCGGCGGCGGCCTGCGCGTGTACACGACCATCAACCCGCGCTTCCAGCGGCTCGCCGTGCGGGCGATCGAGGAGACGCTCAACCAGGACGGCGATCCGGCGTCGGCGATCGTCTCCATCAACCCGAAGAACGGCGCCATTCGCGCGATGACCGCAGTCGCGCCGGGCAGGAAGAACCTCCAGTTCAACCTCGCCGCCCAGGGCCGGCGGCAGTCGGGGTCGTCCTTCAAGACCTTCGTCCTCACCGAGGCGATTCGGCAGGGGATCAATCCGTACACGACGCAGTACCTCTCGGCGCCGTTCCGCTGGCAGCCGGACACGAACTCGGAGCCCTGGGAGGTCGCCACCTACAGCAACTCGTACTCCGGCCCCATGTCGATCGCGCGGGCGACCCTGAGCTCGGACAACACGGTCTACGCCCGCCTGACGCTCGACGTCGGGCCCGAGAACGTCGCGCAGCTGGCCCGGCAGATGGGGGTGAAGACGAAGCTCCAGCCGGTTGCGTCGATCGGGCTCGGCTCGAACTCGGTCTCCGTGCTCGAGATGGCCTCCGCCTACGCTACGCTCGCGGCCGGCGGCGTCTACTCGGAGCCGATGGCGATCCGCAAGGTCGTCCTCCCGGACGGCCGCACCGACAAGGGCGCCGAGTGGGGCGTGCCGAAGCGCAAGCGCGTCATCCCCGACGGCGTCGCCTACGAGGTGACCAGGATCCTCCACGAGAACGCGACGAGCGGGACGGGCACCGGCTCGTACTACGGCGACCCGACAACGGCCGGAAAGACCGGGACCACCGAGAACCATGCGGACGCCTGGTACGCGGCTTACACGACCCGCGCATCCACCGTCGTCTGGGTCGGCTACCCGAACGCGCAGATCGAGATGAGCAGCGTCCACGGGATCACCGTCGCGGGCGGGACGTTCCCCGCCACGATCTGGCGGCTCTTCATGTCGCGCGCGTTCGCGAACGCACCCTACGGAAGCTGGCCCTCCCCGAAGAATCCGGCAGTGTGGCTGCCGTTCGAGGGCCAGTACGCCTTCGAGGGCGCGCCCGAGGAGGAGGAGAAGGACGACGAGGACGGCGAGACCGGTCGCCGGCAGGAGACCACGGGCCCGCCCCCGCCCCCGCCGCCCACGACGACCGAACCGCCTCCGCCGACGACGACCGCCCCTCCGACGACCACGGAGGGCTGATGCCAGCGCGGCGGGCGCACGCTCATTCCCGCTCGGACCACTAGCCTCGCGCCGCTCGGCGCGGGCGCGCTCGTCCTGGCGCTCGTCGCGGCGGCGGTCGCCTTCGCCTTCCCCGAGAGCTCACCGCTCGTTCCCGAGCACGAGGGCGGGGACTCGACCTGGGCGTGGCTCTACCTCGGGGCCGCCGTGGCGGCGTTCGCCGCCTACCTCGCCGGGCTCTTCCTTCTCAGCCGCCCGGCGCGGGAGGCCGTCCGCGTCCGGGCCGTGATCGCCCTTGCGTGCGCGGTCCAGCTCGCCCCGCTCGCCGGCCCCGTCCTCCTCTCCACCGACGTCTACACGTACTGGATGTACGGTCGCATCGGGACGGAACACGGCGACAACCCCTACGTCGACGTCCCGCGGGGCTACCCGGACGACCCCGCGTTCGAGCTCATGGGCTCGTACTGGTACGACACGACCTCCGTCTACGGCCCCGGGTTCTCGCTCGCGTCCGAGGGGCACGCGCTCGTCGTCGGCGAGTCCCCGGACGCCGCCGCGTGGACCTACCGCGTGCTGGCTGCCGCCGCCATGATCGCCCTCGTCCTTCTCGCGGCGCGCCTCGGCGCCCGCCCGGCGTTCTCGGCGGCGTTCGTGGGCTGGAACCCGCTGCTCGCCGTCCACTTCGCCGGCGGGGGGCACAACGACGCGTGGATGATGGCCTTCGTCCTCGGCGCGCTGGCGCTCGCAGCCTCCGGCCGACGGGCGCTCGCGGGCGCCGCGTGGGCCGCGGCGATCTCGATCAAGTGGGTGCCCGTCCTGTTCCTCCCGCTCAGGCTGCTCGAGGCCCGCCGGGTCGGCCGCCGGATCGACCACCGCGGCCTCGCGGCAGCCGCAGCGGTAATCGTAGCAATTGCCACATGGCGGTACGGGCTCGACTGGCTGCGGGCCGCCGGCCCGCTGGCCTCGAACCTGGCTGAGGACCGTGCGTGGTACGCCGTTCCGGTCCGCATCTCCCACGTCGGGATCTCCGAGGACGTCGTCGTGATCGCCTTCGCCTTCGCGTTCGCCGTCGCCTACGCCTGGCTCCTCCGCGAGGCGTGGCGCGGCCGCGCGCGGCTCGCGCTCGCCGCCGGCCTTCTGCTCGTGGCCACCTCGTGGCTCGTCCCGTGGTACGCCGTCTGGGCCGTGCCCCTCGCCGCTGTCGAGGAGGACCGCCCGGCCCGCTGGCTCGCGCTCGGGATGTCGGCATACCTGCTCCGGGACGCCGTGCCCATCTGAGCGAGGTCGTCTAGCGTACCGCCGTCGTGTCCGAGCTGATCTCGATCGCGGAAGCCCAGCGGCTCGTCCTGGAGCGAGTGCGTCCGCTCGAGGCCGAGCGCGTGCCCATCGAGCGCGCCGCGGGTCGCGTCCTCGCCGAGCCGGTGCTCGCCGCCGTCGACTTGCCCCCGTTCCCGAGCTCGGCGATGGACGGCTTCGCCCTCCGGGCGGCCGACACCGCTGCGGCGCCCGTGACCTTGCCCGTCGTCGCCCGCATCCCGGCGGGCACGCCGGCGCCGCGCCCGCTCGCCGCGGGCGAGGCGATGGCGATCGCCACCGGCGGCGCCGTGCCAGACGGGGCGGACGCGGTCGTGCCGCTGGAGCTCGTCGAGGAGGGCTCTGCCGGGCTGCACGTCCCGGCGCCCGTCTCCGCCGGGGCGAACGTCCGGGAGCGGGGCGGCGACGTGCGCGCCGGCGAGCCCGCGCTCGAGGCCGGCGTCCTCCTTGGCGCGGGCCAGGTCGGGGCCCTCGCCGCCGCGGGCGTCGCGGAGGTGCGGTGCGCCAAGCGCCCGCGCGTCGGCGTCCTCGTGACCGGATCCGAGCTCCGGCGCCCCGGCGAGCCGCTCGAGCCCGGCCAGATCTACGAGTCGAACGGCCTCCTCCTGGCCACGGCGCTCGCGCTCGCGGGCGCGGTCCCCGCCCAGCTCGGCGTCGTCGCGGACGACGAGGAGGAGCATCGGCGGACGATCGAGCGGGCGCTCCTCGGCTTCGACATGCTCGTCACCACCGGAGGCGCGTCCGTCGGGCCGCACGATCTCGTCCGTCGCGTGCAGGCCGACCTCCGCGTCGAGGAGGTCTTCTGGGGCGTGGCGATGAAGCCGGGGAAGCCGGTCGCCTTCGGCGTCCGCCGTGACCACCTCGTCTTCAACCTGCCCGGCAACCCCGTCTCGGCGCTCGCCACGTTCGAGGTGCTCGTCCGCCCGGCGGTGAACGCGCTGCTCGGGCTGCCGGACCCGCTGCCCGCGTACCGCGAGGGCGTGCTCGCGCGGGGGGTCCGCCGGAACGCAGAGCGGGACGAGCTCGTGCGCGCCGTCGCCCGCCGCCGGGGGGACGGCGTCGTGCTCGAGCCCCTCGCAGGCCAGGAGTCGCACATGATCGTCCACGCGGGCCGCGCCACCGCGCTCGTCTGGGTGCCCGCGGGCGAGGGCGAGCTGCCGGCGGGCGAGCCGGTGCGCTACCTCGCGCTCTGAGCGCTATCGGGCGCTCGCGAGGGTGTACGCCTCGCCGTCGTGCGGGCGCACTTCGACGAGCCGGCCGTAGACGATCCAGCGCTGCGCCGCGCTGTAGAGCGGATGGCAGGCGGAGAGCATGATCGTGTCGAACCCGCGGCCGCGGATCACGCTCCAGTCGTCCGAGTCGACGATCTCGTGCTCGAAGACCTCGTAGCGAAAGGTGCCGTACGGCATCTCGAGCGTGATCTCGTCCCCGACCTCGATCGAGTCGATCTCGCGCAGAGGGGCGCCGAACGTCGTCCGGTGGCCGGCGACGCCGACCGTGCGCCCGAGCCCGGGGACGGTCGTCTGCTCGTAGTGCCCCGGCCCGCGCGAGAGGTCCGGCCCCCAGCGCGTGCCGTGGACCACGACCGTTTCGAGGTCGATGCGCGGGATCGTGAGCCGCCCGAACGCCTGCCCGAGGTCGAGCTCGGAGACGAAGCGCCTCGCGTCACGGGCCGTCGCGGCGCGGGCGGCGGCGAGGCGGCTCTCCTCGGTCTCCTCCCCCTCGGGCGCTTCCTGCGCCGTCTGCGCCGGAGCCGCCGGAGAGGCGTCCCAGGCCTCGAACTCGGCCTCGAGCGCCGACTCGAGCCGGTTCTGCTGGTAGCGGTTGTAGACGTCGGTGACCGGATCGCGCCAGAAGAGCACCGCTGCGGCGTACGCCAGGACCAGGAGGCCGCCGACGATCAGGGCGGTTCCGGCACGCCGGGTCTTCACGGGCTCTCCACGGATTCGGTGTCGGCGCCGGGCTCCTGCGCGTCCACGGGGCGGAGGTGGCGTCGGCGCGATCTCCTCCAGACGAGGATAGCCTGCCGGGTCGCCTCCCGGATGGGCCCGCGCGAGCGCTCGGTCGCGTCCGGATAAGGAGCGTAGCGGCCCGCCGCGAGGGCGCCGAGCTGCCCGGCGGCCGCGCCCGAGGCGAGGAAGGAGAGGACGAGGGGGAGCGGGACGTAGCCCACCGCCGTCAGCGCCAGGATGTACCAAGCGGCATCGGTGCCGAGGTCGAAGCGCAGCGCGAACGACGCGAAGAGGAGGGCGGGCCCGGCGAACCCGAGGGCGTACACCGCTCCCTGGACGATCCGCCCCCGGTCGGCGACCTGGGGGATCCAGAGCCAGGCGTGCAGGGCGGGGAGCAGGAAGACGAGGGAGTACGGGTTCACGGCGGCGACGACGAGCGCGACGAGCGCGAGGACGAGCATCGCCGCCAGGTGGCCTCCGAGCTCTTCCTCGCGGGCGATCGAGCGCGTCGGCGCGAGCCTCGGGCGCACGACGAGCCACGCGATCAGCGAGACGCCGAGCAGGGCCCCGAGAGCGGCATACGGCCAGCCGGCGGCGACCGCCGTGTCCAGGGCGATCGGGCGGGCCTCGCCTCTCGGCAGGATCCCGGCGAGGACGAGCACGGCGAAGGCGGCGCCGGCCCAGAGCCAGACGGAGAGCCGGCTGAGGTAGCTCCTCAGTCCGGGCCAGAGCGCGATGTGCCGCCGCCGGCAGCGGGCGAAGAGGTCGATCGTTGCGGCGAGGAACGGCAGCAGCGCCGCGATGAGGACGAACTGGATCGTCCAGCCGTGGACGAGGCGCGTGCCCAGGTAGAGGTAGGAGTGCGTCCCGCGGGTGACCTCCGCCGCCTCGTCCAGGGCGCCGAGGAGCGACTGGGAGGCGCGGCCGAGCTCCCCGAGGCGGTCGCCGTCGAGTCCCGAGAGGGTGTCCCCTTCCGGCGGTCGCGGCCGGGACGAGCCCGTCGTCAGGGTCACCGCCGGCGCCCCCTGGGAGACGAAGGGCGCATGCTCGTGGAGGTTGAAGGGGAACGCGAGGTCGATGAGCTGAGCGAACGCACCTGGGCGCAGGGGCTCCGCGCCCGTCTGGTTGCTGACGGCATCCGCGGCGCTCGTCAGGAGCGTGGCGCTCGGGACGCGCGCCGTCGTGCCTCCGAACTCGAGCCGTGGAGACAGCGGCCCTCCGAGCGTGTCGAGGACGACCACCGCGGCGAGGCGGTCCGCCCACGGCGAGCGCTCGGCGAAGCGGGCGGCGCCGAGGGCTCCGAAGGCCCCGCCGTCCGTCGAGACGAGCACGAAGTGGTGCGAGAGCGTCGCGGTTCCGAGGTCGCGGGCCAGCTCGAGGAGCGCGGCAGTCCCCGAGGCGTTGTCCTGCGCCCCCGGGGACTCGCCGAGATTGTCGCGGTGGGCGACGACCACGATCGCGCGTTGCGAGAGAGGCGGCTCCTCGGCCACCTCCTCCGCTCCCTCGGCCGCCGCGGGCCCCCGTGGGGCCACGGCGACGAGGTTGACGAGCTCCCGCGTGCCGATGCCGGGGATGTCCGCCGTGAAGGTGTCCCGCTCGACCGCGAAGCCGTACTCGGCGAGCTGGTCCTCGACCCACGTCGTCGCCTCCCGGGCGCCCTGGGAGCCGGGCGTGCGGTCGGGGAAGCGGTTCGCGAAGATCGTGGCGAACTGGACGGCCGTCGTCTGGTCGAAGAACGGGCGGAGGCGTGGCTCCGGCAGCGGGTCGGGTCGGCCAACGCTGAAGGCGGCGACGAGGACCGGCACGGCCACGGCGAGCCAGGCGGCGCGATAGAGCCTGGTGGAGACCGGGCGTTCCAGGGACCCGCGTCGCGCCCGCCTGCGTGGCGCTTCTGCGGCCATAGGCCGGGAGATTGTAGATGAGCCGCCTCCGGCCCCTATCCTTAGCCGGGGATGGAACGGCCGCTGACGGTCCTCCTCGTGGACGACGAGGACTCGGTGCAGAAGCTCCTCACGTATCCGCTGGAACGGGAGGGGTATCGCGTCGTGCAGGCGCGTGACGGCGAGGAGGCGCTCGAGCGCTACCGGGAACAGCCGGTCGACCTCGTCGTCCTCGACCTGATGTTGCCGAGGCTCGACGGCCTGGCAGTCTGCCGGCGCCTGCGGGAGGAGCGCAGCGCCGTTCCGATCATCATGCTCACGGCCCGCGGCGACGAGGGCGACAAGGTGCTCGGCCTCGAGCTCGGCGCCGACGACTACATCACGAAGCCGTTCTCGATCCGCGAGTTCATGAGCCGGGTGCGGGCCCTCCTGCGGCGGGCGCAGCTGCCCCCGCTCGATGCCCGCGTGGACGTGATCGAGGTGGACGGGCTCCGCATCGACGCCTCCAGGCGCACCGTCGAGGTGCGCGGCGCGCCCGCGCAGCTCACGTACCTGGAGTTCGAGCTCCTGCGCATGCTCGCGGCGAGCCCCGGACGCGTTTTCACGCGAAAAGCGCTCCTGGACGAGCTGTGGGGCGGCTCGGAGTTCCGGGATCCCCGCACGATCGACGTGCACGTGCGCCACCTGCGCGAGAAGATCGAGCGCGACCCAGCCGAGCCCGAGTTCATCTTCACGGTCCGGGGGGCGGGCTACCGTTTCCGCGACGTGCCATGAGGCAGCCCCGCTTCAGCCTCCGCGTCAAGGTCGGCCTCATTCTCTTCGGCGTCGTCGCCGGCGCGCTGGCGATCGTCTACGTCGCGGTGGCGCCGCAGCTCGAGTCCCGGCTCGTGAACTCGAAGACGAGGGAGCTCGAGCGCGCGCTCCCTGTCGCGGCGGCGACGGTGCGCAACCAGCCGACCCAGCTCACCTACCCCGAGACGGCGGCGGCGCTCGACGCGACCTTCGACGCGCGCGTGGTCATCTTCGTGAAGCTGGGCGACTCGCTCGTCGTCGTCGCCGACAGCGGGGCGCCTTCCGACGAGGACCTCCGGCGTGACTCGATCGCGCTCGAGGCGGCGAGGACGGAGCGGCGCGTGTCGGGCCGGGTCGAGCGGGACGGGCGCGAGTTCGCCGAGGCTGCGACGCCCGTGGGGGACGCGGAGGTCGTGCTCCTCTCGACGCCGCTCGACGACACGCTGGCGAACGTCGCCTTCGTCACGCGCTCGCTTGCGGTGGCCGGCGGCGTCGCGCTCTTCATCGCCTGGCTCGCCGGCTACCTGATCTCGTGGAACTTCACCCGCCGCATCCGCGGGCTCGAGGAGGCGGCCGAGCGCCTGGCTGCCGGCGACTTCGAGACCCCGGTCAAGGACGCCGGCCGCGACGAGATCGGGCAGCTCGCGGACGCCTTCGACAGCATGCGCGAGCGGCTCGCCGCGCTCGACCGGGCCCGGCGGGAGTTCATCGCCAACGCCTCGCACGAGCTGCGCACGCCGCTCTTCTCGCTGGGCGGCTTCGTCGAGCTGCTCGAGGAGGAGGGGATGGACGCAGACGTCCGGCGGGACTTCCTCGGCGAGATGGGCGCCCAGATCGAGCGGCTGACGCGCCTCGCCACCGATCTGCTCGACCTCTCGCGCCTCGACGCGGGCCAGCTCGAGGTCGAGGTGCGGCCGTTCGACCTGGCGCAGAGCGCGCGGCTCGTCGTGGACGAGTTCCGCGCTGCGGCGCACGCTGAGGAGCACGAGCTCCGCGTGGAGGCGGACGAGGAGCTGGGCGCGCTCGGCGACGAGCTGAGGGTGCAGCAGATCGCGCGGGCGTTCGTCGAGAACGCGCTCCGCCACACACCTGCGGGCACCGTCGTCGAGGTCGTCGCCGCGCGCGCGAACGGCGGAATGCGGCTGACGGTGCGCGACGACGGGCCGGGCATCCCCGAGGCGGACCAAAAGCACCTCTTCGAGCGCTTCTACCGGGCGGGCGGCGGCAAGGCATCGGGCAGCGGCCTCGGCCTGGCGATCGCCTCCGAGCTCGCGGAGCGGATGGACGGGACGATCGAGCTCAGCTCGCGGCCCGGTGAGACGGTGTTCGCCCTCACGCTTCCGCCTGCGACCGAAGCACCGTTTTCACGTGAAGCGGAGCCGGTGCCCGCAGGCGCTCCCGGCGGGCGATGATCGTGCCGATAGGCACGTACTGAGATCCGCCTCGGCGCTCCGGTGCGCGTCACTACGATGAGTCGGACATGCCTCGCCCGGGCGCCGTCGCCGTCATCGCCATGGTCTCCGCCGCGCTCGGCGGCGCCGGTGCGCTCGCGCTCGGGCAGGCGACCGGCCTCGTCGACGGTGGCGGCACGCGCACCGAGCGGGTGGTCGTGTCCGCGCAGGAGGCCGCTCCCGCGGCCGAAAGGGTCGAGGGCGACGCCGCGCTGCCCCTCACGGGCAACGGCTTCGACGCGAGCGAGATCTACGCGAAGCGCGCCTCCGGCGTCGTCACGATCTTCGCTCTCTTCGGCGACGAGGCCCAGACGGCCCCCGGGTCGGCCGCGCAGGGCTCGGGCTTCGTCGTCTCCGACGACGGCTACGTGCTCACGAACTCGCACGTGATCACGACCGCCGGCGAGGCGGGCACCGTGGGCGAGCCCGAGGCGGCCACGACGGTCTACATCCAGTTCCGCGACGGGGAGCGCGTCCCGGCCGAGATCGTCGGCTGGGACGTCTACGACGACGTCGGCCTGCTCAAGGTCGACCCCGCTCTGCACCCGGTCAGCCCCGTGCCGCTCGGCGACTCGAGCACGATCGTCGTCGGCGAGCCCGTGGCGGCCATCGGCAGCCCCTTCGGACAGGAGAGCTCGCTTTCGGTCGGCGTCGTCTCGGCCACGCAGCGGTCGATCGACTCGATCACGTCCGGATACAACCTCGTCGACGCGATCCAGACGGACGCGCCGATCAACCGCGGCAACTCGGGCGGGCCGATGTTCGACGCCGGCGGGGAGGTGATCGGGATCAACGCCCAGATTCGCAGCGAGTCCGGCACGGCGGAGGGCGTCGGCTTCGCCGTCCCGATCAATGCCGCTAGGCGGTCGATGGAGCAGCTCATCCAGACGGGTCGCGTCGCCTACGCGTGGCTGGGCGTGACCACGCAGACGGTGACGCCGCGGCTGGCCGAGGAGCTCGGCTTCGATGCGCCGGCCGGGGCGATTGTCCAAGACGTCGTCGAGGGCAGCCCTGCCGCCCGGGCCGGCCTGCGGGGCGGAACCTCCGACCGGGAGTTCGAGGGCATCCCGATCAGAGCCGGCGGCGACCTCATCGTCGCCATCGACGGCGACGCCGTCGAGTCGGCGGAGGACGTCGTGCGCGCCGTCACGCAGCGCCTGCTCCCCGGCCAGAGCGTCGAGCTGACCGTGCTCCGCGGGAACGCGGAGCGCACGATCACGGTCGTGCTCGGCGAGCGCCCTGCGACGCCGCCGCGGCTGAACTGACCGGCGGAGAAACTAGACTCGCCGCGATGGCCCGGCCGACGGAGGACGCCATCTTGCTCGGGGACAACCTCGACGTTCTCGCCGCCTACGACGACGGGAGCTTCCAGCTCGTCTACGCTGACCCGCCGTTCAACACCGGGCGGCGGCAGCGACGGCGAACGCTGGCGGCGGCGGCCGACCCGGCCGGCGATCGGATCGGCTTCGGCGGCCGCCGCTACGCGACGCGTCTCGTGGCCGAAGCGTCCTTCGAGGACGCCTTCGACGACTACCTCGGCTTCCTCGAGCCGCGCCTGCGCGAGCTCCGCCGGCTGCTCGCCCCGACCGGGACGCTCTACCTGCACCTCGACTACCGCGAGGCGCACTACGTGAAGGTGCTCCTCGACGGGATCTTCGGGCGCGAATGCTTCCTCAACGAGATCGTCTGGGCCTACGACTACGGCGCAAGGCCCCGGCGGCGGTGGCCGGCGAAGCACGACACGATCCTCGTCTACGTCCGCGACCCGTCCCGCACCTGGTTCGACGCCGGGGTGGTCGAGCGCGAGCCCTACATGGCGCCCGGGCTGGTCACGGCCGAGAAGGCCGCGCGCGGCAAGCTTCCGACCGACGTCTGGTGGCACACCATCGTCTCCCCGACCGGGCGGGAGAAGACGGGATACCCGACGCAGAAGCCGGAGGGGATCGTGCGCCGGATGGTGCAGGCCTCTACGCGGCCGGGAGACTGGTGCCTCGACCCGTTCGCGGGCTCGGGGACGCTCGGCGCCGTCGCCGCGCAGCTCGGGCGCCGCTACGTGCTCGTCGACTCGAGCCCCGAGGCTGTGGCGATCGCGCGCTCGCGGCTGGCCCGGTTTGCACCCTTCGAGTCGCGGGTACGAGCCGCCTCGAGGCCCAAGGCCGGGTAGATTCCTCCGGGATCGACTCGGGTCTGCGGCCCCAATCTCGTGACGAACGACAACGGCACCTCCGCGAGCGTCTCGCTCGTCATCCCGGCCAAGGCCGAGTACATCGCCCTCGGCCGGCTGGCCCTCACGGGCCTCCTGCGTTCACGAGCTGTGGAGCCCGAGGTGCTGGCGGACGTGAAGCTCGCGCTCACGGAGGCCTGCTCGAACTCGATCCGGCACGCCTACGCCAACGGCGGCGGCGACGTGGTCATCCGCTACGAGCTCGACGGCGGCCGCCTCGCCGTCGAGATCTGCGACGACGGCGACGGCTTCGATCCCGACCGCGCGCTCGCCGGCCACGGCGAGCTCGACGAGGGCGGGCTCGGCATCGCCATCATCCGCGCCGTGACGGACGAGCTCGAGATCGGGGCCTGCGAGGACGGCCGGGGCTCGCGGCTGCGCTTCACGAAGCACCTCGCCTGACCGCGCCCGCGACCGCGGACTGTATCCTCCGGCGCCGTGCAGCTACAGCACGTCAACGTCGGCTCGAAGGCGCTCGCCGACTACGCCTCGCTCGCCGAACGGGGGCTCATGGACCAGATCCGCGCGCTCGCCGAGCCTGTGCGCGATCTCCGCGTCCTGCACCTCTCGGCGACGGCCTTCGGGGGCGGTGTCGCGGAGATCCTCTACACGCTCGTGCCGCTCATGCGGGACGCCGGGCTCGAGGCCGAATGGCGCGTCATCTACGGCCAGGACGAGTTCTTCGACGTCACGAAGACGATCCACAACGCGCTCCAGGGCGACCGGACCGGACTCGCCCAAGAGCAGAAGGAGATCTTCCTCCGCTACAACCGCCTCAACGCGGAGGCGCTCGAGGACGAGTTCGACGTGGTCATCGTCCACGACCCCCAGCCCGCGGCGATGATCGAGCACGCGCGCGAGCGGGCCCGGCACTGGGTCTGGCGCTGCCACATCGACCTCTCGACCCCGAACCCCGAGGTGCTCGACTTCCTGCTCCCGTGGATCGCCCGCCACGACGCGTCGGTCTTCCACCGGGCCCAGTACGTCCCCGGCGCGGCCGGCCCGCCGGGCGCGTACGTCTGGCCGCCGGCGATCGACCCGCTCGCGCCGAAGAACATGGCGCTCTCCCCGGAGGACGCCGCCTACATCGTCGACCAGTTCGGCATCGACGTGAACCGGCCGCTCGTCACCCAGGTCTCCCGCTTCGACCCGTGGAAGGACCCGCTCGGCGTGATCGAGGCCTGGCGGATCGTCCGCGAGGAGCACCCGGGCCTCCAGCTCGCGCTCGTCGGCTCGATGGCGCACGACGACCCGGAGGGATGGGACTACTACAACCGGACGGTCGAGGCGGCGGCCGGCGACCCGGACGTCTACATCCTCTCGAACCTGAACAACGTCGGCTCCGTCGAGGTGAACGCGTTCCAGGTGCACTCGGCCGCGGTGCTCCAGAAGTCGATCCGCGAGGGCTTCGGCCTCACCGTGACGGAGGCGCTCTGGAAGGGCCGGCCGGTCGTCGCCGGGAACGTCGGCGGGATCGTCGACCAGATGACGCACGGCGAGACGGGGTGGCTCGTCGGCTCGGTCGAGGAGTGCGCCGCGGCCGTGTCGGAGGTCCTCGCGGAGCCCGAGATCGCGCGCGCGATGGCGAAGGCCGGCAAGGAGCACGTCCGGTCGCGGTTCCTGACGCCGCGGCTCCTGCGCGACTGGCTCGCGCTCTTCAACGTGCTCGACGGGCGTGAAACGGACGCGGGCTCGGCGCTCGCCGCCGTCGGCGCCGCAGGCTGAGTCCCGGGCGGGCCGGCCCGGGTAGGGTGACCGGCGGCATGG
>DATHVD010000082.1:0-15748 GCA_035461525.1 Gaiellaceae bacterium
GCGCTGCAGATGGCGCAGCTCGGGATCGAGCCCGTGAACCGGGTCCGATTCGCGTTCTGGGGCGCAGAGGAGGACGGGCTCATCGGCTCCCAGCGCTACGTCGACACGCTCCCGAAGAAGGAGCTGAAGTCGATCATGCTCAACCTCAACTTCGACATGGTCGGCTCGCCGAACTTCGTCCGCTTCGTCTACGACGGCGACGGGTCGGCGTTCGGCGTCTCCGGGCCGAGCGGCTCCGGGCGGATCGAGGCGGTCTTCAACGACTACTTCGCCTCCCAGGGGCTCGCCACCGAGCCGACGGAGTTCGACGGCCGCTCCGACTACGACGCGTTCATCAACGCGGGCATCCCGGCCGGCGGGCTCTTCACCGGCGCCGAGGGGATCAAGACCCCGGAGCAGGCGGCGGTCTACGGCGGCACCGCCGGTGTCGCCTACGACCCCTGCTACCACCAGGCGTGTGACACGATTGCCAACGTGAGCACGACCGCGATCGACGAGATGTCGGATGCGATCGCGCACGCGACGCTCCTCTTCGCCATGACGAAGTCGTCCGTGAACGGCACCGACCAGGCGTCGAACACCGCCAAGGAGAAGATGCAGTACAAGGGCTCGAAGCTCGAGCGCTAGACGTATCCCTGCGAAGGGGGGCCGGCGGAGAGGCCGGCCCCCTTCTCGCTCAGAATGCGGCGACGAGCCAGATGACGCCGATGACCACGAGGTAGGCGGCGACGATGTAGCTCAGGAGCCTCGGCACGGCGAAGATGAGGATGCCGAGGCCGATCGAGACGATCCCGGCGACGAGGAGGGGCCCGTCGGTTCCGCCGCCGTTGTCGTTGCCCGGGTCCGGGAGCTGCGCGAGGAGCGCTGCGAGTGCGTGCATCGTTCCTTCCCCTTTCCGTGAGGTCTCCGCTGGAGTGCCCGCCGGGGGACGACCCGAATCGCGGGGCGCCCGGCTCCGTCTCGCCTACTTCGACGTCTTCACGATCCGCGGCGAGCGGCTGCTCGGGGACCTCGAGGGCGCGGAACGCGTGGCGCGACCGCGCGCGACGCGTACACGCACTTCCCGATGCTGGTCCGCATCGTCCTGTTCGAGCTCGAGCCCGTCGCGGCGTTCGCGCTCGGCGGCAGGAGCGCGTTCCACCTGCTCTCGTACTCCCGTGAACCGGAGCCGGATCGAACGGCGGCTCACGGGGAGCTCGGGCTGACGTCATAGGCGACGCGTCGGCTCGTAATAGCGTGCGACGCCGTCTGGCGCGAACGAAGGCCCGGGCGCTGCGGCGGACCGCCCCGACCGCCCTCGAGCTAGCCGCGGAACTGGAGCTCGTGCCACGACGGCACGGGGGCAAGCTCGAGGAGCGCCCGGCCGCCGTCGGGCTCGCGGTAGCCGAAGTCCGCGGTCTCCTCGTCCCAGTCCACCTCGAGCAGGTTGTCCTTCACGCGCTGGTCGAGCCAGGCCCCGCGGAAGATGAGCTTGCGGAGCCAGTAGACGAGCGACTCGTCGTTGACCAGCGCGAGCCGCTCCCAGTGGCGGACGAGGTACTCGCCGAGCCCGCTGCGGGGGTCGTCGATCCTCCCCTGGGCGGTGAGCTCGACCAGGTCGGCGGTCTCGTCGTGGGCGAGCTCCCCGGGGCCGACGACGCCGAGGCGGACGGCCGCGGCGTTCACGCGTTGCTCGAAGTCGAGCGCGTTGAAGCTGAAGCGATAGCCGAGGAACTCGACGACGAAGTCGTCGCCCGAGGTGTAGTTCGCGTCGGTCACCGAGGTCTGAGAATAGCCGCGGCTGCCGCCGCCGTCCTGCGTCGCGCGGGGTCTGTCCGACCCGGCCCGTAGCGTGGAAGCGCGATGTACGAGGGCACCTGGACGCTGCGTCCGTGCCCCCCTGGAGAGGTGCGGGCGCTGGCCCAGGCGCTCGGGCTCGCCGACGTGACCGCGAGCGTCCTCGTCCGGCGGGGCTACGGCGACCCCGAGACCGCGCGAGCGTTCCTCGCCGCGAAGCCTCCCGGCCACGACCCCTTCCTCCTCGGGGACGTCGAGGCCGCCTGCGGGCGCATCCGGGACGCGATCTCGGCCGGCCGGCGGATCTGCGTCCACGGCGACTACGACGCCGACGGCATCTGCGCCACGGCGCTCGCCGTCACGGCCCTGCGGGCGCTCGGCGCCGACGTCGACTGGCACCTGCCGAGCCGGTTCGAGGAGGGCTACGGGGTCGCGGGCGAAACGCTGGCACGGCTCGCGGAGGAGGACTGTGGGCTCCTTCTGACGGTCGACTGCGGGATCACCGCCGTCGACGAGGTCGCCGAGGCGAAGGCCGCCGGCCTCGAGGTCGTCGTCACCGACCACCACCGCCCCGGCGACGCGCTTCCCGACTGCCCCGTCGTCGCCACGCGCCCCTCCGAGTACCCCTTCCCCGAGCTCTGCGGCACCGGAGTCGTCCTGAAGCTCCTCGAGGCGCTCGGGGCCGAGGAGCTCGACCGCCACCTCGACCTCGTCGCGCTGGCGACCGTCGCCGACGTCGTCCCGCTCGTGGACGAGAACCGGGCCCTCGTCTCCGCCGGCATGCGCCGCCTCGCACGCACGGACAAGCCCGGCCTACGCGCGCTCATGCGCGCGGCGGGCGTCGACCCCGCCGCCGTCGACACCGGCTCGATCGCGTTCCGGCTCGCGCCCCGCCTCAACGCCGCGGGCAGGCTCGGGCACCCGCGGGCGGCACTCGAGCTCCTCCTCACCGAGGACGCGGCCGAGGCGCGGCGCCTCGCCGCGGAGCTGGAGGAGCTGAACCGCGACCGCCAGGCCGTCGAGGAGCGGATCCTCCGGGACGCGATCCGCCAGGTGGGGGAGTGGCCGGAGCCGCGGCGGCGCCGCCTCGGCTACGTGATCGCGGGCGAGGACTGGCATCGCGGCGTGATCGGGATCGTCGCCTCGCGGCTCGTGGAGCGGTTCCGACGGCCGGTCGTCCTCGTCGCCGGCGGCGACGGGGAGGGGGAGTGGACCGGCTCCGGGCGCTCGATACCCGCCTTCGACCTCCACGGCGCCCTCGCCGCCTGCTCGGAGCACCTCGGCCGCTGGGGGGGGCATCGCGCCGCGGCGGGGCTCTCGATCAGGCCGGAAGACCTCGACGCCTTCGCCGAAGCCTTCGCCGAGCACGCCGCGGGTATCCTCGGCCCGGACGACCTCCGGCCCGTCACGCCCGTGGACGCCGTCGTCAGCGGGCGGGAGCTCACGCTCGGCCTGTGCGAGGAGCTCGAGCGGCTCGCCCCCTTCGGGCTCGGAAACCCGAACGTGACGCTCCTCGCCGTCGACTGCGAGCTCTCCGACCTCGCCGCCGTGGGCGAAGGCAAGCACCTCCGCCTCGGCGTCACCGCGGGTGGCGCCCGCTCGGGCGCGATCGCCTTCGGACACGGGAGGGCCCTCGACCGCTACCGGCAGCCCGGGCGCTGGGACGTGGCCTTCCGCCTGGCCGCGAACCGCTGGAACGGGACGGTCACGCCGCAGCTCGTCGTCCGGGAGCTCTTCGCCACGCCCGAGCGCTACCGGGAGCTGCGGCAGGCGCTCCTGGCCGAGTGGAAGGCGGGCCCTACGGCCTGGAGCCCGTGGGCCCGCACCGTCTTCGGCGAGCTGGGGCTGGCCGAAGGTGCGCAGGCGTGGCGGCCGCTCGTCGAGTCACCGACTTTCCTCGCCGCCCTGGCGGACGAGCCCTTCGCGGCCGCCGCCTGATCTCCGCCCGCGCCGCCTGGAGCCCGCGGGCGCGGGAGCTAAGATGAATCCATGGCGGGTCAGGTGCTCACCGCATCCGCCGAACGGCACCACGAGCTCTTCGCCCGGCTCGTTGCCAACGTGGCGGCCTACAACCCCGATGTCGATCGGGACCTTCTCGAGCGCGCGTACCGCTTCGCCTCGGAGGCGCACGAGCACCAGCAGCGGCGAAGCGGCGAGGACTTCATCCTCCACCCGCTCGGCGTCGCCCAGATCCTCGCCGATCTCCGCCGCGACGACTCCACGATCGCCGCCGCGCTCGTCCACGACGTCGTCGAGGACACGAGCGCGACCATCGAGCAGGTGCGCGAGGAGTTCGGAGAGGAGGTCGCGCGACTCGTCGAGGGCGTGACGAAGCTGACGCGCATCCATTTCCAGAGTCGGGAGCAGGCGCAGGCCGAGAACTACCGCAAGATGATCGTGGCGATGGCGCAGGACCGGCGCGTGATCCTGATCAAGCTCGCCGACCGGCTCCACAACATGCGCACGATCGAGTACCTGGGCAAGCAGAAGCAGGTGCAGAAGGCGCGGGAGACGCTCGAGGTGTACGCGCCGCTCGCGCACCGCCTCGGCATCCACACGGTCAAGTGGGAGCTCGAGGACCTTGCGTTCCAGACGCTCCACCCCCGCAAGTACGCCGAGATCCAGGCGATGGTGAACGAGCGCCGCGCCGACCGGGAGAAGTACGTCGAGGGCGCCGGACGGGTGCTGGAGAGGGAGCTCGACAAGGTCGGCATCCCCGCCGAGATCTCCTCGCGCGCGAAGCACTTCTACTCCATCTACGAGAAGATGGTGAAGCGCGGGAAGGAGTTCAACGAGATCTACGACCTGACCGCGATGCGCGTCCTCGTCGACCACGACGGCAAGGAGGGCGAGCGGGACTGCTACGGCGCCCTCGGCGTCATCCACTCGCTCTGGAAGCCCATGCCCGGGCGCTTCAAGGACTACGTGGCCATGCCCAAGTTCAACATGTACCGCTCACTGCACACGACGGTGATCGGGCCCGAGGGCAAGCCGCTCGAGATCCAGGTGCGCACGAAGGAGATGGACGAGACGGCCGAGTACGGCATCGCCGCGCACTGGCTCTACAAGGGCAAGAAGGGCAAGAAGGCGGCCGAGGCCGAGGTCGCCTGGATGAAGCAGCTCGCCGACTGGCAGCGGGAGGAGTCCGACTCGCGCGAGTTGATGCGCGCGTTCCCGGAGCTCGCCTCCGACGAGGTCTACGTCTTCACGCCCAAGGGCGAGGTGAAGAGCCTCCCGGCCGGGGCGACGCCGATCGACTTCGCGTACAGCGTGCACACGGACGTCGGCCACCGGACGGTCGGGGCGAAGGCGAACGGCCGCATCGTCCCGCTCCACTACCGCCTCCAGAGCGGCGACTTCGTCGAGATCCTGACGTCGAAGCAGCCGAGCCGCGGGCCGTCCCGCGACTGGCTCTCGCTCGCCGCCTCGTCGCGCGCCCGGAACAAGATCCGCCAGTGGTTCAGCCGCGAGACGCGCGAGGTCGCCGAGCAGCGCGGCCGCGAGTCCCTCGAGAACGCGCTCAAGCAGCACAACCTCCCGTACAAGAAGCTCGCCGGGTCGCCGCTCCTCGCCGAGGTGATCCGCGACATGGGCTTCAAGAAGGCCGAGGACTTCTACCTCGCGCTCGGCTCCGGCAAGCTCCAGGTCGCCCAGGTCGCGAACAAGGTCCTGCACCGCCTCAAGACCGAGGTCGTGGTCGAGGAGGAGACGCTCCCCCGTCGGCCGAAGGCGCGCGAGGCCGTCGCGTCGAAGAACTTCGGCATCCACGTGCCCGGCGTCCAGGACGTGCTCGTCCGCCTCGCCAAGTGCTGCACCCCGGTGCCCGGCGACGGGATCGTCGGCTACATCTCGCTCGGCAAGGGCATCACGATCCACCGGCTCGACTGCCCGAACGTGAAGGCGCTCATGCGCAACCCGGAGCGCTTTACGCCGGTCGAGTGGGACGGCGGCGCCTCGCAGAGCTTCCGCGTGCAGATCTCGGTCGTCTCCTGGGACCGGCCGCGCCTCCTGGAGGACGTCGCGCGGACGTTCGCCGAACACGGCGCGAACATCGTCGAGTACGGCGGCCACGTCGAGGATCAGATGGCGAAGAACTGGTACGTGGCCGAGGTCGGGGACATCAAGGCGCTGCGCGGGCTCCTCGGCGCACTCCGCAACATCGAGTCCGTGTTCGACGCGTATCGGGTGACGCCGTCCTGATGGACGACCGCCGTCTCGCCTTCCTGCGGGAGCTGGAGCGGGCGGACGAGGAGGTCGCGGCGACGCTCTCGGAGCTCGACGAGCTGTACGCGGAGACGGAGGCCGTCCGGGAGCGCGCGCTCGAGCTGGAGGCGTTCTTCGGGCGCCTACCGGACGAGCGCGAGGCGGCGGCGGTTCGGATCGAGCGAGCAAAGGCCTCCGTGGTCGAGGCCCGCGCGGCGGCCGGGGCGGCGGCGGAGGAGCTGCGCGCGGCCGAGGCCGCGGGCGACGAGAAGCGGATCGCGGCTGCCCGGCGCCTCGACGTCCGCGCCCACGACGCCCTCGGCGTCGCCGAGCGCCGGCTCCGCGAGCTGGAGGCGGCGGCGGCGCGACTCGAGGAGGAGGCGAACGCGGCCGAGCGGGAGGCCCTCGAGCTGGAGGAGCGAGCTCGTGCTCTGGCTCGCACGCTCGCCGAGCGGCCCCGCCTCGCCCGCGAGGCGGGCGATCCGCCCGGCGCGGGGCTCGAGGGCATCTCCGAGTGGGGGACCCGCGCGAGGGCCGCCCTGCTCGTCTCGCGCAGCCAGCTCGCCTCCGAGCGCGAGGCGGTTCTCCGCCAGGCGAACGAGCTCGGAACGCTCGTTCTCGGCCGGCCCCTCGCCGCGACGAGCGCGGCACGCGTCGCGCGTCTCGTCGAGAGCGAGCTGTAGAGCCGATTCCCTCCTTCGCGAGGTGTCTTCACCCGAACAGGTCACTCAACCTGCACGGCCTCCGCGCCGGCGACCGGGTTCTCGCCGCCGTCGCCGGCCCTGCGGAACGCCACGCGCGAATACGACATGACGGCCCGCTTCGGCGACGACCTCTGCGTCTTCTGCCGGAGACGAACCTCGAGGGAGCCCTCGCGGTGGCCGAGCGCGTGCGCGGCCTCGTCGAGGAGGCAACGCACCTCGCGGGCCTGCCGGCCACCGTCTCGATCGGCGTGTTCGCCCACCGTGGAGGCGATGCGACGCCGGACGGCCTCGTCGCCCTCGCGGACGAGGCGGCCTCGCCGCCAAGACGAGCGGCCGGAACGCGTTCGCGTCCCCGTCGCCGCTGAGCCTCGCAGCGAAGGTCGAGCGCCTGCTCGAGGATCTCCTCGGGGCCTGAGCCCGGGGGCCCGCGGAAGCCCGCTTGTGTTTCACGGACACAAGCTGACAACGCCCGCACCGAGAGGGCCGACGGCGGGCTCGCCGCGGAGAGCCTTGTGCCCGTGGAACACGAGGGCCCGCCCGGGCCGGGGGAGGCGCCGGGCGCGGCTGCTAGGGCGTCCAGCGCTCGCCGCCGGTGTCCCAGCCGACGAGGCAGTGAGGGGAGACGAGGAGCGCGATGCGTTCCAGGAACTCGCGATCCGCGGGGCCGAACGCCGCGGCGACGTCCGAGTCGATGTCGATCTCGCCGACGACGCGGCCCTCGTAGGCGATCGGGACGACGATCTCGCTGCGGGTGGAGACGAAGCAGGCCAGGTAGCGGTCGTCGGCGTTGACGTCGTCGACGATCTCCGTGACGCCGCTTGCCGCTGCGGCGCCGCAGATGCCCTGCCCGACCGGGATGCGCACGTGCTCGGTCGCCTGCGGCCCCTTCCACGGGCCGAGGACGAGGTCGTCGCCCTCGACGAGGTAGATGCCGACCCACGAGTAGCGGTCGAAGCGGTCGTGGAGGAGGTCGACGACCTTGCGCAACACGTCGTCGGCCTCGGGCTCCCGGTTGACGATCCGGTCGACGGCCTCGAGGGCGCCACGGTAGGCCTCGGAGATCATGGTCACGGCGACGGCAACGCCAGCTCGAGGTCGGCGCCCTCGAAATCGGCGACGACACGCCGGTACTCGTCGGGGATCGGCGTCGGCCGCCGCTCCGGCACGCCGACGAGCACCGTGGTCTGCTCCGCTGTGCACATGAGGGCGCCGTCGCCGACGCGCACGGCGCAGTACTCGTGCGCGAGGCTCGTGCGGCCGATCCGTTTCGTGCGCACGAAGACCTCGAGGAGGTCGTCGAAGCGCGCCGGCGCCTCGTAGACGACCGTGGAGGCACGCATGACGAACTGCACGACGCCGGCCTCGCGATCGAGGAGCCCGAGGTGCCGGGCGTATTCGACCCGGGCCTGGTCGAAGTAGGGGAGGTAGCGGCCGTAGTAGACGATTCCCTGGGCGTCCGTGTCGGAGAACCCGACGCGTGTGTAGGCCGAGAACTTGAACGGCGGCCTGTGGTCGGTCGGCTGCCCGAGCTCCATGGGCCCATCCTACTCACGAGGCGGCGGTTGACCTTCGTCCACATGCGTGCAACCCTGAGCGGCGTCCACATCCGGGAACAAGGGAGCGACAGATGAGACGATGGGTGCTCTTCTTCGGCGCTCTGCTCATCGTGCTGGCGTTCAGCGCGGTGGCCCACGCGCAGGGCAAGCACGGTCTGCAGCTCTACACGACGACGACCGATGCGGCCACGGCCGCGCGGCTCGCGACGGAGGGGTACGACGTCGCGTCCATCCGCGAGAGGTTCGCCGGCGTCGAGATCGACCTGGTCCTCACGGCCGGCGAGCGCGGCAAGCTCGCCCGGCAGGGGCTCAAGCTGCGCGTCGTCCGCGACGGCAAGGGCCGGAGCCAGACCCAGCGCTTCGTCGCGCAGGCGGCGAACGGCTTCGAGGTCTGGCGCTCGTGGGACGAGCCCGGCGGGATCCGCGACGAGCTCTACGAGCTGGCGCGGAAGAACCCGCAGCTCGTCAAGCTCGAGGTCCTCGGGCACTCGCCCCAGGGCCGCGAGTACGTCGCGCTCAAGGTGACCCAGGGCGCGCGCGGCAAGCGCGACGGGATCCGGCCGGCCGTCCTCTACGTGTCGACGTTCCACGCTCGCGAGTGGATCTCGACCGAAGTGAACCGACGGCTGCTGCACTGGTACGTCGACCACTGGCGGGCGAACGACAAGGCGATCCGGAAGCTCCTGAGGACGACCGAGCTCTGGTTCGTCCTCGTCCACAACCCCGACGGTTACCAGTACACGTTCGACGCCGAGCGGCTCTGGCGCAAGAACCTCCGGGACAACAACGAGAACGGCGTCGTGGACGCCGGGGACGGCGTCGACCTGAACCGCAACTTGCCGGAGCACTGGGGCTGGGACGAAGAGGGCTCCTCCTCGCAGGCTTCGAGCGAGACGTACCGCGGGCCCGCGCCGGCCTCCGAGTCCGAGACGCAGGCGATCATGGCACTGCACGACCGTGTCCCGTTCCGGTTCGCGATCAGCTACCACAGCTTCGGCGACCTGCTCCTCTACCCGCAAGGCTGGCAGGTGCAGACGCCCTCGGCCGACGACCCGATCTACGTCGCGCTGACGGGTACCGACGCCGAGCCGGCCGTCCCCGGCTTCGACCCGGGCCCTGCGGCCGACCTCTACATCACGAACGGGGAGTACACGGACTGGGCGCATGCCGAGAAGGGCGCGCTGTCCTGGACGCCGGAGCTCTCCCAGGGCTGCCCGGGCTGCGGCTTCGTCTTCCCGGACAACGAGCAGCTCGTCCAAGAGCACTTCGAGGAGAACCTCGACTTCGCCGTGCGGGTGGCCAAGTCGGCCGGCGATCCGGACGACCCGGTGTCCCACTTCGGGGTGGACACGGCCGGCCTCTACCTGAACGTCTCGACGATCGACCCGTGGAAGACGAACCACCCGTCGTCGGACCTGGCGGTGGAGGTCTCGTACGCGGGCGGCAGCTCGCAGACCGTCGAGGTTCTGGCGAAGCGGGCGGTCGGCGACGTCACGCTGCGCTACCGCGTCAACGGCGGCCCTGAGCAGACGGCGCTGACCGCTCCCGCTCCCGACGGGGAGCGCTTCGGCGGCAACAACGCCTACAACACGTACTACCACTATCTCCGCAGCGAGATCCCCGGCCTTGCGGTCGGCGACGAGGTCGAGTACTGGTTCACGGCCGGCGGAGAGGCGAGCGAGCACGCGACGTTCCCGGTGGTCGAGGACGCGGACGCCGACGTCCTCATCCTCGCCGCCGAGGACCGCACCGGCGCCGTCAACCTACCCGGCTATGCGAGCACGAGCCCGGAGACGCCGAACTACCTCTCGTACTACGAGGCCGCGCTGGCGGCGAACGGCGTCAGCTACGACGTGTACGACACGGATGCGATGGGGCGGAAGGCGCCCGAGCACCTCGGCGTGCTCTCCCACTACGACGCCGTCGTATGGTACTCGGGCAACGATCTCGTCCCGCGCGAGCTGGGGCCGGGGCCGGGGAACGCCTCCCGGATCGCCAACGACCTCATGCTGCACGTGCGTGCGTACCTGAACGAGGGCGGCAAGCTCCTCTACACCGGCCAGTGGGCAGGCGCCCTCGAGAACGGCGTCGCCGGGAACCAGTTCTACGACCCGGTCGCCGACGAGCAGTGCGTCGTCGGCGGCGTGCTCGTTCTCGACCGCTGCCAGCTGATCGCCGACAAGGACGACTTCCTCCAGTACTGGCTGGGGGCGTACGTCTACAACTCCGACGGCGGCACCGATCCGAGCACGGGGGAGCCCTTCTCCGTGGCCGGGATCGCCGACCCGTACTCCGGCCTCGGGTGGGGCTTCAACGGCGTGGACACGGCCGCGAACCAGATCCACACGGCCTCGTTCCTGACCACGAGCAGCATCCTGAAGCCGGACGAGTACCCGCAGTTCGCGAGCCACGCGTCCGCGATCTGGGAGACGGGGGCCGCAGGCGGCTTCGAGCCGTACGACGGCTCGTTCTACGTCTACTCGAACACGGCCGACGTGACGTACAAGCGGCTGCTCCGGCCGATCTCTGTGCCGGCGGGCGGCGGCGAGATGACGTTCCGGTTCTCGTACGACACGGAGCCCGACTGGGACTTCGTCTTCGTCGAGATCCACGACGTCGCCGCCGGCACGTGGGTGACGGCGCCCGACCTGAACGGGCACACGTCGACCGATACGGGCGAGAGCTGTCCCGCCGGCTGGTTCGAGCTGCATCCGTGGCTCGAGCAGTACCAGGGCGCCGACTGCTCCGGCGCCGGCTGGAACGCGGCCTCGGGCCGCTCGTCCGGCTGGGAGGAATGGCGCATCGACCTGACGCCGTACGCCGGCAAGCAGATCGAGGTGTCCATCTCGTACGCGAGCGACTGGGCCGTGCAGGGGCTCGGCGCCTTCGCCGATCTGATCAACGTCCCCGGCGGCGACGGGTCGACCAGCTTCGAAACCGGCCTCGACGGCTGGACGGTGCCCGGCCCGCCCGCCGGCAGCGCCGCGAACGCGAACGACTGGGAGCTGACCGGCTCGGTCGGCTTCGAGGAGGGCGCGGTCGTCGCCACCGAGGACACGCTCTACTTCGGCTTCGGCTTCGAGGGCATCACCGGCGCCTCGACGCGGAACGCCGTCATGGGGCGTGCGCTCGACTACCTGCTCGGGCCGTAGCGGCCCGGGGGCACGAACGGGAGCGGGGCCTCAGGCCCCGCTCCCGCCTGCGATCACGGCGAGGGCTTCGTCCCGCTTCGCCTCCATGAGGTCGCGGTCGAGGGCTTCGACGTTGAGCCGCACGAGGGGCTCCGTGTTCGAGGGCCGCACGTTCAGGTGCCAGCTCGCCGCGGTGACGGAGACTCCGTCCAGGTGCGAGAGCTCTCCCTGGGGCGCGAAGTGCTCCTTCACCTCCTGCAGCGCAAGGGCGACGTCGTCCACGCGGACGTTGATCTCGCCGCTCAGGAAGTAGCGCTCGCGGAAGGGGCGCAGGATCTCGGAGAGCGTCTCGCCGCGCCTGGAGACGAGCTCGAGCATGAGGAGCGCCGGGATGACCCCGGAGTCGGCCTGGAAGAAGTTGCGGAAGTAGTAGTGGCCAGACACCTCGCCGGCGAAGGCGGCGTTCACCTCGCGCATGCGCCGCTTGATGAAGGCGTGGCCGACGCGGTTCGGCAGGGCCGTGCCGCCGGCGGCCTCGACCGTGTCCCGCACGGCCCAGCTCGCACGCACGTCGTAGATGATCGTCGCGCCCGGCTCCTTCCCCAGGACGGCGTCGGCGAGGAGGGCCGTGACGAAGTCGCCGGGGACGAACTCGCCCGTGTCGTCGACGAAGAAGCACCGGTCGGCGTCGCCGTCGAAGGCGATGCCCAGGTCTGCGCCCTCGTCCTTCACGGTGGCGACGATGAACGCGCGGTTCTCCGGCAGGAGCGGGTTCGGCTGGTGGTCGGGGAACGTCCCGTCCGGCTCGAAGAAGTGCGTCGAGGCCTGCACGGGGATGCGCTCGAGCACGGGCGGGAGCATCGCGCCGGCCATCCCGTTGGCCGCGTCGATCACGACGCGGAGCGGCGCGATCGCGGACGGGTCGACGAAGGACAGGACCTTCTCGGTGAAGCCCGGATAGACGTCGCTCGTCTGGACACGGCCCGGGGTCTGACCCCGGGGCACGTCCTCGAGGGACAGGGCCCGGTCGCGGATCTCCGGGAGGCCCGAGTCGCCGCCGACGGGAAGGGCGCCGCGGCGGACGATCTTCATCCCCGTGTACTCCTTCGGGTTGTGCGAGGCGGTGACGGCGACGCCGCCGTCGAGGCCGAACGAGCCGACGGCGAAGTAGAGCATCTCGGTGCCGACCATGCCGATGTCCGTGACGTCCACGCCGGCGTCGGCGGCCCCGCGGATCGCGGCCTCGGCCATGGTGGGGGACGAGAGGCGCATGTCACGGCCGACGGCGATCGCCTTCGGCTCGAAGTGCTCCGCGTAGGCGCGCCCGATCGCGTAGGCCCCGTCCTCGTCCAGCTCGGACCGGTAGAGGCCGCGGACGTCGTACGCCTTGAAGACCGTCGGGTCGAGGGTCATTCTGGCCTTCATCCTACGGGGGCGACCGCCGGGCCTCGGCGCGCAGGCGCGGAGAGCCGGCACGCTTCATTGTCTCTCGGCACGATGGGCGCGCCTCACGTGCGGCCTTCCGCCCTAGACTGGAATTGCGGGGGCCGGGGGACCCCGTCTGACGCGCTGAACCCGCGCCTGCGGCTCCGGGAGCCGCTCAGCCCGGCCAGACGTCCGCGAGCGTCCGCCTGCTCGCCTCCAGCGCCTCGGGCATCACCTTCACGTCCGCCAGGACGGGCATGAAGTTCGTATCCCCGGCCCAGCGCGGAACGACGTGCAGGTGGACGTGGTCGACGATGCCGGCGCCGGCGATCCGGCCGAGGTTCCAACCGACGTTGAAACCCTGCGCCCCGTAGGCCTGGGCGAGCACGCCGGTCGCGGTCGCCGCCAGCCGGTGGATCTCGAGCGCCTCCTCGCCGGCGAGCGCCGAGAAGTCGTCCTCGTGGCGGTGCGGCGCGACCATCAGGTGCCCGGAGGCGTACGGGTAGCGGTTGAGGAGCACGAAGGCGCGCGCGCCCCGGCGGACGACGAGCCCCTCCTCGTCGCCGAGCGCCGAGGCCCGGCAGAAGACGCAGCCGTCCTGCTCGTCCGCGGCCTGGATGTACTCCAGCCGCCAGGGCGCCCAGAGCTGCTTCACAGCCAGCGCCTGTACCTGAAGTAGCCGATCATTCCCACGGCGAGCACGACCATGAGGCCGACGATCGCCCAGAACGCATTCAGGTCGCCCTCGCCGGGCACCTGCACGTTCATGCCGAAGATGCTCGCGATCAGGGTCAGCGGGAGGACGATGGTGGCGATCACCGTGAGGACGGCCAGGACGTGGCCCTGCTTGTGCGAGATGACGGACTCGTTGGTCTGCTCAAGGGCCTCGACCACCTCCTTGTAGTTGTCGAGGAGGTCCCAGATCCGCTCCGCCGCGTCGACGACGTCGCCGTAGTAGACCTCGAGCCCCTCGGGCAGGAACCGCTGCGTGGATCGCTCGAGCACGCGGAGCGTCGAGCGCTCCGGCTTGATGATCTTGCGGTAGGAGATGATCTCCTGCTTGACGTTGGAGATGTCGCGGACCACCTCCTCGCTGCGGCCCTCGAACATCTCGTCCTCGACCGCGTCGAGCTTCCAGGCGATCTTGTCGAGCATGGGGAAGCAGTAGTCGAAGAGGTCGTCGAGGATGTGGTAGAGGAGGTACCCTGAGCCCTTCGAGAAGAGCTCCTCCCGCAGCGCCGGGTCGTCCTCGCAGCGCCGGAAGAGGTACGTCACCGGGAGAAGCTCGACGTTCGGGAGCGTGACGAGGAAGTCGGGCCCGAGGAAGAGGTCGAGCTCGGCCGCGTTCAGGCGCTGGACGCGCTTGTCGTAGCGCGGGAAGTGGAGGACGACGAACAGGTAGCCCGGGTACTCGTCGATCTTCGCCCGCTGCCGGCGCGAGAGGACGTCCTCGCTGTCGAGCTCGTGGAAGCCGAAGCGCTCGGCGAGCTCGGCGACCTCGAGGGCGCCCGGTTCGTCGGCGTGGATCCAGGTGAGGCCGTTAGCCGAGAGCTCGGCGATCCGCGGCTCGGACCGCTCGACGATCTCGCCCGCGGTGCCGCGGGCTCGTCCGCGCCGGAGGCGTGGGAGCGTGGGCCGTGCCATGGGTACTCAGCGGGTCGTCCTGTTGCATCTCCGTGGTACGGGATTCTACTCCCAAACCCTTGCCGGCCCCGGCGGCCCGGAGAGCGTGCATGCGCCTGGCAGGATTCGAACCTGCGACCTCACGCTCCGGAGGCGCGCGCTCTATCCACTGAGCTACAGGCGCTCGGAAGCGTAGTCTACCGCCGTGAGGCTAACCCACCGCCGCGCGACGCTCGTCCTCGCCGAGCCGTTCACGATCTCACGCTCGACGAGCGTCGAGGAGCACGTCGTCTGGGTCGAGGTCGAGCACGAGGGCGCGACGGGTTTCGGCGAGGCGGCGCCGCAGAACCACTACGACGAGACCGTCGAGGGGGCGGAGGCCTTCCTCGAGCAAGCCGCGCCGCTCCTCGGCGACGATCCGTTCGCGCTCGAGACGATCGACGGCCGCCTGCGGAACATCCCTGGCAACCACGCCGCCCGCGCCGCGCTCGACGCGGCCCTCCACGACCTCGCGGGCAAGCTCGTCGGCCAGCCGGTCTGGCGCCTCCTCGGGCTCGACCCCGCCGGCCCGCCGACGTCGTGGACGATCTGGCTCGGCGACCCGGACGACATGGCCCGCCGGGCCGAGGCGGTCGGATCGCGCTTCCGCCGGCTCAAGCTCAAGCTCGGCGGCCGCGACGGCCTCGACGTCCAGCGCGTGCGCGCCGTCCGGGGCGTCACCGACCTGCCGCTCCAGGTGGACGTGAACGAGTACTGGGACGTCGACGAGGCGCTGGAGGCGGTCGGGGAGCTGGCGGGCCTCGGCGTCCAGTACGTCGAGCAGCCGCTCCCGGCGGGCGACACGGGCGGGGCGCGGCTCAAGGCTTCCTCGCCGCTTCCGATCTTCGTCGACGAGGACGTCCACACGCTCGCCGACGTGGCCGCGTGCGCCGAGCGGGCCCACGGCATCAACATCAAGCTGGCGAAGAGCGGCGGGATCCGCGAGGCGGTGAGGATGGTGCACGCGGCCCGCGCCCTCGGGCTCGGCGTCATGCTCGGCTGCATGGTCGAGTCGGGCCTCGGCATCGCCGCCGGCGCGCAGATCGGGAGCCTCTTCGACCACCTCGACCTCGACGGCAACCTCCTTCTCGCCGAGGACCCATGGCCCGGCGTCGAGTTTGCGGGCGGGGTGCAGACGCCGTCCGACCGGCCCGGGCTGGGAGTGCATGAAGCGGTATCTCGTACTGGCTGAGGGGTACTCGGGCGACGAGCACTACGGCAAGACCACCTACGGGGTGATCCGCTACGGCGCCGATCCGGTGGTCGCCGTGGTCGACTCGGAGCGGGCGGG
>DATHVD010000083.1:0-47792 GCA_035461525.1 Gaiellaceae bacterium
CTCCCGGGTGGGGGCTCCGGCCTAGGACAGCTCCGGGAGGAGGCGGGCGCGCCCGCCTCCTCCCGGAGCTGTCCTAGGCCGGAGCCCCCACCCGGGAGGGGACGCCCTCGAGATAGCCGAGAGCATCCTCGACCGAGACGACGTCCGCGTACTTCGCCTGGATGTCGAACAGGTTCGCCTCGTGCGGCGCCTCGGCGCGGTCGCCGACACACTCGCGGGGGACGAGGGTAGGGAAGCCGTTCTGCAGGAGGTCGACGGCGGTCGCCCGGATGCAGCCGCTCGTCGTCGCCCCGCAGAGCACGACCGTGTCCACGCCTTGACTGACGAGAACGGCGACGAGGTTCGTGCCGAAGAACGCCGAGGCGCCCTTCTTCACGAGGACGGTCTCCTCTTCGCGCCGGTCGAGGCGCGGGTCGATCTCGACCCAGCGGCCGCCGAGCTCGAGATCCCCGAGCGTCGGCACCTTCTGGAGCCAGAGGGCCCCGTCCTTCCCGTTGGCCTCGAAGCCGATCGTCGTGAAGACGACGGGAAGGCCCTTGGCGCGCGCGGCGTCGAGGATCCGCCTCGTCGCCTCCACCTCGGCGGTCAGGTCCGACCCGAGCGCGCAGTCGGGATCGGTGAAGCCGCAGCTGAAGTCGACGACGAGCACCGCCGGCCGCTCGCCGAGCGTGACACTCCCACCGAGGCGCGCCCGTTCGTAGACCTCGCGCGCCCGCTCGTCCGTCATGCGACCGCCGCCTTCCCGGCCGGCTCGAGGTGCTCGCCGAAGCGGGCGCGCTTCACGAAGCGGCCCGCGCCGGGCTCGGCGACGAGCTGGTCGTCCTCGACGATCACCTGGCCGCGGACGCAGACGACCTGCGGGGCGCCCTGGACCTCGGTGCCCTCGAAGAGGTTGTAGTTGACGTTCGTGTGGTGGGTCTCCGCCGAGATCGTGAGCTTCTTCTCGGGGTCCCAGACGACCAGGTCCGCGTCGCTGCCGACGGCGATCGTCCCCTTCCTCGGGTAGAGGCCGAACAGCTTGGCGACGTTCGTCGACGTCAGCTCGACGAAGCGGTTGAGCGAGATGCGCCCGGTCCGCACGCCGAAGTGATGGAGCATGTGGAGGCGGTTCTCGATCCCCGGGCCCCCGTTCGGCACCTTCTCGAACTCGCGCCCGTTGACCCCCTTCTGGTCGGGCCAGTTGAACGGGCAGTGGTCGGTCGAGACGACGGAGAGGTCGTCGCGGACGAGCGCCTTCCAGAGGTGCTCCTGCTGCTCCTTCGGCCGGGGCGGCGGCGTGTAGATGTACTTCGCCCCCTCCCAGTCAGGCTTCTCCATCGCCGTCTCGTCGATGAAGAGGTACTGGGTGCACGTCTCGCCCCACGTCTCCCAGCCCTTCTCCCGCGCGAGTGCGATCGGCTCGACGGCCGGCTGGCACGAGACGTGGACGACGTAGAGCGGCGCGCCGGCGACCCGGGCGAGCTGGACCGCGCGGTTCGTCGCCTCCGCCTCGGTCTCCATGGGCCTCGTCCGCGCGTGCCAGATGGGATCGGTCTTCCCCTCGGCGACCGCCTCCTTGACGATGACGTCGATCGCGTCACCGTTCTCCGCGTGGACCATCACGAGGCCGCCCGTCTCGTTCGCGACCTGCATCGTCTTGAAGAGCGTCTCGTCGTCGACCATGACGGCGCCCTTGTACGCCATGAAGAGCTTGTAGGAGGTGACACCCTCGTCGGGCAGCTTCGCGAGCGCCTCGAGGCCGCCGCCGCCCTGCAGGTCGGTGACGCCGATGTGGAAGCCGACGTCGATCACCGGCTTGCACCGCTCGATCTTCTCGAAGTAGTTCTCGAGCGCCTCGGGGAACGGCGTGCCCGGCGCCTGCATGCAGAAGTCGACGAGCGAGGTGGTTCCGCCGAACGCGGCGGCCACGGTCCCGGACGTGAAGTCGTCGCAGGTCGTCGTGCCCCCGAAGAACATCTCGATGTGGGTGTGCGGGTCGATCGCACCCGGGATCACGTACTTCCCCGACGCCTCGATCACCTTGTCCGCGCTCACGTCGAGCGACTCGCCGAGGAGCGTGACGGTCCCGTTCTCGGCGTAGATGTCGGCGACGTAGTCGTCGGCGGCCGTGATGATCCGGCCGCCCTTGATCAGTAGGGACATCTGGACCTCCTTTTGTCTGACATCGAGCCTATCCCTCAGCCTGCCTCGGCGGCAAGCGCCTCTGCGACGTCCAGGCCGGCGGCGAGCGCCAGCTGGGCGAGGACCCGCGCCTTGGGGCCCGCGAGGTCGCCGGCGAAGAGGGCTCCGGCCTCGGCGAGATCCTTGCCGCCGCCCCGCCCGTACACCGACTCGACGCGCCCGGCGAGGCAGCGGGAGCACACGACGACGGGCACGCCGGCCCGGACGGCGGCCTCGACGTCGGGGAGCACGGACTCGTTCGCGTTCCCGCGCCCGGTGCCCTCGAGCACGATCGCGCGGCTGCCCCCGCCCAGCGAGGCGCGGAGAAAGGTCCCGTCGCTCCCGGCGTGCAGGCGGATCAGGTCGACGCGCGGCAGCGGCTCCGCCGGGCGGGGAAGCGGCCGGCTCCGGTCGGGCCGGCGGCGGAAGAGCACAAGCTCGCCGTCCACGTGCCCGATCGGCCCGTAGCCCGGCGAGTCGAAGGCCCGGAGGGCGCTCGTGTGCACCTTGCGCGCCTCGCGAGCGGCGTGCACCTCGCCCGCGAAGGCGATCGTGGCGCCCCGTCCCCCGGCCGCGAGCGTGCTTGCGACCCGGATGGCGTTCGCGAGGTTGCGCGGCCCGTCGGTGTCGGGCTCGTCCGCGGCTCGCTGCGCGCCGGTGAAGACGACCGGGGTCTCGGACTCGAGCAGCCGGTCGACCAGGTAGACGGTCTCCTCCATCGTGTCCGTGCCGTGCGTGACGACGACGCCGGCGACACCGTCCCGCCCGCAGTGCTCGCGCACGCGGTCCGAGAGGGCGACGGCGAGGTCGCCGTGCATGTCGAAGCTGGGGACCTGCGCGAAGTCGTCGAGCTCGAGCGACGGCGCCTCCGGCCAGCGGAGCATCTCGACGAGCTCCTCGCCGCTCACGGCCGGGACGAGCTTCCCCGTCGCCGGATCCGGGCGCATCGCGATCGTGCCGCCCGTCGAGACGACGACGACCCGCACGGCGGGCCTAGCGCCCGCCGGAGCCGGCGAGCTCGCCCTCGGGGAGGTCGCTCTCGAGCAGCCCCATCTCCTCCTCGACGGTCGCCTCGGCCACCGGCCGCCCGCGCCGGCGCCGTAGGACCCCCGCGACGACGAGGAGGATGCCGACGGCCAGGAGCGAGACGAGCGTCGTCGCGGTCCCGAGGGCGTAGAGGTCGGGGCGGATGACGGAGCCGATCGTGAGCGCGAAGATCTGGAGCGGCAGCGTGTTCTCCCCGCCGGCGAGGAGGGCGGTGCGGTCGTAGTCGTTCCACGAGAGCGTGAACCCGAAGAGGAACGCGCCCAGGAGGCCCGTCCAGATGAGCGGGAGCGTCACCTCCCGGAACGTCCGGAAGGCCCCGGCACCGAGATCGCGAGAGGCCTCCTCGACCGAGTTCGAGTACCGGTTCCAGACGGCCACCATGACGAGGAAACCGAACGGGAGGCCCCAGACGACGTGCGTGCCGACCACGGTCCTCCAGAGCGACGTCGGCTCGCCGAGGAACTGCCAGTAGAGCGCGGTGCCGAGGCTGAGGAGGATGCCCGGCGTCATGAGCGCGAGCATGATCAGGTAGAAGACCGCGTTGTCCCCGCGGAAGCGGCGGCGGTACGCCATGGAGAGGGTGAGGGCGAGAAAGGCGACGATCGCGCCAGAGATGAGGCCGAGGCGAAGCGAGCGCCCCGCCGTCTCCCGGATCGTATCGGCGCGCGGCCCGTCCACGAGCTGGTCCCACCAGTGGAGGCTGAAGCCGCGCATCGGGAAGCTGATCCCGCCCTGTGGGCCCTGGAACGAGAGCACCGCCATGACGATCATGGGCCCGTAGAGAAAGAGCAGGAAGGCGACGAAGTACGCCGCGAGAGCCCACTTGACCCAGCGCCGGCGCCGCATCTAGAGCTCCTCCCTCAGGTTCGAGAGCCGTAGGAGCAGGAACACCCCCACCATCATCGCGAGAACGAGGAAGACCGCCGAGGCCGCCGCCTGGGGGAACTGCACCGAGAGGACCTGGTTCGAGACGATCGTCCCGACCGAGGACACCTGGCCGCCGCCGATGATGCGGACGGTCCCGAACTCGCCCATCGTGAGGACGAAGACGAAGATCGAGCCGATCACGATCCCCGGCATCGACTGCGGGAGGATCACCTCGCGGAAGCTCTGGAACGAGTTCGCCCCCAGGTCGCGGGCGGCCTCGAGGGAGCTGCGGTCGATCTGGGCGAGCATGAAGAAGATGGGCGCGACCATGAAGAGGATGTAGAGCTGCAGCATCGCGAGAGTGACGGCGAAGTCGGAGAAGAGGAGGATGTCGAGCGGCTCATCGATCAGCCGCAGCTTCTCCAGGATCGTGTTCAGCGCGCCCTGGCGGCCCATCATCGGCACCCACGCGACGGCGCGGATGAGGTAGCTCGTCCAGAAGGGGGCGAGCGCGATGATGAAGAGCGCGATCTGGTTGCGCAGGCTCGTGACGCTGATGGCGAGGAAGTACGCGACCGGGAAGCCGAAGACGAGCGAGGCCGCGACCACCACCAGCGAGTGCCAGAAGCTGCTCCAGAGCTGCGACCAGTAGACGTCCGAGCCGAAGAGCGTCCGGTAGTTGTCGAGCGTCCAGACCTCCTCGAAGCCGCTGATCGTCCTCGTCCAGAAGCTGACGAGGATGATGAAGACGACGGGGGCGAGCAGGAAGAAGACGAGCCAGGCGGAGCCCGGCACGAGCCAGACGGCGGTGCGCAGGCCCGGGGAGTCCCCTGCACGCCTCAGCCGGGAGCGTCGCCTGCCCGCTTCAGCCTCGCCCTCCGGGGCATCCGGCGGCGCTCCTCCGCCGCCCGCGTACGCGGGCGCCGGCTGCCCTCTAGGATCGGAGGAGCTGGACATCCCCATCCTGCCAGGAGATCCGGGCCGCCGTTCCTTCCCGCCCGCGCAGGACCGCGTACTCGTCCCCCGGGACCTTGGCGATGAAGGCGTCGTCGTCGAGCCGGAGGTGGAGCTTGACGAGGTCGCCGAGAAACTCGACGAACTCGACCTCGCACTCGAGCTCGTTGACGCCCTCCGAGCGGCGCTCCGCGTCGACGTGCACCGCGGAGGCGCGCACGGACGCGGACGCCTCGGAGCCGGGCTCGAAGCCGTTGGCGGGCGCTGGGGCGACGACCTTCAGCCGGCCCGCGTCGATGACGACCCGGTCTCCCTCCCGGGCGGCGACCGTGCCGCGGAAGATGTTGTTGTCGCCCATGAAGCGGGCGACGATCTCGTTCTCGGGCCGGGTCGAGATCGTGAGCGGGTCGCCGACCTGGGAGATCCGCCCCTCGTGCATGACGACGATGCGATCGGCGACGGAGAGCGCCTCCTCCTGGTCGTGCGTCACGTGGATGAACATGAGCCCGAGCTGCCGCTGGAGGTTGCGGAGCTCGACGCGCATGCGGAGGCGGAGCAGCCGGTCGAGGTCGCCGAGGGGCTCGTCCAGGAGGAGCGCCTTGGGCTCCATCACGAGGACCCGCGCCAGGGCGACCCGCTGCTGCTGCCCCCCGGAGAGGGCGGCCGGCTTGCGGTCGGCGAACTCGGTGAGACCGACCATCTCGAGCGCCTCCTCCGCCTTCCTCCGCCGCTCCTCCTTGCCGACGCCGTGCATCTTCGGCCCGAACTCGACGTTCGAGAGCACGCTCTTGTGCGGGAAGAGCGCGAAGTGCTGGAAGACCGTCGTCGTCGGCCTCTTCTCCGGCGGCAGGCCGCCGAGGCTCTCGCCGTCGAGGATCATCTCGCCCGACGAGGGCTCCTCGTGGCCCCCGATCATGCGGAGCGTCGTCGTCTTTCCGCACCCGGACGGCCCGAGCAGGACGACGTACTCGCCGTGCTCGATCGTCAGGTTCACGTCGTCCACGGCGAGCACACGCTCTCCGTGGTGGCCGCTGAAGACCTTCGTGAGGCTCCTCAGCTCGAGACCCGTGCCCTGCTCCATTCGGGAGGGGGCCGTGGAGGCCCCCTCCCCGTTCACTTCGACTACCGGTTCAGTCATACGCCAGAGAGTAACCCCTACGCGGCCAGGAACTCGTTCCAGCGCTCGACCTGGTGCTCCTGCTCGTCCATGAGCGAGTTCCAGGAGCTGTAGTTGCACGCGCGGTCGACGAAGGAGCCGCCGTCGCGCACCAGCCCCTCCGCGATCGATTCCTCGCCGAACGGGCTGTCGAGTGCCTCCGGCGCGGCCTGGCCGTCGATCCAGAAGTTCCACTCGTCCTCGGAGACGTACTCGCGGCTCGTCTCCTGCACGACGTTGTAGTACCCCTGGCGCATCATGATCGCGCCCGCCTCGCCCTCGTGCCACCAGTTGAGGTAGTCGTAGCACGCCTTGAGCTTGGACGGGTCCTCGGCGACGTGGCCCATGATGCCCATGCCGCCGGCCCAGCCGCGGAAGCCGCCGGACGGAGCCGCGTAGCGGGTCGGGTGGCCCTGCGCCTGCAGGAGCGACACGGCGGGCGACCACATCGACTCGATCACGACCTCGCCCGAGGCCATCAGGTTGACGGACTCGTCGAACGTCGTCCAGAACGCGCGGAAGTGGCCCTGGCGCTTGAGGTCGAGGCAGACCTGGATGAGCTGGTCGATCTCCTCGCGGGTCATGTTGCCGAGATCCTCGAACTGCATGATCCCCGCCTGGACCGCGGCGTTGCCCACGTCCTGCATGCCGATCGACGGGTCGTTCAGGATCGCGACGCGTCCGCGGTACTCCGGGTTGAAGAGCTGGTCCCAGTTGACCTCGTCCGGCTCGAGCTGGATCTCCTCGGCGTTGTAGCCCATGGAGTCCATGTTGAAGTTGCCGCCGCTCATCGTGACGTACTGCGGCTCGTCGCCCGAGACCTCGCCCGAGTCCGGATCGGCCCACGTCGTGATCTCGCCGTCCTCGGTCGTGTACATCTTCCGGAAGGGAGCGTCCCCGTCTCCGAGGCTGCAGTCCGAGCTGTCCGGGTTGACGCGGCCGGTCTTGTAGAGGCTCGTGACCTCGCTCCAGCGCGTGATCCGCGACGTCTCGACCGGGATCATGTTGCCGCTCGGCCAGATCTGGTCGATGTCGTTGAAGTAGCCGGAGAAGATGTCCAGCGAGTCCGGCTGGGTGATCACCTTGTTGCGGCCGGTGACCGTGTCGGTGACGTCGAACGCGAGGCTGAAGCCGAGCGCAGCCTCCGCCGCCTCCCTGATCGGGTCGATCAGGTCGACGCCGAGGCCCGTCACGCGCAGCGTGCCGGTGAACTGCGGGGCTTCGCCGTTGTCGCCGCCCGTGTCCCCGGGAGCCGCGTCGTCGTCGTCGTCGCCACCGCAAGCGGCCAGCAGGCCGCCCAGGCTGAGCGCGCCGGCCGAGGCCAGGCCCCCCTTCACGAACGCCCGCCTTGTGAGGCCCCTCCTCTCCATCTCCCTCAACCAGTCTCTGTCAGTCAACGGGACCCTCCTTTCTCTTTCGCCGAACGCGTGCGACCTGGGGCTACGGGCATGCTCTGCGGCGTCGGACACGAGACGAGCCCCTGCCTGCCGCTACCGATGAGGCGGTTTGTATACGATTTTGCGCCGCCCGAGTCAAGGGGATGGGACAAAGTCCGACATCGCCGACGTCGCACGAGACGGCCTGCCGCAGAACGGTCATCCTGTCTCCTTAGACGACCGTCGGGCGTATTGGTCAGGAGCACCTGCATGCCTAGGGCTCCCCTATCGCGTGACGGCGGAAGAAGTCGACGACGACGCGGTTGTGCTCCTCCGAGCCGTCGAAGATCGTCGAGTGGCCCGACCCTGCGATCACGTGCTTCTCCGCCCCTTGGATACCTTCGTAGATCGCCTCCTGGCCCGCCCCGCCCGGGCCCTGGTCCCACGGCGTCATCAGGTCCTCGTCGCCGCCGAGGACGAGCGCGGGCGCCTCGATCTTCGGCAACCAGCCCGTGATGTCCATCTCGCACATGGCCTGGCAGGCTGCCGTGAAGACCTCGACGTCGTTCGAGTCGCGCAGGATGCGCTGGGTGTTGTCGATCGCGGCGGCGGCATCCGGCGCCTCCAGGAACGCCTTCGAGAACGCCTGCCAGGCGATCAGCTCCGCGAGCGTCCGGCTCCCGGGGCCGTCGGGATCCAGGCGGGCGATGTCCATCCAGTTCCGGAAGGTCAGCTGGCCGGCACGGCCGAGCTTCGCGGCGGCGCAGTTGATCACGACGGAGGCGGTCCTCTGCGGGTACTTGCCGGCGAAGACGATCGCGATCATCCCTCCCATGGAGGTGCCGTGCACGTGGGCGCGCTCGATCTCGAGGGCGTCGAGGAGCCCCGCGAGGTCGTCCGCCCATACCTCCATGTCGTACCGCTGGACGGGGCGATCGGATTGCCCGTAGCCGCGCATGTCGTAGTCGATCACCCTGAAGTGGCGGGAGAGCTCGGGCGTCGCCAGATCGAAGTTGAAGTGCCCGAAGCCCGCACCGTGAATCTGCGCCACCGGCTCGCCCTCGCCCGCGACCCGGTACCAGAGCCGGACTCCGTTGACCTCGGCGATGCCCTCGATCGCGCCCTCCACGGCCGGGTTCACAGGGGCGATTATCTCATGAATGTCTGACATCTGCCTTCTCACTCGATCGTGAGGTCGAGGGTCTCGGGCGGGGCGGCTGCGAAGGCGTGCCGGAAGCTGTCGCCGTCGGGCCACGACGCCTTCGGCAGCACGCGCCGGACGAGCCGGAAGCGTGCGGGCGCCGCCTCGAACGGGAACGGGTCGATGCGTACGTGCCAGGCGCCCGCAGGCTCGATCGAGAGCGTCGCCTCCGCCCCGTCGTGGCCGCGCGGGGCAGGCTCGATCTCCTCGGACTCGCCCGCGTCGAGATCGCGGAGGCAGAAGTAGAGCGACAGGCGGTCGAAGACCTGGAGGAGCCGATAGTTCGTCCACCGTTCTCCGTCCGGGACGCCCAGGCGGGCGACGAGCCTGCCGTGCAGCTCCTCCTGCTCGGCGACGAAGGCCTCCACCTGGTCGCGCACCTCGTCGGCGAACGTCAGACGGAGTGACGGCTGGGTCCCGTAGCGACCGCGGTAGATGCCCGCCCCGTGCATGGAGACGAGCAGCCCGGCGTACGGGTCGTGGTCGAGGACGGCCGCGATCATGGCCCGGTAGAAGGCGAGGTGCGAGGGGACCTCGACGTCGAGGAAGCCGCGCGGCGCCACGCCGTCCCGGTCGAGCGCCGGAGCGCGCTCCCACACGGCCCAGCCGTCGTCGTGCCGCGCCGCGGCGACGACCAGGGACTCGAGCGGCTCCGGCCGCTCGAAGCCGTTCGAGCCGCCCCAGGCCCGGGCGAACTGGCCCGAAAGGTCGGCGTGGTCGGGCTGGAGGACGATCTGCCACGCGTCGCCCAGGTCTCGCACGATCACGAGCGCACCGCCCCGATCTCCTCGAAGCGGGCGAGCGCCTCCTCCAGCGAGACCACGTCGCCGTACTTCGCGTCGATGTCGTAGAGATTCGCCTCGTGCGCGTCGGGGTTGCGGTCGCCGACGGCCTCCCGGGGGACGACCGGCGGGTAGCCGTGCTGGAGCGCGTCGACCGCGGTGGCGCGGACGCACCCCGACGTCGAGGCGCCCGTGACGACGAGGCTGTCGCACCCGGCCGCCGCGAGGAACGTCGCGAGCGGCGTCCCGAAGAACGCCGACGCGTAGAGCTTCGTCAACACGGGCTCGCCCGGCTCCGGCGCGATTCGGGGGTCGATCTCCACCCACCGGCTCCCCGCCTCGAGCGTGAGGAGCGCCGGCACCTTGGCGATGAAAGACGCCGCCGTCCGCTTCGCGCCCTCGTCGTAGGCGACGGTCGTGTAGACGACCGGGATGCCCGCCCGCCGGGCCTCGGCGAGCAGTCTGGCCACCGCGCCCACGACCTCGTCCAGGTCGCACGCGAGCGGGCTCTCCGGCTCGGTGAACGCACGGTTCAGGTCGATCACGGCGAGGGCAGGGCGCTCGCCGAAGCCGGCGCGGCCGTGGAAGCCGGCGTGCCGGCTCACGCGGTCTCGCTGAGCGTCGTCTGGCGATCGCCCTTCTCGCGCACGCGCTGCAGCGCGTCCTCGGCCGACTCCATCGGGGCCCAGGAGAGCGGCTGCGGCGGCCTGGGCGGCTCGTGGCCCGTCTCCGCCTGCGCCTGCTCGCGGATCTCGTCGAGCGACGGCCCGAAGTCGAAGTCCAGGACGTCGCCGCGCTCCTCGCGCAGGCGGGCCCGGAGCTTCTCGGTCGCCTCGGCGTCGCCGACGACGACGCCGTAGTCGCGCTCGGCCTTCTCCGTGGAGACGAGCCCCTTCGCGACGTCCGCCTCGACCCGCTCGACCGGCCGGTCGAGCGGATCCTTCCAGCCCCCGCCGCCGGCCGTCCTGTACACGAGCACGTCGCCGGGCTGCACCTGCACCTCGTCGCACTTGGAGGGCAGCCGCTCCTCCGTGCCGTCGGCCCGCTTGAGGATCTTCTCCGAGCGCATGCCCGGCGTCCCGCCGAGGATGCCCCACGGGTACGTGAGCCAGCGGTCGTCGTGGATCGAGACCTCGCCCGGCTCGAGGTAGATGTAGCGCTTCTCGATCCCGTTCCCGCCGCGGTGGAACCCGGCCCCGCCGGAGTCCTGCACCGTCGTGTAGCCGTCGATCCGCACCGGGTAGTACGCCTCCAGGTACTCGGTGGGGATGTTCTGGAAGAGCGGCCACCACGAGTGGCCGTCCATGCCGTCGCCGATCGGCCGTCCCGGGATGCCGCCGTAGGAGATCTCCATCAGGTAGAAGAAGTCCCCCTTGCCGTCCCAGCCCGAGTAGAGCATGTACGGGCTCGTGCCGTAGCCGGCCGCGGTCGTGTGCTCCGGGCTCTTGCGGGCGAGCGCCCCGCCCAGCACGTCGAAGAGCCGCGTGAGCGCGTGCGTTCGGCAGCCGAGGGCGGAGGGGAACTTGGGATGGAGGAGGCTCCCGCTCGGGATTACCACGTGCAGGAGCGGGTAGAAGCCGTCGTTGAAGAGGATCTGGGGGTCGAAGACCATGATCAGGTAGACCCCGATGAACATCTTGAACATCGCCTCGGAGAGGTAGAAGTTCACGGGGCCGAGCGCCTGGGGATCCGTCCCCGACCAGTCGAAGTAGGCGTGCTCGCCCTCCCGCCAGATGGTCAGCTTCATCTTGTAGGGACCGTTGCCGAGGCCGTCGTCGTCGATCCAGTCCTCGAAGGACTGCGGCTCCTCCGGGATCGCGGCGAGGATGAGCTTCGCCATCGCGCTATACGTCCGGTCGAGGAGCGCCTGGCACGCCGCCAGGTACGTGTGCTTGCCGAAGCGCTCGCAGAGCTCGAGCACGCGCTTCTCCCCCGTCCGGCAGCCCGCGATGATGCCCAGCAGGTCGGCGCGGTTCATCTCCGGCATGCGGACGTTGTTGAGGATGACGCCGAGCACGTCGGTGTTGAGCACGCCCTCGCGGAAGATCTTCACGGGCGGGATGCGCACCCCCTCGCCGAAGATCGTCTTCGCGCCGGTCGGAAGCGAGCCCGGGAGCGGGCCGCCCGCGTCCATCTGGTGGCCGAACATGCTCGCCCAGCCGATCAGCTCGTCCTCCCAGAAGATCGGCAGGCACACGAGCCAGTCGTTGATGTGGGAGATGGACCCGCCGCAGGCGTACGGGTCGCTCGTCATGATCACGTCGCCGGGCCGCACAGGCTCGTCGAAGGTCTCGAGCATCTCCGTGATGTAGGAGCCGAACTGGCCGACGACCATCCGGCCCTTCGGATCCGTGATCATCGGGAACTCGTCGTGCTGCTCCCGGATCACCGGGCTCATCGCCGTTCGGAAGAGGACGGCGTCCATCTCGAAGCGCGCGCTCTTCAGGGCCCCCTCGATGATGTCGAGCGTGACCGGATCGACTTCGATCTGGGGAATGTCTGCGATCTTGACGCCGTCCATCGTCACTCCTTCGTGGGGTTGATGACCAGGTTCAGGTAGCGGTCGACCTCCGCCTCGTATCCGGAGAGGACGACCGTGGTCGAGTCAAACTCGGTCACGATCGCCGGGCCGGGCACGCGGTGGCCGGGGCGCAGCTTGCCGCGGTCATAGATCCGCGTCGGCAGCCACCCTCCCTGGAAGTACACCTCGTGCTCGTCCACGATCGCGCCGGACGCATCCGCTCCGTCGCTCGGCTCGCCCTCCGGCAGGTGCGGCTCCGGCACCTTGCCGTAGCCGATCGCCCGCAGGTTGACGATCTCGCAGGTCGTCTCCTCCATCCGGAATCCGTAGAACTGCTCGTGGATCTCGTTGAAGCGGTCCGCCAGCATGGCGGTGCCGTTCCCCGCGAGGAGACCCGGGTCGATCTCGACCGGGATCTCGTAGCCCTGGCGGTAGTAGCGCATGTCGACGTTGAAGGCGAGACGCTGGTCGTCCTCGGTGATGCCCTCGAGCTCGAGCCAGGAGCTCGCCTCGCGCCCCAGCTCCTCGAGGATGCCCCGCACCTCGTCGCCGCTCACGGAGTCGATCGTCCGGATGAAGGTCCGGGCGAACTCGTCGCGGAAGTCGGCGACGAGGTCGCCGGTGGCGCAGAGAAGGCCGGGCGCCAGCGGGACGATCACCGGGAACGAGCCCATGATCCGGGCGACGGCATTCGCGTGCATGGGCCCCGCGCCCCCGAAGGCCACCAGGGCGAAGTCGCGCGGGTCGTAGCCGCGCTGCACGGAGACGAGGCGGAGCGCCCCGGCCATGTTCTCGTTGACGATGTCGAGGATGCCCTCGGCGGCGCGGTGGAGGTCGAGGCCGAGCGCGCCTCCGATCTTCTGGACGGCTGCCTTCGCGGCCTCGACGTCGAGGGTCATCTCGCCGCCGAGAAGCTGCGGGGGCAGGTGGCCGACGACGACGTTGGCGTCCGTGACCGTCGGGTCCTCGCCGCCCCTGCCGTAGGAGGCGGGGCCCGGGTCGGCGCCGGCCGACTGGGGCCCGACGCGAAGCGCGCCGGTGACCTCGGGCACGTGGGCGATCGAGCCGCCTCCGGCGCCCACCGAGCGGACGTTGACGCTCGGCACCTTCACGGGGATCACCTCGCCGGGCAGGCCGAGGCCGTAGGGGATCTCGGTCTGGCGCTCGATCGTCGGCTGGCCGTTCTGGCAGAGCGCAACGTCCGTCGAGGTGCCGCCCATGTCGAACGTGAGGACGTTCTCAAACCCGGCGCGCCGCGCGATGTAGAGCGCCCCGGCAACCCCCCCGGAAGGACCGGAGAGGATGCCGTAGATCGGGTTCTCCGAGGCCACGTCCACGCTCATCAGCCCGGCGTCCGAGCGCAGGAGGTTGAGCTCCCCGCCCACGCCGAGGTCCTGCAGCGAGCTCCGGAGGCTTCTGACGTAGGCCTCCACGCGGGGCCGCACGTACGAGTTCATGCACGCGGTCAGCGTCCGCTCGTACTCGCGGAACTCCGGCAGGACGTCGGAGGAGATCGTCACCGGGAAGCCCGGGTAGAGCTCGTGGATCACGTCGCGGATCTCCCGCTCGTGCGCCGGGTTCGCGTACGAGTTGATGAGCGAGACCGTGAGCGTCTCGACACCGGAGTCGACGAGATCACGGACGATGCCCGCCACCTGCTCGCGGTTCACCGGCTCGACCGGCTCCCCCTGGGCGCTCATGCGCTCTTCCGCCTCGCGGGTGTCCTCGAGCGCCGCGGGCGGATCCGGCTTGACCATGATGATCCAGCCCGCCAGGGGCCCCGGCGTCTGCGAGCGCGCGAGATGGAGGATCTGCCCGAAGCCCTGCGTCGTGACGAGACCCACCCTCGCGCCCTTCGCCTCCAGCATGGCGTTGGTCGCAACGGTCGTGCCGTGCATGACGTAGTCGAGGGCCCTGGGCTCGACGCCGCTCTCCTCGCAGATCCGGCGGATGCCCACCAGAACGCCCTCCGAGGGGTCGGCGGGCGTCGAGGGCGTCTTCACGCGGAAGAGGTCGCCCGTCTCGTCGTTCACGAGCAGGAGGTCGGTGAACGTCCCTCCCACGTCGACCCCGAGCCTGTGTGCCATGCCTCTCCTTTCAGCCGGCGACCGGCGCGAAGCCGCCGGCGCGATAGACCTGTCCTTCGAGCGGGCGCTCCAGCACGCCCTCAAGCCATTCGGCGACGCCGATGAGCGCCCCGAGGTCGATTCCGGTGTCGATGCCTTCGCCGTGGAGCACGTAGACGAGGTCCTCGGTGCCGACGTTCCCGGTCGCCCGGGGCGCGAAGGGGCACCCGCCAGTCCCGCCCACGGAGGCGTCGAGCACGGTCGCGCCGGCCTCGACGGCGGCGAGCGCGTTGGCGACGGCGGTGTTGCGGGTGTTGTGCAGGTGCACGCCGACCGGGGTGTCCGGAAGCCGGGCGCGGCCGAGCAGGTCGCGGATCTGCCGGGGCACGGCGACCCCGACGGTATCGGCGAAGACGATTTCGTCCGCCGACTCCGCGAGCCGCTCGGCGAGCGCGGCCACCCGCCCCGGGTCGACGGCGCCTTCGAACGGACAGCCGAAGGAGACGCCGATCGTGACCGTGGCGCGGATGCCGTCCGCGGCCGCCCGCCGGGCGATTCTCTCGGCGGCGGCGACGGACTCGTCGACGGTGGCGTTCTGGTTTCGGCGGTTGAACGACTCGGTGGCGGCGAAGGCGAAGTGGACCTCGTCGAGCCCCGAGGCGGCCAGTCGCTCGTAGCCGCGCTCGTTGAGCGCCAGGCCCGCGTAGACGACGCCCTCGCGGCGCTCGATCGCCTCGACGACCTCCTCCGCCCCCGCCATCTGCGGCACGAGCTTCGGGTGGACGAAGCTCACGGCCTCGATGCGGGGGACGCCTGAGCCCGCCAGGCGGTTGACGAGCTCGGCGCGGACGGCCGGAGCCAGCGTCTTCTCCTGATTCTGGAGCCCGTCCCTCGGCCCGACGTCGCAGACGGTGACCTTCACAGGACCCCCTCCTCGGCGAGGTCGGCGAGGTCGTCGTCCGAGAGACCGAGCAGCCCGCCGAAGACGTCTCGGTTGTGGCTCCCGTGCTCCCACGTCGCCGACCACCGCACTTCCCCGGGGGTCTCGGAGAACTTCGGGACGATCCCGGGGCCGAGGTAGGGACCGAACTCGGGATCCTCGTGCTCGAGGAGCATCCCGCGGGCGCGGAAGTGCTCGTCCTCGAAGATGTCGGCGATGGTGTAGATCGGCCCGCAGATCACGCCGGCCTCGTTGAGGACCCGGTCGATCTCCTCGGCGTCGTGCCGGCCGGCCCACTCGGCCACGATCCCCTCGAGCTCCTCTTGGTTCTCGCCGCGCGCGAGATGGGTCGAGAAGCGCTCGTCGTCGGCGAGCTCCGGCCGACCCATCGCCCCGCACAGTCGGCGGAAGACGTTGTCCGCGTTGGCCGCGATGACGATCCACTTCTCGTCGCAGGAGCGGAAGATGTTCGAGGGCGCCACCCCCTTGAGCCCCGTTCCGCCGGGCCCGCGGACGATCCCGAGACGGTCGTACTCGGTGACCGTGCTCTCGAGGAGCGCGAAGCAGGATTCGAGCAGGGAGACGTCCACGACCTGCCCGCGCTCGCCGCCGAGGGCGTCGCGGCGGTAGAGCGCGGCGAGGATGCCCTGCGCCGCGAACATCCCCGCCAGCGAGTCGCCGAGGGAGATGTGCATCCGCGGCGGGGGCTCGTCCGGAAAGCCGTTCAGGTGCCGCAGGCCGCCCATCGCCTCCGCCACCGACGCGAAGCCGGCGCGGGGCGCGTAGGGGCCCGTCTGGCCGTAGCCGGAGACCCGGCAGAGGATGATGGCCGGGTTCGCCTCGGAGAGCTCGGGCCAGCCGATGTTCCACCGCTCGAGCGTTCCCGGACGGAAGTTCTCGACGACGACGTCGCTTCGCTTCGCCAGCTCGAGCAGGAGGTGCTGGCCGCGCTCCGTCCGCAGGTCGAGCGTGACGCACTTCTTGTTCCGCGACTGCACCGGCCACCAGAGCGAGCGCCCTTCGTAGCGCGCCTTCCCCCACTCGCGCAGCGGGTCCGGCTTGCCGGGCGGCTCGACCTTGATGATCTCCGCGCCCATGTCGCCGAGGAGCCGGCCGGTGAAGGGGCCCGCGAGGAGCGACCCGAGCTCGACGACGCGCAGGCCCGCCAGCGGCCCGGGCCCCTCCTGAGGCTCCCGGGCGCTCGCCGCCGCCAGTCCCGCGCGCTCGGTCACGACTCCTCCGCCTCGGTCCCGGGTTGCCGGTGCTGCTGCAGGAGGAAGTCGCGTGCCTCGAGAACGTGCTCCTTCATGATCAGCTCGGCCCGCTCGGCGTCCCGGACGCGCAGCGCACGGGTGAGCTGCCGGTGGTAGTGCTCGGAGATGAGCTTCTGCTCCGGCGAGTACCAGTAGTACGACTTGTAGACGAGGGGGATCTCGATCACCTTGCGAACGAGCGTCCGGAGCCGGACGGAGCCGGCAGCCTCGAGGACGACGTTGTGGAAGAAGAGGTTCTCCTGCACGAGGTCGAGCAGATCGTCCTCGGCGCGGAGCCGCACGAACCGGTCGCAGCTCTGCTCCAGGCGCTCGACGTCCTCGGGGGAGATCCGCGCCGCCGCCCGCCGCGCCGCGTAGCCCTCGAGAAGAGCGCGCAGCTGATACGTGTCGTCGAGGTCCTCGACGGCGTAGGCGCGAACGCTCGCGCCTCTCCGGGGAATCGACTCGACCAGCCCCTCGCTCTGGAGCGCGAGAAGGGCCTCGCGCACCGGCGTACGGCTCATGCCGAGCTCGCGGGCGAGCTCCTCCTCCTTCAGCCGTTGACCCGGATCGAGGCGTCCGGCGATAATCGCCTCGCGGATCACCTCCGCCGCAACCTCGCTCGCGCTGCGCGAAAGCGGCGCTTCTCCCCCGACGAGGACGGTTCCACCCACCTGAGCGCGCGAGTATACAGTATGCAATCGTGCGTTACCGCCTCCTACCGGAGGAGGTCGCGGAGGGGCTCGTCCTCTCCGTTTTCGGCGACGTACGGGCCCGGATGCCGTTCGTCCCGGCGATCTTCAAGGCGCTCGCCGCCGATCCGGCCACGCTGGAGCGCGCCTGGCTCCAGGCGCGGGCCCTCTACGACGACCCGCGTGCGACCGAGGCCGCGTCCCGTCTCGCGCTGGCCGCCCGGCCGGAGCTGTCGTACCGCCCGTCCGCCGCAGTGCGCGAGGCCGTCGCCCCCTTCGCCGCCGACCTTCCCCGGCTCCTCCTGATCGTCACCTCGCTCGGCCTCAGCCTCGACGGCGCCCTCGCGCCCGTCGAGCCGCCGGCGGCGGATCTCCCCGAGCCGAAGCCTCTTCCGGAGACGCCCGTGCCGGAGCTCCGCGGAGAGCATCCGCTCTACGAGGGCATCCGGAGCGTGTACGGCACCGAGCACGTTCCGAGCATGTACAAGGCGCTCGCAGCACGCGACCTCCTGTCCGAGCCCTGGGCCGCGATCGGCCCCTTCCTGAGCAGCCCGGAGGGCGAAGCGCTCGTCGCCCGCGTGGAGGCGGAGGCCGACCGAGAGGCGAGAGCGTTTCCGGAGGTGGCGTTCTTCGCCTCCGAGAGCGCGCGCCCCGTGCTCGAGCAGTTCCGCGTCGCGCTGCCGCGGAACCTCGTCTTCGCGACCGCGGCGGCCGGCTAGCTGCGTCTCAGCGCCAGGCGAGCGACTCGGCGCCGATCGGGAGGACGTACACCGGCTCTCCGCGCCCCGGTCCGAGGATCCTGATCTCCTCGCCGTCCGACACGGCCAGCCAGGCTCCGTCCGGCGACCAGGCGAAGCCGTGCTGGCTTACCGGGCCGAGGACGACGGCCTCCCGCTCCAGGTCGACGACGACCATCTGCATGCCCGCGCGGGGGAACGCGACGGCGATCTCGCGCCCGCCGGGAGCGAACTCGACGCGGTCGCCGAGCCGGCCCACGCCGGCCGGCAGGCTGAGCTCGGGAAGCAGGATCGCCTGCTCGAGCTCCCGGCCCCGCCAGAGCTGGAGCAGACGGGTGGGACGGCGGCCGCTCTCGAAGCGCACGGCCACGACCGCCAGGCGACCGTCGGCGAGCGCGTCGAAGCCCACGACGTCGAGCGGCCCTTCGCCTTCCCGGCGGAACGGCCGCAGCAGCTCCCCCTCGCCGAGCAGAACGGTCCCGTCCCGGAGCAGGGCCTGCGTCAGGAGCGCCGCCGGCCTCGTCAACACCGAGCCGTCCGGCGCGATCGTCGGGTGGCAGCCCGCAACGCGCACGCGTGCCCCCGACTCGACCTCGAGGACGACCGTCTCGCTCTCCTGCGTGCACCACGCGAGCCGGGCGCCGTCGTCCGACCAGGACGGCCGGCCCCGCACGACCCCGAGCTCCTCGACGAGCTGGGGCGTTTCGCCGAGCCGGAGGAGACCGATCACGCTTCCCCGTCCGCCCAGCGCCGACGCGAGCGAGACCGCGGCCAGGCCCCCTTGCGCTGGCACCCAGAGCCCGCAGCCAACCGACGGTCCGGCGGGCCCGAGCGTCAGCGTCTCGAGATCGAGCTCCTGCGTCCGGCAGTCCGCCAGGTTGGTGAAGACGATCGTCCCCTCGAGCTGGCCGGCGGTCGGGAGGGCTGCGCCCGTGAGGCGGACCTCCTCGGTCGGCTCCTCGGCGGGAAGCTGCTCGGGAGGGCGGCGAAGCGCGTCGTACGCTGCCACGAGGGCGACGAGCACGACGGCTCCGAGCACAGCCCACGTGCGGACGGCACGCCGGCCACGCAGGCCGGTCACGGCAGCGAGGGCGCCGGGGCCGGCCCGGCGCGGCCGGAGGGAAGCGTCGAGGCGACGGCGGCGCCGGCGAGCGCGAGGGCGGCGGCCGTGAGCCAGAAGGCGTTCCAGCCGGCGGTCGCTGCAAGGGCTCCGAGGGCAGGCGTGCAGAGGGCGGCGACGACGAACACGACCGTGGCGGCGAGCGCGACCGCCTGCCCCGCCAGCTCCCGCGGGACCCGCTCCCCCGCGGTCACGTAGACGAGCGCGTTCCAGCCGAGGGCGCCGAACGCGAGCACGACCGTCGCCGCCAGGAGACCCGCCGGGCCGCCGGTCGCGAGGGCGAACGCGAAGACGACGGACCCGGCGGCCGCGACGCCGCCCGCCTCGACCAGCGTCCGCACACGGCGCCGGCCGCCGCCGCCTCGGTCGGCGAGGTGGCCCCACACGATCCGCGCCACCCCCGCGACGACGTTGACGAGGACGAACGCAGCCCCCGCCACCAGCGGCGAGAAGCCGGCCTCCCGCGCGGCCGGGACCATGTACGCGACGACGGCCTGGAGCACGACGATGTAGAAGGCGGCGACCACGAGCAGACGCCTCATGCCGGCCGTCTGCCAGAGCTGCCGGAGGGCGAACGGCACGTGCGCGCTCGCTGGCTCGCCGGCCCCGGCCACGCCGGCGAAGAAGAGCCCGGTGCCGGCGACCAGCACCGCGCTTCCGAAGAGGGCGGCCGCGATCCCGCCCAGCGCGACGAGCCCCGGCAGGAGGAGGGCGGCCACGGTCCCGCCGAGCGGCACTGCCATCTGGCGGACTCCGAGCGCCCACCCGCGCCGGTCGACGCCGTAGGCTCGGAAGAGCGCGCGCGTTCCCGCGATCGGCACGACGGCCGAGCCGGCGCCCGAAAGGAAGAGCAGCGCCACGAGCGGCTCGGGGCTCGGCGCGAGCCCGGCCGCGGCGAGGGCGCCGGAGCCGAGCCCAGTCCCCACCAGCATCGAGCGGCGGGCCCCGTAGCGGTCGACCACCACCCCCGCTGCGATGAGGAAGAGGCCGGAGCCGAGGATGCTCGCCGCAAGCGCAGCGCCCAGCATCGGCAGGGACAGGCCGTACTCCTGGCGCAGGTCCGGGCCGATCGCCGGGAGCCCGAACGCGACGACCGAGACGCTCGCCTGCGCCGCCGACGCCGCGGTGAGCACCGCTCGCGGGGACGAGCTCACGGGCGTCTCGCCGCGAAGACGGCGGAGTAGTCGAGCCCGCCGAGCCCTTCGCTCTGTGCCTCGCGATAGCGCGCGAGGGCCGCTGTGCCCACCGGCGCCTCGAGGCCGTGCAGAGCCGTCAGCTCGAGCGCCAGCCCGAGGTCCTTCACCATCAGGTCGAGCGCGAAGAGGGGGGCGAAGCCTCGCGAGGACGGATGATCGTCGGTCACGCCCGCAAGCGGAAAGCGGGTGCGGAGGACGCGCGAGTCCCCGGTCGAGCGCGTGAGCAGGTCGTACAGGGTCGCCGGAGCGATCCCCTCCTCCTCGGCGATCGCGCAGGCCTCCGCGACGGCGGCCATGGTCGCTCCCGCGATCAGGTTGTTGCAGAGCTTTGCGGCCTGGCCGGCGCCGGCGGCCCCGACGTGGACGACGAGGCTTCCGAGAGCCTCGAAGACTGGTCGGAGCCGTTCGAAGCCCTCCCGGGCTCCGCCGGCCATGATCGTGAGCGTTCCGTCCTCGGCGCCGCGGGGCCCGCCGCTGACGGGCGTGTCGAGGGAGTCGATCCCCGCCTCGGCGAGCTCGGTCTGGAGCCTTCGCGCGAGCGCCGGCGGGCCGGTGGACATGTCGGCGACCGTGAATCCGGGAGCGGCGCCCGCGCGCAGGCCCTGCGGCCCGAGAACCACCTCCTCGACGACCGCGGGAGACGGAAGGGACAGCAGCGCGATGTCGGAGGAAGCCGCCGCCTCGGCGGGGGTCCCGGCCGGGGACACGCCCACCAGTCCCGCGCGCTCCCGGTCCGCGTCGACGGGAACGACGACGTGACCGGCCGCGAGCAGCTTGCGGGCCATCGGGAGCCCCATCGTCCCGAGGCCGATGAAGGCGATCCGGGCCATGCCTCAGGATGCGCCGGCTTCGAGCTCACTGCCGAACGCAGGCAGCCGCGCGTGCGGCCGCCCCGTAGCGGCGAACGCCACCCAGACGACGATCTCGTCGGGGCGGGGCGCGTCCGGCATCCTCACCTCGAACGTCTGGTGATGCGACCGGATGGAGTGGTCGCCCTTGTGCTTGAGCGCGAGATCGAGGGGCGCCCCCGCGACTCCCCGCTTCTCCGCCGACGGGAGCAGCGACGTGCCGCCGACGAGCTCCCGCACCGGGTTGCCGAAAAGGAGGTTGTGGATGAGCGCCGAGCCGTGCTCGACGTCGCCGTCGAGCCCGACGAGGGCGCCCTTGCCGAAGGCCTCGGCCTCGCTCCCCGCGCCGAGCGCCTCGAGCGCGCGCCCGCCGAGGAGCGTCCCGAGCGGACGGCAGTAGCGCTCTGCGAGCTCGGCCAGATCCTCGACGTAGCGACCGGCGAGCGGGTTCGTGACGACGGCGCCGGCGGCGGCGATCCGCGTTGGCGGATCGACCGGACGCCCACCCTCCGACCACACCTCCTCGACGACGACGTGGAGCTTCCGGACTCCGTCCATTCGAGGAAGGATAGGGCTCCCCCGCACCCGGAGGCGAGCGACGAGACCCAAGGAGGGGCGCCCGGCCGGACGCCCCTCCACCTGGGATCGGTGCTGCGCCTCAGGCTAGAAGCGGCGGCACTGATCCTCCTTGTTGCCGCCGACGACGTTGCCGCGGCCGGTCGGGCGCGGGCTGTTCTCCTTGCACTGGAGGTTGCCCACGATGCGGTTGCGGATGACCTCCGCCCCGCCGCGGTTACCGACGATCTGGATGTTGCCGCCGACGCTGTTCCGGTTCGCCCTCAGGTAGCGGCGGTTGTCGTCGTACTGGATGTCGCCGTTGACCCGGCTTCCACGCACGACGGCGGCGCCGCCCTGCTTCACCTGCACGCTGCCGCCCACGCGCGACTTGCGCTGGACGACGACGCGCTTGGCGTTCTCACCCTGGACGTTGCCGACGACGCGCACGCGGTTGGCGACCAGCACCGCGTTGCGCTTCACCGTCACGGTCCCCTTCACGACCGTGCCCTTCAGGCGGCACGTCGCGCCGGACGGAACGCGGACGTTGTCGAGCGTCCTCGCTCCGATCGTCCCGCGGCAGACCCGCTCGTCCGCAGAGGCCGTGGCCGGCAACGCGGCCGAGAATCCGGCCGCCGCGGCGGCGACCGCCGTGATGGCTGCTATCCGCTTTCCTCTCATCTGAGCTTCTCCCCTTTGTCGTCACTGAGCGATGGTCGGATACTCCCCCGGCCCGATGAGGCCGGCCTGAGAGGCGGATGAGAGTATTCTCACCGGGCCCCAGGGCAGGCGAACGCCCTGGGGCCGCGGAGAGGACGGTCAGCGCGGGTAGGCGACGCCCGGGAACTGCTCCAGGAAGTCGCGCGCCCACGTCGTGTCGAGGCGGTAGGTTTTGTCGGTGGCCCGGCACATCGCGTCGCCGGTCACCGTCAGCGAGACGAGCAGCCGGCTCGTCTTCCCGCCCAGGAAGTGCGGGCCGCCCGAGTCCCCGTAGCAGGTGCCTCCGTCGCCCGTCGAGGGCTGCATGGAGAGGGTGAGCCACGCCGGCTGCAGGGACTGGTAGCTCTGGAGCGCGTAACGCCGGATGCCGTCGAAGAAGAACGCATTCGGCCCCGTACGCTTGTCCTCCCGGACGGTGCCGTACCCAACGGCGGTGAAGGGCCGGCTCTTTAGGGCACCGCTCGCCTTCAGCCCGTCGAGGAGGCCGACGCGCGGCAGCTCGGCCGGGGCGGGACCCGGTGCGGCGTCCAGCACGACGACGGCGAGGTCGAAGGGATTCGAGCTGCCGCCGGGGCCGGAGTACCCGAAGTCGGGATGGGTCGTGTACGTCCCGCGGTGCACCGTGTTGACGGCGGAGTCCTCGTCGTAGGCGGGGTCGAAGGTGACCCAGACGTCCGCGGGCTCGATTCCGATCGACGCGAAGAAGTCCGTGCAGTGGCCCGCGGTCTGGAAGACCCGCGGGGCGATCAGCGTCCCCGAGCAGAGGAGGTCGAGGCCCGGGCTCTCCTCGTCGTAGTCGGCGAGAAGCGCGCCGACGTAGGGGTGGAGGTTCCCGTCCGGCTTTCCGAAGGTGATGGCGCCCGCAGGGCCCGCGACGAGGATCGCCGCCGCGAGCGCTGCAAGCCCGGCGAGGGTGGGTCGCATGAGAGTCGACTCCTTTCCCCGGAAGTGGAGCCATTCATTCTGGATCGCCCGGCCCGCCTGTCAAGGCCCCGGCTCGTGCGGTCTGCAATCGTCCCCGCCATGGTTCGCCGGACGGGAACCGCGCTCGCCCTCGCCGGATTCGTCGCGATCCTCGCCGGCTGGCTCACGGGCGGAGGGTCGGTCGATCTCCCCTGGGCGCCGTCGCTCGACATCCGGTTCTCCTTCTCGCTCGACGGGCTCGGCGTTCTCTACGGCCTCCTCGCCACCGGGATCGGCTTCGCCGTCTTCGTCTACTCCCGCGACTACCTGCCCATCCACCTGCGCCACCAGGACCGGCCCGAGCGGGAGGAGACCGGCTTCTACGCGTTCCTCCTCCTCTTCATGGTCTCGATGGTCGGGCTCGCCACGGCCCAGGACCTGATCGTCCTCTTCGTCTTCTGGGACCTGACCGCGATCGCGTCCTACTACCTGATCGGGTTCGACCGCCAGGACGCGAAGGACCGCGCGGCGGCGCTCATGGCGCTCCTCGTCACCGGCGCTTCGGCCGTGCTCCTCCTCGTCGGCGCCCTCGTCCTGCGCGACCGCTACGGCACGTTCGCGATCGGCGAGATCCTCGCGCGCGCCGACGGAGACGCCGCGACGACCACGGCCGCCGTCCTCATCGCCGTCGCGGCGCTCGCCAAGAGCGCGCAGGTCCCTCTCCACTTCTGGCTGCCGCGGGCGATGGTCGCGCCGACGCCGGTGTCGGCCTACCTGCACTCCGCGGCGATGGTCGCCGCGGGGGTCTTCCTCCTCAGCCGCGTGTACCCGCTCCTCGTGGCCGCCCCCTACGTGCTCGACGGAGTCCTCGCGGTGGGAATCGCCTCGATGGCGATCGGCGGCGTGCTCGCGCTCACCCGCGACGAGCTCAAGGACGTGCTCGCCTACTCCACGATCGGGCAGTACGGCTACGTCGTCTTCCTGCTCGGCCTCGGCACGGGCGCGGGAGTCGCGGCTGCGTGCTTCTACGTCGTCGTCCACGCGATCGCCAAGTGCGCGCTCTTCCTCACGGCCGGCGCGGTGACGGCGACGACCGGAGAGAACCGGCTCTCCAACCTCGGCGGTCTGGCGCGGCCGATGCCGCTCGTCGCCGCCGGGAGCGCGGTCGCGGCCGCGGGGATCGTCGCGCTGCCCGCGACGGCGGGCTTCTTCGCCGACGAGCTCTTCTTCGACGCGGCGCTGGAGCGGAGCGGGCTCCTCGGCGCCGTGGCCCTCGCCTCGGCGGGGCTCACGTTCGCCTACATCGGACGGTTCTGGAGCGGGATCTTCCTCGGCCCGCGGCGGCCCCGCGACCCGGATCCCGTCTCGGCCATCCTCGCCGCTCCGATCGCCGTCCTCGGGCTCGTGCTCTTCGTCTTCGGCTTCGTCACAGGCCCGCTCTCCCGCCTCGCCGAGGACGCCGCGGAGGCGGCGCTGCTCTTCCCGGTCGACGTCGCGGTCGCCTACCACCTCGACCTGCGCGCCGAGAACCTCATGGCCCTCGGCGCGTGGGCGGTCGGCCTCGGCGCGCTCGCCACCCGCAGCCTCTGGTGGCCCGCCGCCACGGCCGTGGGCCGCGTCGGGACGCGCTTCGGGCCGGAGCGCGGGTACCGGGCAACGCTGGCCGCGCTGAACGGCCTCTCGGACCGCATCCACGACATCGAGGTGCGCGATCTGCGGACGCGGGTCGCGGCCGTGTTCGTCCCCGGCGGCCTCCTCGTCGCCCTGGGCATCGTCGTCACGCCCACGGGAGGCGCCTACGCAGCCGGCAGCATCGGCGAGGACGACATCGGGCTCGTGGTCGTGCTCGCGGTCGCGACCCTCGGCGCGCTCGCAACGACTTTTCCGCGCCATCACGTCACGCTCGTCCTCGTCCTCTCCAGCGTCGGCTTCAGCCTCGCCGTCGCCTACGCGTTCTTCGGCGGCCCGAACGTCGCGCTCGTCGCCGTGCTGATCGAGACCGTGCTCGCGCTCGCGTTCCTCGGCGTCCTCGCCCTCCTCCCCCGCGACCTCCTCCGCCGGGAGAGCCAGGTGCCGACCAGCCGCGGGCGGCGCTGGCGCGATCCGGTCGTCGGCCTCGTGGCCGGGGGCGCCGCCTTCGTGGTCGCGTGGGGCGCGCTCTCCCGGCCCGCTCCGCAGGAGAGCGTCGCCAGCGAGCTCGCTCGGCTCGCTCCCGAGGCGCACGCGGCCGACATCGTCACCGCGATCCTGGCCGACTTCCGCGGCCTCGACACGCTCGTCGAGATCTCCGTGCTCGCGGTCGCCCTGCTCGGCATCGCCGCGCTCCTGCGGGGGCAGGAGGCGTGACCGGCCCCCTCACCGAGACGGTCGTCCGGAGCCTGCTCGCCCCGAGCTTCGTCGTCGCCTTCGCCATCCTCGTCAAGGGCTACAGCGACGTGGGCGACGGGTTCACCGCGGGCGTCGTCGCGGCGCTCGGCGTGCTTCTCCAGTACACCGCCTTCGGCCGGCGCGCGGTCGCGGAGGCGTTGCCGGTGCGCCTCGCCCCCGCGGTCGCGCTCGGCGGCCTCCTTCTCGCCGCGGTCGTCTCCTTCGCACCGGTCCTCTGGGACGCCCCGCCGCTCACCCACTATCCGCGCCCCGGGGAGGACGTGATCCACATCGGCACGCTCGAGCTCCTCACCGCAGTTGCCTTCGACGCCGGCGTCTTCCTGCTCGTCCTCGGCATCTCTGTCGGGATCGTCGACGCCCTGGCCCATGCGGCGGAGAGGACGCGATGACCCTCGTCTTCGCCGGCGCGATCGGGATCCTTTTCGGCTGCGGCGCCTTCCTCATGCTCAAGCCCGACCTCTTCCGGGTGGTCGTCGGCATGATCCTCATCTCGAACGCCGCGAACCTCGCGCTGATGTCGAGCGGCCTCGAGCGCGGCGAGGCGCCGATCGCGCCGGAGCCGGGCGAGACGGTGAGCGACGCCCTCGTGCAGGCGATGACGCTGACCGCGATCGTGATCGGGTTCGGCGTCACCGTCCTCCTGCTCGTCCTCGTCTACCGCATCTACACGTCGCATTCGACCGTCGACCTCGACGAGCTCTCGCAGGCGGAGGCGCGCCTCGAGGCCGAGCTCGAGCGCGAGCAGGTGGAGGTGTAGGCCCTGCAGGCGCTCGTCCTCCCCCTCGCGATCCCGTGGCTCGGGGCGACCGCGCTCGGAGCGTTCGACGGGCGCCGGCGCGCCGTGGGCTGGACCGCCGTCGGCCTGCTCGTGCTCCACCTCGCGGGGCTCGCCTGGCTCGGCGCCGGCGTGCTCGTCGACGGGACGCGCGAGCTGACGACCGGCGAGTGGGCGCCGGGGGTCGGGATCGTCCTGCGGGCCGACGCGCTCGGCGTCACGTTCGCGTTCTTCTCGAGTTTCGTCCTGCTCGTCGCGCTGCTCTACGAGCTGGCGTCGGGCGCAATGTCGCGCACGTTCGCGGCCCTCGTCCTCTTCCAGACCGCGGGCCTGACCGGGCTCTTCCTCACCGGCGACGTCTTCAACTTCTTCGTCTTCTTCGAGCTCTCCCTCATCGCCGGCTACGTGCTGGCCACCCATGGCGAAGGGCCGCGCCAGCTCAGCTCCGCGTTCATCTTCGCGGTCGTCAACCTCCTCGGCTCGTTCGTCTTCCTCCTCGCCGTCGCGTCCATCTACCACGTCACCGGCACGCTGGAGATGCTGACCGTGGCCGACCGCCTCGCCGTCGTCGAGCCGACGTCGGTGATCCTCATCGCGATCAGCGTCTTCGTCGCCTTCGGCGTCAAGCTCGGGCTCTTCCCTTTCCACTTCTGGATCCCGCCCCTCTACACGGGCGCTCGCCCTGCCGTGGCCGCGATCCTCGCGGGGGCGGTAGCGAACATTGGCGCGTACGGCTTCCTCCGTTTCGGCGCGATCGTCCTGCCCGCAGAGCTGGAGCTCGGAGCCGGCGTGCTGATCGTGCTCGGCGTGCTGAGCATCCTCTACGGCTCGGCGCAGGCGCTCTCGCGCCGGACGACGACGGAGGTGATCGCCTACTCGGCGATCGGGCAGGTCGGCTACATCCTCATCGCTCTCGCCGTCGGCGGGCCGGTCGGGTACACGGCCGCAGTCGTGTACTCGCTCGTCAACTCCTTCAACAAGGTAGTCCTCTTCCTCGCCGCCGGCGCGCGCGGGCGCTTCGTGGGAGCGGCGTTCGCGGTCGGCGCGCTCAGCGTCGTCGGGCTGCCGCCGACGACGGGCTTCATCGCGAAGGTCGAGCTCTTCCTCGCCGGGCTCGAGGCAGACCGGAGCGCCCTGCTCGTCGGCCTGATCGTGCTCGGAAGCCTGCTCTCGTTCGTCTACATGTTCCAGGTCTACCAACACGTCTACTGGCGCGGGGGGGGCGGCGAGGGAGACCCGAGCTCGCGAGGCGCCCGCCTGATCGTGCTCGCGTTCGCCCTCCTGATCGTGCTCGCCGGGATCTGGCCCGAGCCGCTCCTCTGGATCTCGGAGCGGGCGGCAGAGGTGCTGCTCGAGGAGGCGGGCCCGTGAGCCGCTACGCCCTCCCCGTCGCCGTCCTCACCGGCGTCTACCTGCTCGTGCTCGCCAGCCTCGACCCGCTCGACGCGCTCCTCGGCGCCGTCGTGGCCGCCGCCCTCGTCGCGGCGCTCCGGCCCTACGCGTTCGAGCCGCCGCCGCGCCCGCTCGGCGAGCTGCCGCGCCGGCTCCTCGCGGCGATCCCGCTGGCGCTCGTGACCATTCGGGACATCACGGTCGGGACGTGGGACGTGGCCCTCGTCGTCCTCCACCTCCGGCCGCTCTCCTCGCCGGGGACGGTCGCCATCCCAATCGGCGAGCGGACGGAAACCGGTATCGCCGCCACCGCCCTCCTCGTCACGCTCGCCCCCGGCGAGTTTCTCGTCGACGTCGACCGCGACCGCGGCGTCATGCTCTTCCACGTGCTCGACGCGTCCGACCCCGACGCGGTGCGCGCCCGGATGGCGGACTTCTACGAGCGCCACCAGCGGAAGGTGTTTCCCTGATGCACACCGCGGTCTTCTACGCGGCCACCCTCTGGATGGCCGGGCTGCTCGGGATCACGGTGGGCGTCGTCATCCGCGCGCGCTCGACGCTCTCGCGCGTGCTCGCGCTCGACATGCTCATCCTCATCCTCGTCGCGCTCCTCGTCCTCTTCGCAGACGCGACCGCCTCCTCGTACTACCTCGACGCCGCGCTCGCGCTCGCGCTCCTCTCCCTCGCGGCCACGATCGCCGCAGCCCGCTACCACAGCGAGGGGAAGCCGTTCACGTGATCGTCGCAGTCGTCAGCGACGCCCTCGTCGTCCTCGGCGTCCTCGTGATGACGATCGGCGTCTACGGCATCTTCCGCATGCCGGACGTCTACACCCAGCTCCACGCGGCGAGCAAGGCGGTCGTCCTGGGCGTCATCGCGCTCCTCGTGGCCTCGACGGCGACCCGCGACCCGGCGATCATCGCGCGCGCGTTCCTGATCGGGGCGTTTCTGATCCTGACGACGCCCGTCGCCGCGCACGCGGTCGCTCGGGCCGCCTACGTCCGTGGCGAGCGCATGCTGACGCCGGGCGCGCGCGACGAGTCCGGCCGCGACCTGAAGACGGCCGAGCCGGAACCCGACGACGCCGAGCTCTGACGGCGGCCGCTCGCGTCGGCGGCCGGGATCGGATCGGACACGAGCGCCGACGGGTGCAGGAGCGAGACCTGCGGCTCCCAGCCGGAACGGAGGACCGCGAGGAGCGAGGAGGGCGTGAGCACCGTCGCCTGGACGCCGGCCGGTCGGCGCAGGCGGTCGGAGTACCCCGAAGGCGTCCAGGTCAGGAGCTCCGGCCCGAGCACCAGGCGTGCGGTTCCTTCGAGGAGGACGAAGGCGCCGTCCGGCAGCTCGTCGAGTTGGGCCTCGCGGCGGAGCTGGCCGCGCGTCGCCGGGTCGACGCGCTCGGCGTGCAGCCGCGCGTCGATCGCACCGGCACCGGTCTCGCCCGCGTGGAGGTCGCGCCAGAGCGCCGAGAAGCGGACGTAGTCCTCGCGGCGGCAGAGCGCGCACGGACGGTGCCCGGCGGCGAACGCCGTCGCCTCGTCGAGGAAGAAGAGCTCCGTGAAGCGGCCAGGCTGCAGAAGCGGACGGCGCCGCCAGCCGCGGAAGCTGAGGCGGCACGCGATCCACCGCTTCGCGGCGTAGCGGCGGCGGATGCGCCCGGCCTCGTCGTGGAGGCAGCCGCGGTTCCCGTAGACGAGGCCGCGCCCGGGGTCCGCGACCAGCTCCCCGAGCGGCGTTACCCGGTTCTGGAGCGTCACGGACCCTCCTCCACCTCGACCGCGTAGAGGTCGTAGGAAAGGCGCTCGAGGACGCGCAGCCTCGGCTCGGGAACGGAGAAGAAGCGGTCGAGCGCGCGCTCGGCGAGCCACCCGAGCTCCGGGCGGGCCGCGAGGACGGCCTCGACGGCCGCGCGGTCGCCTCCGAGCGCTGCGAACTCCGCCCGCTCGCGCCAGGGCTCGAGGACGGCGGCCGCAACGTCCGCCGCCTCGGCGACGAGCGCCCGGGCCTGCTCCTCGCGGCGGCGGCGAAACCGGTTGGCCGAGGAGCCGCCCTTCTTATGCCGCCCCTTGACGAAGCGCGAGCCGACCTTGGAGGCGACGAGCCGCTCCCCCTCGAAGACTCCCACCGCGTAGCCCCCGAGCCGGACGAGGAGGACGGCGACGACGTGGTCGCGCTCGATCTCCTCGAGGAGCGGGCCGAGGCGGATCTCGCAGCAGGCCCCCTCGTGCGCGAGGCCGAACGGGGGGCGCACGACGAGGCTCTCGCCGCCCTCGGGCGCGACCCGCACGCGCCCGTCGCCGTAGGTCGTCCTCCCGGGTGCTCCCTCGAGCGGGGCGAGGCGCTTACGCAGGTTGGCGCGGCCGACGTAGCGGGGCATCAGCCCGCGAGATGGGCGACGGTGGCGCCGTCGGCGGAGTCGGTCTCGTAGCTCTCGACGAGCGGGTGGCGGCCGAGCTCGTCGCGGACGGCCGCGCGGACGGCGCCGGTGCCGCGGCCGTGGACGACGCGGACGAGCGCGAGGCCGGCGAGCGCCGCGTCGTCGACGAACGAGCGGATCGCGGCGCGCGCCTCCTCGGCGCGGCGGCCCCGCAGGTCGAGCTCGTCGGAGGCGTCGCTGCGGGCGGCGGCGAGAACGCGAACCCCGGGGCGCAACTCGTCCTCGGGCGGCCCGCCGCGCGCGTCCGCCCGCAGCCGCGCCACGGGGACGCGGATGCGCTGACCGGTTGCCCCGACGACCTCGGCCTCGTCGCCCTCGAACGCGGCGATGGTGCCGCGCACGCCGAGGTCGGGGGCCTCGACCGGGTCGCCGGGCGCGAGCGGGCCCTGGAGCGGGACCGGCTCGCGGAGCGCGCGCAGCGCCTCCTCGGCCCTGGCGGCCTTCGCCGACGCCTCGCCCAGGCGCCGGTCCCGGTCGCGCTCGGCGGTCGTCGGATCCGGCGCCGACGCGCGCCTCGCCTCGCGCTGGAGCAGGCGCGCGGCGCGGATCTCCTTCCGCAGCCCGCTCAGCTCGGCGCGCGCCTCGGCGAGCTCGCGTTCGGCCCGGGCAAGGGCGAGATCCCGCTCACGCTCCGCGGAGGCGCGCACGTCCTCGATCGCGGCCGCGAGCTCCGACTCCCGCTCCCGGGCCTCCTCCGCACGGCGGGCCGCCTCGGCCCGCTCGACCCCGGCGGCCTCGCGCTCCTCCGCGGCCGCACGCTCGGCGGACTGCGCCTCGGCGAGCAGCTCGGCGACGCGCAGCCGCTCGGGGGCGACCCGGGCCCGCGCGTCGGCGACGACGTCCGCATCCAGGCCGAGGCGCTCGGCGATCTCGAGCGCGTGCGAGGTTCCCGGCCGCCCGAGCGCGATCCGGTAGAGCGGCTCGTGCGTCTCGGAGTCGAAGCCGGTGGCGGCGTTCGCGGCCCCGTCGGTCGCGCTCGCCCACTCCTTCAGCTCCGGGTAGTGCGTCGTCACCGCGGTGAGCCGGGCCTGGCGAGCGAGCCGCGTCAGGAGGGCCTGGGCGAGCGCCGAGCCCTCGACCGGGTCGGTGCCGGAGACGAGCTCGTCAACGAGGACGAGCGAGCGCTCCGTCGCCGCGTCCAGGATGGCGAGGAGGTCGCGTAGGTGCGCGGAGAAGGTCGAGAGGCTCATCTCGATCGACTGCCGGTCGCCGACGGTGGCGAGCACACGGTCGAAGACGGGCAGCGCGGCGGTCTCGGCGGGCGGGTGCAGGCCGGACTGGTGCAGGAGCGCGGCGAGGCCGAGGGTCTTCAGGGCCACGGTCTTCCCACCGGTGTTCGGCCCGCTGACGACGAGCGCCCGAAGCGCCCCGAGGTCGAGGTCGATCGGCACGGCGGCGGCAGGGTCGAGGAGGGGGTGGCGGGCGCCGAGAAGGCGCACCTCGTCCGTGGACGCGACCGGCGCGCCCCGCCAGCCGCGCGAGAGGATGCCGCGCGCGAGGGCGAGATCAACGGCACCGGCCGCCTCGACGAGCTCCCGCAGCGCGTCGGCCCGGTCGGCGACCGCGGACGAGAGCTCGCGCAGGATGCGCTCGACCTCCTCCCGCTCGGCCCGGGCGGCCTCGGCCAGCCGATTGCTGAGCTCGACGACGGCGAAAGGCTCGACGAAGAGCGTCTCGCCTGAGCCGGAGGTGTCGTGGACGACGCCCGCGACGGCGCCGCGCGCGCTCGCCTTGACGGCGAGCACGGGCCGGCCGCCGCGCTGGGTGACGAAGTTCTCTTGCAGGTGCTGGCGCAGCTCGGGCCCGCGGGCGAGCCGCCGCAGCTCTTCGGCGACGCGGTGGCGGCCGTCGCGAAGCTCGCGGCGAAGCTTGCGGAGCGCCGGCGAGGCCGTGTCCCGCAGGTCGGAGCCGTCGGGCTCGACGCGGGCGGCGTTCTCGTCGGCGAGCTGGGCGAGACCGGGCTCGATCGGAGCGGCGAGCTCGTTCAGGAGCGGCGCCGGGGCGCTCTGCTCGGCGAGCGCCTCGCGGGCGGCGAGGCCGCCGCGGATCGCGGCGCCGATCTCGCCGAGCTGGGCGGGCGAGAGGACGCCGCCCCGCGCCGCCCGGTCGGCGGCTGCGCGCACGTCCGCGATCCCTCGGAGCGGCGGCTCGGCGGCCTCGTCGAGGAGCGCGATCGCCTCCGCCGTAAGCGCCTGCCGCCGCGCGACCTCGTCCGGATCCGGCGAGGGCGCGAGCGCGAGTGCAAGCTCGACCCCGTGGGGCGTCGAGGTCGCGGCGGCGAGGCGCTCGACGACGGCGGGGAGCTCGAGGACGGACAGAGACTCGGCGTCCACGCGGATGAGTGTAGGCGGCGCCTCGCCCCCGCCTCCACCGTGGCACAGTGGACGCATGGCGACGATGGCAGACCTCGACGAGCTCGCGCTCTCCCTCCCGCAGGCGACCAAGGACCTCTCCGAGGACGGCCGCCCGTCGTACCTCGTCCACGGCAAGCGCTTCTGCCTGCACCGCAGCCGCCGCCCGGACGCGGTCGACCCGGAGACGGGCGAGCGGCTCGACGACGTGCTCATGTTCCGCGTCGCCGACCTCGGCGTGAAGGAGCTCGTGCTCGCCGACGAGCGCGGCCTCTTCTTCACGACGCCGCACTTCGACGGCTACCCGGCAGTTCTGCTGCGGATTCCCGACCTCGCCCGCCTCGATCGCGTCGAGCTCTTCGAGCTCCTCGCCGAGGCGTGGCTCACGCGCGCGCAGAAGCGCGTGGCGACGGCCTGGCTCGGGGAGCAGGGGGTCGCGGACAGCTGACCGCCCCGGCGCCCCACGCCGCCTCCACCCTGACGTGGAAGAAGCCCCGTTTCCGGGGCTTCTTCGGTAGCAGGCCTGTAAGCCGGATTTTGTCGGGGGTGACCATCCATCTTGGCCTCCGGTCTCCCGGAGGCTCGAGCGGCGCACCCGGCTCCTCGGCGGGCCGCCTACGGGCGGAGCCTGTTCGCCTTGCACCGGACGGGGTTTGGCAGCCGCCGTGTCACCACGACGCTGGTGGGCTCTTACCCCACCTTTTCACCCTTACCTCCGGCGTCTCCGGAGAGAACGTCGCCGGTGGCGGTCTCCTTTCTGTGCCACTTTCCGTCGGCTTTCGCCGCCTGGGGTTTCCCCAGCGTCCTGCCCTGCGGTGTCCGGACTTTCCTCGAGCCGCCGGAGCGGCCCGCGGTCACCCGGCCTGCACGTCCAAGTGTAGCGCCGGCTCGCCCGCCTTCAGGAGCCCGGAGCCGCATTCAAGGCACGAGATCGTCCCGGCCCGGTGGAGGACGAACTCGCCGCAGGCGGGGCACTCGAGGCTCGCGCCGCGCATGAGCGCCAGGAGCTCCTGGTCGAGGGTGCGGTTAAGGGTCACGACCTCCATCGCGTCATACCCTCCGGAAGACCCCGACGACCTTGCCGAGGATGCTGACGTGATCGGGATAGAGCGGCTCCATCGCCGAGTTCTCGGGCTGGAGCCGGACGCGGCCGGCTTCGCGGAAGAAACGCTTGACGGTCGCCTCGTCGGCCGCCTCGTCCTGGCCGGCGAGCGCGACGACGATGTCCCCGTCGCGGGCGGTCTGCTGACGCTGGACGACGACGTAGTCGCCGTCGAGGATCCCCGCTTCGACCATGCTGTCGCCCTTGACGCGGAGGAGGAACTCCTCGCCCCCTCGCGAGAGCGGCTCGGGCACGGCGAGGTGGTCCTCGACGTTCTCCTCGGCGAGAAGCGGGCCGCCGGCGGCGATCTCGCCGACAAGCGGCAGGACACGGACCTCGCCCATGTCCGGGACCGAGATCGACGCCCCCGCAGCCGCGCGCTCGCGGCGCGTGAGCTCGAGCGCCCGTGGCTTCGTCGGGTCGCGCCGCAGGTAGCCGGCGCGCTCCAGGTTCGCCAGATGCGCGTGCACCGTAGACGGCGACGCGAGCCCGATCTCGGCGCCGATCTCGCGCACCGTGGGCGGATAGCCGTGCGCGTCCACGTAGCGGACGACGAACTCGTACACCTCCTGCTGGCGCTGCGTGAGCATCTGCCTCCCCTTCGAGAGCGAACGTTTGTTCGTAGACACGGTAGCGGGGGGTGCGGACGGAGTCAAGGGGGCGCGACTCGCTACACTTACGCCCGTCACGCGCTGGTGGCGGAATTGGTAGACGCGCAAGGTTGAGGGCCTTGTGGCCCGAACGGGCCGTGGAGGTTCAAGTCCTCTCCAGCGCATGAGGCGTCTCCTCGGAGGCGCCTTCGTCGTTCTCGGCCGGCGCGCCGCGGAAGGGCCCCGGGCCGTTCGCCCGCGCCAGTAATCTACTCCCGCCCGTGCACGAGCTCGCCGAACACGGAATCGACGCAGCGGTCGCGGCCGGCGCGGGCTACGCGGACGCGCGGGTCGTGCGCCGCCGTGCCCAGCACGTCTCGACGAAGAACGGCGATGTGGACGCGGTCTCCGACTCCGAGACGGAGGGAATCGGCGTCCGCGTCCTCGTCGACGGGGCCTGGGGCTTCGCCGGCGACCCGCGGCTGACCGAGGAGGGCGCCCGCGACGCCGCCCTTCGCGCCGTCGCCTTCGCCCGCGCGAGCGCCTCGCGCGCGCGTGTCCGCGTCGAACTGGCTCCGGCGCCGCCCGCAAGCGGCGACTATGCCGCCCGGGTGGAGCGCGAGCCCGTCGAGGTGCCGCTGGAGGAGAAGATCGCTCTCTGCCTGCGCGCTGAGGAGGGCATGCGCCGGCCAGAGGTCAAGATCACGGAGGCGGCGGTGCGGGCCATGCGGGAGGAGAAGGTCTTTCGCTCCTCCGAGGGGACGAAGACCCGGCAGGAGCTCGCCGAGTGCGGCGGGGGGATCGATTGTCTGGCGGTCTCGGACGACGGTCGCGTGCAGACGCGCAGCTACCCGAGCGGCCACGGCGGCTCGAGCGGGCAGGCCGGCTGGGAGTACGTGGAGGGCCTGGAGCTCGAGCGCGAGGCGCCGCGCGTGGGCGAGGAGGCGGCCGCGCTGCTCGTCGCCGACCCGTGCCCGGCGGGCGTGACGACGCTCGTCCTCGACTCCGAGCAGATGGTGCTCCAGGTGCACGAGTCCGTCGGCCACCCGACCGAGCTCGACCGCGTCTACGGCACCGAGGCCGCCTACGCGGGAACGAGCTTCCTCAAGGCGGCGGACCTCGGGCGCCTCCGTTACGGGTCCGAGCACATGAACGTCACGGCCGACCCGACGACGCCACTCGGCGTGGGAACGTTCGGCTGGGACGACGAGGGCGCGCCCGCCGCGCGCCAGCCCGTCGTCGAGGGTGGCGTCCTCACCGGCTTCATCGCCTCCCGCGAGACCTCGAGGCTGATCGGACGGGACCTGGGCGGGTCGATGCGCGCCGACGGCTGGGGCCGCATGCCGCTCGTTCGCATGTCGAACCTGCACCTCGAGCCGGGCGCGGGGTCGCTCGAGGACCTCCTCGCCGACGTGGACGAGGGCGTCTACCTCGCCACGAACAAGAGCTGGTCGATCGACGACAAGCGCCTCAACTTCCAGTTCGGGACGCAGATCGCCTGGGCGATCCGCAAGGGCAAGCTCGGCCGCATGCTGCGCGACCCCACGTACACCGGCGTCACGCCCGATTTCTGGGGAAGGCTGGACGCCGTCGCGGGGCCCGAGGCCTGGCGCCTCTACGGGCTCACGAACTGCGGCAAGGGCCAGCCGGGACAGCACGCGCACGTCTCGCACGGGACGTCGCCCGCCCGCTTCCGCGACGTCCAGGTGGGCGTGCGCAAGTGAGCAGGGCCCTGGATCTCGCCCAGCGGGCAGTCGGAGCCGCCGAGGGCGACGAGGCCGACGCCTCCGCCCACGTCGAGCGCTCGGGCTTCGCCCGCTTCGCCGCCTCGGCCGTCCACCAGCCGACCCTCCTCCGCGACGAGACCGTCACGATCCGGGTCGTGCGCGACGGGCGTGTCGGCTGCGCGACGACGAACCGAACGGACGACGAGGGACTCGCCGCGGCCGCCCGCCGCGCCAGGGAGGCGGCCGACCGCTCCCCTCCCGACCCGGCCTTCGCCGGGCTCGCACCGCCGGCCGACGTCCCGGACGTCGAAGGCTACGACGAGGCGACGGCGGGGCTCACGCCCGAAGAGCAGGCCGAGGCGGCGGCGGAGGCGATCGCGGCCGCGCCCGGCATCGGCCTCTACGGCTACTACACGAGCGCCGTCACCGACCTGGCCGTCGCCTCGACCACCGGCCTGGGCGTCTCGCAGCCGACGACGGACGCGAGCGTGCTCGCGCTCGCGGCGGACGACGGCTCGTCCGGCTATGCCGAGGCGACCTCGTGGCGCGCCTCCGACCTCGATCCGGCGGCGGTCGCGCGCGAGGCGGCCGAGAAGGCCGCGCGCACGCGCGACGCCTCCACGGTGGAGCCCCGGATGTTCCGCGCCGTCCTCGAGCCGTATGCGTTCTCGGAGCTCCTCTTCTACTTCGGCTTCACGTCGCTGAACGCGGTCGCGCTGCTGGAGGGCAGGAGCTACCTCTCCGGCCGCCTCGGCGAGCGGCTCTTCGACGAGAGCTTCACGCTCTGGGACGACGGCGCCGACGCGCGCGGCTACCCGAAGGCCTTCGACCTCGAGGGAGTGCCGAAGGAGCGCGTCCTCCTCGTCGAGGACGGCGTCGCCCGAGACGTCGTCTGGGACCGGCGGAGCGCGAAGCAGGCGGGCGAGGGCCGCCGCTCCACGGGGCACGCCCTCTCGCCGCCCGCGCAGGCGTTCGGCACGATCCCGTTCAACCTCTCCGTGCGCGGCGGCAACGCCGCCTCGCTGGACGAGCTGGCGGAGCGCGTCGGCGACGGCATCTACGTGACGCGGCTTCATTACCTCGGGATCGTCGACCCGCGCGAGGGGATCATCACGGGCATGACACGCGACGGCACCTTCCTCGTCGAGGGCGGGAAGCTGACGAGGCCGCTCGTGAACCTGCGCTTCACGACCTCGTTCCCGGAGCTCTGCGCCGGCCTCCTCGGCCTGACGGAGGAGGTGACGCTCGTGAACCGCAGCGACTTCTACGAGGAGCGCTACCCGTACGGCACGCTCGTGCCGGCGGTGGCGACGAGGGCGTTCACCGTCGTCGGGACGGGATCCGGCCCCGGGCTCTGAGCGCGAGGGCTGCTAGTCGAACTGGTAGAAGAGGACGACCGTGTTCACCGCGAAGAAGAACGCGACGACCACGGTCAGGCGCGTGAGGTTGCGCTCGACGATGTGCTGGCCGCCCTGGGAGGCGGGCGTGAAGCCGAGGCCGCCGAAGCCCGTGTCGCGCCCCGAGTGCATGAGCACGAGGACTATGAGCGCAACGGAGAGCAGAACTTGGATGACCGCGAAGAGCCCGAGCACGTGCTCAGGCTACCAGCTCGGATCGGCCCGACCCGTGGTACGGTGCGCGCGCAATGGAGGCCGAGGAGCGCATCCGCAAGCTCATCCTGCTCGGCGACAACCGCCACAAGCAAGGGCTTCCGGCCAAGGCCCGCGAGAGCTATTCGGAAGCCCTCGAGGCGGCGCGCGAGGCAGGCCTGGAGAGCTCGGTCGAGCCGCTCATCCAGCTCCGCCTGGCCGACCTGGAGAACCGGAGCCCGGCCGGCTGATCTCCAGCCCTTGCGCCCGCGCGGCGTGCTCCACCTGGAGCGTCGTGTGGTCGATCCCGAAGCGCTCGTGCAGCATCGACTCGAGCTCGAGCCGGATGCGGTGGCAGTCGGCGCCCGGCTGGACGAGCACGTGGGCCGACAGCGCCGGAAAGCCGTCGGTCACCGTCCAGACGTGGAGGTCGTGCGCCTCGACGACGCCGGTGTGCGCGGCGAGCGCGAGCCCGACGTCCTCGGGCGGGGCCGAGGCCGGCGCGCCCTCGAGGAAGACGTGGCCCGACTCGCGCAGGAGCTTGACCGCGGCCCAGAGCATGAGCCCTGCGACGACGAGCGACGCCAGCGGGTCGAAGCGGTTCCACCCCGTGAGGAGGATCAGCCCGGCCGCGACGCCCGTGCCGACGAACGCGGCCAGGTCGGTGACGATGTGGAGGTACGCGCCGCGGATGTTGAGGCTCTGCCGCTCGGCGCGGGCGAGGAGCACGACGATGACGAGGTTGACGACGATGCCGGCGACGGCGACGAGCCCGACGATCGCAGCGTCCACCTCGGGCGGCGAGACGAGCCGGCGCACGGCCTCGTAGACGATCCAGAGCCCGAAGAGCGCCAGCGTGACCCCGTTCGCCTGCGCAGCCAGGATCTCGACCCGGCCGAAGCCGAAGGTCCAGCGGCCGCGCGCCGGTCGCGCCGCGAGCGAGGCGGCGACGAGAGCGAGGGCGAGCGCCGAGGCGTCGGTGAGCATGTGGGCCGCGTCCGCGAGGAGGGCGAGCGAACTCGCCAGGATCCCGAAGACGACCTCGGCGGCCATGAAGGCGACGAGCAAGACGAGGGAGACGACGAGGAGCCTGCGGTCGGCCGCGCCCGTGACCCGGTGGGCGCCGTGGCGATGCTCGTGCATGGCGCTCATTGTGCCGCCGCGTCGAGGAGCACCCGCTCCACTCGCTCGGCCTGACGCCGCACGTCGTGCGGCTCGGCGGCCGCGCGGGCGGCCGGATTGGGGCGCGGGAGCGCAGCGGCCCCGGCGAGGCCGGCCGCGATCGACTCGACGCTCCCGGGGTCGACGAGGACGCCCGCTTCCGGGGTCACGAACTCGGGCGGCCCGCCCACGCGGGTGGCGACGACGGAACGCGAGGAGGCGAGCGCCTCGAGCAGCGCCTGCCCGAAGGGCTCGACGAGGCTCGGCTGGCAGAGGACGTCGCAGGCGGCGATCCAGTCGGCGACCTCGTCGTGGGGCACCCTGCCGACGAGCCGTACCCCGAAGCGCCCTGCGAGCTCCCCCGCCAGGGGCCCGTCGCCCACGAAGGCAAGGCTCCCGCTTCCATGCCGCTCGAAGGCCTCCGCGAGGCGGAGGACGTTCTTCCGCCCATCGAGGGTTCCCACGCAGAGGTAGAAGGGGGGTGCCCCGTCCCACCCCAGCTTGCCCCGGAGCTCGGCGCCGTCGCGGTCGCGGAAGCGGGCGAGGTCGACTCCGCAGTCGATCACGTCGATGCGGCCGGCGAGCGCGGGCAGCCTGCCCTCGAGCTCCCGGCGGAGGTAGTCGGAGACGGCGATCACGCGCGCCGAGCGGAGCGAGAGCCGCGTCGCCGCCCCGACCCCGGGGATCCCCCCGACGTTGCGCACGTCCTGGCCGTGCGCCGTCACCACCAGCCCTGCCCCCGCGACCCTCGCGGCCGCCGCGGCTGCCCCGCCTGCGGGGAAGAGGAAGTGGGCGTGGACGACGTCCGGGCGGAAGCGGCGCGCCTCCCGGACGGCGTCGCCCAGGAGCCGCGCGTACCTCAGGCGGGAGCCGCCGCGGCCGGTCACGACCGCGAAGGCGAGCTCGTGGCCACGCGAGGCGAGCTCGCGCGAGAGGTCGGCGACGAAGATGCCGAAGTCAGGCGCCTCGGGGCTCGGGAACATCTGGGAGACGACGAGAATGCGCAAGGGAGTGGCCGGTCGGACTAACTCGAACGGGGACGTTCCGGCGCGGAGCGGCCGCGACGGTCGAAGCATGGCGAAATCTGCGGCTGTCAGCGTCGGCGTCGCCGCCGTCGAGGCTCATCTCGCGCGCTACGCGGTCTCCTGCCCGCTCTGCCGGGCGGTCGACCAGCTCGGCGTCGGCCACGCACCAGTGCGCGCTCCCCGCGGCGACGGGCAGCGGCTCGGGCCGGGCTGTCTGCGAGCGGTGCGGCTTCCTGATGCCGCTCGCCGCCGACCGGATAACGCCCGCCGCGGCGGAGAAGGCGGCCTAAGCCGCCTTCTCGAGGCGCCGCGAGTCGCGCTCGAGCCGCTCCTCGGCCCGCGCGCGAGCACGGATGCTCTCCGACGGCCCGAAGCGATGGAAGGCCTTCAGGGCCCGCTCCTCCGCCCAGAGCTCGTCGATGCGGGCGGAGAGCTCGGACGCCTCCGCGGACTTCGCCGGGTCGACGCCGCCCTCCGCGAGCTCGTGCCACAGCTCGGCGCGCCGCTCCACGGCGCGCTCGAGCTCGTTCCGGATGTCGGTGATGGTGCGCATACGCGGGGTTAAACGACTGCCCCATGACGCCAATTCCGACACGCAGGCCGAAGCGTCCGCGCTTCGAGAGAGCCGGAGGAGGGACTCGAACCCCCGACCTACCGCTTACAAGGCGGTTGCTCTTCCAGCTGAGCTACTCCGGCGAGGGAGGAACCCTCATCGTACCCGGTTCGGCATCAGTCGATGACCTGGCGCGCCTGCTGGTGCTGGAGCACCTTGCGCTTCACGCGCTGGAGCGCGTTGTCGATCGTCTTCGTGTCGCAGCCGAGTTCCTCGGCCATCTCCTCGTAGGAATTGCCCTCGAGGTAGAGGCGGAGCGCGTCGGACTCGAGCGGCGAGAGGCCGGTGCCGAGGCAGAAGACGAGGCTCTGGAGCTCCTGCGTCGAGATGACGCAGATCGCCGGGTCGTCGACGCCCGGCCCCGGGAGCGCGTCGCCGAGCGTGCAGTCGCCGTCGTCCTGCCCGGCCGGCGTCTGGCTGAAGGAGACGTAGGTGTTGAGGGGCGCGTGCTTGTAGCGGGTCGCCGTCTTGATCGCGGTGATGATCTGCCGTGTGATGCAGAGCTCGGCGAAGCTGCGGAACGAGGTCTCCTTGTCGGCGCGGAAGTCGCGTACCGCCTTGTAGAGGCCGATCAGGCCCTCCTGGATCAGGTCGTCCGACTCGCCGCCGGCGATGAAGTACGAGCTCGCCTTCAGGCGCACGAAGCCCGTGTAGCGGCGAATGAGCGCGTCGAGTGCGGCCTGGTCGTCGTTCCGGGCGCGGACGACGAGCTGCAGGTCCTCCAGCTCGCGCTGGCTGCGCTCCTGCGGCGTACGGACGGTTGCGAGCTGGCGGCGGGCCACGGCGATCCTCCCGGGTGCGGGGGCTGGGAAGCGCCTTCTGCCCGACTTCCCTAACCCTAACCCTCAAGTTGAGGTCTCGACCGTAGCAGAGAACGCGCGGAAATTCAACGAATCCGGCGGCGCAGCCGCTCGAGCCGCACGCGGGTCTCCGGGTCGAGGGCGTCCTCGATCTGGGAGCGTGCGGGACCGGTCGGCGGCGCCGGGCCGGCCTTACGGTCGGCGGCGAGCTCGCGCACGAACGCGGCCGCGGACACAGGTCGGGTCTCCTGCCCGGCCGTTCCCCGCACCGCCTGATCGGAGGAGACGACCCAGACCTGCTCCCGTTTGCGGTGCTCGGCGGCGAGCCGCTCGAGCACGGGGTCGGCCGGCGTGGCGAAGCGCACCTCGAGCGGGCCGAGGACGACGTCCTCCCCGACGCCGTCGAAGACGACGACGCCGCGCGCCCCCCGGACGGCGACGAAGCTCGCCAGCGCGTCCACGAGCTCCCGCCGGTCGGCGAAGTCGCCGGCGTGAAGGATGTTGTAGCCGTCGAAGAGATAGAGCACGCTTGCAGCATGACGGAACGGGCCTACCTGGACGAGCTCGTCGCCGCGCTCGCCCGGATCCTCGGGGACGACCTCGCGGGCGTGTTCGCGGGCGGCTCCTGGGCCCTCGGCGGCTACGTGCCGGTCGAGAGCGACCTCGACGTCGCCGCGGTCGTGCGCGCACGGCTCCCTCGGGAGACGAAGCACCGGCTCGTCGCCGCCCTCCGCCACGAGGCGCTCCCCTGCCCCGCCCGCGGGCTCGAGCTCGTCGTCTACACGCTCGCGGCCGTCCGGGAGCCGACGGCGGAGGGGGCGTACGAGCTGAACCTGAACACGGGCGCGAGGATGACGTTCCGCGCCGACGAGGCGCCGGTCCCCGGAGACCTGCACTGGTTCGCGATCGACCGGGCCGTTCTGCGGGAGCACGGCGTCGCGCTCCTGGGCCCGCCCGCGGCGGAGGTCTTCGCGGAGATCCCGCGGGCGCTCCTCCTGCCCGTCCTCGCCGACGTGGTGCGCTGGTACCGAGGCGGAGGCGACCGCGACGACGCCGTCCTCAACGCCTGCCGGGCGCTTCTCTTCGCCGAGGAGGGCCGGTGGGCGTCGAAGCAGGCCGCGGGCCGCTGGGCCCTCGGACGCGTTGGCGACGAGGAGCTCGTGGCGGCTGCGCTCGCCGGCGGCAGCCTCGACACCGGCCGTGTGGACGCGTTTCTGCGACCGGCGCTCGCACGGCTCGAGACGCAGTAGAGTCGCACCATGCCGTACGCCAGGAACCGGCTGGACGGCACCCGGGTCTACTTCGAGGACGACGGCGGCGAGGGCGCCCCGGTCCTCCTCTACGGCGGGATCCTCGACACGGTCGGGCTCGTGCGCCGATCAGGCATCGCCCGGGCCCTGCAGGAGCTCGGGGGCGAGTTCCGGCTGATCTACGCCGACCATCGCGGACTCGGTCGCAGCGACAAGCCGCACGAGCCCGACGCCTACGCGATGGCGCTCCAGGTGGCCGACGCCGTCGCGATCCTGGACGTGCTGGGGATCGCGCGGGCACACGTCGTGGGAAGATCGTACGGAGCCAGGCTCTGCTTCGGCCTCGCCGAGCACGCGCCCGAGCGCCTGCGGTCGCTCGTCGCCGGAGGCCAGCAACCGTGCGAGATGCGCCCCGACGGGCCGATCCTCCGCGTGGTCGTCAGCGTTCTCGACCGGACCCGCCAGGAGGGCGCTCGAGCGTTCGTCGAGGCGCTCGAGGATTTCTCGGGCATCCGCTTCCCGGAGGAGGAGCGTCGCGGCTACCTCGATCAGGACGGAGCCGCACTGGCTGCAGCGGCGGAGGCGCTGGCGGGGCAGGGGCCGATCTCGGACGACCTGACGAGGTGGCGAGTCCCCTGCCTGCTCTACCTCGGCGCCGGAGATCTGGATTTCGTGGAGCAGGCTCGACGGGCCGCCGAGGAGATCCCGAACGCGGAGCTCGTGGAGCTCGACGAGCTCGACCATCTCGGCGCGCACTTCGAGGTCGAGCGCGTCGTGCCGGCCGTCGTGCGGACGCTGCGCGAGAACGGCTAAGCTGACGCGCGCCGCTGGCGGGCGGCCTCGAAGAGGGCGATTCCGGCGGCCACGCTCACGTTCAGCGACTCGACGCTTCCGGTGAGAGGGATCGCGAACGCGTCGTCGCACGCCCGGCGGACGCCGGGGCGAAGACCCCGCCCCTCGGCGCCGAAGACGAGCGCGGCGCCGGTGGCGAGGTCGGCGTCCCAGACGGCCGTCTCCGCATCTCCCGCCGCCGCCCAGACCCAGAGCTCGGGGCCCTTGATCTCATCCAGGTAGCGACCGAGGTTGACCACGACGGCGACCGGAATGTGCTCGACCGCGCCCGCGGACGCCTTGACGACGGCGGGAGTCACGCGCGCCGAGTTGCGCTCGGTGACGACGAGGCCGCTTGTGCCCGCGCCCTCGGCGCTGCGGGCGACCGCGCCGAGGTTGTGCGGGTCGGTCACCTGGTCGAGGCAGACGACGAGCGGGCGCTCGCCGGCGGCGAGCTCGTGCGCGTCCGCGTAGCGGTACGGCTCGCAGAAGGCCACGACGCCCTGGTGCTCGCGTGTCTCCGCGACGTCGTTCAGCCGCCGCTCCGGGACGACCTGGATCCGCAGCCCCGGCACCTCGCGCAGCCACGGCTCCGCGGCGAGCGCCCGCTCGGTGACGAGCAGCTCGAGGATCTGCCGCCGGCCGGCGCGCAGCACCTCCCGCACCGGCCGGCGCCCGTAGACGAGCTCGCGCGTCACGCCCGCGGGACGAGGCGGAAGCCGCCGGCCACGTCCTGGACCTCCCATCCGGCCCGCTCGATCTCCGCCCGCAGGTCGTCGGCCAACGCGAAGTCACGGGCCATCCGCGCCTTCTGCCGCTCCTCGGCAAGGCGAACGACCTCGGCGGGCGCCTCCCCCGCTTCCTCGACGCCGAGCCCGACGATCGCCAGGCCGCGGCGAAGCAGGTCGAGCTCGCCGGCCGAGCGCCACGCGTGCAGGATCGAGAGCGCGAGCGGCGTCGAGAGGTCGTCGTCGAGGGCGGCGGCGAACTCGTCCCAGGACGGCACGGCCTCGCCGGAGCGCTCCGCGACCCGGAAGGCGGTCTGGAAGTCCTCGGCCTGCGTGCGCGCCGACTCGAGCGCCTCGTCCGACCACTCGAGCGGGCTGCGGTAGTGGCCCGAGAGGAAGAAGACGAGCACCGCCTCGCGGCCCCACGTCTCCAGCGCCTCGCGCAGCGAGACGATGTTGCCGAGCGACTTCGACATCTTCTCCGCGGAGAGCTCGAGCATGCCGTTGTGCATCCAGATGCGCGCGAACCCGCGCCCGGCGCCGCGCGACTGGGCGAGCTCGTTCTCGTGGTGGGGGAAGCGCAGGTCGAGACCGCCGCCGTGGATCTCGAACTCGGGCCCGAGGAGCTTCTCGGCCATCGCGGAGCACTCGATGTGCCAGCCGGGCCGGCCGCGGCCCCAGGGGGAGTCCCAGGAGGTGTCCTCGCCGGGCTTCGTCGCCTTCCAGAGCGCGAAGTCGCGCTCGTCCTCCTTCAGGTCGCTCGGTTCCTGCGCGACCATGTCCTCGAGCTTCGCGCCGGAGAGCTCGCCGTAGGCCTGGTAGCGCGCGACACGGAAGTAGACGTCGCCCTGCGACTCGTAGGCGAGCCCGCGCTCGACGAGCTCCTCGATGAGGGCGACGATCTCGGGGATGGTCTCGGAGGCGAGCGGCTCGTGGTCGGGGCGGCCGAGGCCGAGCGCATCGGTGTCCTCCGTGTACCAGCGCGTCGCGTCGGCGGCGAGCTCGGCGCTCGGGATCCCCTGCGCGCGGGCGGCGTCGTAGATCTTGTCGTTCACGTCCGTGACGTTCTCGACGAGCGTGACCTCGTACCCCTGCTCGGCCAGCCAGTTCCTGAGCCAGAGCGAGACGACGTACGGGCGCGCGTTGCCGACGTGGATCCGCTGGTAGACGGTCGGCCCGCAGAAGTACATCCGGATTCGCCCCGGCGGCGGCGGCAGCGCCTCCTTGCGGCGGGTGAGCGAGTTCGTGAGCTGCACGACGCGTAGCCTCGCAGACGAGGGCGAGGCTACGCGTCCTCAGACGGCGTCAGCGCGCGGCGGGCCGCGCCGCGAACTGCGCCTCCTCCGTCGAGCCCTTGAGCGCGAGCGTCGAGCTCTCGCCGCCCGAGACGGTCTCGGCGACGAGGTCGAAGTAGCCGGCGCCGACCTCGCGCTGGTGGCGCGTGGCCGTGTAGCCGTGCTCCTCCGCCTCGAACTCCCGCTCCTGGAGCCGGACGTACGCGCTCATGCCCTCGGCGGCGTAGCCGCGGGCGAGCTCGAACATCGACTCGTTGAGAGCGTGGAACCCCGCGAGCGTGATGAACTGGAAACGGTAGCCCATCCCCCCGAGCTCCTCCTGGAAGCGGGCGATCTGGCCGTCGTCCAGGTGGCGCCTCCAGTTGAAGGAGGGCGAGCAGTTGTAGGCGAGGAGCTTCCCGGGGAAGCGCTCGTGGATCGCGTCGGCGAACTCGCGCGCCTCGCCCAGGTCGGGCGTCGAGGTCTCGCACCAGATCAGGTCGGCGTAGGGCGCGTAGGCGAGGCCGCGCGCGATCGCAGACTCGATGCCGCCCACGACCTGGAAGTACCCCTCCGGCGTGCGCGAGCCGGAGACGAAGGGCCGATCGCGCTCGTCCACGTCGCTCGTCAGGAGCGTCGCGCTGAGCGCGTCGGTGCGGGCGACGAGGATCGTGGGGACGCCGGCGACGTCGGCGGCGAGCCGCGCGGCCGTGAGCGTGCGGACGAACTGCTTCGTGGGCACGAGCACCTTGCCGCCCAGATGCCCGCACTTCTTCTCGGACGCGAGCTGGTCCTCGAAGTGGACGCCGGCCGCGCCCGCCTCGATCATGCCCTTCATCAGCTCGAACGCGTGGAGGGGGCCGCCGAAGCCGGCCTCGGCGTCGGCCACGATCGGCGCCAGCCAGTAGCGGCCGTTGCCGTTCCCCTCCGCGTGCTCGATCTGGTCGGCGCGGAGAAGCGCCTGGTTCAGGCGCCGGACGAGGGCGGGAGCGCTGTTCACCGGGTAGAGGCTCTGGTCGGGGTAGGTCTGGCCGGCCGCGTTCGCGTCCGCGGCGACCTGCCAGCCGGAGAGGTAGATCGCCTTCAGGCCTGCCCTCACCATCTGGACGGCCTGGCCGCCGGAGAGCGCCCCCAGCGCCGCCACGTACGGCTCGTCGTGCAGGAGCCGCCAGAGCCGCTCCGCACCCAGCCGCGCTAGCGTGTTTTCGACGTGCACCGACCCGCGCAGGCGCTCGACGTCCTCCTGCGAGTAGGCCCTCTCGATTCCCTTCCATCGTTCCATGCCGCAGATCCCTCCCTAGTCGATCAACTCGTATGCCGGTAGCGTGAGGAACTCGGGGAGCTCCTCGGAGAGCGCGACGCCGTCGAAGAGGGCGCGGGCGTCGGCCCACCGCCCCTCGCCGGCGTCGGCCAGCAGGGCGTCCTCGTAAGCGACGACGCGCTTGCGCTCGATGCGGTCGTGGCGCAGCCACTGCCAGATCTGCGAGCGTGCGATCTCGGCCGTGGCCGCGTCCTCCATCAGGTTGTCGAGCGCCGCGGCCCCCGTTCCCCGGAGCCACGACTCCAGGTAGCGGAGGCCGACGCTCACGTTCCCGCGCACGCCCTCTTCGGTGATCTCGCCCTCGGCAACGTGCGCGTCGAGGAGGTCGACGGCCGCAACGTCGACCTCCTCTCGCCGGCGGTCGACCTGGTTCGGCCTTCCGCCCAGCACCCGATCGAACTCCTCCAGGGCGACCGGCACAAGGTCGGGGTGGGCGACCCACGTGCCGTCGAAGCCGTCCCCGGCCTCGCGCTCCTTGTCCTCCCGCACCTTTGCCAGCGCCGTCGCGTTCACCTCGGGATCGCGCCGGCTGGGGATGAACGCGGCCATCCCGCCCATCGCGTGGGCGCCGCGGCGATGGCAGGTCTTGACGAGGAGCTCGGTGTACGCCCGCATGAAGGGCACCGTCATCGTCACCTGCGAGCGGTCCGGGAGCACGAACTCGGGCCGGTGGCGGAAGCGCTTGACGACGCTGAAGATGTAGTCCCAGCGGCCGGCGTTGAGGCCGGCGGCGCGGTCGCGCAGCTCGTAGAGGATCTCCTCCATCTCGAAGGCCGCGAGGATCGTCTCGACGAGCACGGTCGCCCGGATCGAGGCCGGAGGCAGGCCGAGCTCCTCCTCCGCGAAGGCGAAGACGTCGTTCCAGAGGCGCGCCTCGAGGTGGCTCTCGAGCTTCGGCAGGTAGAAGTACGGGCCGGTGGCGCGCTCGAGGAGGCGGCGGCCGTTGTGGAACAGGTAGAGGCCGAAGTCCGCGAGGCCGCCGGCGATCGGCTCGCCCTTCACGGTCAGGTGCCTCTCCGGGAGGTGCCAGCCGCGCGGGCGCACGATCAGGACGGCGGTCTCGTCGTTCAGGCGGTAGGTCTTCTCTCCCGTGTCGAGCTCGATCGTCCGCTCGACCGCGTCGATCAGGTTCGCCTGGCCCTCGACGCAGTTCCGCCAGGTCGGCGAGTTGGCGTCCTCGAAGTCGGCCATGAAGCAGCGCGCGCCCGAGTTGAGCGCGTTGATGACCATCTTGCGGTCGACCGGCCCGGTGATCTCGACGCGGCGATCCCGGAGGTCCGGCGGCGGCAGCGCGACGCGCCAGTCGCCTTCCCGGATCGCGCGGGTCTCGGGCAGGAAGTCAGG
>DATHVD010000084.1:0-14675 GCA_035461525.1 Gaiellaceae bacterium
CCCCGCCCCCTCCCACGGCCCCGAGTGGACGTCGTCCTCCTCGCGAGCCTGGCCGGCGCCTTCTTCGGCGGGCTCGCGGTTGCTGTCCGGGCCGGGCTCGGCCGGCGCCGAGACGCCGAGGCCGGCGCCTTCGTGGCCGCCTCGGTCGGCTGCCTCGTCTGCGCGCTCGTCGCGGTTCCGCTCGCCGCGGCCGACTCGCCCTCGCTCGAGGGCATCTGGCTCTTCGCCCTCGTCGGCGCGTTCGTGCCCGGCCTCTCGCAGATCGTCTTCGTGCGGGCGGTCCGGGACGCCGGAGCCTCGCGCACGGCGATCCTGATCGGGACGGCGCCGCTCCTCTCGGCCGGCCTCGCCCTTGTGCTCCTCGACGAGGCCCTGCGGCCCGCGCTCGCCGGCGCGACCGTTGCAATCGTGCTCGGAGGCGCCCTCCTCGCCTGGGAGCGGACGCGCCCGCCCGACTTCCTCGTCGCCGGGGCGCTCCTGGCGCTGCTCGCCGCCTTCCTCTTCGCGGTGCGGGACAACGTCGTGCGCTGGGCCTCGGTGGACACGGACGTCGACGCGCTCCCGGCCGCGACGGCCTCGCTCGGCGCGGCCGCCGCGGTGCTGCTCCTCTACCTCGCCGTCTTCCGCCGGGGCGAGACGCTGTCCGGCCGCGTTCGCGCGGCGGCGGTCCCGTTCCTGCCCGCCGGAGTCTGCCTGGGGCTCGCCTACGCCTCGCTGCTCCTCGCCTTCTCGCGCGGGCCCGTGACCGTCGTCGCGCCGCTGAACGCGACCCAGTCGCTCTGGGCCGTCGTCTTCGCGGCGGCGTTCCTCGGCCGGGCCGAGGCGATCGGCGCCCGGCTCGTCTTCGCGGCCGTGCTCGTCGTCGCCGGGAGCGCTCTGATCGGCGCGACCCGTTAGCCGCGGGGGCTCCTCCGCGCGAAGTCGTCGGCGATCTCGTCGAACGTCGCCCAGCGCACGCCCTCGTGGGAGTTCAGGTGCTCGATGATCCGCTCGTGCATGGCGAGGACCTGCGGACGGCCGCTCACGTCGGGGTGGATCGTCATCGTGAAGACGGCGTAGTCCTCCTCCCGGTAGATCCAGTCGAAGGCGTCCATCCACATCTCCTCGAGGTGGCGCGGGTTGACGAAGCCGTGGCTGTTCGGCGAGGCCTTGATGAACATCATCGGCGGCAGGTCGTCGAGGTACCAGCTCGCGGGGATCTCGATCAGGTCGGTCTCCTCGCCGCGGACGAGCGGCTTCATCCACTCGGAGGCCGGCTTCGAGTAGTCGATCTTCGTCCAGGAGTCGCCCACGCGCACGTAGTACGGGTGGAAGTCCTTGTGCATGAGCGAGTGGTCGTATTTGATCCCGTGCTTGAGCAGGAGCTCGTTCGTGACGGGCGAGAACTCCCACCAGGGCGCCACGTAGCCGGTCGGCCGCTTGCCCCAGACCTCCTCGATGAGGCCGATGCACTTGACGAGGACCTCCTCCTCCTGCTCGGGCGTCATCGCGATCGGGTTCTCGTGCGAGTACCCGTGCATGCCGATCTCGTGCCCCGCCTCGGCGACCATGCGCGTCTCGTCCGGGAAGGTCTCGATCGAGTGGCCGGGGATGAACCAGGTCGTCGTCAGGTCGTGCTTCGCGAAGAGGTCGAGGAGCCGCGGCGTGCCGACCTCGCCCGCGAAGAGCCCCCTCGAGATGTCGTCCGGCGAATCCTCGCCGCCGTAGGAGCCGAGCCAGCCGGCCACCGCGTCGACGTCGATCCCGTACGCGCAGAAAATCTCCTTGGCCATGATCCCTCCTCGTCCGTCAACAGGTCGTGAACGTAGTCGCGCCTCGTGCTAGAAAGCAAGCGCGATGTGCGCACTCTGCGGCGTCCTCCTGGAGAGCCACTGGGCGGAGCGCGGCTCCGGCCGCCGGGAGCGGGCCTTCCGGGTCCGGCTCCTGAACCGCGTCCTCGGGCATTTCGGCCTGGAGCTTGGGGACTGGGGCGGCCGCGTGTACACGCTCCGCGACCGGAAGGGCCGGACGGCGGTCGTGGACGACCTCGGCGGGCTCTGGACCGCGGCGGCCGAGCTGGCGGGGCGGCCGCTCGACCCGCTCGACCCCGAGCTCGTCGCCGCCCTGCGCCGTGGGTGACCGCCTCCCCGTCGTCCTCGTGACGGGCTTCCTCGGGAGCGGCAAGACGACGCTGCTCTCCCGGCTCCTCGGCCGGCCCGAGCTCGGGGAGACGGCGGTGATCGTGAACGAGATCGGCGAGGTGGCGATCGACCACCACCTGCTCCGGCAGGTGGACGAGCGCACCGTGCTGCTCGCGAACGGCTGCCTCTGCTGCACCCTCCGGGGCGACCTCGCGGACGAGCTCCGCGATCTCCTGAGCCGGCGCACCCGCGGCGAGATCCCGCCCTTCCGCCGGGTCGTCGTCGAGACGACGGGGCTCGCCGACCCGGCCCCGATCCTGAACACCCTCCTCGCCGAGCCGGTCGTCAAGCACCACTTCGAGCCGGGGGCCGTGATCGCGACCGTGGACGCGCTCAACGGGCTGGGCCAGCTCGGCCGGGAGGCCGAGACGGTGAAGCAGGTCGTCGTCGCGGACCGGCTCGTCCTCACGAAGACGGACCTGGCCGATCCGGGCGCGGTGGCCGAGCTGGAGCAGCGGCTGCTCGCCCTCAACCCTGCCGCCGACCGGCTCGAGGCCTCCTTCGGCGAGGCCGACCCGGAGCTCCTGCTCGCGCCCGGAGGCCGCGACCCGCGCGACCTGCCAGCCGCCCCCGACGGCGGGCACGGCGACGTCCGGCCGTTCGTGCTCTTCCTCAACCGGCCGGTGGACTGGACGGCGTTCGGGATCTGGCTGACGATGCTGCTCGGGAGCCGCGGCGAAGACGTCCTGCGGGTCAAGGGCCTCCTCGACGTCGGCGCCGAGGGCCCCGTCGTCCTCAACGGCGTGCAGCACGTCGTCCATCCGCCGATTCACCTCGACGCCTGGCCCGACGAGGACCGCCGCTCGCGCATCGTCTTCATCGCGCGCGGGATCGGGAAGCGCGAGGTCGAAGAGTCCCTCGAGGCCTTCGCCGGGCTCCCCGACCGCACGTGAGCGACTGGCCCCCGCGCGAGCAGCGCCTGCGCGGCGCGCTCTTCCACGGCAGGCGCAAGCTTCTCCGCGGAGACTACGCGCACGCCGCGGGCGCGTTCGCCCGCGCGGCGGCCCTCGCCGACGCGCAGGAGAAGGAGCGCGTACGGGGCCTCCTCCACCTCGCCTCCGCCGGCCGCCGACGCCGGCAGGGCGACGAGCTGCGCGCGCGGCGGCAGCTGGCGCACGCCCGCAGGCGCCTCGGCCCCGAGCCGGAGCCCGTCCAGGGCGTCGAGCTGCGCGGGCTCCTGGAGACGGTCGAGGGCGTCGGCGCGCCGGACTGACCGACTCACGCGAGCACCTCCCCGAGGAAGCGCCGGACCTGCACGGGCTTGGGGTCGCGTCCCATCGGGACGAGTCCGATCCGCTCGCCGGGGAGCAGTTCGAGCCGACGGACCTGCTCGCGGCACTCCGCCGGCGTTCCGGCGACGGCCCAGTCCCCCACGATCTCGTCCGGGACCGCCCGAGCGTGGCTCGCGCCGGGAGCCAGGTGCTCGCCGTACTCGTAGGCGGCCCGGATGCGCTCGGCGGCCTCCTGCTCGACCGGCGTCAGCTCGGCCGGGAGGGGATGGCGGAGCGAGCGCGCGACGTACGACTTCACGTCCTCCCGCGCCTCCAGCGGGTCGTCGGAGACGGCGAACGGCACCCAGAACGTGAGGGCGAAACCAGGCTCGGCGCCCCCCGCCGCCACGCGCTCCCGCGCCGCCGCGAGCTGGCGGGGTTGCAGCCCGACCACCGCGAGGCACCCGTCGGCGATCCGGCCCGAGAGCTCCAGCATGCGCGGCCCGCTCGCCCCGAGGTGGATCGGGGCGGGAGGCTGGCCGGTGCCGTAGCCGAGGCCGTCATCGCCTCCGGCCCAGTAGCGCCGGAGTCGCTCGACGGCCCGCTCGAGCTCGGCGAGCCGCGCGGGCCTCGCCCCGACGGTGCGGACCGCGCTCGCGCCGAGCCCGAGGCCGAGGGCGGCGCGCCCGCCCGTAAGCTCCTGCAGCGTCGCGACCGCGCTCGCCGTGACGGCGAGGTGCCGCGAGACGGGATTCGTGACCCCCGGCCCGAGGCGCACCCGGCGTGTCGAGAGCGCCGCCGCTCCGAGAAGGACGAAGAGCTCCCGCCAGAGCACGGGGGAGTCGCCCACCCACACGCCGCCCAGGCCCGCCGCCTCGGCCAGCTCGACGCACTCGAGGAGGCCGTGCGGGGCCTCGGTGCCGTAGACGACGAGGTCGATCGAGCCGGTGTCAGGCATGCGGGAGCACGTCGCTCGCCAGCAGCTCCAGCGTCCGCAGCGCGTCGCGCTGCGGCATGCCCGGCCACTGCACCCGCAGGACGAGCTCGGTGACGCCGAGCCCGCGAAGCTCGCGGATCTGCGCGGCCGCCGTCTCCGGGCTCCCGACGAGGAAACGGCCGGCACGAAGCTCCTCCCACTCCCGGCGCAGCGTGTCCGTGGGCGGCAGCACGTCGCCCTGGCCCCAGTCCACGTAGGCGGCGTACTTGGGGGCCAGGTACGGCCGGGCGGTCGCGAGCGCCTCCTCGTCGGTCGGAGCGAGGCACGCTTCGCGCATGAGCGGCAGCTCCGGCGGCTCGGAGCCGCGCTCGGCCCGGAAGAGCTCGAGCTGGCGGCGCACCTCCTCGACGGTGGTGTGCGGGTTCACGTACCAGGTGTCCGCGAGCCGGGCGGCGCGTCGGACGGCGGAGTCGTTGTTCGCCGCCATCCAGATCGGAGGTCGCGGGCGCTGGCGCGGGCGCAGCGCGAGGCGGGCCCGCTCCAGGCGGTAGCCGTGCCCGCTCGCCGTCACCTCCTCGCCCTCGAGCAGGCGCCGCACGACGTCGAGCTTCTCCCGGAAGACGCGGACGCGCTGCCGCGGGACGTCGAACGCGGCGTTCTCCTCGTCGCGGTAGCCGAGGCCGACGCCGAGAACGAAGCGACCGCCCGTGAGAACGTCGAGCGTCGCCGCCTGCTCGGCCACGTCCACGGGGTTCAGGAGCGGGAGGAGAAGGATTCCGGCGACGAGTCGCATGTCGCCCGTCTCGGTCGCGAGCCGGGCAAGGAGCGGCACGGGCTGGAGCATCTGGTACGGGGCCGAGAGGTAGTGGTGGCCCGCGGCGACGGAGTGGAAGCCGGCGTCGCGCACGAAGCGCACCTGCTCAATCTGCTCAGCGAGCCGCTCTGCCGGATCCTCCCCGGCCGGGTTCTGGACGGCGACGAAGAGCCCGTACCGCACACAGTCCTCCTAGTAGGAGCGGGGCATGCCGAGGACGTGCTGGCCGAGGTAGGCGAGGATGAGGTTGTTCGAGACCGGGGCGATCGTGTAGAGGCGCGTCTCGCGGAACTTCCGCTCGACGTCGTACTCCTCCGCGAAGCCCCAGCCGCCGTGGGCGTCGAGGCACGCGTTGGCGGCCTCCCAGGAGGCCTCCGCCGCGAGCAGCTTGGCCATGTTGGCCTCGGCCCCGGCGGGCAGGCCCTGCTCGAAGAGCCACGCCGCCTTGTAGCGCATCAGGTCGGCCGCCTCGATCGAGGCGTGCGCGCGCGCGATCGGGAACTGGACGCCCTGGTTCGCGCCGATCGGGCGCCCGAACACCACTCGCTCGGAGGCGTAGCGCGACGCCTTCTCCACGAACCAGCGCCCGTCGCCGATGCACTCGGCGGCGATGAGGACCCGCTCGGCGTTCATGCCGTCGAGGATGTAGCGGAAGCCCTGGCCCTCCTCGCCGACCAGGGCGTCGTCCGGGAGCTCGACGCCGTCGAGGAACACCTCCGTCGTCGCGTGGTTCATCATCGTCTTCAGCGGGCGGATCGTGAGCGTGTCCCCGGCGGCCTTCATGTCCACCAGAAAGACCGAGAGGCCGTGGCTCTTCTTCTCCACCCGGTCGAGCGGCGTCGTCCGCGCGAGGAGGAGCATCAGGTCGGAGTAGAGGGCGCGGGAGGTGAAGACCTTCTGGCCGCGAACGACGTAGCCGCCGTCCACCCGCTCGGCGGTCGTCTCGATCCGGGTCGTGTCCGACCCGACCGTGGGCTCGGTGACGCCGAAGGCCTGGAGACGCAGCTCGCCGGCGGCGATCCTCGGCAGGTGGCGCCGCTTCTGCTCCTCGCTCCCGTGCCGGAGCACGGTGCCCATCGTGTACATCTGCGCGTGGCAGGCCGCGGCGTTCCCGCCCGAGGCGTTGATCTCCTCCAGGATGACGCTGCCGGCGGTGAGGCCGAGCCCCGCCCCGCCGTACTCCTCGGGGATGAGCGCCGCGAGCCAGCCGCCGTCGGTCAGGGCGCGGACGAACTCCTCCGGGTAGCGGTCGGGCTCGAGCGAGCGCCAGTACTCGCCGGGGTAGCTCGAGCAGAGGTCGCGCACGGCGGCGCGGATCTCCGTCAGCTCGTCGGGGAGAGAGAACTCCATGTCACGCCTCGTAGGTCTCGAGCAGCCTCCGGGCGATGACCAGCTGCTGGATCTCGTTCGAGCCCTCGCCGAGGATCAGCACCGGCGCGTCGCGGTAGAGCCGCTCGACGACGTACTCCTGCGAGTACCCGTAGCCGCCGTGGATCCGCATCGCCTCGAGGGCGACCTCCTCGGCCGTCTCGGTGGCGAAGAGCTTCGCCATCCCCGCCTCGAGGTCGGCGCGCTCGCCTGCGTCCTTGCGGCGTGCGGCCTGCAGCATGAGGAGGCGCGAGGCCTCGATCTTCGTCGCCATCTGCGCGAGCTTCAGCTGGATCGCCTGGTGGTGCGCGATCGGCTTGCCGAACGCCTCGCGCTCCTGCGCGTAGCGGATGGAGGCCTCGAACGCGGCCTGGGCGATCCCGACAGCGCGCGCGGCGATGTTCACGCGTCCGAGCTCGATCCCGCCCATGAACTGCTTGAAGCCCTGGCCCTCGCGCTCGTCTCCGCCGAGGACGGAGGAGGCGGGGGTGCGGAAGCCGTCGAAGACCAGCTCGGTGGACTCGACGCCCTTGTAGCCGAGCTTGCGGAGTGGCGGCGGGATCGTGAGCCCCGGCTGCTCGGAGCGGCCGGGCTCCTTCTCGACGATGAAGGCAGTCATGCCGCGATGCGGCGGGTCGGCGTCGGGGTCGGTCTTGGCGAGCAGCATGACCGCACTCGAGCGGAGGCCGTTCGTGGCCCACATCTTCTGCCCGGTGACGACGTACTCGTCCCCTTCGCGCACCGCGCGGGTGCGGATCGCCTGCACGTCCGACCCGGCGTGCGGCTCCGTCATCGAGTAGGCGAAGTGGAGCTCGCCCGTCGCCATCCGGGGCAGGTACCGCTCGCGCTGCTCGTCGGTCCCGTGCTCCTTGATCATCCAGGCGGAGATGAAGTGCGTGTTGAGGACGCCGGACAGGCTCATCCATCCGCGGGAGAGCTCCACCTGGACGAGCGCGTAGGTGGTGAGGTCGAGCCCCAGGCCGCCGTACTCCTCCGGAATGGTCACCCCGAAGAGGCCGAGCTCCTTCATCGTCTCCACGAGCTCGGTGGGGTACTCGTCCGCGTGCTCGAGCTCGGAGGCGACGGGGACGACGTCGCGCTCGACGAAGTCCCGGATCGTCGCGACGATCTCGCGCTGCTCGGCCGTGAGGTCGGTCGCCTCGGTCATGTTGCGGCGCCCTCGGCGACGCCTGCGACGGCGAGCGGCGCGAGGGCGCTCCGCAGGTCGTCCTGGTCCTCCAGGGCGAGCACCGCCTCCTCGAGCGCGCCGGCCTCCTCGTCGGCGAGCGCCAGCGAGGCGTTCTCGCGGAACTTCCCTCGCACCTCGTCCGGCGTCATCGGGTTCTCCGGCCCGCCGCGCTGGTGCTCGAGGTCGGCTTCGACCGTCCGCCCGTCGCGCGTCGTGATCCGCACCCCGCCCGGGAACGCGGCCGGGTAGCTCGAGTAGTCCTTGACCTCGTAGCGCACGCGCCGGGCCAGGTCGAGGACGCGCTCGTCGCGGATCGCGTCCGGCGTGTACGTGGTGACGCCGCAGCGGCCGTGCACGAGCATCGCGGCGGCGGAGTACTGGAGGCTGAACTTCGCCTCGTACGACGTCCGGGGCGCGATCTTGGCCGTGGCCGGCTCGAGCACGAGGTCGACACCCGCGGCGGGGACGGTCACCACGACCTCCTCGACGTCGTCCGCCGAGAGGCCGCCGGCCGCGGCCTCGGCCGTCGCCCCGACCGCCCCGTGCATGAAGTGACAGGCGGGGTACGGCTTGAACGCGATCCGAGGGGTCTCCCAGCGGGAGCCGAGATCGGCGAGCTGCCCCTCGATGTCGATCTCCTCCTTGCCGGCTCCGAGGAAGGCGTGGTAGAGGCCGAAGCGCCCCTCGAGCACGCCCGCCGGCCCCTCGGCCCCGTGCGCCGCGAGGCGGGCGGCAAGGATCCCACCGTGCGCCGCCCAGCCCGGGTGGATCGGCTTCGTGGGCGTCCCGTCGTCGAGATAGGCGAAGACGCCGGACGCGAGCGAGCCGGCGATGCCGAGCGCGCTCGCGGCCCGCTCGGCGTCCAGGCCGTCCAGGCGGGCGGCGGCCGCGGTCGCGCCGAAGACGCCGCAGACGGCGGTCGGGTGGAAGCCTCGCTTGTGGAAGAGGCCGGATGCCGCCATGCCGATGCGGGTGACGACCTCGTTCGCGGCCACGATCGCCGCGAGCGCGTCGCGGCCGGATGCCCCCGCGGCCTCGGCAGAGGCGAGCGAGGCCGGACAGGTGACGACGCTGACGTGCGCGACGGAATCCGAGTGCGTGTCGTCGTAGTCGAGCCCGTGGCACACCATCGCGTTCGCGAAGGCGGCGTTCGCCGCCGGCATGCCGGCGCTCGCGCCGATCACCGTGGCCCGGTCGTCGCCTCCGAGCTCGGCCATGGTCTCCCGGCCCTCCGTGGCGAGCCCCATCGCGGAGGCGGCGAGCCCGCATCCGAGCGTGTCGAGGAGATGCAGCTTGGCCGCATCGGCGACCTCCGGGGGCACGTCCTCGAGCGTCAGCCCGGCCGTCCAGCTCGCGATCCTCTCTGCAGCCTTCATGTCACACCGTCCAGTCGTCGTCGGTCGCGGGAAAGGAGTCGGAGGCCTCGGGAGCGTCGCGCTTGTAGATCATGAACGTCCGGCGGAACTCGATCACGACCTCGCCCCGCTGGTTCACGCCGCGGCAGCGCATCGAGACGATGCCGACGTTCGGCTTCGAGCGCGACTCGCGCAGGTCGGTGATCTCGCTCTCCGCCCAGAGCGTGTCGCCCGCGAAGACCGGTCGCGGGAGCGTGATGTCCGTCCAGGAGAGGTTCGCGGCGGCATTCTCGCTCGTGTCGGGCACCGTCATCCCGGTGACGAGCGCGAGCGTGAGCGTGCTGTTCACGAGCGGCCGCCCGAACTCCGTCCGCTCCGCGTGGGCGACGTTGAAGTGCACCTGGTTCGTGTTCATCGTCAGGCACGTGAACCAGACGTTGTCGGTCTCCGTGATCGTCCGCCCGAAGCGGCTCCGGAAGACGTCGCCGACGTCGAAGTCCTCGTAGAAGCGGCCCCGCCAGGCCTTCGGCGCGGCCGCGGGTTCAGTCGTCATCGGAAGGGCTCCTTTCGCTGGCGGCCAGTAGCTGTCGGGCGCGCTCGACCACGGGGAGGTCGATCATCTCGCCGTCGAGCGAGACGACGCCCCGCCCCTGCTGGAGGCCCCGCTCGTACGCGCGGACGATCCTGCGGGCGCGCTCGGCCTCCTCCTCGCTGGGGGAGAAGACGCTGTTGACGATCTCCACCTGCGCCGGATGGATGCACGCCTTGCCGCGGAAGCCGAGCGACCGCGCGAGGCGGCACTCCGCCTCGAGGCCCGCGTCGTCCCGCGTGTTCAGGTGGACGAGGTCGAAGGGGCTGCGGATCCCGGCGGCGGCGGAGTCCACGACGAGCTTCGAGCGGGCGTAGAGCACCTCCAGCCCGTCGGCCCGCGGCTCGAGGCCGAGCTCGGCCCCGAGGTCGACGGCGCCGAGGACGAGCGCGACGGTCCGCGGCGAGCACGCGGTCTCGTACGCGAGACGCAGGCCCTGCGCCGTCTCGGCGATGCCGACCACCGGCGGGCCGTCCGGCCCGAGCGCGGCGACGCCCTCCGGCGTCGCCTTCGGGAGGACGAGCGCGTCGAGCTCGAGCTCGGAGACCATCCGGAGGTCGTCCTGCCAGAAGGCCGTGCCGAGGGAGTTCACGCGCACGGCCAGGAGGCTTGCGGCGTGCGCACTCGAGAACAGCTCCCGCACGAGCTCGCGTGCCCGCTCCTTCTCCGCCCCCGCCGGGACCGCGTCCTCGAGGTCCGCGACGATCGCATCGGCGCCGGACGCAAGGGCCTTCTCGAGCTTGCGCGCGTCGTTTCCCGGGGCGAAGAGGAGCGAGCGGATCGAGAGGCCGAACGACATGGAAGTTGACATTCTTGCCGAAGTCAGACATAAACATGACCTCGATACGCCACGTCAGGGGGAGCTGCTTCGTGAAGGCGGTCGTGTTCCACGAATTCGGAAGCTCCGACGTCCTCCGGCTCGAGGAGCTCGACGATCCGAAGCCGGGGGCGGGGGAGGTCACGCTGGACGTCCTGGCCTGCGCCCTGAACCATCTCGACGTCGACGTCCGCGAAGGCGTCTCGCGCTTTCCGGTCGAGACCCCGCACGTCCTCGGCCTCGAGGTGGTCGGCCGGATCGCGGAGGTTGGCGAGGGCGTGGAGGGTTGGCAGGTGGGCGACCGGGTCATGCCGTACCTGATCGACACGTGCGGCGAGTGCCGCTTCTGCACCACCGGTCGGGAATCCCTCTGCCCCGAGGGCGGCTTCATCAGCTTCGTTCACTCGGGCGGCTACGCGGAGAAGCTCGTCTGCGCCGCCTCGCAGCTCCTGAGAGTCCCCGAGGACCTCGGCGATGCGGAGGCGGCCGCCCTGCAGATCGCGTTCGGAACCGCCTGGCACATGCTCTTCACCCGGGCGAAGCTCCAGCCCGGCGAGACGGTGCTCGTCAACTCGGTCGGGAGCGGGATCGGCTCGGCCGCCGTCCAGCTCGCCCACCTCGCGGGCGCGTACGTGATCGGCAACTCGTCGGGGGACGACAAGCTCGCGCGGGCCTCCGAGTTCGGCCTGGACGCCGGGATCAACTACACGACGCAGGACGTCGTCGAGGAGGTCATGCAGTTGACCGGCGACCGCGGCGTCGACGTCGTCTACGAGCACGTCGGGGGCGACCTCTTCCAGAAGGGCCTCGACTCGCTCGCGAAGGACGGCCGCCTCGTCACGTGCGGCGCGCACTCCGGCGAGGTGGTGGACTTCGACATCATCCCGTTCTTCCGCAGCCAGAAATCCGTCATCGGCTCCTTCGTCTACAGCCGGCCCGAGCTGAGGAAGTGCCTCGAGCTCGCGCGCCGCGGGCGCATCTCCCCGATCGTCCACGCGACCTTTCCGCTCGAGCGGGCGAAGGACGCCATGGACCTGATGGAGAGCCGCAATTTCTTCGGCAAGATCGTCCTCACACCAGGGGGTTAGCGCATGAAGCGTCTCGGAGTCGATGTCGGCGGCACCTTCACGGACCTGATCTACGTCGACGACGAGGCCGGCACCGTCCTCGTCCACAAGCTGCCCACGACTCCCGACGACCCTTCCCGCGGGACGGTGCAGGGGGTGCAGGAGCTCACCGCCGAGGCGGGAGAGAGCCCCGCGGCGCTCGACCAGGTCTTCCACGGGACGACGATCGCGACGAACATCGTCATCGAGCACGACGGCGCCAGGGTGGGGATGATCACCACCGAGGGCTACCGGGACATCCTCCACATCGCGCGGCACAAGAAACCGCTCAACTTCTCCAACTACCAGGACCTGCCCTGGCAGCGGTACCCGATCGTCCGCCGGCGCCACCGGCTGACCGTCCCGGAGCGGATCACCCGCGACGGCGAGGTGCTCGTGCCCCTGGACGAAGACGCCGCACGCGGGCGGGTGCGTCAGCTCAAGGAGGCGGGCGTGGAGGCCGTCGCCGTCTGCTTCCTCTTCTCGTTCCTCGATCCGCGGCACGAGGCCCGCGTCGCCGAGATCGTGCGCGAGGAGTTCCCGGAGGCCTTCCTGTCCGTCTCCTCGGAGGTGCTGCCCCAGTACCGCGAGTACGAGCGCTTCTCCACGGTCTGCCTGAACGCGTTCATCGGCCCGCGCGTGGCGAGCTACGTGCGCCGGCTCGAGGACGAGCTGCGCGCCCTCGACGTGCGCACCGGCGTGCACCTGATGACGTCCGCGAGCGGCGTCGCGACGACCGACGCGGCCGTCACGCGCCCGGTGAACCTGCTCATGTCGGGGCCCGTCGCCGGCGTCGTCGGCGGCATCTGGGCCGGGAAGCAGGCCGGCTACGAGAACGTGATCACGCTCGACGTCGGCGGAACCTCGGCCGACATCGGGCTCGCACAGGGCGGGAAGCTGCGCATGAAGCACCTGCTCGACACGAAGGTCGGCCCCTACCAGGCGATGATCCCGATGGTGGACGTGGACACGATCGGCGCCGGCGGCGGCTCGATCGCGTACGTCGACCAGGGCGGGATCTTCAGGGTCGGGCCCCGCTCGGCCGGCGCCGACCCGGGCCCGGCGGCCTACGGCCGCGGCGGTGTCGAGGCGACGGCCACCGATGCGATGGTGGTACTCGGCTGGCTGCGTCCGGAGGCCTTCCTCGGCGGCGGCATGGAGCTCCAGCCGGACCGCGCCCGCACGGCGTTCGAGGAGGGGCCCGCCCGCGCGCTCGGCATGACGGTCGAGGAGGCGGCCATGGGCGCCGTGCAGATCCTCACGCACTCGATGGTGCAGTCCATCGAGGAGAACTCGGTGCGCAAGGGCTACGATCCGCGCGACTTCGCGCTCGTCGCCGAGGGCGGCGCTGGCCCCCTCTTCGCTGCGCAGATCGCCGTCGAGGTGGGGACGCCGACCGTCCTCGTCCCGCCCTATCCGGGCGTCACGGCAGCCATGGGCCTGCTCGCCACCGACATGGTCTACGAGTACGCGGCGACGGCGTATCAGCGCCTCTCGGCGCTCGACGCGGCGCGGCTCCAGGAGCTCTTCGACGGGCTCGAGGCGGAGGCGCGCCGCCAGCTCGAGGAGGACGGCATCCCCGCCGACCGCCTGGTCGTCCAGCGCGTCGTGGACGCGCGTTACGCGGGCCAGGGGTACGAGCTGCGCGTGGACGTCGGCTCCGGCGCGATCGACGAGGAGTGGGCGGAGAAGCTCCGCTCGGACTTCCACGACATCCACGAGCGCGAGTACTCGCGCCGCTTCGAGGACTCCGACATCGAGGTGCCGAACGTCCGGGTCCGCGGCGTCGGCCTCATGCCTCCGCTCGAGACGGCCGAGGTCGCGCCCGGCGACGAGACGCCTCCTCACGGGGCTCTCCTGCACGAGGGCTCCGCCTGGTTCAGGGTCGGCGGCGAGCTGCAGGAGGTGCCGACGCGCTACTACGACCGCGCCGCGCTCAGGGCCGGGAACCGCCTCGAGGGGCCCGCCATCGTCCACCAGTACGACTCGACGACCGTCGTCCCGCCCGGGCTGCGGGCGTCGATCGACGGCTACGGGAACATCGTGATCGAGACCGGCGGCGCCGCCAGGGCCGAGGCCCTGGAGACCGCCGAGGCACTGGAGGTCTGAGATGTCCGTGATGGAGTACGAGGTCGGCCGCTCTCCCGGGCCCCCGACGCGCGAGCGGGTCGAGGTCGACCCGATCACGCTGCGCGTGCTCGGGGGCGCGTTCCACGCCATCGCCAAGGAGATGGCCGGCGTCCTCTTCCGGATGAGCTACAGCTCGATCATCCGCGAGTCGGAGGACCTCGGGGCCGGGATCTTCGACGCCGAGGGGCGGGAGCTCTGCGAGTCGGACTCGACGCCCATGCACATCGGTTCGCTCCCCTGGTACATCCGCGGCTTCCTCTACCGCCTCGACGGCGAGCTCCAGGACGGCGACGTGATCGTCCACAACCACCCGTACCTCGGCGCCTCGCACAGCCCGGACGTCGCGGTGGCCGTGCCGATCTTCCACGAGGGCGAGCTGCTCGGCTTCGCCGCCGTGACGGCGCACGTCCTCGACGTCGGCGGCTCCTTCCCGGGTATCAACGCGGACGCGTTCGACGTCTACGCGGAGGCGAAGATGTACAACGCCCTCCGCTGGTACGAGGCCGGCGAGCTGAACGAGGACCTAGACCGGATGATCTTCGACAACGTCCGCACGGAGACGATGAACCGGGGCGACATGAACGCCATGCTCGCCGCCTGCCAGCTCGGCAAGGAGCGCTTCCTCCGGCTCGTCGGCCGCTACGGGGCCGACGTCGTCATGAGCGCGGCGTACGAGTGGATGGACTACTCCGAGCGCATGCTGCGGCAGGAGATCGCCAGGATCCCCGACGGGGAGTACAAGGCGCCGACCGGCTGGCTCGACGACGACGCGCGCAACCGCGGCGTTCGGCTGAGGGTCGAGACGAAGGTGATCGTCGAGGGCGACTCGATCACGATCGACCTGACGGGCTCGAACCCGGAGGTGCCGACGGGCTTCAACGTCCCGTTCGAGGGCTCGCTGCTCGTGGGGGCCTACTACGCCGTCCGCACGATCCTCCTCGACGAGGTGCTCTTCCCGGAGCACGTGCCGCAGAACGAC
>DATHVD010000085.1:0-20545 GCA_035461525.1 Gaiellaceae bacterium
GTTTCGAGGCGGCGGCTCCGGGTACCGGACGGTGCGTCGTGGCCAAGCTCGTCTACCGTCCGTTCGGCCTCCTCTTCAGCGTGCTCGGCGCCGTTCTGGCAGGGATGCTCTTCAAGCAGGTCTGGAAGCGGGTCTCCGGCAAGAAGGACGCTCCCAAGGCGAAGGAGAGCGAGTACGGCTGGCGAGAGGTTCTTCCGGCAGCAGCGCTTCAGGGAGCGCTGTTCGGGCTCGTGAAGGCCGCGGTCGACCGGAGCGGCGCCCGGGCGTTCCAGAGGCTCACGGGCTCCTGGCCGGGCGACTAGCGACCGGTCAGCTCGCCCGCGATCCCCCCGAAGACCTCCGTATGCGGTCGACGCGCCTCGGTCGTGGCGGGGGACATCAGCGCCATGGTGTGGAACGGCGTCAGGAGGAGCGCGTAGAAGCGGATGAGCCGGTCGAGCAGGTGGTCTCGCCGCCCGCGGCCGCCTCGCTCCCCGTCACCGGCCGCTCCGGGCGGAAGAGGTACTCGACACGGCAGCCGAGGCGGGTCACGTGCCAGGGGAGCGATCGCAGTGCATGGGCACGCCGGCGAGGAGCGACGACGCGGCGCGCCGGGGCGAGCTCTCCCGAGCGCCGGGTGCTCGCGCTCGAAGCGCTCCAGCTCCCGCGCCCAGGATCGCCTCGGCCCGCTCGTGGACGCCCATGGCCGGCATCGTGGCCCGTCCGCCGATCCGTAGTTCCCCGTAGCGTTGCGCCGGGCCGACCACGATGCCGCGGCTTCCCGCGGGGAGCATCCTCCGCGGAAACGAAGGAGGCTGACGATGACCGAGAAGCAGCTGACGAGGGGAACGGGGACCGGACACGAGCTCGCGCTCCTGGCCCCGGCGGAGCAGGTCGACGAGATCCTGCGCGAGTACAAGCGTCGTCGCGCCGCGCTCGAGCCGACGCGGTTCGACCGGGTGGCGTTCGGCCTCTGGGTCGGAATGCTCGTCGCCGTGACGGGATTTCTGGCCGCGGTCGCGGTCGGCGTCGTCCTCGACGCCACCGGGGTCGCGTTCTAGAGCTACTATCAACCGCATGGGAGTGGCGTACAGTTCCCCGGACTCGTCGCTGACGCGGATCACCGTGCTCTACCGCTGCTCGTGCGGGGCGGCGGTCTCCGAGACGGGCGTCCACGCCGGCGAGCTGCCGCCCGGCTGGGAGCAGCTCGACGAGGAGCGGTGCCTGTGTGCGCACTGCGCCGAGCTTCGCCGGCAGCGCGAGCTCAGCGCCGCCGGGCGCGCCTGAAGCGCGCGACCGCCTCCGTGTGCTCGACGAGCGGCGGCGGGTAGCCCGCGACGCCGCTCGCCTTCCACGGCTCGTGGACGGCGCCGCCCTCGACCCCGCCCAGCTCCTCGACGTACCGGCGGACGTAGTCGCCCTCGGGGTCGTACCGCCGCGCCTGCAGGAGCGGGTTGAGGATGCGGTTCGGGCGCGTGTCCGCGCCGGTGCCGGCCACCCACTGCCAGTTGCCGGCGTTCGAGGCCACGTCGCCGTCGACGAGAAGGCGGGCGAAGTGGTCGGCTCCGAGGCGCCAGTCCACGTAGAGGCTCTTCGTCAGGAACGACGCCGTCACGAGCCGCGCCCGATTGTGCATCCAACCCTCGCGCGCGAGCTGGCGCATGCCGGCGTCCACGAGCGGGACTCCCGTGCGGCCCTCCCGCCACGCGGCGAGGCCCTCCGGGTCGTCGTTCCAGCGGTCGCGCCGCGGGCGGTAGTCCGCGCGCGAGGCCTCCGGCCGCGCGGCCAGGAGCTGGTGGAAGAAGTCGCGCCACGCGAGCTGGCGCAGGAACGGCCCGGCGCCGGGCCGGTCGGCGGCTCGCTCCACGACCTCGCGCGGCGTCAGGCAGCCGAAGTGGAGGTACGGCGAGAGCCGCGACGTGGCGTCGCCGGCGAGGTCGTCGTGACGCGCGCCATAGCGCTCGAGCCCGCTGCGAAGCCAGCGCGCGAGCCGGGCGCGACCGGCGGTCTCACCGCCCTCGACGACGTCCGGCGACGGCTCGCCCCGGATCAGGTCGGTGAGCGCGGGCAGGCGGCCGGCCGCGGTCCCCGCCGGCACGCTGAGCCGCCTCGGCGCGCGCCGCACCGGACGGAGCTCCGCCTCCGACCACCGTCGCCAGTACGGCGTGAAGACCCTGAAGTGGTCGCCCCCGGCCGGCAGGAGCTCGCCGGGCGGAACGACGGCGACGCCGGGCAGGAGTCGCAGCTCGAGGCGCTCCTCGCGGAGCCGTCGCTCGCGCGCCTGCGCGTAGGCGCTGGCGTCGGCGCTCGCGAAGACCGTCTCCGCGCCGGCCTCGCGGGCGACCTTCGCAGTCTCCGCCACGGGATCGCCGCGACGGACGACGAGCTGCCCCCCGAGCGCCCGCAGAGAGGTCCGGAGGTCCGCCAGCGCCTCGAGCAGGAAGCGGACGCGGTTCGCCCCCGCGTCCGCGAGGATCGCGTCGTCGAGGACGAAGAGCGGCACGACGCGCTCCGCGGCCGCCACGGCCTCCGCGAGCGCGGGATGGTCGCGCACGCGCAGGTCGCGCGTGAAGAGGACGACGGCGACCTTCACGCGACGAGCTCGGCGGCTGCGCCCTCGAGCCGCGCCAGCCGGGGCACGACGCCGAGGACGCTCTCGCGCGCGCACCAGGCGACGTCCTCGCCGAGCGCCTCCTGGCGGGGGTTCTCGGCGGCGCGGAGACCCTCCTCCGCGGAGCCGAAAGAGCGCGCGAGGCGCACGGCGGCCTCGGCCGCGTCCGAGCGCTCGCCGCCAACGAGCTCGGCGATGCGGCCCGCGCAGTAGGCGTCGTCCAGCGTGAAGCGCCCGTCGACTCCCGCGCAGACGACCGCGACCTCGTCGCCGGCCGCCCGCGCGGCTGCGGTGACCGCGTGGAGGTTGAGCAGGCTTCCGGCGAGCACCGTGCCGGCGTCCGCCGCCGCGGCGACGAGCGCCCGCGTCCCGTTCGTGGTCGAGAGGATCAGGGTCTCTCCGCGCGGCTCGAGGAACTCGCGGGGTGAGTTGCCGAGGTCGAAGCCGGGGATCGGCTCGGCCAGCCGCTCGCCGGCTAGCACCCCCTCTCCCAGCCGCTCCCGCAGCGCCCGCGCCTCGTCCGGCTCGGCGCAGCAGAGGACGCGCCGGTAGCCGGCTTCGAGCGCCTGCGCGATCGTGGAGGTCGCCCGCAGGACGTCGACGACGACGGCGACGGGCGCCCGCACGGACTCGGCGGGCGTGAAGGCGACGTGGACGCGCACGGCCGCGCCGGCCCGCTCAGACGGCCGCGGGCCCAGGCGGCGCCGGCCGGGTCGAGAAGGGCAGCGTCCACTCCTGCCGCGTCTCGTCGTCGATCGACAGGCGCCACTCGTAGCGCCCGCCCGGCGGGACGTCGAGCGGCGGCAGCGCTATCGCCACGGGGACGTCGATCGGCGTCCCGGGCTTGAGCCCCGGCGGGCGCCCGACCTCGAACTCCCCCTGGATCAGTCCGACCGGCTGCTCTCCCTCGGTGGAGTCGGAGAGCACGGGATGGCCGTCCGAGTCGAGGAGCTCGAGCCGCAGCCGGTGCCTCGTGTTCGCCTTGTCCCACGGAACCTGGATGTAGAGGGCGATCGCGGCGGGCCCGACCTGCGGGCCGATCACCGACCAGCCGCCGCCCAGGACGTCCAGCTTGCCGTCCGACACCTTGGCGTAGTCCGCGAGGAGCATCGTTACCTTCACGGCCCCAGCCTACTCCCGCCGAGCCCCGCAGCGCCGCCGATACGATGGCCCGATGTCCGCTCCGGAGCAGACGCAGGAGAAGACCTGCTACCGGCACCCGGGGAGGGAGACCGCCGTCAGCTGCTCCAACTGCGGCCGGCCGATCTGCCCGGACTGCATGGTCTACGCCGCCGTCGGGATCAAGTGCCCGGACTGCGCGGGCCAGCCCACGGGCGCCCGGGCGGCGACGACGCGCGTGGGCCGCGCGGCCGGCACGGGCACGGGAGCGGTCGTGACGAAGACGCTCATCGGGATCAACGTGGCCGTCTTCCTCGTCTCGATCGCCCAGGGCGGCGGCGGGCTCAGGCCCGGCTCGAGCTTCCTGACCGACTGGGGCCTCTACGCGCCGTTCGTCGCCGAGGGCGAGTGGTACCGGCTGATCACGAGCGCCTTCCTGCACGCGAGCCTGATCCACATCGGCTTCAACATGCTCATGCTCTGGTGGTTCGGGCGGGCGCTCGAGTCCGCGCTCGGGCGCGGGCGCTTCCTCGGCATCTACCTCGTCTCCGCCCTCGCGGGCGCGGCGGGCGCGCTCCTCCTTTCCCCCACGGCGCTCACCGTCGGCGCCTCCGGGGCCGTCTTCGGGATCCTCGGCGCCGGCCTCGTCCTCGAGCGCCGGCAGATCTACGTCTTCGGTGGCGGGGCCCTCTTCGTCGTCGTCCTCAACGTCCTCTTCACCTTCGCCATCCCGAACATCTCCATCGGCGGCCACCTCGGTGGCCTCGCCGGGGGCGTCCTCGCGATCCTCGCCCTCTCCGCCGGAGGACGCCATCCCGTCTACGGCCGCCTCGACCCGCTCTCGTTCATGATCCTCGTCGGGATCGCCGCCGGGAGCGTCCTGATCGCGTACTTCCGCGTCCGCGGCTACGCGTAGCGCTCAGCCGCCGACCTGGACGGCGACGACCCCGCGCTCGGCGAGGGCCGCCTGCGCCGCCGCAAGCCGGGCCAGCGGGACGCGGAAGGGCGAGCAGGAGACGTAGGCGAGCCCGAGGTCGTGGCAAAAGGCGACCGAGCGGGCGTCGCCGCCGTGCTCGCCGCAGATGCCGAGCTTGATGTCCGGCTTCACCCCGCGGGCCCGCTCGACGGCGATGCCCATGAGGTCGCCGACGCCGCTCTGGTCCAGCGTCTCGAACGGGTTGGACTCGAGGATGCGGCCCTCGAGGTAGTGCGTGAGGAACGAGCCCTCGGCGTCGTCGCGCGAGAAGCCGAGCGTCGTCTGCGTGAGGTCGTTCGTGCCGAAGCTGAAGAAGTCGGCCTCGGCGGCGATCTCGTCGGCGCGGACGCATGCGCGCGGCAGCTCGATCATCGTGCCGACGAGGTAGTCGAGCTGCCGGTCGGCCCGCTCGAGCTCGGCCGAGGCGGTGTCGAGCGTCAGCCGGCGCAGGCGCCGGAGCTCCTCGGCGAAGCCCACGAGCGGGTGCATGATCTCGACGAGTGGCGCCTCGCCCGTGCGCTCGGCCACGGCCAGGGCGGCGCGCAGGATCGCGCGCACCTGCGTCTCGTAGATCTCCGGGTAGAGGAGCCCGAGGCGGCAGCCGCGCGTCCCCAGCATCGGGTTCGCCTCGTGGAGCGCCCGGATGCGGCGGCGCATCTCGTCCGACTCGGCCTCCTCGAGCGGCGGCAGGAACTCGTGCAGCGGCGGGTCGAGGAGCCGGATCGTGACCGGGAGGCCGGCCATCGCCTCGAAGATGCCCTCGAAGTCGTTCTGCTGGTGCGGGAGGAGCGCGTTCAGCGCTTCGCGCCGCTCGTCTTCCGTCGAGGCCATGATCATGGTGCGTACGAGCGGCAGGCGATCGGCCGCCATGAACATGTGCTCGGTCCGGCAGAGACCGATGCCCTCGGCTCCGAACTCGCGCGCCTTGGCGGCGTCCTCGGGCGTGTCCGCGTTCGCACGCACGCGCAGGGAGCGCGACTCGTCGGCCCAGGCGAGCAACGTGTCGAAGTTCTCGTCGATCGAGGGCGGGACGAGCGGGACCTCGCCGACGATGACGTCGCCGGTACCGCCGTCGATCGTGAGGACCTCTCCCTCGGCGAGCTCCTGCCCGGCCAGGCGGATGCGGCGCGCGCCCAGGTCGATCGTGAGCGCGTCGCAGCCGGCGACGCACGGCTTGCCCATGCCGCGGGCGACGACGGCCGCGTGCGAGGTCATGCCCCCGTGCGCGGTGAGGACGCCGCGGGCCTCGATGAGCCCGTGGATGTCGTCCGGCGTCGTCTCGGCGCGAACGAGGAGGACCGCGTCCCCCGCCTTCCCGCGCTCCGCGGCCGTGTCGGCGTCGAGGACGATCGCTCCGGTGGCCGCGCCCGGGGAGGCGTTGAGACCCTTCGCGGCGACCTCGTACTCCGAGTCCGGGTCGATGCGCGGATGCAGGAGCTGGTCGAGCTGCGCCGGGTCGATGCGCGCGACCGCCTCCTCGCGGGAGACGAGGCCCTCGCCGACCATGTCGACGGCGATGCGAAGCGCCGCCGCGGCCGTCCGCTTCCCGGTACGGGTCTGGAGGATGTAGAGCGTCCCGTCCTCGATCGTGAACTCGATGTCCTGCATCTCGCGGTAGTGCTCCTCGAGGCGCGCCATCGTCTCGGCGAGCTGCCGGTAGGCGTCGGGGAAGCGCTCCTCCATCTCGGCGATCGGCTGCGGCGTGCGGATGCCGGCGACGACGTCCTCGCCCTGGGCGTTGGCAAGGAACTCCCCCCACATCCCCGGCTCGCCCGTGGACGGGTCACGCGTGAAGGCGACGCCGGTGCCGGAGCGCTCACCCATGTTTCCGAAGACCATCTGGACGACGTTGACGGCGGTGCCGAGGTCGTCCGGGATCGCGTTCGCGCGGCGGTACACCTGCGCGCGAGGGACGTTCCAGGAGTCGAACACGGCGCGGACGGCACGCTCGAGCTGCTCGCGCGCGTCCGTCGGGAAGTCGCGGCCGGTGTTCTCGCGGTAGAGCGCGAGGAAGCGGCCGACGAGCTCGCCCAGGTCGTCGGCGGTCAGGTCCACGTCCTGCGGGGCCCCGCGCTCCTCCTTGAGCGCCGCGAGCTCGCGCTCGAAGAGCTGCCCGTCCACGCCGTCCACGACCTCGCCGTACATCTGGACGAGCCGGCGGTACGCGTCGAAGGCGACGCGCTCGTTCCCCGTGGCGCGAGCGAGCCCCTGCGCGGCCTGCTCGTTCAGGCCGAGGTTGAGGATCGTGTCCATCATCCCCGGCATCGAGACCGCCGCTCCGGAGCGGACGGAGACGAGCAGCGGGTCCTCCGGGTCGCCGAAGCGCTTGCCGGCAGTCTCCTCCAGCCGTGCGACTGCGTCCTCGATCTGCTCGTGCAGGCCGTCGGGCAGGCGACCGCCGTCGTCGCGCATGTAGGCGCGGCAGGCCTCCGTCGTCACCGTGAACCCGCCCGGCACGGGGAGGCCGATCGCGGTCATCTCGGCGAGGCCGATGCCCTTGCCGCCGAGCAGCTCGCGGCCGAGCACGGCGCCCTCGGAGAAGTCGTAGACGTAGCGCATCGCCGCCATCGTGGGTTGGGATTCTCCCATCCGGGCCGGTCTCCGTGCGCCGGGACGTATCCCCCGGCAGGGGAATAGCGCCCGCGGACGTCGTCGACCATGGTGAGCGTACGGGCTAGGCAGACGCGGGGCGCCGCAGCCTACGTCTCGGCCCGAGTAAGAGGCGGCTCGCACCACGGCCGCCTCTTTGCTTTGCCCGCACGCCCGGTCAGGTCGTGCGGCGCATGCTCTGCTCGTGGGCGCGCCGCTCGGCGAACCAGGAGACCAGGCGGATGCCGATCCACACGGGCGTCAGGAGGACGTAGAAGACGAAGAGCCCGCCCGCGAGGAGCACCATCCAGAGAGCCCACCAGTACCACGGGATCGGCGTCTTCGGCCTCATGCGCCCTCGCCCACCTGCAGCCGCCGCTCCTCGACGATGCGGACGATGCGGCGCGCCGTCTCCTCGATGGCGAGGTTCGAGACCTCGATCACGGGGCATCCGAGCCGCTTGTGGATCGACGCGGCGTAGTCGAGCTCGTCGTAGATCTCGGCGAGGTCGGCGTAGCGGCCGCCGCCGCGCATCCCGCGCACGCGCTCCCCGCGGATGACGGCGAGCGCCTCGGCGTCGATCGTGAGGCCGACGACCTTCGCCGGGTCGAGCTCCCAGAGCTCGGCCGGCGGCTCGATCCCCTTCACGAGAGGCACGTTGGCCGTCTTGTACCCGAGGTAGGCGAGGTACATGGAGAGGGGCGTCTTCGAGCTGCGTGAGACGCCGACGAGGACGACGTCCGCCTCGCGCAGTCTGCTCGCGCGGGCGCCGTCGTCGTAGCGAACGGCGAACTCGATCGCGGCGATTCGGCGGAAGTAGCTCGAGTCGAGCACGGTCGGCGCGCCCGGCTGCCGCGTCGCGGGCGCGCCGGAGACGCGCGCGACGGCGTCGATCGGGTGGCCGAGCAGGTCGCAGTAGTGGAGCCGGTAGCGCTTGCAGAGCGCCCGCATCACCTCGCGTAGCTCCGGCTCGACGAGCGTGAAGAGGACGACGGCGCGCCGCCCCCGCGCCCGCGCAGCGGCCAGGTGGACGTCCTCGACCGCAGTGATCCGCGGATGGCGGACGACCTCGAACTCCTGCTCCGGGAACTGGGCGATGACCGCGTCCGTCAGGCGCGCCGCGGTCTCCCCGGTGGAGTCGGAGAGGACGTGCAGCTCGACGGTCTCGGACACGGCCGTCAGTCTCCGGCCCCACGAGTCTGCCTGCAACAGCCTGCTGCAAGGGATCGTCCGCGGGCGGAGGGGGCTCGCGCCATGCGTCCTACCGCGGGATCTGCGAGAGGTCGCCGAGCGCGCCGACGGCGTCGCGCACGTCCAGGAGGAGTCGCAGCCGGTTGGCGCGCACGTTCGCGTCGTCCGCCATGACGAGCACCTCGTCGAAGAACCTGTCCACCGGCGGGCCGAGCTCGGCCGCCGCGGCGAGCCCGCGCGCGAAGTCCCGCTCCGAGACCGCCGCCTCGATGCGCGGCGAGACCTCGCCGAGGATCCGCACCAGCGCGACCTCCGCCTCGTCGGTCGCCAGCGCCGGATCCAGCGCCCCGGCGGCGCCGTCGGCCTTCCCCGCGAGCCGGTTGGCGCGGTCGAAGGCGACGTACGCGCGCTCGAACTCGTCCGAGGCGGCCTCGGCCGCAAGCGTCTCCGCGAGCCGGGCGACGGCGCCGAGCTCGCTCACCGTCCCCGCCCGCGCCGCGCGCACGAACTCGACCGGCACGTCGAGGAGCCCCTCGAGCCGCTCGAGCACGAAGCCGGCGACGTCGGCGGGGTCGTCCTGCACCTCCGCCTGCTGCTCGACGAGGAGGGCCAGGTCGCGGGCGACGAGCGGGGCGACGTCGATCTCGAGCCCGCCCTCGACGGCGAGCCGGCAGAGCCCGATCGCGGCGCGTCGTAGCCCGTGCGGATCACGCGAGCCCGTCGGCCGCTGCCCGAGCACGAAGGCGACGGCGAGGTTGTCGATCCGCTCCGCGGCGGCGAGGAGCCGCCCGGACTCGGTCTGCGGGAGCGGCCCCTCGGCGGAGCCCGGCAGGTACTGCTCCTCGATCGCGGCGCACACCGCCTCCGGATACCCGGCGAGCCGCGCGTACTCGGCGCCGATGGCGCCCTCGAGGTCGGGGAACTCCCGCACGAGCTCGGCGGCCTGGTCGGCCTTGGCGAGGCGAGCGGCCTCGCGAGGCGCGTCGCCGCCGCCCAGCTCGGCCACCAACACCGCAAGCCGGGCCGCCTTGTCCGCGAAGCTGCCCGCGCCGGCGACGAAGGTGATCGCGTCGAGCTCGGCCGCGAGCGCGTCGATGCCCTTGGCGACGTCGCGCTCGAAGGTGAAGTGGGCATCCTCGAGCCGCCCCTCGAGCACGCGTTCGTTGCCGGCGACCACCGTTGCCGGGTCACCGCCGTTGGCGACGAAGGCGAAGCGCGCGCCCTCGAGCGGGAAGTAGCGCTGGTGCGATTGCATCGCCGTCCTGACGACGCCCCCGGGCAGCTCCAAGAAGCGTTCGGCGAAGCTCCCTGCGAGGACGACGGGGCTCTCGACGAGGTGCACGACCTCCTCCAGCACCCCGGCCGGGTCGCTCCAGCCGCCGATCGCGTCGAGCCCCTCCAGGATCAGGCGCCGGCGCTCGGCCTCGTCGGGCTCGACCCCGGCCGCGCGCACCGTGTCGAGGTAGGCGTCCGCGTGCGGGATCTCGACGGCGCCGTGGGCGAACCGGTGGCCGGACGATCTCCCGCCCGAGCGGAGCCCTGCGACCTCGAGCTCGACAGTCTCGCCGTCGAGCTTCGCGCAGAGCCAGCGCACCGGCCGCGAGAAGCGGAGGCGGCCCTCGTCCCACACCATCGACTTCGAGAACGAGAGCCCGTGGACGATCTCCGCCAGCCGCTCCGGCAGCGTCTCGGCCACCGGCCGGCCGGCCACGAGCACGCCGAGGAAGCCGTCGCGCACCTCGAGCTCGTCCACCAAGACGCCCTGCTTGCGCGCGAACCCCTCCGCCGCCCGCTCGCGCAGATGCTCGGGCGGGCCCTGCACCCAGCGGTCGGGCTCCCGCTCGGCGAGCTCGGGAACGTGGAGGGCGAGGCGCCGCGGGCCCGCGTAGACCGTTCCCTCCCCGAGGGTCGGCAGCCAGCGCTCGCGAAGCTGGGCCGTCGCCTCGCGCACGGCCGAGGCGGGCAGCTCCTCGCAGCCGATCTCAAAGAGCAGGCTCGGCAACGCTCTCCACGTAGAGCTGCGCGACGCGGCGCGCGAGGTTGCGGACGCGGGCGATGTACGTCGCCCGCTCGGTGACGGAGATCGCGCCGCGCGCGTCGAGCAGGTTGAAGGTGTGCGAGCACTTGAGCACCTGGTCGTAGGCCGGGAGCGGCAGGCCGCGCTCGACGAGCGCGCGGCACTCCTCCTCGTGCTCGGCGAAGCGGCGCACGAGCACGTCCACCGGCGCGGCCTCGAAGTTGTAGATCGACCACTGGCGCTCGTTCTCGCGGTAGACGTCCCCCCACGTGACGCCGGGCGCCCATTCGAGCTCGAACGCGCTCCGCTTGTCCTGGAGGAACATTGCCAGCCGCTCGAGCCCGTACGTCAGCTCCGCGGGGATCAGGTCGAGGTCGAGCCCGCCGAGTTGCTGGAAGTAGGTGAACTGGGTCACCTCCATCCCGTCCACCCAGACCTCCCAGCCGAGGCCCCAGGCGCCCAGCGTCGGCCCCTCCCAGTCGTCCTCGACCAGGCGCACGTCGTGCTTCGCCAAATCGATGCCGACCGCCTCGAGCGAGCCGAAGTAGAGGTCGACCACGTCCTCCGGCGCCGGCTTCAGGAGCACCTGGTACTGGAAGTAGTGCTGGAAGCGGAACGGGTTCTCGCCGTAGCGCCCGTCCGTCGGGCGGATCGACGGCTCGACGTAGCCCGTCCGCCACGGCTCCGGCCCGAGGCTGCGCAGGAAGGTCGCCGGGTTGAAGGTGCCCGCGCCGATCTCGGTGTGGTACGGCTGCATGAGGACGCAGCCGTAGTCGGCCCAGTAGCTCTCGAGCGCGCGGATCGTGTCCTGGTAGTTGGGCGCGGCCATCGAGCGGACATGCTACGGGAGCCGCCCCGCGACCTCGCCGGCTACAGCCCGTCGAGGAGGTCGTCGAGGAAGCCGCCCAGGTCGAGGTCGTCGAGGCGCTCGAGCAGCTCGCCGAGGTCGAGGTCGCGGAGGTCCTCGATGATCCCGGCGACGTCGCTGCCCCCCTCGACGAGGAACGCGATCGGCGCCCGGGCGATCACCTCGCGGAGGACGCGCGCCGTGAGCGCGTTCAGCTCCCCGCGGCGCTCGGCGTCCTCGACGGCGCGGAGGAGCCCCGAGCGGAGGGCGCGCTCGATCGTCGCCGCGTCCCAGCGGATCTCCTCGGGGGCGAGCGCGGGGTCGAGCGCCAGTACGAGCTCCTCGCGCGTCGTCCCCAGCTCGCACGCGGCGCCGTTGAGGCCGTCGAGGACGACCCGCTGGACGGTCGCGTCGAGGCCGTCGCCCGGATACGAGGGCTGCGCGACGCACGGGTCGACGGTCTCGTCGTCCCCGTACGCCCACGCCCCGCGCGCGAGCTCGACCGCGAGAAGGACCGCCGCGGCGAGGCCGACGGCGCCGAGCGCGGCGTAGGCGGCTCGCCGCGTCACCGCGCCGGCCTCCTGCGCAGGGCGAGCGCGGGCACGGCCGCGAGGAGCGCGAAGCCGGCGGCGAGGGCGAAGGAGGTGCGAAAGCTCCGCGTGAGCGCCGCCTCGATCGCCTCCAGGAGGTCGTCGCGAGCGCCGGCCACCGCCTCGTCGTCCCGGGCTCCGTTCTCCTCGAACGGCCGGACGAGGTTCGGCACCTCACCCTCGGGCACGCGCTCGAACTCGTCCCTGAGCGAGAGCACGATCGGCACCTTCGTCTGCAGCGGCAGGCGGGCGTCGAGGACGACGGCTGTCCCGTTGACGGTCGCCCGCTCGGCGCCGCGCTCGAGCTCGGCGGCGAGGAGCGGGGCGACGAGCACGAGGCCGAGCACGAGCCCCGCGTGGCGCGCCCCGACGGAGAGCGTCCCGTTCCAGGCCGCCCCGCCGTCCGCCCCGACGGACGCGCGGGTGAGCGTCGGCACCGCGAGCCCGAAGCCCGCGCCGCAGACGGCGAGCGCCAGCCCAGCGTAGATGCCGCTCGCCGCGGGCAGGAGCGCGAGCGCGGCGAGCCCGGCCGCGAGGAGGACCGCGCCGGAGACGGCGGCGACCGCGTCGGGGAGCGCTCGTGCCAGAGGTCGGACGAGGACGGCCGCAGCAGGCAACGCCGAGACGAGAGCCGCGCCGGCGAGCGGCCCGAAACCCCAGACGGTGACGACGAGGAGGACGGCGAGAAAGAGAGCCCCGACGAGGGCGGCGAAGACGAGCGCCAGGCCGATGTTGGCCGCCGCGAGGCCCGGCCGCCGGGCGGCCTCGGGGCCGGTCACGAGCCCGCGCGCCCGAGGGTCGGCGGCGGCGAGGAGCGCCAGCGCAGCCACGGGCGCCTGGACGACGAAGATCGCCCGCCAGTCGAAGAGCTCCGTGAGGAGCCCGCCGAGCGCGGGGCCGGCCGCCGCCCCGAATGCCGCGGCGGTCGTCCAGAGGCCGAGCCCCCTCCTCGCGGAGCCGGCCAGGCCGGCCAGCACCGTCAGCGAGACGGCGAGGAAGAGCGCGGCGCCGAGCCCCTGCGCCGAGCGCGCCGCCACGAGCGTCGCGAGGCCGCCGGCGAGCGCGCAGGCGACGGAGGCGGCGAGGAAGAGGCCGAGGCCCGCAAAGGCCGTCGGCCCGGGCGGGAGGCGTCGGACGAAGGGCAGGAGCGCGAAGGCGGCGACGGCGACCACGAGGTTGTAGGACGTGATCACCCACGCGATCCCCTCGATCGACGCGTCGAGCTCGAGGTAGAGCTCCGGCAGAGCGAGGACGACGATCGAGGAGTCGGCGAACGCGACCGCGACCGCGAGCGCGAAGAAGGCGACGTGCGCAGGCGAGCGAAGGCCCACGCTCAGCGGGCGGCGAGCGTTCGCAGGCGGAAGCCGCCGTGCTCCTCGTACGACGCCTCGATCACGCCGAGGCAGCGGCGGAGCGCGTCCTCGCCCAGGCCTGCGTCGCGGGCGCCGGCGAGCGGGCGCTCGAGGAGCGCGCGGAGCCCGAGGAAGCCCTCCTCGGACACGGGCAGCGTGCCGGCGGAGCAGTCGCCGCACACCGCGCCGCCCGCCCGCGCCGAGAAGGCGACGAGCGGGCCGGCCCCGCCGCAGGCGGCGCAGCTCGCCAGGTGCGGCAAGTAGCCGGCGAGCCAGAGCAGCTTGAGCTGGAACGAGAGGACGAGCGGCTCGAGCGCGGGCTTCGCGGGCAACTCGGCCTCGACGGCGTCGAGGAGGTCGAGGAAGCGCGCGAGCGCGTGGAACGCGGGCGGCTGCGCCTCCTCCTCGACGAAGAGCCGCAGAACGGCCTCGAGCCCGATGTGGCCGACCGCCAGCCGGTACGGGTCGCTGCGTGAGCGGTCGTGAGAGCGGACGAGCTGAGCTCCGCGCACCGTGTGGAGGTCGCCGCGGCCCTCGTGGAGGAGGAGCTCGACGTGCGAGAACGGCTCGAGGCGGCCCCCGAAGCGCGACGTCGTCTTGCGTACGCCCTTGGCGATCGCGCCGACCCTCCCCTTCTCCAGGGTGTAGAGGTGGAGGACGCAGTCGGCCTCCGCATAGCGGATCGAGCGGAGCACGACCGCCTCGGTCGTGAGCGTTCGCGACGACACCGAGCCAGTGTAGATGCGGCCTCGGGGGAATCGTGCGCCCGCCGCGGACGTTCTCCTTCCCGTGGCCAGGATTCAGCTCTACACGACCGCGTGGTGCGGGTACTGCGTGCGCGCGAAGGCGCTCCTCGAGGAGCGCGGTCTCGGCTTCGAGGAGATCCGCGGCGACCACGATCCGTCCTTCCGGGCGCGGCTCCTCGACCTGACGGGCCGCTGGACGGTCCCGCAGGTCGTCGTGGACGGGAAGCCGATCGGCGGGTACCTCGAGCTCTGCGAGCTCGACCGCCGCGGCCTCCTGGACGAGCTGGCCGCCTGAGGGATTCAGCTCAGGGGAAGCCCGCGTCCTGCCGATGAGCCCGGGGATGCGGGTCTTCTCGCGCGCTCCGAAGCGGCACTGGGTGATCGTCCACGACGTCAGACCGTCGGCCGACGACCGCCGGCAGTTCGACCCCTACTTCATCGCGCTCTGCGAGTGCCGCTGGTTCGGCGACCCGCGCGCGAGCGCCGAGGAGGCCCTCCGGGACGCCCAGGCGCATGTCCCGGGCGAGCGGGACGACGCTCGCCGCCCGCTCGGCTGAGGCCTTCGTCAGGGCGCGAGCCGCTCGGCCAGATAGGCGAGCCCGAGCGGGTAGCGGTACTCGATCGCCATGTGGCCGGCCTCGAAGAGCTCGAAGCGCACATCCTCGACGCCGATGTCGGCGAGCGCGCGGCGGAAAGCCTCTGCGCCGAGGTCGAGGTACCACTCGTCCTTCGTGCCGGCGTCCACGTAGATCGCGCGCAGGGAGCGGAGCGCCTCGGTGTGGCGCGGGACCATCCGGACGGGGTCGAGCTCGAGCCAGCGCTCCCAAACCTCGGGGACGACCTCGCCGGTGGCGGGCTCGAAGGGGAGGCGGACGGTGCCGTCCGGGTCGGCCGAGTAGCAGGCGGCCATGCACCAGTCGTTGAGGAGGTCCCCGTCGCTCTCCTTCGTGAACGCGGGGCGGCTGCGGAAGTCCTCCCAGAAGCGCTCGAAGGAGCCCTCGTACTCGTCGCGGAGCGTTCGGGCCGTCTCGCGGAAGCCGGGCAGGTAGCAGACCTCGAAGAGCGCGTCACCGGCGTGCGTGGCGAGACCCCCGAAGAGGTCGGGCCGGAGCATCGGCGTCACCATCGCCCCGTAGCCCCCGCTCGACTTGCCGGCGATCCCTCGGTGCTCGCGGGCGGGGAGCGTGCGGTAGCGCGCGTCCACCCAGGGGACGACCTCGTCGCAGAGGTACGTGTGGTAGCGTCCGGTTCCCGGCGAGTCGAGGAACTGGCTGCCGCCGATCGACGTCCAGGCGTCCACATAGACGAGGATGCACGGCGAGGCGTCGCCGGCAGCGAAGAGGGTGTCGGCGAGCTCCGGGAAGTTGCGCCGGAAGGGCGCCCGGTTCCGCCACATGTCGATCTGCCCGGTGAGGCCCTGGATCGCGTACACGGACGGGTAGCGGCGCTGCGGCTCTTCGTCGTAGCCCGGCGGCAGGTAGACCCAGAGCGGCCGCCGGTGCGGGTCTCCCAGCGGGTTGCCCTCGAGGGCGGCGCTCTCGAAGACGGACTCCTCCATGCGGCCGGCGAGCTCGGATCCCCAGGGCTCCACGGTCGGGATGCTACGGGAGTCGCTGGCAGACCGGGCAGTACCACGTACCCCGGCCGGCGACGCGCGTCCTCGCGATCGGCGTGCCGCAGCGCTCGCACGGCTGCCCTGCGCGTCCGTAGACGCGGAACTCGTCCTGCATGCGCCCGCGCCCGCCGTCGGCGCCGCGGTAGTCGCGCAGCGTCGCGCCCTGGCGGCGTATGCCGAGCCGTAACGCCTTGCGGATCGCGTTCCGGAGCGCCGCGACCTGCTCGAGGTCGAGCGCGCCGGCGGGCGCCTGCGGATGGATGCGCGCGTACCAGAGCGCCTCGTCCGCGTAGATGTTCCCGACGCCGGCGGCGGCGCGCTGGTCGAGGAGCGCGGCCTTCACGGGTGCTCGCCGGCCGGCGAGCGCCTCCGCGAGGCGGGCGGCAGTGAAGCCGCGCTCGAGCGGCTCGCGCCCGAGGCGGCGGGCGGCGAAGTACTCCTCCAGCTCGCCGGGCTCGAGCAGCTCCCACGTCCCGAAGCGCCGGACGTCCCGGTACGCGATGTCCGAGCCGTTGTCCATACTGATGACAGCCCGCGTGTGTGCGTCCTCCACGGTCTCGGCCGGCGCCGGGTGGAGGACGGTTCCGGTCATCCGCAGGTGAACGAGGAGGTGCCGCCCGCTCTCGAAGACGACGATCAGATACTTGCCGCGCCTGCGCACGTCGGCGACGCGCTCGCCCTCGAGGGCGGCGGCGACCGCGTCCGGAGGCTCGGGCCTCGTCAGCCGGGGGTCGCGGATCTCGACGCGCTCGAGCCGACGACCGGCGAGCCCCGGCGCGAGCCTGGAGCGGATCGTCTCGACCTCGGGCAGCTCGGGCACGGCGTGAGCGGCTCCCGGCCGCCTCAGGAGAGGACGTCGAGGACGATCGGCATCCGCTCGGGCTCCCCGTCCCCGATGCGGTAGCACGCCGCGACCTCCTCGACGGCCCGGCTCGCGGCCTCCTCGTCGCGCGCGTGCACCTCGGCGAGTGGCGCCCCGGCGTCGACCCGGTCGCCCCGCTTCGCCAGGCAGACGACGCCGACCGCGTGGTCGATCGCGTCCTCCTTGCGGACGCGGCCGGCCCCGAGGTGGAGCGCCGCGAGCCCGATCGCCGTCGCGGCGATGGCCTGGACGTACCCGGACGCCGGCGCCGGCACCGGCCGGACCACCGCTGCGCGCGGGAGGGCGCCGCGGTCGGGGTCGCCGCCCTGCGCCCGGATCCAGCGGTCGTAAAGCTCGCGGGCGATCCCGCCCGTGAGCGCCTCCTCGGCCCGGCGGCGCCCTCCGTCCCCGTCGACGCCGAGGTCGGAGAGCGTCAGCAGGTGCGCCGCTGCGCCGAGCACGAGCTCGACGAGGTCCGGAGGCCCGTTCCCCTCCAGCGTGTCGAGGACCTCGGCGATCTCGACCGCGTTCCCGACCGCGTGGCCGAGCGGCTGATCCATGTCGGTCAGCTCGCAGACGACCTCGCGGCCGGCTCTCCGGCCGAGCTCGACCATGGTCCCGGCGAGCTCGCGGGCCTCCTCCAGGGTCTTCATGAAAGCGCCGTCGCCGACCTTGACGTCGAGCACGATCGCGTCTGCGCCGCCCGCGATCTTCTTCGACATGATCGAGGAGGCGATCAGCGGGATGATGTCCACGGTCGCGGTCACGTCCCTGAGGGCGTAGAGCTTCTTGTCCGCCGGGACGAGGTCGGCGGTCTGGCCGACGATGGCCAGGCCGAGCTCCCGCACCTGGCGGATGAACTCGTCGCCGCCCAACTCGATGCGGAAGCCGGGGATCGCCTCGAGCTTGTCCAGCGTCCCACCGGTGTGCCCGAGCCCGCGGCCGCTCATCTTCGCGAACGGCACCCCGCAGGCGGCGACGACGGGGCCGAGCGCGAGCGACGTCTTGTCCCCGACGCCCCCCGTCGAATGCTTGTCCACGACCTTGCGGCCGAGCGCCGAGAGGTCGACGGTCTCGCCGCTTCGCACCATCGCGTCCGTGAGCGCGTGGGTCTCGGCCGCCGAGAGCCCCCGGAAGTACGCGGCCATGCAGAACGCGGCCATCTGGTAGTCGGGGACCTCGTCGCGGGCATACGCGAGGACGAGGTCGCCGAGCTCGTCCGCCGAGAGCTCGCCGCCGTCCCGCTTGCGCTGGATCAGCTCGGCCGCCGGAATCACGGCTCGAGCACGGGCTCGCCCGGGATCCCGCGGCCGGGCGCCCGGCCGCCCAGCCAGGCGTTCACCGTCGCCCCCACGTCCGCGAACTCGCCGTCGTGCCGGCGACCGGCGCCGTTCCTCCCCTCGACGTAGGCAAGGAAGAGCGCGTGCTCACGGGAGTGGTCGGTCGAGGGCGTCGTCGGGTCGCAGCCGTGGTCCGAGGTCAGGATCAGAAGGTCGCCCGGTCGCAGCGCGTCGAGGATGTCCGGCAGGCGCCGATCGAAGTCCTGCAGGCAGCGGTGGAAGTTGACCGGGTCGTTGCGATGGCCCCAGAGCATGTCGGTCTCGACGAGGTTGACGAACACGAGCCCGCTCTCGAGCTCCCGCAGGAGCCGCTCGATCTCGCCGATCCCCTCGCGATTCGACTTCGTGGGGTGTGAGTGGTCGATGTCGGCCCCCGCGAAGATGTCGTGGATCTTGCCCACGCCGTGCACTTCGTTCCCCGCTTCACGGATCAGGGTGAGGTAGTTGGGCTGGCGCGGCTTGAGGGACCAGTCGTGCCGCTCCGGCGTCCGGACGTAGCTGCCCGGCTCCCCCTCGAACGGCCTGGCGATCACCCTCCCGACCGCGTGCTTCCCGGTGAGGATCTCCCTGACGATCCCGCACGCCTCGTAGAGCTCCTCGAGGGGGATCGTCTCCTTGTGCGCGGCCACCTGGAACACCGAGTCGGCGGAGGTGTAGACGATCCACTTGCCGGTGCGCTGGTGCTCCTCGCCGAGCTCCTCGATGATCTCCGTCCCCGACGCCGCCTTGTTGCCGAGGACGCCGCGCCCGGTCCTGTGCGCGAACTCCTCGATCACCTCGAACGGGAACCCGTGCGGGTACGTCGGCATCGCGACGGGGGTGACGATCCCCATCAGCTCCCAGTGGCCGGTCGTCGTGTCCTTGCCCTTCGAGCGCGGCACGAGCCGGCCGGCGACGGCGGGCGCCCCGGCCAGCGGCGGGCAGCCCTCGAGCTCCTCGACGTTGCCGAGGCCGAGGTGCTCCAGGTTGGGGAGATCGAGCCCGCCGACCGCCTTGGCGACGTTGCCGAGCGTGTCGGATCCCTCGTCTCCGTACTCGTGGGCGTCCGGCAGCTCTCCTGCCCCAACCGCGTCCAGCACGATGACGCACGCACGCGGCATGCGGCTATTCTACGGCCGTGGTGGGCACCGTCCTCGGCCTCCTCGGCATGGCCCTCTGGATCGCGGTCGTGATCGCGATCGCGGCGGGCATCACGTACGCCGTCGTGAAGATCTTTCCCGGCGACGACGACAAGAAGCCGGCTGCCGAGTCGCCCGACACCGCGTCCTGAGCTCCGCGCTCAGACGGGCTCGAGCGGGAGGACCTGCTCGAGCGGCGCGTAGTCGAGCCCGTGGGCCTCGGCGACGGCCTCGTAGGTCAGCTTGCCCTCGAGGACGTTGACGCCGCGGGCGAGCGCGCGGTCGCGGGCCACGGCCTCGCGCACGCCGTGATCCGCGATCGCCTCGACGTACGGGAGGGTCACGTTCGTGAGGGCGAACGTGGACGTCACGGGCACCGCTCCGGGCATGTTCGAGACGCAGTAGTGGGTGACGCTACCGACGAGGTAGACGGGGTCGGAGTGCGTCGTCGGCCGCGAGGTCTCGAAGCAGCCGCCCTGGTCGATGGAGACGTCCACGACGACGGCCCCGGCCTTCATACGGAGGATCATGTCCTCGGTGACGAGCTTCGGCGCGCGCGCCCCCGGGATGAGCACCGCGCCGATCACGAGGTCGGCGTCGAGGACGGAGCGCTCGACCTCGAGCGACGACGAGTAGACGAGCTCGACGCGGCCGGAGAGGATCTCCTCAAGGTAGCGGAGCCGGTCGATCGACTTGTCCAGGATCCGCACCTGGGCGCCGAGCCCGAGCGCGATAACGGCGGCGTTGTAGCCGACCATGCCGCCGCCGAGCACGACGACGCGCGCCGGCGGCACGCCTGCGACGCCGCCGAGCAGGAGCCCGCGGCCGCCGCGGGGCTTCTCGAGGAAGTGGGCGCCGGCCTGCGCCGAGAGACGGCCTGCGACCTCGCTCATCGGCGCGAGCAGCGGCAGGCGGCCGTCGTCGGTCTCGACGGTCTCGTAGGCGATGCACGTCGCGCCGCTCTCCACGAGCGCCCGCGTGAGGGTCTCGTCGGCTGCGAGGTGCAGATACGTGAAGAGGACGAGCCCTTCGCGGATCCGGCCGTATTCCTCCGGCAGCGGCTCCTTCACCTTCAGCAGGAGATCGGAGCCGGCCCACGCCTCTTCGGCGGAGACGAGCGAGGCGCCGACGGCCTCGTACTCGGCGTCGGGAAACGCGCTCCCGACGCCGGCGCCCGCCTCGACGAGCACGTCGTGGCCGCGCTGCCGCAGCTCGCGCGCGCCGGCGGGCGTCAACGCGACCCGGTACTCGTCCGGCTTGATCTCCTTGACGACGCCGATCCGCATGAGGCGCGCCAACGATAGCCGAACCGGGACGCCCGGATGGCCTCGTTTCACGGAGTTCTTCGCCCGGCGGTCGAAGCGGCTCGACCGGCTCAGCGCGGCCGCCGGGCGTGCTCGCGCGCGAGCACGCCCGCCGCGAAGGCCGCGGCGAAGAACCACGGATCGTCGTCCGGGCCCCGACCCATGTGCGAGAGCGGAAGTCCGGCGCACGCCTCGCGCCACCCGCCGGCATCGACGACAGCGATCTCCTCGACGCCCTCCGGAACCTCGAGGCCCCGCGGCCACGCGACGGTCGCGGACGGGACGAGGT
>DATHVD010000086.1:0-3414 GCA_035461525.1 Gaiellaceae bacterium
CTCGGTCAGGAGCTCGCGGACCCGGTGCGACGCCGGGCACCACTCGGCCTGGTAGAGCTCGAGCGCCGGCGGGCGCTCGCCGTTCGCCGTCGTGGGCCGGTCCTGCACCATGCGGGAATCGTCGTCCGCCCGTGCGCGGACCACATCCGCGGCGCCGCCGATCGCGCCTGCGGCGAACTACGATGCCCGTAGTTGTCCCGGACGCCGATGCGGAGATCCTCCGATGACCGGGAGTTTTTCGGCGGGAGAGGGTAACCGGGCTGCTTCGATCACATCGAGGAGAGGATTCACCTATGCAAGAGACACGCCTGAGTCGGGTCGGCCTGCTGTTCGTCCTGGCCGCGCTGGCGCTCACCGCGCTCGCGGGCACGGCCTCCGCGACGCGCTACACGGCCGGCGCGCCGGGCCTCGGCGACCCGTTCTTCCCGAACGCCGGCAACGGGGGCTACGACGTCCAGTCGTATGACCTCGACCTCGACTACACGCCCGCGACGCGTGCCCTCCTCGGCACGGCGTTCATCACGGCCACGGCGACGCAGGACCTGGACGCGTTCAATCTCGACCTGCGCAAGCTAGACGAGGCGGGCCACTTCTACACGGTGTCCCGGGTCGCGGTGGGCAAGGACAACGGTCCGGCGCTCGAGGACATGGCGTTCTCGCACGAGGGCCAGGAGCTCACGATCCACCCGCGGCCGAAGCTCAAGAGGGGCGAGAGCTTCGTCGTGCTCGTCGAATACGCCGGCACGGCGCACGAGGTCACCGATCCGGACGAGTCGATCGAGGGCTTCGTCCCGACGGACGACGGCGCCTTCGTCGTCTCCGAGCCGCAGGGCTCCCCGGGCTGGTACCCGGCGAACGACTACCCGACGGACAAGGCGCTCTTCGACATCTCGATCACCGTGCCCGAGGGGATCACGGCGCTCGGGAACGGCGTCCTCGTCTCTTCGGAGACCAAGGACGGCAAGACGACCTGGAACTGGAGCCACGGCATGCCGATGGCGCCCTACCTCGCGACGGCGACGAACGGCGTCTTCGACCTGACCGTGACGGAGCTCCCGGGTGGTATTCCGAGCTACGTCGCGGTCGATCCGCGCCGCACGAACACGGCGGTGCTCGCCCACATCCCGGCGATGATGACGTTCTTCTCCGACACCTACGGGCCGTACCCGTTCGACGCGACCGGCGCGATCGTCGACGTCGCCCCGCACGTCGGCTACGCGCTCGAGACGCAGACGAAGGCGAACTACTCGAACACGCCGGGCGAGTCGACGCTCGCGCACGAGATCGCGCACGAGTGGTTCGGGAACGCGGTCACGCTCTCGAGCTGGCCGGACATCTGGCTGAACGAGGGCTTCGCACGCGTGTCCGAGTGGCTCTGGCTCGAGCATCGCGGGATCCGGACGGCGCAGCAGTCGTTCGACATCCAGTACGCCCGGGCGGCGACGAGCTCGTTCTGGCAGGTCCCGCCCGCGACGCTGCCCGGGCCGGTGTTCCTGTTCCAGGGCGCGAACTACGACCGCGGCGCGATGACGCTGCACGCGCTCCGCGGGAAGATCGGCGACATGGCGTTCTTCCAGCTCCTGCGGGACTGGTACGCCGACAACAAGTACGGCAACGTCTCGACGGCCGACTTCATCGAGGCGGCCGAGGAGGCGTCCGGGATGGAGCTGGACTCCTTCTTCGACGTCTGGCTCTTCCAGCCCGGCAAGCCGACGAGCTGGTAACAACGAGTGAGAGGGGCGCCGCCCGCGCAGGGCGGCGTCCCTCGTCACGTCTCGCGCTCGACCTGCGACCCGCCGACGATCGCCTCGCGGCCGTCGAGGAAGCGCACCCACGCCTTGTGGGTGCCGTCGTAGTCGGGGCCCCAGAGGACGAGCGTCGCCTCCTCCCCGCGCACGCGGCACGGCTCCGAGCCCTCCGGGTCGAGCCCGCGCCACACGCGGACGAACGGGTTCCTCTCCAGCTCGTCGCCGACCGTCGAAGGCTCGCGGTGGCCGGGGTGGATGCGGGTCTTCGGCGGCAGCGTGAGCAGCCGCTCAACGATCGAGTGCACCTGCTCGGCGAAACCGTTCGGGCCGCCGCCGGCCGTGCCGCCGACGGTGCCCTTGAAGAGGCAGTCCGCGGTGAGGCAGTCCGTCCCGTCGAAGAGGAAGGCGACGTGGTCGGGGCAGTGGCCGGGCGTGTAGAGCGTCTCGATCTCGAGGTCGCCGCTCGCGATCGCCTGCCCGTCGGCGAGCCGCTCGTCGGCCGCCACGGCCGCGTCGGGGTGGGCGAGGAGCGGCACGTCCAGGCGGGCGGCGAGGGCCTGGATGCCGACGACGTGGTCGGGGTGCCCGTGCGTGCAGAGGACGTGCGTGAGCGTGACTCCCTGCTCCTCGGCGCGCTTCACGAGCGCGTCCTCGAGGCCGTTCGCATCCACGAGCACGCCGCTCCCGCCCGGCGCGTCGGCGACGAGGTAGGCGTTCGAGAGCCAGTCCGGGTGCTCGATCCGCTCGACGATCATGTGAAGTCGATCACGCTCCGGATCCCGTCCCCGGCCTCCATCAGCTCGAACCCGCGGTTGACGTCGTCGAGGGTGAGGCGGTGCGAGACGAAGGAGTCGACGTCGATCTCGCCGTCGAGGTAGCGGCGCACGTACGCGGGCACGTCGTCGCGACCCTTGCAGCCGCCGAAGGAGGAGCCCGCGACGCGGCGTCCGGTGATGAGGTAGCGGGGGACGACGTCGAGCGTCTCGCCCTTCCCGGCGACGCCGCACATGGTCGCCAGGCCCCAGCCCATGCGCGCGGACTCGACCGCCTGGCGCATAACCTCGACGTTCCCCGTCGCCTCGAACGTGTAGTCGGCCCCGAAGCCGTCCGTGAGCTCGAGGATCCGCTCGACGACGCCCTCGCCCCCGGGGAGCGTCTCGGTCGCGCCGTGGTGCGTCGTCAGGCGAAGGCGGTCCTCCGCGACGTCGACCGCGACGATGCGCCCGGCCCCGGCGAGCCGGCAGCCGACGACCGCGCCGAGCCCGACCATGCCGGCGCCGAAGACGACGCAGGTCGAGCCCGGCTCCACCTTCGCCGTGTTCAGCGCGGCGCCGATGCCCGTGGAGAGCCCGCAGGCGAAGAGGCAGGCGCGGTCGAGCGGCGCCTCGGGGTCGATCTTCGCCAGCGCGATCTCGGGCATGACGGTGTGGTCCGCGAAGGTCGAGGTGCCCATGAAGTGCCGGACGGGCTCGCCGTCGCGCGAGAGCCGGGTCGTCCCGTCGGGGAGGTAGCCCTGGTTCTGCTGGTCCCGGATCGCGAGGCAGAGGTTCGTGCGCGGGCTCGTGCAGTGGATGCACCCGCGGCACTGCGGCGAGAAGAGCGTGACGACGTGGTCGCCCGGGGCGACCGAGGCGACGCCCTCGCCGACGGCCTCGACGACGCCCGC
>DATHVD010000087.1:0-70517 GCA_035461525.1 Gaiellaceae bacterium
GTCCGGCTCCCTACGATACGGGGCGTGGAAACGAGCGCAACAGCCCGGACGGCCCTCGAGCGCCTGGAGGAGGAGCTGGCGCGGATCGCCGGCGCCCCGGTCGTCCTCGAGCGGCCGGCGAAGGCGGAGCACGGGGACTACGCGACGAACGTCGCACTTCGGCTTGCCGGTGTTCAGAAGCGCCCGCCGCTCGAGCTGGCGGCGGAGCTGGCGGAGGCGGCGGTTGCGCTCCCCGGCGTCGAGCGGGCCGAGACGGCGCCTCCGGGGTTCGTCAACCTCTGGCTCGCCCCGGCCTGGTACGGGGAGGCGCTCGGCGAACTGCTCGCCGCGGGCCGAGACTACGGCGCGGGCTCGGCGACGGCACCCGAGCACGTCCAGGTGGAGATGGTCTCTGCTAACCCGACGGGACCGATCACGGTCGCCGCCGCGCGGAACGGCGCCTACGGCGACTCGGTCGCGCGCCTCCTTGCCTTCGCCGGGCACCGGGTCGAGCGCGAGTACTACTACAACGACGCCGGCACGCAGATCGAGCGCTTCCGCGCGTCGGTCGAGGCCGCCCGGCGCGGGGAGGAGCCGCCCGAGGAGGGGTACGCCGGCGCCTACGTCGAGGAGCTCGCCGCGCGCGGCGGCGACCCGCTCCAGCACATGCTCGGCGAGATCGCGGCGAGCCTCGAGCGCTTTCGCGTCCACTTCGACACGTGGATGCGCGAGAGCGAGATCGAGTCCGAGGTCGAGGACGCGCTCGCCGCCCTCCCTACCTACGAGCGGGACGGGGCGGTCTGGGTGCGCACGTCCGAGTTCGGGGACGACAAGGACCGCGTCGCCGTGCGCACGACGGGCGAGCGGACGTACTTCGCCGCCGACGCCGCCTACATCCGGCGCAAGCTCGCGCGCTTCGACCGCGCCGTCTACGTCCTCGGCGCCGACCACCACGGCTACGTCGCGCGCCTGAAGGCGCTCGCGCAGGCCTTCGGGGCCGACCCTGAGCGGATCGAGGTGCTCATCTACCAGCTCGTCCACCTCACCCGCGCCGGCGAGGTGACGAAGATGTCCAAGCGGCGCGGCGACCTCGTCACGCTCGACGAGCTCGTGGACGAGATTGGCATCGACGCCGCCCGCTGGTACCTCGTCTCCCGCGGCCACGACCAGACGATCACGATCGACGTCGACCTCGCCCGCGAGAAGAGCGAGAAGAACCCGGTCTACTACGCGCAGTACGCGCACGCCCGCATCGCCGGCATCCTGCGGAACGCGGGCGACGCGGAGCCGTCGGCCGACCCGCCCGGGAAGCTGGCGCCGGAGGAGCGCGACCTCGTCAAGCGGCTGGCGGAGTTCCCGAACCTCGTCGCCGAGGCGACGGAGCGCCGCGGTCCGCACGCCCTGCCGACGTACGCCATCCGCCTGGCGGACGACTTCCATCGCTTCTACCACCACCACCGCGTGCTGGAGAGCGAGGAGCAGGCCTTCCGCCTGGGCCTCTGCCACGCGACGCGAGCCGTGATCGCCCGCAGCCTCGACCTCGTCGGCGTCGACGCCCCCGACCGCATGTAACGAGGCCGGCTCCGGCGGCCTGGAGCGTCCCGTGCGGACGTGCCCCGGGGTCAGACCCCGGGCCGTGTCCGGAGGGGACGGTGTTCCGCCGCTGGAGCCCGTGAGGCCTGGCACTCCAGGTACGGCCTCGGTGGGATGGGGGCGGGCGGGCGTCCCCCGCGGACGTGCCCCGGGGTCAGACCCCGGGCCGTGACCGGAGAGGGCGACGATCGTCCAAAGCGGGCGTACTCGTCGAGGCTCCGGCCGGATGACGTCGGGGGGACTCCGCCGGAGTTTGGTCAGCCGCGCTCGAGCGGCGTCCGTGGGCGGACCGGCCGCGCGTCCGGGAAGCCGGGCAGATCCCGTGGCGGGCACCGCGGATCGCCCTCGTCGCCGAGGCGATAGGCCTCCACGAAGTAGACGAAGCGGTCGAGGTCGATCACGTACCCGCCGCCGCGCTCAGCGCCTCTCTCTCGGCGGGCCCTACGGGGTAGCAGGCGTACATCCCCGGATCGCCTTCGGAGGAGCCGAAGAGCCCTGCGGAGATCGTCTGCGTCGCTGCCTTCGAGCGGCCACTCGGCGACGAGCTTCTCTCCGGGATCCCGCTTGAGCAGCCGCTCAGTCCTCCGGCGTCGAAGCGGGCGCCGCCTCGTCGAAGTCGCCCTCCGCGAGGAGCTTGCGGAACGCGGGGTACTGGCCCATGCGGCCGACGGTGACGAGGGTGTCGCCGCGCAGGATCACGTCCGTGGGCTGCGCGCCGGGAACAGGTTCCGGCTCGCGGAGGATGGCGATGATCGTGATCCCCGTGCGCTGGCGGAAGCCGCACTCGGCGAGCGTCCTGCCGATCGCCGGGCTGTCGTCGGGCACGGGCACCCACTCGATCGCGAGCTCGCCGAAGGCCATCTCCAGCTCCTCGACGACCTTCGGCCGCTCGTAGGCGCCGCCGATGAGGGCGCCGATCTGGCGCGCCTCGTCGTCCTCGAGCTGGATCACGGCGGTCGGCTCGTCGTCGTCGGCGCGCGCGAAGAAGTAGATCTCGCGCAGGCCCTCGTTGTGGAGGATCACGATCAGCCGGCCGCCGTGCGCGGTCTCGCAGCTGTACCTGACGCCGACGCCGGGCAGGCGCGTCTCACGGACCTCGTGGGCCATACGTCCCTCCTTGGGATCTCAGTGTAGGACGGCCGGGGAAGAGCGCCCGGCCCAGGCGCTTGGACTCCTTCATGAGCACGACGCCGACCACGGCCGTGGCCAGCACGTAGAGGCCGGCGAACGCCGTCAGGTCGGTGCGGACGGCCGAGTCGATGGCCTCGTTCCGTGAGGCGAGCTGGGCGACGATGATGGTGAACTCGCCGTGGGCGACGAGCGCCGTGCCCACGTTGAGGCTCTGGCGCGGAGTGAAGCCGCCGACCCTGCCTGCGGCATAGCCGCCCCCGATCTTGCCGACGAGCGTGACGCCGACGGCGAGCGCGACGAGCCAGCCGACCGACCCGAGCGCGCCCACGTCGATCGTCAGCCCGAAGACGAAGAAGAAGAGCGCCGCGAAGACGTCCCGGAAGCCGAGGAAGCGCTCCTCGATCTCGGCCCGGACCGACGTCTCCGAGAGCATGACGCCGGCCATGAGCGCGCCGATAGCCTCGGAGAGCCCGAGCTCCTCCGAGGCGGCGGAGAGGCCGACGACGAGCGCGACCGTGAAGAGGAGGAAGAACTCGCGCGGCATCGCGTCGAGGAGCCGGTCGACCGGCCGGGAGAGCCAGCGGGAGGCTGCGAGGGCGAGGAGGATGAAGCCCAGGGCCTTGCCGACGAGGACGAGGGTCGAGGCGACGTCCGCGCCGCCGCCCGAGGCGAAGCCGAGCACGAACGCGATCGCGAGGTCCTCGAAGACGAGGATGGCGAGGACGAGGATCGTCTCCTCGTCGGCGAGCCGGCGGAAGTCGATCAGGCCCTTGACGGTGACCGCGCTCGACGAGATGTAGATCGCCGCGCCGAGCAGGATCGCCGGAAAGCCGGGCCCGAACGCGAGGATGCCGACGGCGAGCCCCAGGCTCGCGTTGACGACGAGGTCGATCGTGCCCCCGAGCCCGAAGTGGCGTCCGGACTCGAGCAGGCGCTTGAGGCTGAACTCGAGGCCGAGGAAGAAGAGGAGGAAGATGACGCCGAGCTCGGCGAGGAACTCGGTCACCTCCGACGGGGAGACGAGGGTGAGGATCTCCGGCTCGTTGGGGCCGAGCAGGAGCCCGGCGAAGATGTATGCCGGGATCGCCGAGAGCCCGAAGCGGCTCGCCGCGAGGCCGAGGACGGCCAGCACGCCGACCGTCACGGCCAGCTCGGCGAGCGTCATCCGCGGCGTCTCCGCACGGGGCGATCCTAAGTCAGCGCCCGGCCCTCGCCCAGCGTCGGATAGCGTCTCGGCGCCCTACGGCGTGGACGACCTGCTGCTCCTGCTCGTCCGGGAGCTCGGGCTCGCGTTCGGCGTCGTCCTCGGCCTGCTCGTCTTCCCGAGCCACCTCGGGCCCGTCGTCCTCTCCGGCCTCGCGCTCGCCGGCGTCCTCACGTTCGTCGCGCGCCCGATCGCGGTCTGGGCCTGCACGGCGTTCCAGGGCCTCAGCACGGCCGAGCGGAGCCTCGTGGCCTGGGCGGGCCTGCGTGGGGCGGTGCCGATCGTCCTCGCCACGTTCGCGCTCTCCGCAAACGTGGCCGAGAGCGACACGCTCTTCAACGCGGTCTTCTTCGTCGTCCTCGTCTCCGCGCTGCTCCAGGGCCCGACCTTCGAGCCCCTCGCGCGCCGGCTCGGCCTCTCCACGGAGTCCGGGCCGTTCTTCGAGCCCCCGATCGAGGCCGGAGTCGTTCGGAGCCTCGGCGGCGAGATGGTGGAGTTCTCGGCCGAGCCGGGCGACGCGATCGTGGGCCGGCCCGGCCGCGATCTCGGCCTGCCGGCCGAGGCCGTCGTCGCGCTCATCGTCCGCGGCGACGAGGCGATCCCCCAGCGGGGCAGCACGGTGGTCGCCACCGGCGACCGCCTCTACCTGCTCACGCGGGGACGGGCCGACCTCCTCGAGCCGGTGATCGCCTCCTGGCGGGACGGGGACATAGAGCCCTAGCGCGGGCCGGGACCTCGCACCCGGCAGTCCTCGTTCGCCTCCACCGCCTCCAGCAGCGCCGGGCCGCCCTCCAGCCCGCGCAGCCCCTCGAGCGCGTCCCCCAGCTCGTCGCCGAGGCCCGCGATCCGCTCGATCGCGTCGGAGAGGCCGGCGACGAGCTCCTGCAGCGATCCCGCCGAGTCGAGCTGCGCGCGGACGTCCTCCACGAGCGCCTCGATGTCCGTCGCCAGCGCATCCGCGACCGCGGCGGCCTCCTCGCCGGCCTCGCCCGCCGGCGGCCTGAGCGTGCGGAGGTGGTCGGCCAGCGCCTCCGTGGCCTCGAGCGTCTCGGCGACGGCCGACCGGACCGTCTCGGGGCTCAAATCGGGAGAAACCAGAAGCTCGCTCGCGACGCCGTCGAGGGATGCGCGCCACTCAGCGGCTCCCGAGCAGAGGTCGTCCGCCCAGGCCTCCTCCGCGGACTGCGACTCGCCGCCGCAGCCTCCGGCGAGGAGGAGCAGCGCGAGCGGGATCACCAGGATGGCGCGCCTCACAGGCCTCGTTATATCCAGCCGAGCTCGCTGAACTCCGGCATGCCGCGGTGCCAGACGGCCCAGACCCCCAGGAGCACGGTCACGAGCGCGAGCGCGCCGGCGCAGGCCCGGGTGACGGGCCCCGGCCGGGTGAGGGCGAGCCAGCCGAATACCGCCAGGGCAGGAGGCATGAGCCACCACGTCTGCCCCTCGACGCCGCTCGTGAAGAGCGTGAAGCCCACGAGCACGGCGACGAGGACGACGGCGGCAAGGTTCCCGTGCGGCGCTCTCGACCACGCGCGTTCCGCCAGGCAGAAGGCGAGCATCAGCCCCAGGAGGCCGACGTGCCACTCGACGTGGCTGAACTCCTCGTCCCAGAAGTACGCGACGCGGTCCGCCTCGCCGGAGAGCCCTTCCTCGTTCCGGATCGAGTTCGCGGCCAGGTGGAGGCCGTGCCCGTCCACGTAGGCGATGCCGGCGACGAGGGCGAGGAGGAGCACGCCTCCGGACGCCTCGAGGCCGACGAGCACCGCGGCCGCGGCGCCGACGACGGCGAACGGCGTCGCCAGGTCGATCCAGTCGCTCCAGCCGCCCGCGAGCGCAGGCGCATGGTGGAACACCGCGACGGCGACCGCGAAGGCCACGAGGGCGCGCACGGGAGGAGCCTAGACGCGCGACCGGAGGACGCCTCGAACGCGGGTGTCGTAGGATGCCCGCGTGATGGCCGACGGCGTCGTTCCCGACAGGAACCTCGCTCTCGAGCTCGTCCGCGTGACCGAGGCGGCTGCCCTCGGCTGCGGCCGCTGGATCGGGCGGGGGGACAAGATCGCCGCCGACCAGGCGGCTGTCGACGCCATGCGCGCGATGCTGGACACCGTCTCGATGAGCGGCGTCGTCGTCATCGGCGAGGGGGAGAAGGACGAGGCGCCGATGCTGTACAACGGCGAGGAGGTCGGAAACGGCCAGCCGCCCGAGGTGGACGTCGCCGTCGACCCGCTCGAGGGGACGCGCCTCACCTCCGTCGGCCAGCCGAACGCGATCGCTGTCATCGCCGTCGCCGAGCGCGGGACGATGCTCTTCCCGGGCGCCGCCGTCTACATGGACAAGCTCGTCGGCGGCCCCGAAGTCGCGGACGCCCTCGACATCGACGCCTCGCCGGGGGAGAACGTCGAGCGGGCCGCAAAGGCCAGAGGCGTGCGCCCGAGCGAGATCGCCGTCGTCGTCCTCGACCGCGAGCGGAACCAGACCGCGATCGAAAGCCTCCGTGAGGCGGGCGCCAAGGTCAACCTGATCACGGACGGCGACGTCGCCCCCGCGATCGCCGCCGCCCGGCCGGGAACCGGCGTCGACCTGATGCTCGGGATCGGCGGCACGCCCGAGGGCGTGATCGCGGCCGCCGCCGTGAAGGCGCTCGGCGGCGTCGTCCTCGGCCGTCTCTGGCCGCGGAACGACGAGGAGCGGCAGGCGCTCGTCGACGCCGGCTACGACCCCGACCGCGTGCTCGGGACGGACGACCTCGTCGGCGGGGACAACGTCTTCGTCGCCGCGACCGGCGTCACGGACGGTGCGCTCCTCCGCGGCGTCCGCTACACCCGCGGCGGCGCAATGACGGACTCGATCGTCATGCGCTCCCGCTCGGGAACGGTGCGCCGCGTCGAGGCGCAGCACGCCCTCGACAAGCTCGAGCGCTTCTCCGGCCGCGAGTACCGCTAGCCCCTACGCGGCGGCCAGCTCCTTCTCCATCTCGGGCGTGTAGCTGCCGCTGCGGGCGGCGCCGTTCAGGCGCGCGCGGTGCGCGAGCGCGTCCTGGGCGGCACGCACGTTCGCCTCGTCGCCCTTCCACGCCTTCAGCGACGGCGCCTGGAGCGCCCGTCCGTAGGAGAAGGAGAGCTCCCACGGCTGCGGCCCCACGGCGTTCATCGCGTTCAGGTTGGCGGTCGCCTGCTCGTCGCTCTGGCCGCCGGAGAGGAAGACGATGCCGGGGACGGCGGCGGGGACGACGCCCTTGAAGCAGCGGATCGTCTTCTCGGCTACCTCCTCCGGGCCGGCCTGCTCGGGGCAGTCCTTGCCGGAGATGACCATGTTCGGCTTCAGCAGCATCCCCTCGAAGACAATCCGCTGCGAGAAGAGCTCGTTGAAGACCGCCTGGAGCGTGGCCTCGGTCACCTCGTAACAGCGGTCGATCGCGTGGTCGCCGTCCATCAGCACCTCGGGCTCCACGATGGGGACGAGGCCGGCCTCCTGCGAAAGCGCGGCGAAGCGCCCGAGGGCGTGCGCGTTCACGTGGATGCAGTACGCGCTCGGGCGACCGTCGCCGATGTCGATGACGGCGCGCCACTTCGTGAACCTCGCGCCCAGCTCCCGGTACTCGGCGAGCCGCTCGCGCAGGCCGTCGAGGCCCTCGGTCACCTTCTCGCCCTCGGCGCCGGCGAGCGCCTTCGCGCCCATGTCCACCTTGATGCCGGGGATCGAGCCCGCGTCCTCGAGCACCTTCGTGAAGGGGACGCCGTCGCGGCTGGACTGGCGGATCGTCTCGTCGTAGAGGATGACGCCCGAGACGTGGTCGCCGAGCCCCGCGGTCGTGAAGAGCAGCTCGCGGTAGGCGCGCCTGTTCTCCTCGGTGGACTCGACGTCGATCGACTTCAGGCGCTTCTGGATCGTTCCCGTGCTCTCGTCCGCCGCGAGGATCCCCTTCCCGGGCGCGACGAGCTTGCGCGCGATCTCGTGCAGCGTTTCGTCAGCCATGGCAGCTCCTCTCAGGGTTCTCCGGCTTCCAGTATTCCATGACCTTCCTTCCCGGACGGGGCGGCGGCCATGCTCTCTGCGCGGCGTCCGCGGTACTCCTTGCGGAAGCTGTGCCTTCCGCCATAATCCTCTCTTCAACCGGGGGTAAGACGAAGGGGGACACACCATGCGAGACACAGTCCTGAGGCGCGGGCTCACGGCGCTTCTCGTCGCGACCGCGGCGCTGATCCTGCTTGCGCCCGCCGCTGCGGCGACGCCGGACGACGGCCTGGACGATCCGCCCGCGCTCGGCAGCGCAGAACGCGACCCGAGCGCCGCGCTCTCGGAGCTCGACGCGCTCCAGACCGATGTCGTCAGCTCCGGGCCGTTCGCGCACGTGACGAAGAACCTCGAGCTCGCCGGCCGGGGCGTGCGCCTCATGCCGAACGCGACGACCGACGTCTGGACGCTCGGCGGCTACGCCTACATCGGGACGTTCAACGACCCGTGCGGCGACGGAACTGGCGCCAACGGCTCCGGAGTCCGCATCTTCGACGTCCGCAACCCGAACAAGGTGAAGCCCGCCGGCTTCCTGCCGTCCGTGGCGGGCAGCCGTATCAACGACATCAAGGTCGCCAAGATGAACAGCGGCACGATCCTCGTCCACTCGAACGAGTCGTGCGGCGGGCCCGAGGGCGGCTTCGAGGTCTACGAGATGAGCGACCCGAAGAACCCCGTGCACCTCGCGAGCGCGAGGGTCAACGAGGCGAACGCCGTCCTCCGCGACCTCTTCGGCGGGACGAACCTCGGTGTCCACAACCTCTTCCTCTTCACGCAGGGGAACCGCGACTACGTCGCCATGCAGACGCACGCCTGGTTCGGCAGCTTCCAGATCTTCGAGCTGACGGACCCGACGAACCCGCAGCTCGTGAGCGAGTGGGGCGCCGAGCTCCTCTGCGAGGAGGCGTACTGCAGCACCGACCCGTACAACGAGACCGACATCACCACCCTGGTGAACCACATCAACGGGTACATGTTCGGCCTCCTGACGCCGGCCTTCGGCTTCTCGCAGAACCGCTTCCTGCACGACGTGACCGTGTCGGCCGACGGGACGAAGGCGTACCTGAGCAGCTGGGACGCCGGGCTGATCCTGCTCGACATCTCCGACCCCGCGGACCCGGAGTACGTCTCGACCGCGCTTGACGTCGCGAACGGCTCGCTGGACGGCGAGGTCCACAGCCACGCCGCGTGGCCGACCGAGGACGGCCGCTACGTCGTCGAGACCGAGGAGGACTTCGACGCGATCGTGAGCGACAGCCCGCTCTCGAACTTCACGTTCGGCGAGAACCCGACGAACACGATCACCGGCTACGGCATCTCGACCGTCGCCGGCGACGACTTCGAGGGCAGCCAGACGGGCAACCAGGTCACGATCGACATCGGCACGACGCACCACGGGACGGGCATCACCGTCCAGGTGACGAGCGGCCCGCTCGCCGGGAACGTCTACGCGGCGGTGGAGGGCGCGGGCAACCAGCCCAAGTTCGCCGACGTGGGCCCGCAGACCGGCGAGGCCGTCTGGATCGGCCGCGCGTGCAACGTCGACCCGATCTGAACGCGGGCGCGGTCGACCCCGGCGACATCGCGGTCGTCCGCCGCGGCGAGTGCACGTTCGCGGAGAAGATGGCGAACGCTGCCGCGCTCGGCGCCGCCTCGATCGTCGTCTCGAACAACATCCGCACCGACACCCCGTGGGGCGGCGTCCGGATCTGGGACTACACGGACCCGGAGAACCCTGTGCTCGCCTCCACGTACAACACGGTGTGCAGCGCCGACCCGCACGACCACCTGTGCGATCCGCGCGGCACGTACTCGGTGCACAACGTCATCGTGGAGAAGGGCAAGGCGTACTTCTCCTGGTACTCCGACGGCGTCATCGTCCTCGACATCTCCGACCCGTACAACCCGGTCGAGACGGCCAGGTACCACCGTGCGGGCGAGGAGTTCGAGCACGAGAACGGCGGCATCCAGGACGTCTGGGGCATCTACAAGGAGCGCGGCAAGCCGTGGCTCTACGCCTCGGACCGGAACGGCGGCCTGTACGTCCTGAAGGAGTACGGCGCCGGCTCCGGCCAGCAGGGCAACCCGTAGACGGGCTCACGATTGACGGACGCGGGAGGGGCCCGGAAAACCGGGCCCTTTTCGTGCGGGCAGGCTCTGCGGCTAGGGGATGAGAGCCGCGAGCGACTCGAATGTCGCTGCGACAGTCTCGGACATGAACGCGAGCGAGAGGACGACGGCCGGCGTGATCACGCCGAGGACGACGGCGTACTCCGCCATCGTCTGGCCTTCCTCACGAGGGCGGGGCTCGTAGCTGGTCAATGCAGGTCTACCTCCTCGGGGATCCGGAGCGGCCCGCGCGCCGCTCGCCGGATGCGGTCCTCATCGTCTGTCCTCATCGTCGTCAGGGAGGCCCGTCGCTGCCATCCCCCCTTCGGGCGAATGCGTGTGGGGAGAGCGGCGCGAAGCGGTGGTATCGTTGCTCCAGCCGGCGGACGTAGCTCAGTTGGTAGAGCATCAGCTTCCCAAGCTGAGGGTCGCGGGTTCGAGCCCCGTCGTCCGCTCCAACGAGGAAAGCCCCGCTCAGGCGGGGTTTTCTCTCGGCCGCCCTCCGAGGCCGCCCGCCAGCCGCGTCGGCGCTAGTCAGGTTTGAGTCAAGTTCTGCGGAAGCGTCACGGCTACAGCAAGAAACGCGGAAACCGCCTCTACGATGGGCGTTGTATGGCGCAGACAACGCACACCGCCGACGAGGTCGAGGTCGTCCTCGGCGACCGTCCCGGCGCGCTCGTCGTCCTCGAAGCAGGACGGCCGCCCGCAGTCCACCTGGCCGGCGGAACGAGCGGCGCGGACGCGCTCGCTCAGCTGGGCCGACGGGGCTCGAACCCGCGACCCTCAGCTTGGGGAAGGTAGCCCCGCCCGGCGACACGAACCGCCAGACAGGCGACAAACCCGCATCGTTCCTGGCATCCACGAGGCCCGCTCCGACTCGAACCGCCCGCAAGCGACGGCCGGACCTGACTCGGGACCTGACTGGAGGCTTGAGTGAAAATCACTATGGGCTCGTCGCCCGCTTGTATGGAATCCAAGGTGCGGCTAGGGTCGTCGGCACATACAACAGCTATGTGTGAGGAGGACGCCTCGATGCGCATACTCGTGGACTTCAGACTCCCTCTCGAGCCCTTCAACTCGATGGTGAAAGACGGCACGGCCGGCCAGAAGATCGAGCAGGTCTTGGGAGACATCAAGCCTGAAGCCGTCTACTTCACGGAGCGAGGCGGAAAGCGCGGGGGAACCATGATCGTTGACTTGCCTGATCCATCGAAGATTCCCGCCATAGCGGAACCTCTCTTTCTCGCCTTCGACGCGGCCGTCAGCTTCCACCCAGCGATGACTTCTGAGGACCTCGCCAAGGCCGGTCTGGACGAGCTTGGAAAGAGCTACGCGTAAAGAGCGCAGGAGACCTATTCACATCAAGCCACTAGCAAGGCCGGCAGCTGGTCGTCCGCTTCTTCCTTCCTCGTTTCTCCTCCGGGCTCGTTCCCCCGGCCGAGGGTGAGGGGCGCAGCGCCGCCATCCGGCGGGTTGCGCCGTGAGCGGATGGCCCGGAGTGGCCGGAACGTGTCGCGCCTGCGGCGAGCCCGCGCTCGAGGGCGCCGGGTTCGGCGCCGCGTGTCCTCGCTGTGTGCTGGCGGCCCGGCCGGCTGCCGCGCGCGGACCTACGAGGTCTCGAGCCTCCACGTCGAGCCTTGCGCGTGCCCCGGGCTTCGTGGAGAGCGGACGAGCGACTTCGCCGAGGCCGGGTTCGTCCGGGCGCCCAGGCCGCCGGACGAGCCGCCGCCTCTTCGGGCTCCCCCTGAGCCTTCCGGCGCAGGGTTCTCGCCGTCGCGGCAGAACGTGACGGCCCATGGTGGAATCGCGTCTGACCCGGGCCCGGGCGGCCCTCGGTCGCTGGGGGGCCTCCAAGCAGCTCGCCCGCACCGGCGTGCTGGCGATCCTGCTCGTCGTCGCCTTCCTCGTCCTCGTCGGGCTCAACGTCCTGCTCAGGAGCGGGCTCTGGGGCGATCTCCTCTTCGCCGTCGCCATCACGACGGGCGCGCTGCTCGGGGCCTCGCGGCTCCTCCGGCCGCTGCTCCTCCGCGGCGACCTGCAGCCGCCGGGGCCGCGGCGGGCGCTCCTCGCCAGCGTGTTCCTCCTCGTCGGCGTGCCGCTCGCGCTCGTGCGCCTCCCGTGGGGTCCCGTCCTCCTCTTCTCCGGGCTGATCCTCTGGGTCGCCGTCGCCGTGGTGCTGAAGCTGACGGGAAGCTCGCGGTCGATGCCGCATCCGTGGACCGGAGGTCTGCTCGGGCTCGCCGTGCTCCTCGCCGTCGTCTTCCTCGCGCCGCGCGTCGCGCCTGCCGACCAGGTGCCGGGCGCGGTGCCGGAGGCGCGGCTCGACGCGGCCGACATCGCCGTCGCCGAGCTCGTCCGCCCGCTCCTCTTCCTCGACCGCGGCGAGCTGCGCTACCCACTCGACATCGAGGACGCGATCGCCGGCGGCCGCGTCTCCCAGTGCTACGAGGGCGTCGCCGGGTGCGACGTTCTCGAGCGGCCGCAGGAGATCGACACGGGCTACGACTACCTCCGCTTCGCCGAGGGGCCGGCACCGCCGAAGGGCGGCGACGACTCGAGCGGCTACTACTACCGCGTCGTCCGGCCCGCCGACGGCCGCGTCTACGTCGACTACTGGTGGTTCTTCGCGCGCAACCCGTCGCCCGTGGGCGAGGACGTCTTCTGCGCGCCCGGCCTGCGGACGCCGCCGTTCACCTGCCAGGAGCACGAGAGCGACTGGGAGGGTGTCACGGTCGTGCTCGAGCCCTGCACGGGCGGGCCGGACTGTCTCGACGCCGCCGGCGAGCGGCTCCGCCCGGAGGCCGTCCGCTACGCGCAGCACGAGCACGTCGTCACGTACTCGCTAGCCGAGACGCTCCTGCCGCTCTGGGAGACGCTGCGCCCGCCGTGGGCCGGTCTCGGCGGGCCGCGACCGCTCGTCTTCGTCGCCCGCGACAGCCACGCCTCGTATCCGACGCCCTGCGAGCGGAACTGCCGGCAGACGACGCGCGACCTGCCCGAGTCCCGGCACGACGGCTCCATCGTCTGGACGCACAACGCAAGCTGCGACGGCTGCCTGAGGCCGCTGCCCGAGACCGCCGCCGGCGAGCCCGCGCTCTGGAACGCGTTCCCTGGGCCGTGGGGCACGCAGAACTGCATCCTCGCCGGCGCGTACTGCGACCTCTCCCGCGCTCCCGAGGCGCCGGCAAGGCAGGGGCGCTACCGGGATCCCGCGCGGGAGGGGCCGTCGATGTGCCTGCGCGCGGGCACGACGGCGCTCGAGCGCTGTCCAGAGTCCGCCTAGGAGAACCGCGGGCCGAGTCGGCCCTGCACCTGGGCGACGAAGTCGTTCAGCTCCCGCTCGCGCCGCTCGAGCCGCTCGCGTAGAGCTTCGAGCTCGAGCTCGCGCGCCGCGAGCTCGTCGAGGCGGAGCTGGGCCTGGACGCCGCTCTGCACGACCCGCTCCTCGAGGACGCGCTCGCGCTCGGCGAGCTCGCGGGCGCGCTCGTCGAGGGCGGACTCGGCTTCGACGAAGGAGCGGTCCCGGCGCGCGACCCACTGCGTGCCGACGGCCGCATCCGGGCCGAGCAGGTCGCGCTGGAACTCGGCCAGCTCGCGTTCGCGGTCGGCGAGGCGCCCCTGCTCGACGCGGAGGCGGTCGCTCCGCTGCGTCACGGCCCGCTCTCGCTCGGCCAGCTCCGTGTCGGTCTCGACGACCTTGCGCAGGCGCTCCTCGACGGCCTGCGCCTCGCTCACGACGGCGGCGGCGCGGCCGGCGACCGTCTCGAGCGCCCGGTCGAGGGCGGCGACGAGCTCTTCCTGCAGGGGGCCGGCCTCCTCGAGACGTCGGCGGCGCACGGCCAGGTCGGCCTCCAGGCGCTCGAGCTCGGCGCTCTCGGCCTCGAGCTCGGACGCGCGCTCGGCGATCGATGCGCCGCGCTCGTCGAGCTCGGCTGCGCTCCGCGCGAGGTAGTCCTCGAGCGAGCCTCTGAGCTTCTCGGTCAGTCCTCCGGCCATGATGCGGCAAGAGAGATCATCGGCGTCCGGCGGCCCCGGCTAAAGGGCTCTCTCGACCCACGCGCCGCGAACCGCGGGGTTCACGTGGAGCGGTGCCGGACGAGGCCGGCGCTGCGCGGGCAGCTGCTCCCCGGAGGCGCGCTCCCCGGAGCAGAGGCGGACGAGGTCGCGGCTGGGCGGGCCGGCCGGCGCGCGGCGAGGGGCTACCTGCGCTCGAGCGATGCCCGAGGCCCGTGCCGAGCTCGGAGGGACGGGCGGCGGCGTCATTCGTGCTGTCTTCTCAGTATCAGCTCGCGGACGCGCCCGTCGTCCCCTCTTCGGGCGCCGGGCCGCCTACGTGCGGACGGCGCGGGCGGCGGTGAGGACGACGCGCCCCGCGGCCCGCAGCTTCCGCGGCTCGAGCCGCGACACCGTGTCGCACGGGAGGTGCCAGCAGGTGTCCCAGCGCCACTCGATCCAGGCCGCCGGGATGCCTCCGCGCGTGAGGTCGTCGTGGTCGGACTGGCCCGTGTCGCGCAGGTACGTGGCCCGGATGCCCAGCTTCGTCGCCGCGCGGAGCAGCTTGCGCGCGGAGCGGTTGGGGCTCGTCTCGAGGCCGCGGATGTTGAGCGTCGGCCCGACGCCGACCATGTCGATCGAGAGCGCGAGCCGGACCGTCTCCTTCTCCTCCGGCGAGAACGACCGCGTCAGCCGGCGCGACCCGAGGTGCCAGGACGAGCCCGTGACGATGCGCTCCTCGGCCCCCAGCGCGGCGACGAGGACGCCGTCCTTCTCGGCGAGCGGCGCGGCGATCGTGAGCAGGACGCCGACGCCCGACGCGTTGTCGTTCGCCGCCGGCGTGCCGTGGACGCCGTCGATGTGGGCGACGATCACGATCTTCGTCGGGCCGGGGGTCTTGGCGACAACGTTCCGCGACCGCTTTCCGTTCGGCAGGCGGAAGTGCTGCGTTCGCACCCGGTAGCCGAGCGCGTCGAGACGGTTGCGGACGATCTCGCCCGCTTTGCGCTCGTTCTTCCCGCCGGCGGGGCGGGGGCCGATGCGGGCGATCTTCTTGGCCCACGTCTTGGCCTCGACGCCGGAGACCTGTCCGGACGCCGGCGGCGCCGTCCCGAGGACGGCCACGGCGAGCAGGAGGACGAGGGCGAGAATCGGGAGACGGCGGCCCATCCGGCCCGATGGTAGCGGGCGCCGCCGCTGCTATCGTCGCAGGCGTGAGCGAGCGGCTCGACGATCTCCTGCGCGCAGCCTTCCCGAACGCCCGCGACGTGGCGGTCGTCGACCGGACCGGCGGCGGCGACCACTTCCACGTCACCGTCGTCGACCCCGGCTTCGACGGCCTCTCGCTCCTCGACCAGCACCGGCTCGTCTACGACGCGCTGGCGGCCCCGCTCGCCGACGGTACGATCCACGAGCTGCGAATCACGACGAGGGGAGAGGGATGAGCGACCTCCGCGACAGGATCCGGGAGACGATCGAGCGCGAGCCTGTCGTCGCCTTCATCAAGGGCACGCACGAGCAGGCCTACTGCGGCAACTCCGACCGCGCGCTCACCGCGCTCCGCGGCGTCGGCGCCGGGTTCGCGGCCGTGGACGTCCTCGTCGACCCCCGCATCCGCGAAGAGCTGACGGCGCTCTCGAGCTGGCCGACGATCCCGCAGGTCTTCGTCGGCGGCGAGCTCGTCGGCGGCGCCGACATCGTCCAGGAGCTCGCCGTGACCGGGCAGCTCGAGGAGACCCTGGACGGGAAGCTCGGCGAGGCCTGGCGCCGCCCCGGCGAGGAGCGCACCGTCGAGGTGACGGACGGGCCGGAGCTGCGCGTCCTCCCGGGCGCGTAGTCCTCAGAGCACGACGACCGCCGTCCGCATGCCGGCGAAGCGGTAGACCTCGGGGGCGAACGGCCGCGGCACGCGGACGCAGCCGCGACTCGCCGGCCGCGGCGGCACGTCCGCGGACGCGTGGAGCGCGATGCCGCCGTTGAAGTAGGCCGCCCAGGGGAGCCAGACCTCGTACTTGTAGGACCACGACATCCGCTCCCGCCGAAACACGCGGAACCTCCCCGCCGGCGTCCGGAACCGGGCCTTGCCGGTCGAGACGTCGACGGTGCGCACGACCTTCCCCTTCGCGACGAGGAATGCGACCTGCCTCCCCCGCCAGACCTCGATGCGGCGGCCGCGTCGATCGACCCGTGGGGCCGGCGCGCCCGCATTCGCCAGCGCGCGCCGGGTGAGCGGCCCGACCAGGCCGTCCGGGTCGAGCCCGTTCAGCTTCTGGAAAGCGACGACCGCGTGATGGGTCTGGAGGGTGAAGCGCGGGGACGTCGCTCCGGTCGGGAGGTACGTCAGCGCGGCGAGGCGGGCGTTCAGCATCGCCACCTTGGCGCCCTTCGAGCCCTTGGCGAGGACTGCGGCCTCCGCCGCGGCCGGCGAGAGCACGGCCACGAACGCGGCGACGAGCGCCCCGGCGACGGCGGGCCGGAAGGGCGATCCCCCTCGACTCACGGCTGGGAGATCATCTCGCAGCGGAGAGTGCGTGGCAAGTCGCAGGCCGGCGGGCGGCAGCCGTCAGCCGACGGGCGCGGCCAGCAGGATCGTCCTGATCGCCTGGCTCGACTCCTCGTCGGGCGACTCCGAGATCACGGTCGCGGGCCTGTCGAAGCGGGCGAGCGCGTCGCGCAGCGGCTCCGCGCGTAGCGACCCCTCGCCGTAGGGGAGGTGCTTCGTCTCGTTGCGGTTCGCGTAGGCGATGTCCGAGAAGTGGACGTGGAAGGGAGCGCCCGGCTCGAGGACGGCGTCGGCGCGGCCGAGGGCGACTGCGAAGGTCTCCGCCTCCGTGAACCCGCCGTCCGTGACCGCGTGCAGGTGCGCGAAGTCGAGCACGGGGCGGACCCAGTCGAGGCGCTCGGCGAGCCAGAGCACGTCGTCCAGGGTCCCCAGCTCGCGCACGCGCCCCATCACCTCGACTCCGAACGGGACGCCGCGTCCCTTACCCGCGAGGCGCTCGCGCAGCTCGGCGAGCTGCTCGGCCACGGACTCGAGCGCCGCGTCTCGCTCCCGTCCGAGCAGGAAGCCCGGGTGGAAGACGACGAGCTCGGCGCCGCACGCGGCCGCGACGCCCGCGGAGTGATCGAGCATTCCGGTCGCCATGCCGTGCTTCCGGTCGCGCTGGAGGTGGCCCATGAAGCCGGCGATCGGCGCGTGCACCGAGAGCGCGACGTCCGCCTCCCGGGCGAGCTCGCCGAAGCGCTCGGCCCACGGGTAGTCCATCCAGAACTTGCCCTCGAAGTCGATCTCGCAGGCCCTGTAGCCGCGCTCGCGCAGGAGCTCGACGGCAGCTTCGGGGCTTTCGCGGGAGGGAACCCGGGCGGGCCCGATCCTGATCGTCGCCATCGGCGCCAGCCTACCGCGCGGGCGGAGCCTGACCCGCCCGCGGCCGCGGCCGCGTCCTTTCCGGTCATTGACCCCTCGGGGCCGGCCGCGTGCCTCCCTCCGGCCTGAGCCTAACGCCGGAAGACGCGCGTGTGTGACGCGGATCCGTGCCGATTCCGAGCACGCCGGGGCGCACGCCCTGTCCGTCCGACCCGGGCAGTACCTTCAGCCCATGGTCAAGCGTCCGTCGCGCATCGAGCTCCTCGAGCTGGACATCGACCTCCGGCTCGCCGACCTCTGGGGCGAGGCCTGCGGCATCACCGAGTGGAACCTCGAGGTCGTGGCGGCGTTCCTCCGCGCCGCGTACGGCAAGGGGTACTGCGACGCCCTCACCGAGGACGCGCCCGGCAGCCTCTGCCGCGACCACGGGTACCGCATCCCGGACCGCCGCCCGGCGCCTACCCCCGAATAGGCCCCAGACCGCCGCTAAACTCGGAGGCGTGGCAAAGCGGCGCAACCCGGTGCGCCTCGTCGTGGCGCTCTCCGTCGCGGCGGTGCTCGCGGTCTTCCTCATCTGGACGAGCTTCGCCGGCGGGACGCCGTCCCTGCAGCCGAGCCAGCTCGCCGATGCGACGGGCGAGGTCAGCCTGGCCGGCATCGCCGTCGGCCCCGTGGAGGGCGAGGCGCGCGGGGAGGGGCTGCGCTTCGAGGTGCGCGACATCGAGGGGACGGCCACCGTCCCGGTCGTCTACACGGGCTCCGTGCCCGACCTCTTCAAGCCGGGCCGCGAGGTCTACATGAAAGGCGAGCTCGTGAACGGCGTCTTCGTCGCCCAGGAGGACTCGCTCGTGACGAAGTGCCCGTCGAAGTACGCTCCCGAGGACTAGAGGCCTGCCCAGAAGATGGCTCAGGGCAGCTTGCAGGCGTCCCGCACCGCGATGCGCCGTCCTCGGTTGCGCCAGTATGCCTGCATATTGGCGCTCCCCGCGTCCTTGCTTCGCGGCACGAGCCGCATGCCACCTACCGTGAGCACCTCCCGGGCAGGCCCCTAGCGTGCCCGAGCTCGGCCGCGCCGCGCTCGTCGCCGCCCTCGGACTGATCCTGTACGCGGCGATCGCCGGCGGCTACGCCGCCTGGCGCGGCCGCCGCCGTCTCCTCGACTCGGCGGCGAACGCCCTCTACGCTTCCCTCGGGGCGACCGCCGTCGCCTCGCTGGTCCTCCTCGCCGCCCTCGCCCGACGCGACTTCTCCTTCGAGTACGTGGCCCGGTCGACGAGCCGCGAGCTCCCCCTCCGCTACTCGCTCTCGGCGTTCTGGAGCGGCCAGGCCGGCTCGCTCCTCCTCTGGCTCCTCGTGCTCGTCGGCGCCGCCTCCGCCGCCATTGCCCTCAACCGGCGCCTCGTGCGCGAGGTACTGCCGTGGACGATCCCGGTCGTCGCCGGCGTGGCCGCGTTCTTCGCCTTCCTCGTCGTCGCTGTGGCCAGCCCGTTCGCGACGCAGGCTGCGCCCGCGGACGGAGCCGGCATGACGCCCAGCCTGCAGAACCCGTACATGATCTCCCACCCCCCGATGCTCTATCTCGGCTATGTGGGGCTGACGATCCCCTTCGCATTCGCCATGGCCGCGCTCCTGTCACGCCGCACGGACGAGCGCTGGATCGTCGCGACGCGCCGTTGGACGCTGGGCGCCTGGACGTTCCTCGGCTTCGGCATCCTGCTCGGCGCCAAGTGGGCGTACGAGGAGGTCGGGTGGGGCGGCTGGTACGCCTGGGATCCCGTCGAGAACGCCGCGCTCATGCCCTGGCTCGTGGCGACGGCGTTCCTGCACTCGGTAATGGTGCAGGAGAAGAAGAACATGCTCCGCGTCTGGAACGTCATCCTCGTCGCGGGCGCGTTCGCGCTCTCGCTCTTCGGGACGTTCCTCACCCGCAGCGGCGTGATCACGTCGATCCACAGCTTCACGCAGTCGTCGATCGGGCCGTTCTTCCTCGGCTTCATCGCCGTCGTGGCGGCGTTCTCGACCGCGCTCATCCTCTCGCGGCTCCCATCGCTCCGGGCGAAGACGCGGCTCGAGTCGCTCGTCTCGCGCGAGGCGGCGTTCCTCTACAACAACCTCTTCCTCGTCGCGCTCGCGCTGACGATCCTCTGGGGCGTCGTCTACCCGCTCGTGTCCGAGGCCGTCCGCGGCGTCGCCGTCACCGTGGGCGCCCCCTACTACGACTTCTTCGCCATCGTCTTCGGCCTCCCGCTCGTCCTCCTCATGGGCATCGGGCCGGTTGTCGCCTGGCGCCGGGCCTCGCTCCGCGCGCTCGCGTCGCAGCTCGCCTGGCCGGCCGCGGTCGCCCTGCTCTCCGGAATCGCGCTCCTGCTCCTGGGCGCCGGCTCGAGCCCTGTCGGCCTCGTGGGCTACACGCTCGGGGCCTTCGTGCTGGCGACGATCGTGCTCGAGTTCGTGCGGGGGACGCGCGCGCGCAAGGCGATCGGCTCCGGGGGCGGCTGGTGGGCGGCCTTCAGCGGGCTCGTCGCGCGAAACCGGCGTCGCTACGGCGGCTACGTCGTGCACGCGGCGATCGTCCTCCTCCTGGTCGGCGCCGTCGGGATCGGCGGGTTCTCCACCACCCGCGAGGCACGGCTCGCGCCCGGCGAGTCGATCTCCGTCGGGGACTACACGCTCACGTACAGCGGGGCCGAGCGGACGCGGGCGCGGAACGCCGAGGAGGTCCGCGCCGTGCTCGCCGTCGACCGCGGCGGGGAGCCCGCCGGGACGCTCCTCGCCGGCAAGAACCGGTACTTCGCGGAGGACGAGACGTCGAACGAGGTCGGCATCAAGACCAACTGGCTGCGCGGGGAGGACCTCTTCGTCATCGCGGACGAGTTCGGCGAGGACGGATCCGTCTTCCTGAAGGCGATCGTGAACCCGCTCGTCAACCTCATCTGGCTCGCCGGCATCGTCTTCGTGGCCGGCTCGGCCGTGGCCATGTGGCCGGACGCGCGCGAGCAGCGGCGGCTCGCCCAGCGGTTCGCGCGCGAAGACGAGGGCGCGCTCGCGCGCGCGTAGGCGCCGTGGAGGCTCTCGCCCTCGCGCTCGGGGCCCTGCTCGCCGTGGCCTGCGTCCTCCTCGTCGCGCGCCCGCTCCTGCGGCCGCCGGCGTCCGACGGCGACGCGCTCGGGGGGGCCGAGGACGAGCGCCGCCTGCGGCTGCTCGAGGAGCGCGACCGTGCCTTCTCGGCGCTCAAGGAGCTCGAGTTCGACCACAGAACGGGCAAGGTGTCCGACGACGACTACCGAGCGTCGGTCGGCCGGCTCCGGCGGGAGGCCGCGGACGCCCTGCGGGCGATCGAGCTTCAAGGTCGGCCGGAGCGGGAACGTGCAAGTGTCGATGTCCATCGTTGAGTGCCAACACTGCCGGTCGACCGTTCCGGCGGGAAGCCGTTTCTGCCCGGAGTGCGGGCGACCGCAGGCGCACGAAGGGGCGCCGGCCGCCGAGACCCGGGTGACCGCCGAGCCGCGCGCGCTCTGGCCGCCCGAGTGGGGCCTCGTCGTCGTCGTGCTCCTGGCCGCCGCCGGGATCGTCGCCCTCGGTGCGCAGCTCTGGATCTGGGGCATCCTCCTCTTCCTCGCCGCGGGAGCCGCGTGGCTCGCCCAGCGCGAGGTCGAGCGCCGAAGCGCCGGCGCCGCGCTCGCCGCCGCCTGGGCGCGCGTGGCCGCCCGGCGCGAGGTGGTCAGCGCCCGCTCGCGCAGCAAGGTCGACCTCTTTCGCCTCCGCCGGGAGCTCGCCGAGCTCCATGCCGAGCGGAACCGCACCTTCTACGAGCTGGGCCGGGCGACGTACGAGCGCGACCACTCGGCGGCGCGCGCAGCCCGCGCGCGCGCCGCCGAGCTCAGCAAGCGGATCGCCGAGACCGACGCGGAGGCCGCCGCGCTTCTCCGCCAGCTCGAGGAGCACGTCGGCGACATTCGAGCGCAGGCGGCTCCGACGCGGCAGCTCGAGAGCCCGCCCGAGCCTGTGCGGGTTCCCGAGCCGTGGCCGCCTCCGGACGAGGGAAGCCCGCCGGAGCCGGCCCGGATTCCGGAACCGTCGCCCCAGCCCGTTCCCGAGCGGTCGCCCGCCGATCCCCCCGGCACTCCGGAACACCCGCCGACGCCGCAGGAGAAGCGGCGCACGGTGTCACGCGCGCGGAACGGCTAGAAGTCGCGCGGCGGCCGCCTCCGGGTCGCGCGACGACCGGAGGACGTGCTACAACTCGCCGTCGAGATCGAAAACCCCCCGGTGGGCGCAGGGACGAGATCCCGCCCGCCGAACCATGTTCCGGTGGTCGACGCTCGCCTCATCCGTCTCGCAGCCCTTCTCGGCGCGATCCTGCTCGTCGGGGTGCCGTCGGCACTGGCGCAGTCGGCATACGACAAGAAGCGCGAGGTCGACACGAGGATCTCCGGCCTGCGCGAGGACATCGCCGCCGCGAAGGCGAAGGAGGGCGCACTCACGACCCAGATCCAGGCGGCGAGCCAGAGGATCGACGCGCTCGGCGGAGACATCGGCGCCCTCACCGCGCGGATCTCCGAGCTCGAGTCCGAGCTCGCCGCCCACCGCGCCAAGCTCGACCGGCTGAAGACGCTCTTCGAGGAGCAGACGCGCGACTTCGAGCACCTCAAGCGGCAGTACCAGATCGCGCAGCGACAGCTCGAGGAGCGTCTCGTCGGCCTCTACCAGAGCGACGAGACCGACTCCCTCGGCCTCATCCTCCAGGTACAGAGCCTGGGCGACCTGCTCGACCAGCTCGAGTACTTCGACTCCGTCGGGCGCCAGGACCGGGCGATCACGAGCGAGATCAAGGGCCTGCAGATCGAGATGAAGCACGCGCGCGAGCGGACGAAGGAAACGCGCGACGAGGTCGCCGCAGAGACCGCCGTGCTGGCGGAGAAGACGGCCGAGCAGATCGCGGCTCGGCAGGCGCTCGTCGTCCAGCAGGAGGCGCTCGCAAGCGCCCGCTCCGACCGGGAGGGCATTCTCGCCACCGTGAAGGAACACCGGCACGAAGCCGAGGAAGACCTCGACGCCCTCCAGGCCTCGAGTGCCGCGCTCGCCGCCCAGATCCGCGCCGCGCAGTCGGCGAGCAGCGGGGGCAGCAGCAGCGGCAGCGGTGGCGGTTCGAGCGGGAGCGGCACGTCGTCGAGCGGCTTCATCTGGCCCGTGAGCGGGGTCGTCACGAGCGGCTTCGGCTGGCGCTGGGGGCGGATGCACGAGGGCATCGACATCGCCGCTCCGGCAGGCAGCCCGGTGCGGGCCGTTGCCGCAGGCCGGGTGATCTTCTCCGGCTGGATGGGCGGCTACGGCAATCTCGTCGTCCTCGACCACGGCAACGGGCTCTCGACGGCGTACGCCCACCTGTCCGCGATCTACGCGGGCGGCGACGTCGGCCAGGGAGCGACGATCGGCACCGTCGGATGCACGGGTAGCTGCACGGGCAACCACCTCCACTTCGAGGTGCGCGTCAACGGCGCCGCCGTCGATCCGATGGGCTACCTCTAACCCGATCCTCCTGCCTTTCCGGGGCCGCGCACTGCTCAGGACGCCACCTCCCTCCGGGGCCACCCCGGACCACCACCCGCTTTCGAGCGTAGCGAGGAAGAGCGCGCGTGTGGTGCGCGGATCGTGCCGAAGATGTGTCGGAACGTGACGGGCCGCGTCCGCCGCACGTGCGGTCGCCGGCGACGGCGCCTAGCGCAGGAGCGCCCAGAAGACGACCGCGGCGGCGATCAGGAGCGGCAGCCAGGCCCACGCGAGCACGCGGAACGCACGGCGCTCGCCGGGTCCGGGGCCGGGCTCCGGGACGAACGGATCCTTCGGCAGCGACGGCTGGCGCGGGACGTCGTCTTCGCCCTCGAGCACCTGGGGGTCGTGCTGAACTTCTCGCTCCCGGTCCATGCGTCCCTCATGCCCGGAGTGCGCAGCCGGGAAACGGCGTCCCGCCGCCGGGGCTACCCGCGCTCGACGACGTGGACGTCGGGCAGACTTCGGTAGCACTCGTCCACGTGGAACCCGTAGCCGACGAAGAATTCGTCGGGCAGCGTGAAACCCACGTAGCGCATGGGCAGGTCGTCCACGAGTCGCCGGTAGGGCCGGTCGAAGAGCGTGCAGACGGCCACGTCTCGGGGGTTGCGGAGGGCCAGGGTCTTGGTCACGTAGTTGAGCGTGAGGCCCGTGTCGACGACGTTCTCGACCAGAAGGACGTCCCTCCCGGCGATCGGCAGGTCGAGGTCCTTGATAAGGCGGATCCGCGAGCGGCCGCCGAGCGAGCCCCCGTAGCCGGCGAGCACGAGGAAATCCATGGCCAGCGGAATCGACGTCGCCCGGGCGAGGTCGCAGGCGAAGAGGAACGCGCCCTTCAACACCGTCACGAGGACGAGGTCCCGGTGCTCGTAGTCGCCTGCGACTTCGGCGCCGATCTCGCCGACCCGCGTCGCCAGCTCGTCCCGGGAGAGGTAGACCTCGCCGGGGCGCAACTCGCCTACGTCACGAGGTTCAGGCCGTATTTCTGTCCCAGGCGCTCGAAGTCGCGCCGCGTGAAGAGCTTGACCTTGACGTCCGGATACCGCTCGCGGAACTTGCGGATCTTGCGGTTCTTGCGCGTGACGAGCGACTGCTTCATCACGGTCACCTCGAGGTAGAGGTCCTGCTCGGGGAGGTAGAAGTCGGGGGTGAAGGCCTCGACGACGCGGCCGCCCTCGTCGGTCTCGAGCGGAAACGAACGCGGCTCGTACTCCCACCGGATGCCGTGATAGTCCAGGATTCGCGCGCACTCGGCCTCGGCCTCGTTGGCGAAAAGAGCCCCGGATTCCTCCTGGAAATGGCCGCTTTCTGGGCTCATCCCACCTGAAACGTAGCATCCCACTCGGACGACCCTCGCCTACAATCCGGTGTGTCTGACGACGGGGAGGCTCCACTGTTTCGCATCGCGCATCTGTCCGACCTCCATTGCGGCTCGCCGTACTTCGTGCCGAACCTCGCCGACCGCGCGATCATGGAGATCAACGAGCTCCGCCCCGACGTCGTCGTCTGCTCGGGCGACCTGACGACGTTCGGCTTCCAGCAGGAGTACGCCGAGGCCAAGGCGTACCTCGACCGGATCGACTGCGAGCACCTCGTCGTCGTGCCCGGAAACCACGACTCCCGCAACGTCGGCTACATCCACTTCGAGGAGCTCTTCGGCAAGCGGAAGGGCCACCTCGAGGTCGACGGGGTCACGTTCGTCTACGTCGACTCGTCCGAGCCCGACCTCGACCACGGGGTGATCGGCCGCGGCAACTACGGCTGGATCGAGGAGAAGTTCGCCGTCCCCGCCGAGTTCCGCATCTTCGTGCTCCACCACCACTTGCTGCCCGTGCCGGGCACCGGCCGCGAGCGGAACGTCGTCTACGACGCCGGGGACGTCATCGAGGTGCTCCAGCACTGCGGCGCCAACCTCGTCCTCTCCGGCCACAAGCACGTGCCCTACGCCTGGCGGCTCGAGAACCTCTTCGTCGTCAACGCCGGCACGGTCTCCTCGCTGCGCCTCCGCGGCAAGACGAGGCCCTGCTACAACCTGATCGAGATCGAGGGGCGACACGTGGACGTCTGGCGCAAGTACCCGTTCCACGGCCAGGAGCGGATCATCCAGTTCTCCTCCGACACGCTCGAGTACGAGAAGTACACGGCGCGGATCGACACGGAGCTGAGCGCGCGGCGATGAGAGCGCTCGCCCTGATCGACGGCGAGCACTACCCGGACGTCGTCCGGGAGGCGCTCGCAGCGCTGCCCCACGAGGTCGTCGGCGCGGTCATGCTCGGCGGCACGGAGAAGCTTCGCGGCGCCGAGCCCGACTACGGCGTCCCCCTCTGGAACCGGCTCCGGCACGCCCTCTCGGAGGTGGACGCCGACATCGTCGTCGACCTCTCCGACGAGCCCGTCGTCGACCTCCGCCGTCGCTTCCGGCTCGCCTCGCGCGCGCTCGCTGCCGGTCTCCCCTACGTCGGCGCGGACTTCCGCCTCGACCCCGTCCGCTTCGAGCCGCTCGAGCGCCCCGCCCTCGCCATCATCGGCACGGGCAAGAGGGTGGGGAAGACCGCGGTCTCCGGCCACGTGGCGCGCCTGCTCGCCGCCACTCGGGAGGTCGTGATCGTCGCCATGGGCCGCGGCGGTCCAGCCGCGCCGGTCGTCGTCGAGGCGTCGCCGACGCTCGACGACCTGCTCGCGCTCTCCCGGGAGGGCCGGCACGCGGCCTCGGACTACATCGAGGACGCAGCCCTCGCCGGCGTCGTCACGGTCGGCGCGCGCCGCTGCGGCGGCGGGCTCGCCGGCGCGGCGTTCCTCTCGAACGTCGAGGAGGCCGCCCACCTCGCCGCCTCGCTCGAACCGGACATCGTCCTCCTCGAGGGGAGCGGCGCGACGGTCCCGCCGGTGGACGCCGGTCGGCGGATCCTCGTCGCCGGCGCGAGCCAGGGCGAGCACGTCGTCGCCGGCTACCTCGGCGCCTACCGCCTCCTCATCAGCGACCTCGTCGTCCTGACGATGTGCGAGGAGCCGCTCGCCACCGCCGTCCAGGTGGACGGGCTCCGCGCCGCCATCGCCGAGGTCGACCCGCGCCTGCCGGTGATCGCGACCGTGCTGCGCCCGCGCCCCGTCGAGCTCGTGGCCGGCCGCCGGGTCGCGTTCTTCTCCACCGCGCCGGAGGCGATTCACGACCGCCTGCGCGCGCATCTGGAGAAGGAGCACGGGGCGGATGTCGTCCTCGTCTCCGGGGCCCTCGCCAACCGCGGCGTCCTCAGAGCCGAGCTCGACGGCCCCGAGGCCGCGCGCGCCGAGGTGTTCCTCGTCGAGATCAAGGCGGCGGCGATCGACGTCGTCGCCGAGGCCGCCCAGGCCCGCGGCGTGCCCGTGGTCTTCGCCGACAACGAGGTGCTCCCGCTCCCGGGCGAGCTCGACCTGGACGAGCAGGTCGGAGCGCTCGCCGACGCGGTCGTCGTCGAGGGCGTGGCCGCGTGAACGACCGCCGGCCGCCCGAGGCGCTCGTCTCCCACGATGTCGCGCTCCCCTACTCGAAGGGCCTCATGGCGCGCACCCTCATGGGCACGGGGGTCCGGCCCGAGCGCGCCTACGAGCTCGCGCGCCTGATCGAGGGCGAGCTCGTGCGCGGCGGAGAGGCGTCCTCCGTCGCCCCGGAGCGCCTCTTCGACATCGCCGCCGGGGTGCTCGCTGCGCACGAGGGCGAGGACTCGGTCCGCCTCCTGCGCAGGCTCCAGGCGCTCCGCGAGCTCGACGTCCCGCTCGTCCTCCTCGTCGGCGGGGCCACGGGGACGGGCAAGTCGACGGTGGCGACCGAGGTGGCGCACCGCCTCGGGGTCACGCGCGTCACCTCCACCGACATCGTGCGCCAGACGATGCGGGCGTTCTTCTCGCAGAAGTTCATGCCGTCGATCCACTACTCGAGCTTCGAGGCCGGCCCGGCGGTGCGCATCCACGAGGGCGAGGAGGCCGACCCGACGCTCGTCGGCTTCAAGGAGCAGACCCGCAACGTCCTCGTCGGCGTGAAGGCCGTCATCGGCCGCGCGCTCGAGGAAGGCTACTCGATCGCGCTCGAGGGAGTGCACCTCGTCCCCGGGGCCCTTCCGCGGGCCTACGAGGGCGCGGTCGTCGTCCAGTGCCTGCTCGCGATCGAGGACGAGGACGAGCACGCCCGCCACTTCTGGGTGCGCGAATCGGTCTCGGACGGCCTGCGCCCGATGCAGAAGTACCTGCGCGCGCTCCCGGAGATCCGCCGGATCCAGGACTACCTGATCGAGCGCGCGGAGAAGACGGGGGTGCCCGTGATCGACAACGCCCGCATCGAGGGCGCGGTCAACGGGATCATCCACCTCGTCCTGGCCGAGGTCGAGCGGGCGCAGGACACCAACCGCGTGTGACGGAGGCCCGTTGCCATTGCGAGGCGTTCGCCGCCGTCACCGAGCGGGCGGCCCTGGCGAGCGCGCGCTGGCTCGGTCGGGGCGACGTGCAGGGCGCCGCCGAGTCGGCGGCGACGGCGATGCGCACGGGGCTCGACCGGATGGACATCTCCGGCCGGATCGTGGTCGGAGGCGAGGAGGAGGGCGACGCGCTCGCCGTCGGGGCGACGGTGGGGCGCGGCGGCGACGAGGTCGACCTCGCCGTCGACCCGGTGGAGGGCCGCGCGGTCGTCGCGCGCGGCGACTACGGGGCCATGTCGATGATCGGCGTCGGCGAGTCGGGCTCGTTCCCTCAACTCCCCGACATGTACATGCGCAAGATGGCCGTCGGCCCGGTCGGCCGCGGCCGGATCGACCTCGGTCGCACCGTCGCCGCCAACGTCCGCGCGATCGCGGACGGTTTCGGCCGCAACCCGAACGACATCACCGCGATCGTCCTCGACCGCCCCCGCCACCACGACCTGATCGAGGAGATCCGCGCCTCCGGGGCGCGCATCAAGCTGATCCAGGACGGCGACGTAACCGCGTCGATCACCGCTGCGATCCGTGGAACGAACGACCACATCGCCATCGGCATCGGCGGCGCCCGCCAGGCCGTCCTCTCGGCCGCCGCGCTCCGCTGCCTCGGCGGGGAGCTGCAGGCGCAGCTCTGGCCCACGTCCCGCAGCGAGGTCGAGCAGGCGCGCGAGTACGGCGTCGACGACCCGACGAAGGTGTTCACGACCGACGAGCTCGCCCCCGGTGAGGTCGTGGTCGCCGCGACGGGCGTCACGAATGGGGACCTCCTCCGCGGCGTCCGCTACCTGACGGACAGCGCCCGGACGCACTCGATCGTCATGTGCACGCGCCACAACTGGGTCCGCTTCGTGGACGGCATCCACTTCTTCGCCCGCGAGCGGCGCGAGGAAGTGCGCCTCCTCGGGTAGGGTTGAGGCATGCCCAGCCGCGAAGAAGTGGTCGACGCGCTCAGGGCCGTCGAGGATCCCGAGCTCGGGATGGACATCGTCGAGCTCGGCCTCCTCTACGACGTCGAGATCGAGGGCCCGAAGGTGCACTTGACCTACAGCCTCACCTCCATGGGGTGCCCCGTCGGCCCGCTCATCGAGCAGCAGATGCGCGAGGTCGTCGAGTCGATGGAGGGGGTGGGCGACGTCGAGGCGGAACTGACGTGGGAGCCCCCGTGGTCGCCGGAGAAGATGTCCGACGACGCCAAGCTCATCCTCGGCTTCGGCTACTAGGCGCTAGCGCTTCCTATCCGGCCCGTGTACTCGACTTTCGGCGAGTCGCGTTCTCGCCCATCGGCGGTCGCCCGCGGCGGCCGGCTCGACTCAAACTGAGCCATGGCGAAGGGAGTCGAGGAGAGGCGGAAGAAGGTCCTCGCCGAGGAGACGGCGGTGCGGCGGTGGCGGCGGGGCCAGTTCCTCGCTCTCGGGTTCGCCCCCCCGGAGGCGGAGGCGCTCACGAAGGCGCCGGTCGACCTCGCGCTCGTCCGCAAGCTCGTCTCGGCCGGATGTCCTCTCGAGACCGTGTGGCGGATCGTCCTCTGAGGGGGCCGGAATTGTCGAAGTACGTCGCCGAGCTCGAGCTGACGTTCGAGTGCGAGAGCCTCGAGGCCGTCGGCGCGGTGCTCCGCCGCCTGTCCCGGGCCGCCGAGAGTGCGGGCTTCGACGTGAGGAAAGGCAAGGCCGCGCCGGCCGGTCGGGAAGAGAGCAAGCCCGGGGAGACCGGCCCCGTCCCGCCCTCGCGCGGCCGGGACTGAGGGTCAGGACGAGAGCTCGCGCTCGAGCGGCGTCCGAAAGCGCGGGGACACCCGCACGCCGCCCACCGCGGCGGACAGGCGCTCGGCCGCGACTTCGATCCGCGCCGCGGCCTCGGCGCCGACGTCCTCGAGCAGCCTGACGACGACTTCGCCGCTCTCCGGCTGACCCCAGCCGCCGACGACACGGCCGGCGCACCAGACGGTCGGGCCTGCGTTGCCTGCGGTGTCGAAGAGCGTGGGCGCGTGCTCGCCGAGGTACCAGGCGCGCTCCTTCCAGCCCATCACCGTCGGGTCGAGCGCGGGGAGGAGGGCGACCCAGGGCTCGGCGGGCGGCGCGGGGTCGAGGTCGTCCGCGAGCACGAGGCCTGGCCCGCTATCGAGCTTCACCTCGACGATGTCGAGCGGCCCGAGCGCGTCCGCGACGTCGCGGGCGGGCCAGCCCGTCCACCAGCGCAGGTCGGTCGTGGTCCCGGGCCCGAACGCGGCGAGCCAGCGACGGACGAGCTCCGTCCGCGCCGCGGCCTCGTCCCACGGCTCGAGCCCACCCGGCAGCCACCGCTCGAGCGGCGTCCAGCGGTGCTGGCTGCTCAGCCACGAGCCGCGTGGGCGGCCGCGGACGACCCGCCCCTCGGCGCCGAGGAGGCCGAGGAGCCGCGTCGTCAGCCGCTGCACGCCGGCCCACGCCGTGCCCTCGCCGTAGGGAAACTCCTCGCGGAGCTCCGGGACATCGCCCGAGAGCTCGGCGCCGGTCGCCTCGCCGCGCGCCGCGAGCGCGCGGAGCGTCGCCTCCTCCACCATGGCGAGGTGGGCGGCGCGGTCGCGGCCGTCGTCCTTGCTCGCGAGAAGGCCGTCGAGCGTGCGCCGCTCCCGCGCCGCGATCGCGCCCGCGCAGGCGGCCTGGATCACCGAGGCAGCGTCGAGCGTGGCGACGAACATTGTTCGCCGCATGCCCAGTAGGCGGAGGAGCGTCCGCTCCTCGTAGAGGGCGCGCTCGACCGCCTCGACCTCGAGGCCGCCGGTGCGCGCGGCGACGGCGAGGTAGACGGACGCCGGGTCGGTCGCGTGCAGGGCGACGACGGCGCGCGCCGCCTCCTCCGGGCCCTCCGCACGGTCTTCCGCGGCGAGGCGGTGCCGGAGCCCGAGCCGCGCCCGGCGCTCCTCGACGCCGATCCGCCGCACGGCTACCCCGGGATCCGGAGGACGACCTTGCCGAGCTGGCGCCCGGCCTCGAGGTGCTCGTGCGCGGCGGCGGCCTCGGCGAGCGGGAAGACGCGGTCGACGACCGGCTTCGCGCGTCCGCTGGCGACGAGGTCGTAGACGCCCGCGAAGTCCTCGCGGGTCCCCATGGTCGAGCCGAGGATCGTGAGCTGCTTCCACCAGATCCGGTGCAGGTTGGCGGGCGGGTTCGGGCCCGTGGTTGCCCCGCAGACGGCGACGCGGCCGCCGACCGCCGCGACCTGGAGCGAGGTCTTCCAGGTCGCCTCGCCCACGTGCTCCACGACGACGTCTGCGCCGCGGCCCCCGGTCGCCTCGCGCACGGCCGCGACGACGTCGCCGCCCGCGTGGTTGACCGTCGCGTCGGCGCCGAGCTCCGCCGCGGCGGCGAGCTTGTCGTCGCTCGACGACGTGACGATCACCCGCGCTCCCAGCGCCTTCGCCACCTGAAGGGCCGCCGTGGCGACGCCGCCGCCGATACCCCACACGAACACCCACTCGCCCTCGCGCAGGCCGGCGCGCGTGACGAGCATCCGGTAGGCGGTCTCGAACACGAGCGGGAACGCCGCCGCCTCCTCGAAGGAAAGGGCGTCCGGGATCGGGTGGACGTAGTCCCCGGGGACCGCGATCAGCTCGGCGTGGGTGCCGTCCCGGTGCTCGCCGATGATGTGCGCCCCGTCCTCGAGGCCGGGGTTGAGGAGTACGCGGTCACCCTCGCGGAAGTGGTCGGCGCCCTCGCCGAGGGCGACGACGACCCCGGCGCCGTCGGCGCCCAGGATCCGCGGCTTCGGGGCAGAGGGAAGCCCGCGGCGGAGCCAGAGGTCGAGGTGGTTGAGGGAGGCTGCACGGAGCCCGACGAGCACCTCGCCGGGGCCGGGGGCGGGATCGGGCGCGTCCTCGTAGCGAAGGACCTCGGGCCCGCCGTCCTCGTGGATGCGCACCGCCTTCACGGCGCGATCGTACCCTGACTTCGGCCGCTGGTACGGTGACAGCGAGATGACGGCCGCGGAGCTCGACCGCCTGGCGGAGGAGCTCGGGATCGACGTCGTCGGGGCCGCTCCGGCCGGGCCGTACGACGAGACCGAGCGTCACATCGTGGAGCGCCGCGCCCGCGGGCTCTTCGCGGACATGCGCTTCACGATGGCTCAGCCCGAGGTCTCGTGCCACCCGGAGACGCTGCTCCCGGGCGCGCGCACGGTCGTCTCGGCGGCGCTCTGCTACTACGCGCCCGGGCCGGCGCCCGGGCCGGGGGAGGGACGGCTCCCGCGCTACACCTGGGCCGACCACTACGCCTCGCTCCGGGAGAAGCTCGACGCGCTCGGGCGGAGGCTCGGCGGAAGCTATCGCGTGCTCGTGGATGCCAACCAGCATGTCGACCGGGAGGGAGCCGTCCGGGCCGGCGTCGGCTTCTACGGCAAGAACACGATGGTGATCACGCACCGCCACGGCTCCTGGGTCGTGCTCGGCACCCTCGTCACCGACGCCGGGATCGAGCCGAGCCCGCCGCTCGCGCTCGACTGCGGCTCCTGCACCCTCTGCGTCGAGGCGTGCCCGACGGACGCGCTCGACGAGCCCGGCACGGTCGACTCGACGCGCTGCCTCTCCTACTGGACGCAGGCGCCGGCGCCGATCCCCCAGCCGTACCGCGAGGAGCTCGGCGCCCAGGTCTACGGCTGCGACATCTGCCAGGACGTGTGCCCGTGGAACCGCGGGATCGAGAAGCGACGGGCGGGGGAGAGCCGGCCGGCGGGCGCCGAGCCGGTCGTCTCCCTCGTCGACTGGCTGCGGGCCGGGGACGACGAGCTGCGAGAGCGCTACGACCGCCTCTACGTCCCGCGCAACGACGCGCGCTACCTGCGCCGGAACGCGCTCGTCGCCGCGGGGAACTCGGGCGTGGAGGCGCTCGCGGAGGCGGTGCGGCCGTATGCGGAGGGCGACGACGAGCTCCTCCGCGACCACGCCGAGTGGGCGCTGGAGCGCCTGGAGCGATGACGGCCGCGCTCCGCGAGGTGGCGCCATACGAGTGGGAGCTCCCGCAGGAGCCGCCGATGAACGTCCCCGGCCGCGTCTTCGCCAGCAGGCGGATGGTCGAGTCCGGGGAGCTCGAGAACGCGCTCGGCCAGGTGCGGAACGTCGCCTGCCTTTCCGGGATTGTCGGCGCCTCCTACGCCATGCCGGACATCCACTGGGGCTATGGGTTCCCGATCGGAGGCGTCGCCGCCTTCGATGTCAAGGACGGGGTCGTCTCGCCCGGCGGCGTCGGCTACGACATCGCCTGCGGGGTGCGGCTCCTGCGCTCCTCGCTGCGCGCGGACGCCGTCCGCGACCGCGTGCCGGAGCTCCTGCACGAGCTCTCGCGCTCAGTGCCCACGGGCACGGGCCGGGGAGGAAGGCTCGATCTCGGCCGCGCCGACCTGGAGGCCGTGCTCCGCGAGGGCGCGCGCTGGGCGGTGGCGCGTGGGCTCGGCGTCGAGGCCGACCTGGAGCACGCCGAGGACGAGGGCGCGCTCGAGGGCGCCGTCCTCGACGAGGTCTCGGAGAGGGCCTTCGTCCGGGGTGCCGCGACGCTCGGCTCCCTCGGCGCCGGCAACCACTTCCTCGAGGTGCAGGAGGTGGCGGAGATCCACGACGCCGAGACGGCGGCGGACTGGGGGCTCGAGCCGGGGGCGCTCACGGTGATGATCCACTCCGGGAGCCGTGGGCTCGGCCACCAGGTGTGCACGGACTTCCTGCGGGAGCTGGAGCGCGCGGCCGCGCGCGAGAAGATCGAGCTGCCCGACCGCCAGCTCGCCTGCGCGCGCTTCGCCGGCGAGGCGGGGCAGCGCTACTACGGCGCGATGGTGGCCGCCTCGAACTTCGCGCGCGCGAACCGGCAGGTCATGACGCATCGCGTGCGCGAGTCGTTCGCAAGCGTCTTCGACGGCGGCGGCCTCGGCCTCGACCTCGTCTACGACGTCTGTCACAACATCGCCAAGGTCGAGCGCTACGAGGGCCGCGACCTCGTCGTCCACCGCAAGGGCGCGACGCGCTCCTTCCCCGGCCAGCCGGTGCTGATCCCGGGCGACATGGAGCGCGCCTCGTGGGTGCTGCGCGGCCTGGAGACGTCGCTGAAGCGCTCGTTCGGCTCCACGTGCCACGGCGCCGGCCGCGTACTCGGCCGCAAGGAGGCGAAGCGCCGCATCCGCCCCGAGGACCTGCGCCGCGAGCTGGAGGAGGCCGGCATCCTCGTCAAGGTGGGCAAGGCCGCCCTCCTCGTCGAGGAGGCGCCGGCCGCGTACAAGGACGTCTCCGAGGTGGTCGAGGTCTGCGAGGGAGCGGGCCTCTCGGCGCGCGTGGCGCGCCTGCGCCCGCTCGCGGTGCTCAAGGGCTGAGCCGCCGGCTCAGCCGCGCGCCCGCGCCGGCTTCTCGCCCAGGGGACCCGTCAGCTTCTTCGCGCGCGCGGCCACCTCGGCGCGCAGGTCCTCGGGCTCGAGCACCTCGGCGAAGCCGCGATGGGAGAGAATCTCGCCGACGAGCCAGTCGGTGCCGCCGACGCCGACCTCCTCGAGGGCGTAGTTGCGCGCGAGCGGGGTCGCGCCGCGCTCGACGCGCCAGCGGGCGACCTCGGGGTCGAAGAGGACGCGGGCGATGCGGACGTCGCGGAGCTTGCGCGGCTCGAGGCCGGGGCGCGTCTCGAACGTCTCGTCCAGGAGCGTCGCGCGGCGCATGCGGTCGAGGCGGAAGCTCCGCTGCGCGTCGCGGGTGCGGTCCCAGGAGTGGACGTACCACCACGGCAGCTCGCGCTCGAGCGCGTGCGGTTCGACGGTGCGGACGCTCGTCTCCTCCCCGACGGCGACGTACTCGATCTCGACGAGCCGCTGCTCGCGGATCGCCTGGGAGAGGGTGCGGATCAGCTCCTCCTCCTCGGACCCGGCCTCGGGCTCGGGCGGCGCCTCGGGGAGGTCGAACTGGCCGAAGGTCTCCTCCAGCTTGCGCCGTACGCGCTCGAGCGGCGTCTGCGCCTCGGCAGCGATCATGGGGCCGACGAACTCGAGCGCGAGGCGGATCGCGCGGGCCTCGAGCGGCGTCAGCCGGGGCGCGCGCCTGAACGTGTCGCCGAAGAGCTCCTTGTCCACCCTCACCTCGTCGCCGTCGAGAAAGGCGTAGACCGCGTAGCAGCCGCCGCCGAAGTTGACGAGGTTGAGGAGCTGGAGGTGCTCGTCGAGCTGGTCGGGCGGGATGTGGAAGCGCTCCTCGAGCTCGCGGGCCGGGATGACGGCGCGCGTCTCGTCGCCGCAGGCGGCGAGCAGGTGGGCGAGGAGCGCCTGGAGGACGCCGAAGCGCTCGGGCGCGAGCGGGCCGACGGCGCGGTCGAGGAGCGGCGCCTCGGGACGCGCCCGCGGCCTCGGCGGCTTCGCCGGCTCGCCCTCGTGGCGCTCGAGCACGCGCTCGAGCCCGGCCGCGACCTCCTCGGCGAGCTCAGACGGCGCGAGCGGCCGCGCGCGCCCCTCCTGGCGCAGCACCCAGCCGGCGAGCAGGTCGAGGCGCGAGTAGGGGGTGCGAAAGACGCCGCCCTCGACATCGCCGCGGTCGATCATCCGCTCGACCCACCAGGCCGTGTCCGGGTCGAGCTCGATCTCGGCCGTGCCCTGCTCCTCCCCGTACTGCCAGGGCTGGCGGCCGCGGAAGCCGGAGGGGTCGTACTCGGGCATGCGGAAGTCGCGCTCGCGGCGGGTGGCGAAGCGGATGTCGCCGACGATGCGCGAGACGCGGAAGGTTCGCTCCTCGTCCTGGTCGAGATCCTTTCCAATCAGGTACCAGGAGCCCGCCTCGGGCAGGAGCGCGTACGGGTTGACCGTGCGCTCGCGCGTCTTGTCGCGCGAGATCGACCAGTACGTGAAGCGGACGGTGCGCTGCTTCGAGATCGCGCCTTCGAGCTTCGTCAGCCGTCCCGACATCTCGTCGGAATAGTCGGGGTCGCGCACCTCGACGCGGACGGCGCTCGCGTGGCGCTGGTCCAGCTGCGTCGGGCGGCCGAGCGCGAGGTTCTGGAGCGCGAGGCGAAGCGGCTCGGCGTAGGCGAACTGGCCCTCGAGGAGGTAGAGCGCCACCTGGAGCGCGGCGAGCTCCTCGTCGTCGAGGTCGAGGCTCGGCAGGAAGTACTGCTCGGAGCGGAGCGTGTAGAGCTCCTCGCCCGTGAACTCATCCCGCTGCGAGTGGAGGGGGACGCCGAGGGCGACGAGCTCCGAGCGGTCGGAGTAGAAGCGGCGCGCGAAGGCCTCGTCGGACATCTCGGAGTAGCCCTCGACGACCGACTTGATCTCGCGCGCGGTGAGGGGCCGGCGCTCGGCCATGAGGTAGGCGACGAGGGAGAGCTGGCGGATCAGCTTGTCGGTGTCGTGCGACACGGCTCCTATTGTGTCAGCGCGATGCGCATCGTCGCCCATCTCGATCTGGACGCGTTCTTCGCCGCCGTCGAGGAGCTCGAGCGGCCGGAGCTCGCGCAGCAGCCGCTCGTCGTCGGCGGCGACCCGCACGGGCGGGGCGTCGTCGCCACGGCGAACTACGTCGCGCGCCGCTACGGCATCCGCTCCGCGATGAGCTGCGCCGAGGCGTTGCGCCGCTGCCCGGAGGCCGTCTTCGTCCGGCCGCGGCACCGGACGTACTCGGAGTACTCGCGCGCCGTGTGGTCCTCGGTGCGGGAGGTGGTGCCGACCGTGGAGCGGACGGGCCTCGACGAGGGCTACCTGGAGGTGGGGGAAGTGGCGCCTGACTTCCGGCGCGCGCGGATCGTCGCGGAGGCGGTGCAGGCGGCCGTGCGCGGAACAACGTCGCTTTCCTGCTCGCTCGGGGTGGCGACGTGCAAGGTGGTGGCGAAGGTGGCGAGCGACCGGCGCAAGCCCGGTGGGATCACGGTCGTGCGGGCCGGGCGCGAGGCGGCCTTCCTGGCGCCGTTCCCCGTGCGCCTCCTACCCGGCGTAGGGCCGCGGGCGGAGGAGCGGGTGCGGGGGGCCGGCGTCGAGCTCGTCGGCGGGCTGGCGGCGCTCTCCGACGCGGAGCTCTTGCGCCTGCTCCCGGGGAAGGTCGGCCGGCTCCTGCGTGACCGGGCCCGCGGCATCGATCCGCGCCCGCTCGAGCTCGCCGCCGAGACGGTTTCGATCGGGCACGAGGAGACCTTCCCCCGGGACGTCGCCGACCGCGAGCGGCTCCACGACGAGCTGCGGTGCATGGCCGGGCGCGTGGCCGAGCGGCTCGACGCCTCCGGACAGGTCGCGCGAACGGTGACGACGAAGCTCCGCTACCCGGACTTCTCCATCCGCAGCCGCTCGACCACGCTTCCGGCCGGCTCCGCCGACCCGGAGCGGATCGGCGAGCTCGCGTGCGCCCTCCTCGACCGGGCCCTCGCCGACCGCCCGGGCGCCCTCCGCCTCGTCGGCGTCAGCGTCTCCAACCTGGAGGCGTTCGAGCAGCTCGCGCTCGCGTGAGCCCTGTCCCCGCCGGCCACGGTCGGGGTCTGACCCCGCTCGTGGCCGCCGAGGACGAGGGTTCGGCACGGATTCTGTGGAAAGGGCAAACAGGCCATGGCCGGGCCGTGCGAGGCGGCATGAGGACTGCGATCGGCCGGCGAAGGGGGCGTCCGAAGGTGGCTTGGCGGGACGGTGATCCGTCCACATTCGCCGTCCGCGGGAGACACGTCAGGGGTCAGACCCCGGGCGTGCCTCCGCGGACCACGGCCCAGTGGCCCCCCGCGGCGAAACGAGGCGCGGGACGTGCTCGACGGCTCGGCCGCTACGCGGCGGCCGGGCGCGCTTCGAGGTGCTGGTGCGACGGACAGTACTCGCGCTCCGGGAGCGGCGTGCGCTGGCACGGCTTCCCCTTGCGCGTCGTCGCGCGGCAGCGCGCGACGCCGCCGTCGAAGGCGCCCGCCTCGATCTGCGCCTCGATGTAGTCGACCGCGGCGCCGATCCCCTCGGTGACGGCCCAGGCGACCTGCGCCTGGTACGTGATGGGGAAGTAGCGGCGGATGTCCTGGAAGAGCGTTCGGTCCGGGTTCGCGAAGTAGCGGGGATCCTTGGCCAGGCGCTCGACCGTCTCCTCGCAGGCCGCGAGGACGTCGCGCCGGTACTCGAGCTGCTTCTCGGGCTCGGCCCACGGGTCGATCAGATCCTTGATCGACCGGTAGATAGCCCTGGAGTATTGATACATGCGGGTCCGGAGCGTCTCCTGAACTTGCTCGCTCACAGGCTAGCTCCCACCGGTATGAAGTACCTGCAAATCATGGTTAACATCGGGTTAAGCGCGCCCCGTCGCGATGCCCGACGCGGCAGCATAACACGGTCCGGGACCGTGTTACAAAGTTTCCCTGGCGCCGGAACGCAAACCTAGTCGCGGACTTCGCGCACGTACGCCGTCGGAAATCCGGCCGAGCGGGCGCGCGGAAGCGCGTTCTCGGCCTCGCGCTTCGTCGAGTAGACGCCGGTGAAGGTGACGTAGTAGCCGGGGTTCAGGCTCGAGTACTCGGAGGAGTTGAGGACGCCCACCTGGGGGAGGCCGGCGTTACGGGCTTGCTGGGCGGTGGCGTCGGCGGGGCCCCGCCCCTGGCTCGTAGGGGTCGAGCGGAGGACGACCGTGAACCCGTCCTGGCCCGCCGGCCAGGAGATGATCCCGCCCGGCCCGGTGGTCGTCGGCGCGGTCGTCGTCGGTGCCGTCGTGGTGGCTTCCGTGGTCGCCGTCGCCGTCGTCGTCGGCGGCCCGATCGTGATCGTCCCCGTCGTGAGGGTGTCCACCGTCGGCGGCCCGATCGTCTCCGTGAAGACGGGCTCCGACCCGATCGGCTCCGTGGCGACCGTGCCGACGGGCGCCGCGTCGTCGTCGTCCGCGGCGGCGAGCGCGACGATCGCGCCGGCTGCGAGGGCGACGAGGAGGAGTGACCCGAGCGCGAGCCAGAGCCAGATGGGCGACTCGCGCGTCCACGTCTCCCGCGTCGTCGTCGCGCCGGGGAGCGGGACGAGGCGCTGGCCGCACTCGAGGCAGTACTCCTGGAGCGGGTCGTGCGGCGCGCCGCAGCGCGGGCAGGCGGGCCCGGACGACGCCTCGGCCTGGACGTACCCCTCGTCGCCCGGCGGCGGCTCGAAGGGCGGAGTCGTCACGGCAGCCTCTCGGGATCGTCCGCGGGGCGGACCATCGTCTCCTCGAGCGGATCCCTGGCCGCCTCGTACTCCTGCGCGGCGGCCGAGTTCCCGCAGAAGCCGCAGAAGTTCACGTCGGCGGGCAGCGGCTGGCCGCAATGGGAGCACGTGACCACGGGCGGCGAGGTGGCGGCCGGCCGGCCGCAGTGCGAGCAGAAGTGCACCCCGGGAGGCAGCGGCGCCCCGCAGCGGCAGTGGGCGACGTTCGGGAAGCTGCGCGCCGTCTCCTCGGCGGCGAGCCGCGAGTCGAGATCGTGCATCCGCCGTTCGAGCGCGAGCACGTCGTTCGCGCGCGAGACGAGGAGGTCGGGCTTCCAGCGGTCGCGACGCACCATCTCGACGGCCAGGCCGCCGACGTCGCGGAGCTCGACCTCGCGGTCGCGGGCGAGCGCGCGCCGCTCGGCGCGCATCCGGTACGGATCGGTGGGCTCGGACGGCGGAGCGGGCTCGACGACTTCCTCGACCACCTCGACGACCTCCTCGGTCGGTGCGTAGGGCCGGGCGCGGCGGGTGAAGATCGTGGTCAGGCGCACGGGCATCTGGGCCGGGGATCGAGTGTAACCGACTCCCTGGACCGCAATCGGGCCAGGGCCCTACAGCGTCAGGACGACCAGCCGCTCCTCGGTCATCTCGCGGGTGGAGTAGGGGGGACCCTCCTTCGTGTTCCCCGACGCCTTCACGCCGCCGTACGGCATCTGGTCTGCCCGGAAGGTGGGCGCCTCGTTCACGAGCACACCGCCGAACTCGAGCGCGCGGGCGGCGGCCAGGGCGGTGCGCACGCTCCCCGTGAAGATCCCTGCCTGCAGCCCGTACTCGGTGCCGTTCGCGAGCGCGAAGGCCTCGTCGACGGAGTCGTACACGGTCACGGTGCACACGGGCCCGAAGATCTCGAGGCAGGAGACCTTCATCCCGGGCGTGACGTCCGCCAGCACCGTGGGCAGGATGAGCCCCTCGTCGGTCGTCTCGCCGCCGGCGAGCACGGACGCGCCCTCGGCCTTCGCCTCCTCGATCCACTCGAGGATGCGGTCGCGGTCGCCCTCGGAGATCACTGGGCCGACGTCCGTCCCCTCGTCTCCCGGGTCGCCGACCCGCAGCGCCTCGACCGCGGGGACGAGTCGGCCGACGAAGTCGTCGTAGGCCGCCCGCTGCACGTAGACGCGTTGGATCGAGATGCAGCTCTGGCCGGCGAAGGAGAACGCGTTGGCGGCGACCTTCGCGGCGGCGTCCCCGACGTCCGCGTCGGCCTCGACGATCACCGGGGTCGCGTTGCCGAGCTCGAGCAGCACCTTCTTCGCGGCCGCGCGCTCGCGCAGCTTCCAGCCGACCTCGGCCGAGCCCGTGAAGCTGATCAGGCGGACGCGCTCGTCCTGGACGAGGATGTCGCCGATCTCGGACGCGGGCCCGACGAGCACGTTGAGCCAGCCGGCCGGCAGTCCCGCCTCCGACTCCAGCTCGGCGAGGAGGAGCGCCGACATCGGCGTCTTCCCGGCCGGCTTGAGGACGACGGGGCAGCCGGCCGCGAGCGCCGGCGCCACCTTGTGCGCCACGAGGTTGAAGGGAAAGTTGAAGGGCGAGATCGCACCCACGACGCCGATCGGGACGCGCAGGGTGAAGGCGAGCTTCCCCACGCCGGCCGGCGAGGCATCCATCGGCACCATCTCGCCGGAGAGCTTGCGTGCCTCGACCGCGGCCGAGCGGAAGGTGGAGACGCCGCGGTCGGCCTCGACCCGGGCCGCCTTCATCGGCTTCCCGGCCTCGGCGGAGATCGTGCGCGCGATCTCGTCGGCGCGCTCGGCGATCAGGTCCGCCGTCCGGTCGAGGATCTCGGCGCGCCGGTGGGCCCGCAGCGGCTCCTCGAGCGCGCGCGCGGCGGCGTCGATGGCGCGCTTCGCCTCGGCCGCGCCCGCCCTGGCGACCCGGCCGACCACGTCCCCGGAGAAGGGAGAGCGCACCTCCTGCCACTCGCCGGTCTCGATCCACTCGCCGTCGAGGAAGAGCTTGCGCTCGCGGGCAGTGACCGCCATGACGCTATTCAAGCAGAGCCCGGCGCACGCCGGTCCTTTCGCGTGAGACACTGGAGGCCGAGAAAGGCCGCGCGCCGCCCGCCCAGATGCGCATCGTCCTCGCCCTCACGCTCCTTCTCCTCGCACCGCTCGGGTGCGGCGGCGACGACGCGCCCGACGAGAGCCCCGTCCCCGAGACCGAGACCCGGGGGGTGGACGTGGCCGAGGAGGCGCCCGAGGCGATCACCGAGGCGGACGACGGCACCGCCTTCACGCTCCGAGTGGGAGAGGACACGCTCCTGCGGCTGACGAGCGAGTACGCCTGGGAAGAGCCGTTCGTCGGCGGCGCCGCGCTACGGCTCGACCGGGTCGACTACCTCCAGGATCCGGGCTTCGCCGAGTGGATCGTCAACGCCGTCAACCCCGGCATCGGGCTCATCGCCACGGTCGGGGAGCCGCAGTGTCCCGAGGGCGGAGACGACTGTCCCGACGATCCGCTCGACTTCCAGGTCAGGATCATCGTCGAATGACGGGCGCCGACGTGCGCCGGGTCGGGGTCGTCGGCCTCGGCACGATGGGCGCCGGGATCGCCCAGGTCTGCATGCAGGCCGGCGTGGAGACGGTCGGCCGCGAGGTGACCGTTGAGCTCTGCGACCGCGCGCGCGAGCGGATCGCCCACTACCTCGGCCGTGGGGTCGAGAAAGGGCGGCTCACGGAGGAGGAGCGCGACGCGGCGCTCGCGCGCTTGACGACGACGACCGACCTCGCCGACCTCGCCGGCAGCGACCTCGTGATCGAGGCCGTCGTCGAGGAGCCGGACGTCAAGCGCGAGCTCTTCCGGGAGCTGGAGGGGATCGTGGGGGAGGAGGCCGTCCTCGCCACGAACACGTCGGCGCTCTCCGTCACGGAGATCGCCCGCGCGACGCAGCGACCCGAGCGGGTCGTGGGGATGCACTTCTTCAACCCCGCTCCCGTGCTCCCGCTCGTGGAGGTCGTCCGCACCGAGCTCTCGTCCGAGCAGGCGGTCGAGACCGCCTACGGCTTCGCGGAGCGCGTCGGCAAGGAGCCGATCCGCTGCAGCGACACGCCGGGCTTCGTCGTCAACCGCATTCTCATCCCCCTCCTCAACGACTGCGTGCGCGTCCTCGACGAGGCCGGCGTCTCGCCCGAGGATCTCGACAAGGCGATAACCCGCGGAGTCAACTGGCCGATCGGCCCGTGCGCGCTCCTCGACCTGATCGGGATCGACATCCACGTCCACGCCTCCGAGGCGATCCACGCGGCGCTCGGCGAGGCGCGGATGGCGCCGCCCGAGCGTCTCGTCCGAATGCGGGACGAGGGGTTGCTCGGCCGCAAGAGCGGCCGCGGCTTCTTCGCCTACGGGGGCTAGGAGACTGCGCTCGCCCCGAGCGCGGTCTCGAGCCGGCCGGCCTCGGCGGCGACGGCCTCGGCCTCCTCGCCGGTGAAGCTGCGCTCGGGGAACTCCGCGTCGAGCACGGCGAGGACGGCGCCGTCCCTCGGGACCGGGATGGCGATCTCCGAGTGGACGCGCTCGTCGGTCGCCATGTAGTCGGGGTCCCGCCGCACGTCCGCGACGAGCTGCGGCTCGCCGGTCTCGACCGCCCGCCAGCAGATCCCGCCCTGCGCCTGCCGCACCTCGTAGATCACGCGCAGGGCGCCGGTCGTCGCGACGAGCCGCAGGGCGTCGCCGACGCGGATATGGCAGAAGAGGTGGGCCGAGGGCACCCTCGCGGCCAAGCGGTCGACCGCCTGGCGGCAGATCTCGATGACGCTTTCGTCTCGCTCGACCGACATCTGGGCGATTGGCCTCTGCTCGCGAAGCGCCCCCCGGGCGCGCCTGGCTACCCCAGTATGACGGCAAACGCGGCCGAAGGCGCCCTTCGTCATCCGGCGGCCGGCCTACCATCGGAGCAGTGACGCTCTGTGCGCTCTGTCGCCGCAACCTCCTCGCGGGAGAGCGGTTCCGCTACTGGGAGGACGCCCGCGAGCGCCGCGTCTCGCGGGTCGTCTGCGGTCTCTGCGAGCCGAGCGCGGCCCGGGACGGCTGGAAGCGCACCGATCGCGAAGAGCGCGAGAACGCCGTCGGCCTTCGCGGGTCGGTCCGTCTCGTCGCCTAGGCCGCGAGGCTCGGGCCGCGGCCGGCCAGGCACGAGCGCGGGTGCCGGCGGACCGCGGAGGCCCAGATCGCCTCGGCCTCCTCCGCGCCGACGATGCCCAACTCGACGGCGTGGCGGGTCGCTGCCGCCGCGGCGGCGACCTGGCGGTCGAACCGCGCGACGTCACCCCGGGCGCGCTCCGACGCGAGCGCCAGCCCCTCCAGTCCTCCGGCGATCAGGCGGACGGTGCGGTCGTGTCGCAGGAGAGGATCCATCCGGCTCCGCATCGATGCTAGGGCCCGGTCCGGACGTGGCCATGGCCGCAACCGAGGGTCATTTACGATTTCCTTACAAACGCGTAATCGAAGGCTCACGGCGCGCGCAGATAGTTCGGTCCGAATGCGGCGCACGGTTCTCTGCCTGGTCGTCCTCGTCCCTGTCGTTGCGGTGGGCCCCGCGCTCGCGGCCGGGCCCAAGGCCGGGGAGCCGATTCCCCTCGCTCGCACGCCGGGGTCGGAGCTCGTCGAGGTCAAGCGGGGGCACGGCCGGGCGGTGATCACGAAGAAGGGGTCCATCGTCGTCGTCGTCAGGCGAGGACGTATCCGCGTGGTCGACAGGCCGGGCGGCGACAGGCCGACGTTCCGGTGTAACAGGCCTCCGGTTCGCGTCAGCTCGACGACCGTCCAGGTCCGGGGCAAGGACATTCGCTGTCTCGTCTTCGGCGCGGGGCCGTGGCAGGTAATCGCCAAGGGCGCCGGCGTCAACGCCTCGGGCCGCGTGCGTGGGTCGCTGACCCTGCAGGCCACTCCCGGCAAGAGGCGCGGGCTCTACCGCGTCGGCCAGGGGAACTTCAAGCGCTGGCCCCTGGCCGCGACGACGTACAACGTCGTGCGCTGACGGCGAACGCTTCCGCACGACCGACGCATGTGCGACCATAGCGGGCGGTGGCTGGGACGAGACAGTCGATCCTCGTCGTCGAGGACGAGTCGAGCATCGCGTCCTTCGTCGGGATGTACCTGAAGCGGGCGGGCTTCGACGTGCGCGTGACGGGTACCGGCGAGGGCGCCCTGCACGAGGCGAGCGCGGACACGCCCGCGCTGATCGTCCTCGATCTCATGCTCCCCGACCTGGACGGCATCGACGTCTGCCGCCGCATCCGCCAGCGCTCGGAGGTGCCGATCCTCATGCTCAGCGCCCGCGACGAGGACATCGACAAGATCATCGGCCTCGAGGTCGGCGCCGACGACTACCTGACGAAGCCGTTCAACCCCGGCGAGCTCGTCGCGCGCGTGAAGTCGGTCCTGCGCCGGTCCGGCCCGGAGCGGAGGGAGTTCGTCAGCTCGGTCCTCGAGCACGGCCGCCTGCGCATCGACTCCGGCCGGCGCGAGGTGACGGTCGGCGGGGAGGAGGTCCAGCTCGCCCCGAAGGAGTTCGACCTGCTCTGGGACCTCCTCGACCACCGCGGGCTCGTGCTCACCCGCGACCAGCTCCTCGAGCGCGTCTGGGGCTACACGTTCGCCGGCGACACGCGGACGGTGGACGTGCACGTGCGCCAGCTCCGCCGCAAGCTCGGCGAGGCGTGCCCGGTCGTGACCGTTTGGGGCGTCGGCTACAAGGTCTCCACGGAGCCCAGGGCAGCCCGCGCGTCCTAGGCCGACATGCTGCGCTCGCTGCGCTTCCGGCTCCTCGCGATCTTCCTCGCGGGCGTGCTCGTGGCCGCCCTCGTCACCGCCGCGATCGCCGTCCACTTCTTCCAGGAGGACGCCCGCTCCAGGACGCTCGCGGAGCTCCGGCGGCAGGCGCAGGGGCTCGCCGAGCTCTACGCGCTCCAGGCGACGGCGAGCATCGACGAGAGCCGATCCGCGCCGCGCTTCGCGCCGCCGCTCCTCGAGCGCGCGACCGGTTCCCGCATCTTTTACGCGGGCGTCGCGATCTTCCCCGGCCAGACGTCCGGGCTGAGGCGGCTCCCGCTCAGCCTTCTCGACGAGGAGTCGCTCGACACCGGGGCCGTGCAGACCCTCGAGCTGGAGCTTCCGGGGACGAACCGCGTCTACCTCGCCGCCGCGTACCCCGTCACCCTCGGCGGCGAGACGTTCGGCGCGATGATCGTGGCCAAGCCGCGCGCCGAGCTGCGGGAGCGGTGGATCGACCTGGCCCAGCGGGTCGGGCTCGCGTTCATCGCCGGCCTCGCCCTTTCGTTCGGGCTCATCTGGTACCTCGGCAGCCGGCTGACGAGGCCGGTGCTCACGCTCTCCCACGCGGCCGACGAGGTCGCCCTCCGCCGCTACGGCACCGAGCTGCCGGAGGCGCGGACGGGAGACGAGATCGCCCATCTCAACGACCGGTTCCGGGAGATGACCGAGCGCCTCGCCGAGGCCGAGGCGCACGAGCGGAACTTCCTCGTCCGCGTCTCCCACGAGCTGCGGACGCCGATCACCGCAATTCGCGGCCACGTGGACGCCCTGCGCGACGACATCGCGGAGGACGTCGAGTCGCGAGAAGCCTCCCTCGCCGTCATCAAGGCGGCCACCGACCGCCTGGCCCGACTCGTCGGCGACCTCGTCGACCTCGCGCGCCTCGAGGCCCACACGTTCACCCTCGAGGAGCAGGAAGTCGAGCTCCGCCTCCTCGTCGAGCAGGGCTACCAGACCTTCACGGAGGAGGCCCGCCGGCGCGACATCCGCTACGAGCTCAAGATCGACTCCGACGCGGTCCTCCAGACGGACGGCGACCGCGTGCTGCAGATCGTGTCGAACCTGCTCTCGAACGCCTTCTCCTGGACGCCCGACGGCGGCTCGATCTCACTCGCGCTCACGAGGAAGAACGGTGCCGCCTGGGTGGCGGTGACCGACTCGGGCCCCGGCATCCCTCCGGAGGAGCGCGACCGCGTCTTCCGCCCGTTCGTCTCCGAGAACGGCGAGGGGACGGGACTCGGGCTCTCCATCTCCCGGGAGCTCGCGCACGCACTCGGCGGGGATCTGCGCCTCCGCTCCGTCGTCGGTCGCGGCTCCCGCTTCGAGCTGCGCCTGCCGGCGTAGCCCTTCCTTCTCAGGACCTGCGGCCGTCGATGCGGTAGACGGCGGCGCCGGGCCGCTCCTCGAGCGCCCGCTCGAGCCGGTCGAGGATGCGCTCGTGGCGGTCGAGGCGCCGCTCGACGCCCTGCCAGCCGGACGAGACGAGGTCGACGAGGAGCGCAAGGTCCTGGACGCGCTCGTTGCGCTCGGCGGCGGCGTCCGTCTGGAGCCGCTCGAGCCGCCGGACGAGCTGGGCGGTGAGGCCGCGCACCTCGGCCAGGCCGCGCGCGACCGGCGCCGCCTCCGCCCGCATGCCCTCCTGGACCGCGGAGGCGAGGCGCTCGGGCACCGTGGCCTCGAGCTCGGCGGCGGTCTGCGCGAGGCCGTCGAGCGCGGCCTGCGCGCGCTCGAGAGCCGCCTCGAGGTCTGCGCCGGCCGGGCCCTCCTCCCGGGCCTCCGCGAGCCGCGCACGGGCTCGCTCGAGCGCGTTGCGATCCATGGCGCGGACTCTACTCTTGGCGTCGGACCGCATGAAGACGGCCGACCTCGACTACGAGCTGCCCCCGGAGCTGATCGCGCAGGCGCCCGCCGAGCGTCGCGACGAGTCGCGGCTCCTGGTCTTCGAGCGGGCGACGGGAGCCGTGCGCCACCGACGCTTCCGCGAGCTTCCCGACGAGCTCCCCCCCTCCGCACTGGTCGTCGTCAACGACACCCGCGTCGTGCCGGCGCGCCTCCGCGCCCGCAGGCCCACGGGCGGCGAGGCGGAGCTGCTCCTGCTCGAGCCGGTCGGCGAAGACCTCTGGGAGGCGCTCGCCCGCCCCACGAAGCGCCTTCGCGCCGGGGCCAGGATCGGCCCCGCCGAGCTCGTCGAGCACCTCGGCGGCGGCCGCTGGCGCGTACGGCTCGACGGGGAGCCGGCGGGCGAGGCGCCGCTTCCGCCCTACATCACGGCCCCGCTCGCCGACCCGGAGCGGTACCAGACGGTGTACGCGAACGAGGCCGGCTCGGCGGCCGCGCCGACCGCGGGGCTCCACTTCACGCCCGAGCTCCTGGCGAGGCTCGACGTCGAGCGGGTCACGCTCCACGTCGGGCTCGACACCTTCCGCCCCGTCACGGCGGAGGATCTCGCCGGTCACGAGATCCACAGCGAGCGGTACCGGGTCGAGCCGGCGGCCTGGGAGCGGATCCGGGCGGCCGAGCGGGTGGTCGCCGTCGGGACGACGACGGTGCGGGTCGTCGAGTCGCTCGCCCGCGGCGCGCCGCTCGAGGGCCGCACGAGCCTCTTCGTCATGCCCGGCTTCGAGTTCCGCCGCGTGGAGGCGCTCGTGACGAACTTCCACCTTCCGCGCTCGACGCTCCTCGCCCTCGTGATGGCGTTCGCGGGCGTCGAGGAGACCCGCCGCCTGTACGAGCTGGCTGTCGAGGAGCGTTACCGGTTCTACTCGTTCGGGGACGCCATGCTCGTCCTCTGAGGCCGCGTCGCTTCGGGCCGGCGCTGCGGGGCCACCCCGTGCCTCCACCCGCTTTCGAGCGTAACCGGCGAAGATGCGCGTGTGGAGCGCGGAACGTGTCGAAAGCGTGAAAGCCGGCCGTCGTGAGCTTCACGGTCACGGCCACCGACGGGGGGGCGCGGGCCGGCGTCCTGCGGACGGCGCACGGGGACGTGCCGACGCCCGCCTTCATGCCGGTCGGCACGAAGGCGACCGTCAAGGGCCTCGATCCGGGGCGGCTGCGCGAGCTGGGGACGACCATCCTTCTCGGGAACGCGTACCACCTCCACTTCCGCCCGAGCGCCGGCCTGATCGCCGAGCTCGGCGGCCTCCATCGGTTCATGGGCTGGGACGGGCCGATCCTCACCGACTCGGGCGGGTTCCAGGTCTTCTCCCTCCGCGACACGATCGTGCGCACGGAGGAGGAGGGCGTCACCTTCCGCTCCGTCTACGACGGCGAAGAGGCGCGGTTCACGCCCGAGCTCGTCGCGGAGGTGCAGCGGCAGCTCGGCTCGGACGTGGCCATGTGCCTCGACATCTGCCTCCCCGGAGGCGCCTCCCGCGCCGAGCTGGCGGCGGCGGCGGAGCGGACGGCGCGCTGGGCGAGACGGCAGCTCGCCGCCCCGAGGGCCGAAGGACAGCTCCTCTTCGGGATCGCGCAGGGCGGGACCGACCCGGAGCTTCGGCGGCGCTCGGTCGAGGAGATCGCTGCGCTCGGGCTCGACGGGCACGCGCTCGGCGGGCTCAGCGTGGGGGAGGACCGCGACGTGATGCTCGACACGGTCGCCTGGGCGGCGCCGCTCCTCCCGGCCGGCCGGCCCCGCTACTTCATGGGGATCGGCGACCCCGCCGGAATCCTCGAGGTACTCGAGCGCGGTGTGGACATGTTCGATTGCGTGCTGCCGACCCGGCTCGGCCGCACCGGGAGCGCGCTCACGTGGGAAGGCCGGCTGAACCTGCGCAACGCACGTTTCGCGCGCGATCCCGCGCCGCTCGTCGAGGGCTGCCCCTGCCGGGCCTGCACGGCGTTCTCGCGCGCCTACCTCCGCCACCTCGTCAACCAGCAGGAGCTGCTCGGCCTGGCGCTCCTCTCGGAGCACAACGTGCGCTTCCTCCTCGACCTGACGGCCGGCGCCCGCGCAGCGATCGAGCGCGGCGAGCTCGCCGCGTTCAAGGCCGCCGTGCTCGAGCGCCTCGGCGAGGCCTCCGGGCCGCCGCCCGATCCCTCGTGGGGCGAGGCTCCGGCCTGATACTTTTGTCCGGCAAACTGTGCGATTCCCGTTCCCCCGGCAGCGCTTCTCCGCCGCGCGCCGAGGTTTCCGGCTAGGAGGCCAAGTGGATCCGATCTTCGTGTTCTTCCTCGTCTTGCTCGTCTTCATGTACCTGCTGCTGATCCGGCCGCAGCGGCAGCAGGCGCGGCGCCACCAGGACATGCTGCGCGGGCTCCAGGTCGGCGACGAGGTGGTCACGGCCGGGGGGATCTACGGCGAGGTCACCGGACTCGACGACGACCGGGTGCAGCTCGAGGTCGACGCCGACGTCCGCATCGCGGTCTCGAAGAAGGCCATCGCGAGCAAGGTCCCGCCGGAGGAGGCCGCGGAGATGGCGGACGAGCCCGCGGAGGCGCCCGAGCCGATGACGGTCGAGGAGCCCGACGCGTTCGCCGAGGAGAAGGCCCGCCGCTAACCCCACGCGAGCAGGATTCTCGTGCGCCGCTACCTCCTCATCCTCGCCCTGATGCTCGTCGCCGGCGCCGGCGTCTTCGTGCTGGGGGCCTTCCGCTCCCCGACCCTCGGCCTCGACCTCCAGGGCGGGCTCGAGGTCGTTCTCGAGGCGCGGCCCGAGGCGGGCCAGGAGCTCACGGAGGAGGACCTCGACCGCTCCGTCGAGATCATCCGGCAGCGTGTCGACAAGGTCGGTGTCGCCGAGCCGGAGATCCGCAAGCAGCAGCCCAACCAGATCGTCGTCGCCCTCGCCGGCGTCTTCGACGCGACGCGCGCCGCCGAGCTCATCGGCCAGACCGCGCAGCTCGAGTTCTACGACCTGGCCGGGGACGTGGATCCCCTCTCGCAAGGCGCCGGCGGTCAGCCGGTCCCGAGCCCGACGCTCCTGCCGCTCCTCGCGGCCGAGGACGATCTCGCCGAGGGCGAGCAGGCGCGGGAGTGGTACCTGTACGACTCCGAGACGAAGAACCGTCTCGCCGGCCCGTCCTCGACGAAGGCGGAGCTCCTCCAGACGCTCGAGGGAGGCGAGGCGCCCGCGGGCTCCGAGTTCTACGTCGTGCCGCCCGACAAGGCCGTCCTCACGTGCGGCCCGCCGGCGCTCCTCTGCCCGGGCGGCGCCAACCCGGCGCTCACCTCGTACTACCTCTACCGCTACCAGCCCAACGATCCCGACGATCCGATCCCGGCCCTCACCGGCGACGACCTCAAGGCGGACGGGACGCGCCAGGACTTCGGCCAGAACGGCGAGCCGATCGTCCTCCTCGAGTTCACGGACGCGGGCGGAGACAAGTTCCACCGCATCACCCGCGAGCTCAGCCAGCGCGGCGCCCTCGAGGCGGCGACCGCCGGCGTCACGGGTCGCGGCCCGGAGGCGCGCCAGTTCGCCCAGAGCTTCGCCATCGTCCTGGACGGACAGATCCGCTCCTTCCCGGTGATCGACTTCACCGACCCATCGCTCGCGGACGGGATCGCCGGGGGCAGCGCCCAGATCACCGGCCTCGACTCGCTCCAGGAGGCGCAGGACCTCGCGCTCGTGCTTCAGACCGGCGCCCTTCCCGTCGAGTTCGTCCAGGTCGAGCGCACGGAGATCTCGGCCACGCTGGGCGAGGACTCGCTCCGCGAGGCGCTCATCGCCGGGATCGGCGGCCTGCTCGCCGTCGCCCTGTTCCTGATCCTCTTCTACCGCTTCCTCGGCGTTGTCGCCGTTCTCGGGCTCCTCTTCTACGGGGTGCTGCTCTACGGCGCGATCCTGATCTTCAACGTCACGCTGACGCTCCCCGGCGTGGCCGGGATCATCCTCACGATCGGCGTCGCGGCGGACGCGAACATCGTCATCTTCGAACGCATCAAGGAAGAGGTGCGCGCGGGGAAGTCCGTCCGCGCGGGCATTGCGACCGGCTACCGGAAGGGCTTCGCCACGATCGTGGACGCGAACGTCGTCACCATGATCACCGCGTTCGTGCTCTTCGCGGCGGGGACGGGGGGCGTGCGCGGCTTCGCGCTCATGCTCCTCGTGGGCACCGCGATCTCGATGCTGACCGCGATCGCGGTCACGCGCGCCCTGCTCGGGCTCCTCGCGGGCCTCCGCTGGTTCGACAACCCGCGCTTCATGGGCGCGAGCGGGGAGACGATCCCCCGCTGGGTGCGGCGGGACATCATCGGCCGCCGTCGGGTGTGGGCCGCCGTGTCGGCCACGGTCGTGGCGGTCGGCCTCGGGTCGCTCGCGGTCCAGGGCCTGAACCTCGGGATCGACTTCCGGGGCGGAAGCCAAGTCACCTTCGAGACGCCCGAGCCGACCGCCGTCGAGACGATCCGGACCGAGGCCGCGCAGATCGGCCGCGCGAACGCCGTCATCCAGGGCCGCGGCGATCTCGAGGACGGCGGCTACACGGAGTTCCAACTCAAGACGGAGTCGCTCGGCGACCAGGAGCAGACCAACCTTCGCCGGGCGCTCGAGCGCGAAGTCGGCGCCACCTCGATCGGGATCAAGAACGTCTCGGCGAGCTTCAGCGAGCAGATCCTGCGCAGCGCGCTCCTCGCCATCATCGTCTCGCTCGCCCTGATCGTCGTCTACGTGACGATCCGCTTCGAGTTCAAGTTCGCCGTGCCGGTCCTCGTCGCGCTCATGCACGACATCCTCATCACGATCGGCGTCTACTCGCTGACGGGGCTGGAGGTGACGACCGCGACCGTGGCGGCTGTGCTCACCATCCTGGGCTACTCGGTCTACGACACGATCATCATCTTCGACCGCGTGCGCGAGAACATCCAGCTCATGCGCAGGTCGAGCTTCGCCGCGATCGTGAACCAGTCGCTCTGGGAGACCATCCGCCGCTCGCTCGCGACGACGTTCTCGACCCTGCTTCCGGTGACGGCGCTCCTCCTCTTCGGCGGCGACACGCTCAAGGCATTCGCGATCGCGCTCCTCGTCGGCATCGCGTCGGGCGCGTACTCGAGCATCTTCGTCGCCGCGCCGCTCCTCTCCGTCCTCAAGGAGCGCGAGCCCGAGTACCAGCGCCGCAAGGACGCCGGCCTCCGGGAGAAGCTCCAGACGGTCGGCGAGCGGAGGGACACGAGCGGCCAGGCGATGGAGCCCGAGCCGGAGCCCGAGCCGGAGCCGGAGCCGGAGCCCGTCGCAGTGGCGGAGTCGCAGCCGGTCGAGGACGAGGACGGCGACGGCCGCTCCGGCGAGGAGGCCGCGAAGGCCGCGGCCCGGCGGGAGGCTCGGCGCAAGCGCAGGCGGGCGAGGCCGCATGGCCGAGCGCGGTGACTCCGGCCCGGACGGCGGGTCGCTCCGCGAGCTCGCCGAGGAGCTCCTCTACGCCGGCGTCGGCGCCGCTGCGCTGACGAAGGAGCGGACGGAGGAGCTCGTGGACGAGCTCGCCGGCCGCGGCAAGGTGAGCCGCGAGGAGGCGCGCGACCTCGTCGACGACGTCGTGGGGCGCTGGCGGCGGGAGGCCGCGCGGGCGGGGGAGAGGGCGACGTCGACGTTCTCGGGCCTCTTCCGCGAGGTGGGCCTCGTCACGCGGGCCGAGTACGAGGAGCTCGAGCTCCGGCTCGCGCAGCTCGAGCACCGGCTGCGCCTCCTCGAGCGCGAGCCCTGAGCCCGGAGCCCGTCCGCCGTACACTTCGGGGATGAGCTCCCGGACTGCAGTCCGCCAGCTCGGGCGGATCAGCGAGATCTCGCAGGTCGCCGCGAAGCACGGGTTCGGCTACCTCTTCCAGACCCGCGGCCCCGGCGCGATCCGCTCGCGACGAGGCAGGGAGGTCGAGCCCGAGGGCGAGGGATCGCCGCGCGGCCAGCGCCTCCGCGAGATGCTGGACGAGCTCGGCCCGACCTTCGTCAAGTTCGGGCAGCTCCTCTCGACCCGGCCGGACATCGTGCCGCCGGACATCGTCTTCGAGCTCAAGGGCCTCCAGGACGACGTCGGCGCCTTCCCGTTCGCGGAGGCACGGGAGGTCGTCGAGGGCGAGCTCGAGCTCACCCTTGAGCAGCTCTTCGTCGAGTTCGAGGAGACGCCCGTCGCGGCCGCGTCGATCGGGCAGGTGCACAGGGCCGTCCTCCCGAACGGCCACCGCGTCGCCGTCAAGGTGCAGCGGCCGGACGCTCCGCGCCAGATCGAGGCCGACCTCGAGCTCATGTACCAGGCCGCCCGCCTCGCGCGCGAGCGCGTCCGCGCGCTGGAGTTCATCGACACCGTGGCCGTCGTGGACGAGTTCGCGCGCTCGATCCGCTCCGAGCTCGACTACCGCTCCGAGGCGCGCAACGCCGAGCAGTTCCGGCGCAACTTCGCCGGCGACCCGCACGTGCACGTCCCGAGGGTGTACTGGAGCTACTCGCGCGCGCGCGTCCTCACCCTCGAGCTGATCGAGGGGACGCAGGTGGCCGACTTCGACCTCTCCGCGCACTCGATGGACGAGCGCCGCCGGCTCGCGTACCGGATCGCGGAGACGTGGATGGCGATGATCTTCCGCCACGGCTTCTTCCACGGCGACCCGCACCCGGCGAACATCCTCGTCCTCGAGCAGGTCGACCGGATCGGCCTCGTCGACTTCGGCACCTCGGGCCAGCTCGCCCCCGACGACTCGTCCAAGCTGACTGGTCTCTTCGTGGACGCGGTCAACCAGAACGTGGAGGCGATCCCGCGCCGGCTCGCCGCCCTCGGCGTGCGGTACCCGCGCGACAAGGAGGAGGAGTTCGTCGCCGAGCTGCGCGACGTCTACTACCGCTACTACGGCGCCCGCCTCTCGGAGATCGACCCGATGCAGCTCATCCGCGAGGTCTTCGCGCTCATCTACCGCATGCACCTGACGCTGCCGACGCGCTTCGTCGTCCTCGACCGGGCGATCGCCACGCTCGGGTCGGTCGGCGCCGAGCTCTACCCCGACTTCAACGTCTTCGAGGTCGCGAAGCCGTACGCGCGCGAGCTGATGATCGAGCGCTTCACGCCGCAGCGCGTCGCCGCCCGCCTCCAGAGCGAGGCGAGGAACTATGCGAGCATGGCGCTCGAGCTCCCGTATCAGGTGCACGACGTCCTCCAGGAGGTCCGCGACGGCCAGATCGAGGTCGGCTTCCGCCACGAGGGGCTCGAGGCGCTGATCCACCGCATGGACACCGCCTTCAACCGGATCGGGATCGCCATGGTGGTCGTCGGCGGGGCGATCGCGTCGGGCATCCTCGCCGCGACGGTGGAGCAGGGGCCGCAGCTTCTCGGCATCTACTTTCTCGCCGCCATCGGCCTCATCCTCTCGACGCTCCTCGGCATCTGGCTCGTCTGGGGCATCCTCCGCTCGGGGCGCCTGTGACGGACGAGCGCGAGCTCCTCCGGCGCGCGGTTGCCCTCGCGCGCGAGAACGCCGTGAAGGGCGGGCGGCCGTTCGGGGCGCTCGTCGTGCGCGGGGACGAGGTGCTGGGGGAGGGAGTGAACGAGGTGCTCTCGACCGGCGATCCGACGGCGCACGCCGAGGTGCAGGCGATCCGCGCGGCCGGCACGGACCTCGCCGGCGCGACTCTGCTCGCGAGCTGCGAGCCGTGCCCGATGTGCCGCACCGTCGCGTCCTTCGCCGGAGTAGCGCGGATTGTGTACGCGGCGTCGGCGGAGGAGGCGGCCCGGGCCGGCTTCGGCCTCCCGCCGGCTCCCCCCGCCGCCCACCTCCCTGTTCCCGGGGCGGAGGAGCCGTTCGCCGTGTTCTCCGAGGACGCCTCCACTGCGCCCCCTGCGGAAAGCCCGGTGCGGGAGCTGCGCGTCGCGCTCACCGTCGAGGACTACGAGCAGGCGATCGCGTTCTACCGGGACGCGCTCGGCCTCCCGGTCGTCTTCGCGTGGCACGAGCCCGAAGGCCGGGGCGCGATCCTCGCCGCGGGGCACGCGACGCTCGAGCTGATCTCGACCGACCAGGCCGAGCTGATCGACCGCGTCGAGGTGGGCGAGCGCGTCGCCGGCCCGGTGCGGCTGGCGCTCTCCGTGGAGGACTCGGGGCGGATGGCGGCCGAGCTGACCGCGGCGGGAGGCGAGCTCCTGGGCGGCCCGGCGGAGACTCCCTGGCGGCACCTGAACGCGCGCATCCGCGCCCCGGACGGGATGCAGCTCACGCTCTTCACCGTGCTCGAGGGGGCGCCGTCCTAGAGGGCACCCTCCAGGCGCCAGGACGCGTCGAAGAAGGCGAGCTCGTAGCGGCTCGAGACGAGGAACGCCTCCCGCATCCGCTCCCGCACCGCCGCGCCGGCGCCCGCGGCCGCCTCGTCGCAGGCCTCGCGGCACCAGCCGGCGAGCTGCGCGAACTCCTCGTCGGCGTAGACCTCGATCCAGCGGGAGTAGAGCTCGTGCCCGGGCTTCCCGGCGGCCGCGAGCGCCCGGCCGATCTCGCTGTAGCCCCACATGCAGGGGAGAAGCGCGGCGACGAGCTCGGCGAAGTCGCCGAGCGCGGCCGTGCGCAGGAGGAAGTCGGTGTAGCCGCGCGTGGTCGGGGTCGCCCGCTCGGCCTCGAGCTCCCCGGCAGAGATGCCCCATTCGGCCGCGAAGGAGCGGTGGAGCGCCATCTCGTCGGCGAGCGTCGCCCGGGCCAGCTCGGAGAAACGCTCCATGAGCGCGAGCGCGGGGGCACGGGCGGACGCGAGCGCAAAGAGGCGTGCGTACTCGACGAGGTAGAGGTAGTCCTGGCGGACGAAGTGGCGGAACGGCTCCGCCGGCAGCGTCCCGTCTCCGATCCCGCGCACGAACGGGTGCGCGAGCTGCGCGTCCCAGATCGGCGCGGCCTCGGCGCGGAGCTCGTCGCTGAAGCGGGGCACGGCAGGAGTGTAGGCGGTAGCCTCGCCCCTGCCCGGTACCACGAGGAGAGGAGAGCGGGATGAGCGAGGCCGAGAGATACTTCGCCGCGGACGCGGGCGAGCAGGGAGCGGGGGAGGGGACGTGGGTGACGTGGGATGCGCTCGATCCGCTCGAGCTCGTTCCCGGGCTCGGGTTCCAGCCCGTGCTCGGCGCTCGCCTGATGGCGAACTTCGTCCGCTTCGAGCCGCACACGGAGGCGCCGCTCCACTGGCACGAGGAGGAGCAGATCTCGTTCGTCGTCGACGGCGAGTTCGAGTTCGAGGTCGCCGGGGAGAAGCGGCTACTCCGGCGAGGGCAGGCCGTCGTGATCCCGCCGAACGTCCCGCACGCCGCCCGGACCTTCGACACGCCGTGCCTCGAAGTGGACGTCTTCCACCCGCCGCGCCGCGGCCTGCTCGAGGCGCTGGGCCGCGCCGGGGCCGAGGAGGAGTAGGTGGAGCTCGGCCTCGCCGGGCGCAGGGCGCTCGTCACGGGCGGCTCCAAGGGTCTCGGCCTCGCGATCGCGCGGGAGCTCGCGGCCGAGGGCGCGTCCGTGGCGATCTGCTCCCGGAGCGAGGAGGAGATCGCCGCGGCCGGCGACGAGCTCCGCGCCGCGGGGGCCACCGTCCACGCCCAGCGCGCCGACGTCACCGACCCCGCCGACGTGCGCGACTTCGTCGCCCGCTCGGCCGAGACTCTCGGAGGCGTCGACGTGCTCGTCAACAACGCGGGCCGCGCCCACCCGGGGACCTTCGCCACGCTCTCCGACGAGGACTGGCAGGCCGACCTCGACGTCAAGCTCCTCTCGCTCGTCCGCTGCTCCCGCGAGGTCATACCGCACATGCGGGAGGCCGGCGGCGGGCGCATCGTCAACATCGGCGCCGTCTACGGTCGCTATCCGGATCCGGCCTTCTTCGCCACGTCGGTGAACCGCGCGGCCGGCAACGCGTTCACGAAGACGCTCGCGCTCGAGGTCGCCGGAGACGGCATTCTCGTCAACGGCGTCAACATCGGCTTCGTCGTGACGCCGCAGTGGGAGAACATCCGCCGCCGCCGGTCGCCCGAGCTCTCCGCGGAGGAGTTCTTCGCCAAGCTCGCCGCCGCGGAGGTCCCGCTCGGTCGCTTCGGGACGCCGGAGGAGGTCTCCGGCCTCGTCGCCTTCCTGGCGAGCGACCGGGCGAGCTACATCACGGGCGCGTCCATCGACGTCGCCGGCGGCATGGGCAAGTACGTCTAGACACGCTCCCCTCCGCGGAGGAGAATGGCCGCAGTCCCGGGGGGGAAGGCGAGGTGTGCCATGAGCGCGATCGACGACAAGTGGGCCGATCTCGGCGGCCCGAGTGGGTTCCTCGGGAACCCGGTCGACGAGGGGGCCGGCTCCGCAGAGATGGATACGGCGGACGGCCGCGGCCGGGTGCGCGACTTCCAGGGCGGCTCCATCTACTGGTCCGAGGCGACGGGCGCCCACGAGGTGCACGGCGCGATCCGGATCAAGTGGGCGCAGCTCGGCGGAGAGCGCGCGCTGGGGTTCCCGCTCACGGACGAGCTGGGAACGCCGGACGGCCGCGGCCGGTTCAACCACTTCGAGCGCGGCTCGATCTACTGGACGCCCGAGACAGACGCCCACATGGTGCGCGGGCCGATCCGCGACAAGTGGGCGGAGCAGGGCTGGGAGACCGGCCGCCTCCGCTACCCCGTCAGCGACGAGAGGGCGCACGGCGACACGCGTAGCAACGAGTTCGAGGGCGGCGCGATCGTCTGGACCCCGACGGCCGGAGCGGAGGTTCGCTTCCGGCAGGACTGAGCCGCTCGAGAAGTCACGCTTTCGTGCGGAAGGACATCTGTCGCCCCCTGCAGGGCGTTGGTAGCTTCGCCTCCATGACCGAGGCGGTGCTGGTGGTGGAGCGGGAAGAGCCGACGCGGGACTTTCTCGAGCGCCAGCTCGCCGAGGACGGGTTCGCCGTCTACGCGGCGGAGCGGGCCGCGGAGGCGCTCGAGCTCGTCGAGGCGTTCCGGCCTGACCTCGTCCTCCTCGACGCCGTGCTGCCGGACGTCTCCGGGTTCGAGCTCGTCGGCCGCCTTCGCGAGGGGGAGCCGGGGCGGGCCTGGAACCGCGACGTGCCCGTGATCATGGTCAGCGAGCGGGCCGACCCCGTCGACCGCGTGCGCGGATTCGCCCGCGGGGCCGACGACTACGTCGCGCGCCCGTTCGTCTACGAGGAGCTGGTCGCGCGCATGCGCGCCGTGCTGCGCCGGACGTCGGGCCCGCGCCGGCGGCGCCTCGCCGTCCGCGACCTCGAGATCGACCTCTCGTCGCGCGTCGTCCGAGTGGGCGGGGCGGTCGTGCCGCTCTCGGCGAAGGAGTTCGACCTCCTCGTGGCGCTCGCGGGCGACCCGGAGCGCGTCTTTCGCAAGGACGAGCTCCTCCGCGACGTGTGGGGCTTCCGCTCGACCGGCCGGACTCGCACGCTCGACTCCCACGCGAGCCGGCTCCGCCGCAAGCTGAACGGCGACGGCGAGTGCGCCTACGTCCTCAACGTCTGGGGAGTCGGATACCGGCTGGTCGCCGCCGCCTGATCCTTCCTGGCCTGCCGTCTCAGTGGCTGGCGGCCGGCGTTCGCCTCTCTTCACGCGTCGCTTCGGGCTCGCGGCGCGCCTCGCCCTCCTCGCCGTCACGGAGACCGACCACCGCTGCGACGATCGTGGGCACGACGGCGAACGCGGCCACGACGACTCCCATCGGCGTCGTCACCCGGTCTCCGGCGGCCGACTGCACCACGATGTCCCCGCCGAACACGCTCGCGAACAGGACGGCCGCCCACATCGCGGTGATCGCGATGGAGGTCCAGACCCACTTCCGCGTCATCGCCTTCACCTCCTCGTCTGCCCAGGATCGACGCCCCGGCGGCCGGCGGCATCGTGCGATCCGCGGAGCCGAAGACGGCAGATCCACTGACGCCGGACGTGCGTAGTCCGCCGCAGCCCGAATCGGGACATCCTCCGATGGCCGACGGTTCCCCGGGCGTGACGATCCCTCCACTGGAGGGAGGTGATGGTCATGGTGACGAAGCCCGTCATCGAGAACGGGACCGCACCGGCCGCCGCAGTGCCGCTTGCGGACGACGATCGCGCGCTCCGGGAGCTCGCGATCAAGCAGGCCGAGCGGATCCGGACCTTCAAGCTCCACCTGATCGCGTACGCGATCGGAGTGCCGGTTCTCGCGACGGTGTGGGTGCTGACGGAGTACTTCGAGGAGCGCACCTGGCCCGACCGGTTTGCAGACGCGCCGGACGTCGCCGGGACGTGGAGCCCGTGGTTCTTCTGGGCCGTCGGGATCTGGGCCCTGGTCCTCGGGATCCACGCGTTCAAGACGTACTCGCACCGGCCGCCGAGCGAGGCCGAGATCGAGCGCGAGCTCGAGCGCATGCGCTCGCGCGGTTGAGGCCCTGCCGAGGATCGGGGCGAGCCCCGAGCGAGGAGCGGGGCCCGCCCCGGTGCCCCGGCGGGGCGGCGCCAGTACGCTCGCGGCATCTGTCCCGTGCCCGAGGAGCGCTTCGTTCGCTCGCCTGCGTCCTGGTCTCTCCCCTCGCGCTCGCCGCGTGCGGCGGTGACGGCGGAGACGGGAGAGGTCTCCCTCGCCGCCGTCACCGAGCCTCCGCCTGACTACTTCGCGCGGAGAACGGCGGCCTGCGTCGAGGCCACGCAGGAGCTGCTCGGCATCGTGGCCGAGATGAGCGAGCTCTTCTTCCTCACGTGCTTTCCGCCGCACGTCGCCCGCCGGTACGGTCCGCTCGCGGGCCGGCAGGCGGCGATCGTGGAGCGGCTCGCCGCCGAGCTCGCAGAGGTCGAGCCGCCGAGCTGACAAAGAGAGGGCGGCCCCCGTGGGCCGCCCTCTCGTCGAGCCTTGCGACGCGCCTACCGTCGCTTGGAGGTCACTTGATCGAGAACTCCTGCGTCTGCGGGTTCAGGTGCGAGAGCTTCTTCGCGCCTGCGACCCGCTTGTCGCTCAGCTTCCAGATGAGGAGTCCGCGCGTGATGTCGGACTGATAGATGAAGCCGTTGTACCAGTAGCTCGACCAGTCGCCGCCGAGCGTCAGAGGCAGGCCGAACGCCGTCGTGCAGCACGGAAGCGGCGCCGGATCCGCGTAGGCGAACTCGAACGCCTTGGCCGGGTTCGTGAAGTCGACGACGGAGATGCCCGCCTGGTAGTTGCCGGACACGAGGATGTTCCGCTTCTTCGTCGGAACGACGTTGTAGTTGTGCCACGTGCAGTTCTCCAGCGCCGTCTGCGGTCGCGGGAAGATGAGCGAGCCGACGATGGCGCCCGTCGAGCCGTCGAGGAAGAACAACGTCTTGTTGACCTCCGGGGTGGTCGCCTGGCACTGCGCCAGGATTCCGCCGCCGGGCTCGTGGCCGAAGACGATGGTCTTGCCGTCCCACGACCACGCGGCCGAGTGGCCGATCGTGACGCCCGGGATCTCGACGTGGAAGAGCAGCTCGGGATCGTCGAGCGAGCCGCCGCTCGAGCCGCCGATGCCGAAGACGCGGACGCCCTCGCCGCCGGCGCACGCGGCCTTGTTGACCTTGCCGAGGATGACGCCGATGTCGTGGCACGTGTGCATCGCGTCCACGCGGTTGATCATCGCCGCGTCGCCCGGGTTGTCGAGCGGGACCTCGACGATGTCGATGAAGGGGCAGGCGGCACCCGAGTTGCCGTTGTAGACGAGCAGGCGGTTGTTCGCCTTGTCGGGCACGCCCGTCGCCGTGTGGGAGCCGCAGTCGAGCGGCACGAACGTCAGCACCTGGGGGCTCTTCGGGTTGCTCACGTCGAAGACGTGGAGTCCCTCCTGCCCCTGCGGTACCGGCAGCCCGCCGCACGTGGCGCCCGCCGGAGCCGGCGAGTTCCAGGAGCGGACGAGGATGTTCTTCCAGACGATCACGTCACCCTGGTCGCCCGCGCAGTCGGTGTAGTCGACGATCTCCCGCGGCTTGGCGGGCGCCTTGACGTTGAGGATGCGGAAGCCGTTGATCGTCCCCTGGTACGCCGTCTTGCCCCAGAAGGCGAGGTCGGAGTTCCACCCGTCGAAGTTGGGGTTGTTCGGGAAGAGCTTCGCCGAGTACCCCAGCGGGTGCATGTTCTTCGTGTAGTCGAAGGTCTTCGTCGCCTGCTTCACGGCCGGCGGCACCGCGCCGGCGGTCGGCGAGATCGTCAGGATCCCTATGACGACCAAGGCGAATACGAGCAACAGTCGCAATCTGTGCACGGAAGCTACCTCCTAGCCTGTGGGAGCGCCGACCGTCCTCAGTCGGTCCCGAGCAACCGCAGAGGAGGCAAGCCTCGGCCCCCTGTTCCCCTGAGGCCAGCAGTTTTCCCGCCGCCGCCCGCCTTGTCAAGCCGAGAGCCGGGCGGCGAAGGCCGCCCGGCTCTCCGGACCGGTGTCGCCGTTCGGCTACTTGAGGTCGATGGTGATCTCCTGCGTCTGCGGATTGAGGTGCGGGAGCTTCTTCGCCCCAGCCACCGCCGAGTCGCTGAGCTTCCAGATCATCATCCCGCGGGTGATGTCGGACTCGTAGATGCGGCCGTTGTACCAGTAGGTGGACCAGTCACCGCCGAGCTCGATCCCGGCCGGGTTGTCCGGGTTGACGAGCGGCGCCGGGTCGGCGTACGCGAGCTGGAACGCGTTCGCCGGGTCGGTGAAGTCGACGACGGTGATGCCCATCTGGTAGTTGCCGGAGACGAGCACGTAGCCCTTGTCCGTCGGCACCGTGTTGAGGTTGTGCCACGTGCAGTTCTCCGTCGCGGTCTGCGGCCGCGGCTGCACGAAGCTGCCGACCTGGTTGCCGTCATTGTCGAAGAAGAACAGCGTCCTGTTCACGAGGCTGCTCGTGGCCTGGCACTGGGCCTGGCCACCGCCGCCGGGCTCGTGCCCGAAGACGAAGATCTCGCCGTCCCAGGTCCAGGCGGCCGTGTGACCGATGGTCACGCCGGGGATCGAGACGGACGCGGTCTGGATCGGGCTCGTCAGCGAGGCGCCGTCGGCCGGGTCGATCGTCCAGAGCGTGAAGCCGTTCCCGCCGGCGCAGCCCATGTGCATCGCGTCGCCGAGGATGACCCCGGTGTCGTGGCAGGGCCGTCCCCCGAGGAGCGGGCCGTGGTAGACGGGATTCGCCGGGTCGCTGAGTGGGACCTCGACGATGTCGATCCACGGGCAGACCCCACCGGACGGGTTCGAGTACAGAATCAGGCGGTCATTGGCGAGATCCGGCACGCCCGTGTCGGTGTGCGAGCCGCACGGGAGGTCGACGAACGCGATGACGTCAGGGTTCGTCGGGTCGCTGATGTCGATGATGTGGACGCCTTCTTCACCCGGCGCCACCGGCATGTCGCCACACATCGAGCCGCCGGACGGAGCGGGGGAGTTCCAGGAGCGGACGAGGATGTCGCCCCAGATGACGATGTCGCCCTGGTTCCCCTGGGTGTTGTTGCGGCTGTTGCACTCCTCCCAGTTGATGATCTCTCGCGGCTGGGCGGGCGCCGAGACGTCGATGAGCCGGAAGCCGGCGTACGTCCCCTGCACGGCCGTATTGCCCCAGAACGCGAGGTCGGAGTTGAAGCTCCCGGCCCCGGGCTCGGCGTTCGCGAGCGGGATCTCCCGCGGCGAGAAGCCGAGCGGGTGCATGTTCTGGGAGTACTCGAAGCTCGCCGTGGCCTCCGCGGCCGCCGGTGGCACGGCCGACGCGGTCAGCGGCACCGTCGCGAACAGGACTACGGCGCAGGCGAGCAGCAGACGAAGCTTCTGCATGGCACCTCCTGTTGTCGTTGCGGGAGCACTGGGCGAGATGTCCGGACGTCGCCGCCCTGCGAGCATGCGTCGGCTCCGCCTGTGCCCGGCACGATGACGGGCAACCCTAACCGTAGTACCCCCTTTTCCCTTTCGCCGTCACCCTTCCAGCGACGGGCGATCCTGTCAAGCGCGACCTGACCACAGGAGAGGCCGCATGCAGGCGGCCTCTCCCACTGCTCGACGCGGACCTCGGCTCTAGTCGATCGTGAACTCCTGCGTCTGCGGGTTCGAGTGCGTGGTCCTGTGGAACGTGCCGACCCGGTCGTCGTCGAGGCGCCAGATGAGGAGGCCCCTCGTGATGTCCGACTCGTAGATGCGCCCGTTGTACCAGTAGGTCGACCAGTCGCCGCCGAGCTCGATGCCGGTGGGCGGGTTCGGGTCGAGCAGCGTGGGCGGATCGGCGTACGCGATCATCTCGCCGTTCTGGACGTCGGTGAAGTCGACGACCTGGATGCCCATCTGGTAGTTGCCCGCGACGAGGACGTAGCGCGGCTGCTTGCGCTTGTCCTTGAGCGGGACGACGTTCAGGTTGTGCCAGGTGCAGTTCTCGAGGCTCGACTGCGGGCGCTCCTGCACGTACGAGCCCGCGATCGCGCCGGTCTCGGCCTCGACGAAGTAGAGCGTCCGGTTGACGAGGCTGTTGGTGGCCTGGCACTGAGCGCCGGAGCCGCCGCCGGGCTCGTGCCCGAAGATGGCGTACCTGCCATCCCACGTGAACGCGGCCGTGTGGCCGATCGAGACGCCGGCGAACGGCGTGCGCGAGACGAACACGGGGTCGTCGAGCGAGCCGCCGTCAGCGGGGTCGAGCGACCAGATGGTCAGGCTGTTGCCGCCTGCGCAGGCGGCCTTCAGGACGTCGCCGAGGATGACGCCGGTGTCGTGACACGCGTGCAGGTCCTCGTGCGGAGCGCCCTCGGCCCCGGCCGGGAGGAAGCGCAGGTAGGACGCCGCCGACGGGTCGGCGAGCGGCACCTGCAGGATGTCCACGCCGCGGCACGAGAACGGCGCGTCCGGGTGGTCCGGATCGGGGTTTCCGAGGAACGTGCCGGCCGACGGGCTCGAGTAGATGAGGAACCGGTTGTTGGCCAGGTCGGGCACGCCGGTGGCCGTGTGGGAGCCGCAGGGCGTGTCCACGAACCCGACGACGGTCGGGTCGAGCGGGTTCGAGATGTCGATGACGTGCACGCCCTCCTCACCCGATGCCGCCGGCAGCTCGCCGCACTGCGAGCCGGCCGACGGGGCGGGGGAGTTCCACGAGCGGAAGACCAGATCTCCCCAGATGATCACGTCGCCCTGGTTCCCCGTCGTGCTCGTCGGGCTCGCGCACTCGGTCCAGTCGATGATCTCCTTCGGCCGCGAGGGCTTGGAGACGTCGATCAGCCGGAAGCCCGAGTACGTCCCCTGGACGACCATGTCGCCCCAGAAAGCGAGGTCGGAGTTGAACACCCCTGCACCGGGAGTGCTGTTCTCGGTCGGGACGGGGTTCGGCGAGAAGCCGATCGCCGTCATGTTGTCCGAGATCTCCCAGTCGCTGACGACGTCGACGCCCGGCGCGGCCGCGAGCGGCGCGGCGACGATCCCGATGGCCAGCGCACACAGCGCCGGCAGCAGCCGAAGCTTCACCACGGATACCTCCTGTGTCGATTGGCAGGGAAGCCGGTCCGCAACGTCCCGTGTGCCACCGGATTGTCCGGCTCTGTAGCTCCCCGATACCTGCCCGCGTGCGGGAGTTTCTTCCATCGGTAAAGCCGTGTCAAGCACCGGCCGCAACGAGGACGGCCGCCTCTCGGCGGCCGTCCTCCAGCGAGCTCGGGCAGCGTTGCTCAGCTGCCGATCGAGAACTCCGCGGTCTGCGGGTTCAGGTGCGTGGTCTTGAAGAAGGTTCCCACGCGTGGGTCGTCGATGCGCCAGATGAAGAGACCCCTCGTGATGTCGGACTGGTAGATGCGGCCGTTGTACCAGTACGAGCCCCAGTCGCCGCCGAGGATCAGCTGCGTCGGCGAGAGCGGGGGCGGGTCGGCGAACGCGATCTCCTCCGGCGCCGCCGGGTCGGAGAAGTCCACCACCGAGATGCCGGACTGGTAGTTGCCGCTCACCATCACGTAGCGCGGCTTCCCCGCCTTGTTCTTGAGCGGGACGATGTTGTAGTTGTGCCAGCTGCAGTTCTCCGTCGCAGTCTGCGGCCGGGGGTGGATGAACGTGCCCAGGATGGCGCCGTTCGAGCCGTCCACGAAGTAGAGGGTCCGATCCGTGAGCTCGCTCGTCTCCTGGCAGCGGGCCTGGACGCCGCCGCCGGGCTCGTGTCCGAGGACGAGGACCTTGCCGTCGAACGACCACATGGCGGAGTGGCCGATCGTGACGCCGGGGTAGTCCTCCATCCAGAGGAACTGGGGGTTGTCGAGGGAGCCGCCGGCAGGGGCGCCGATGCCGTACACCTGGACGCCGAAGTGGCCGGCGCAGGCGAGCTTCATGACGCCGCCCATGATGACGCCGATGTCGTGGCACGCCATCTCGGCGACGACCTCGCGGACCAGGGAAGCGCCGGCGGGATTGCCTAGCGGCACCTGGACGACGTCGAAGCCGGGGCAGGCCGAGCTGGACGAGCTGTTGTAGACGAGCAGCCGGTCGTTGGCCAGGTCGGGCACGCCGGTCGCGGTGTGCGAGCCGCAGCGGAGCGGGATGAACGCCCGGAGCTGCGGGTCCGTCATGTCCGAGATGTCGAAGACGTGCAGGCCTTCCTGCCCCTGCGGCACGGGCTGGCCGCCGCAGGTCGACGACGCGCCGGCCGGCGAGTTCCAGGAGCGGACGAGGATGTTGTCCCAGACGATCACGTCGCCCTGATCGCCGGCACAGCCGTTGTAGTCGAAGATCTGCTTCGGCTTCTGCGGCTTCGAGATGTCCACGAAGCGGAAGCCCGTGAAGGAGCCCTGGATGGCGACGTCGCCCCAGAAGGCGAGGTCGGTGTTGAAGCTGTTCGGCGGCTGGAAACGCGGCGCGAACCCGAGCGCCGTCAGGTTGTCCGTCTTCGCCCAGTTCGCCGTCTCGGGGATCGGAGCCGGGCCGGACGCCGACAGAGGCGCGGCGAGCACTCCGAGCGCGAGGACGCCGAGTGCGAGAAGCAACCGTAGTCTCACTTCGACAAACCCCCTTCGTTGTCGTGCTCCGGGACGGGCAACCCGTCCGTCCCGCTGCTGGCCGCAGCTGTGAAGGGTTCGCCTTCCTCCCGAGAGCGGGCTGAATCGAGGAATCTTTCCGCGCCGGTCGTGGCAAGTCAATACCGGGCCCGAACGCGGAGCGGCCGCCTCGCAGCGGCCGTTCCGGTCGTTCCTTCCCGGGCTCGAGCGCCCGGACGTCGTGTAGCTGGTGTCCGCGTGCCACTCCCGAAGCCGGGGTCGATGGAGAACATCAGCGTCTGCAGATCGGCGTGGCTCGTCTTGTAGAACGTCGCCACCCGCGGGTCGGCCCGTTGTGCCAGTAGCTCGACCAGTCGCCCTCCGCCGATCAGCTGCGTTCTCGGAGAGCGCCGGCGGGTCGACGAACGCGATCTCCTCCGGGCTGGAGGGATCGGTGAAGTCGACCACCGCCGAGCCGGACTGGTAGTTGCCCGAGACGAACACGTACCGCGGCTGCCCGTCCGTGTTCTCGAGCGGGATCGTGTTGGCGTTGTGCCACGTGCAGTTCGCGGTCGCCGTCTGCGGCCGCGGGTGGATGAAGGTGCCGGCGGTGTCGCCCGTGGCGGCGTCGAGGATGTAGATCGTCCTGTTCACCTCGCTTCTGGTGGCCTGGCACTGCGCCTGGCTGCCGCCGCCGCCGGACTCGTGCCCGAAGATGGCTTACTTGCCGTCGTAGGTGCATGACCGGTGTGGCCGATCGAGCGCCCGAGAACAGGGTCCGCGACATGAAGACCGGGTCCCGAGCGTGCAGCCGTCTTCGCCGCCGAGGGCTCCCGAGCGTGGGGCTGAGCGAGTTCTAGGCGCGGAAGATCAGCGTCTATCAGCAGCTCGGCTCATGCCGCCAACCGGAAACCCGCTGTTGCCACGGCCGCGATGGCCACGACGAGGAGGAGCGGCGCGCGCAAGAGGAGGGCGACGACCGCCGCCGCGAGCCCGACCAGGCGGGCGTCGAGCACGATCTCGCGGTCTCCGCCCGCCGCCTGGGTGACGACGAGCGCCGCGAGGACGGAGGGGGCGAGCAAGGCGACGATGCCGGCCAAGCGGGGGGGCAGCTCGCGGCTTCCGAGCAGCACTGGCCCCGCCGCCCTGAGGCCGATCGTCGCGATGCCGACCACGCCGACGACGATCCAGGTCGCGCTCAAACCGACACCCTTTCGGCGCGATTCGTGCACCACGCGCGCGGATTTCCGCTGTACGCTCGAAAGCGGGTGGTGGGCCGGGGTGCCCCAAGGGTAGAGGCGCTCTTTCTCACGGGCTCCTCCAGCCCAGGAGGCAGGCTCCGCTCGCGGCGACGATCGGGACGCCCGCGGGAGTGAGCGGGATGAGGAGGAGACGATCCCGCCGCCGGCGAGCGCCGCAGCGAGCGCGCGCCGGCTTCGGATCTGGGGCACGAGCAGGGCGAAGAAGAGGGCGGGAAAGGCGGCGTCGAGTCCTAGCCGGCTCGGGTCTCCGAGCGCGTCGCCCGCGATCGCGCCCGCCGCCGTGCTCCCGACCCAGCACACGTAGAGCACGAGGCCCGCGCCGACGAGGACGTGGCGGCTGAAGCGCCCGTCCGGCGTGCGCGAGACCGCCCACGACTCGTCGACGATCAGCTGCGACTCGAAGAGCCGCCGCAGGCGACCGCCCGGGAAGAGATTTCGCCACGGAGATTCCGATCGGGAAGTAGCGCGCGTTCAGAAGGACGGCGGCCAGGATGGCCGCCGCCGCGCCGCCGGCCGCGCCGAGGATCGACACTGCGGCAAACTGCCCCGAGCCTGCAAACGTCGTCGCGGACATGACCGTGGCGGCCAACGCGTTCACGCCCGCCGCCTGTGCGAGGACGCCGAACGACGCCCCGAACATGACGGCGGCCAGTGCGATCGGCGCGATCGCCCGTGCTCCATCCCGGTAACGCGGCCTCACCGCTCCGGCACCCAGTCGCGCGTGAGGAGGACCCAGAACGCGAGCCCGGCGTAAGGCCCGTAGCGGCGGAATCGGCGCGCGATCGTCGCGTCCTTGGCCGGCCTGCCGCCGTTCAGCCGTGCGTACGTCGGGCGCGTCCACGAGTCGAGGACGAGCCGCGAGTACCGTCCCAGGAGCAGCATCACGTGCGCCGCCGCGTACGGCCCGACGCCCGGCAGGGCGAGGAGACGTTCGGAGACCTCCTCTTCGGAGAGCCCATCGTCCTCGAGCTTCTCGAGGTCGAGCTCGCCCTCCGCGACTGCGATCGCAAGCGAGCGCAGGTAGGCGCCGCGATAGCCGGCGCGGGCGACGTCGCGGTAGAAGGCCTCGTCCGCCTCGGCCATGGCCGTCGGTGTCGGAAAGGCGCGTCCATACGGCCCGCGAGGGGCGACGCCTGCGGCGGGCGCGCCCCACTGCTCGACGAGGGCGCCCCCCATGCGCACGGTTCCGGACCACGCGCAGTTGGTCGTGCAGATCGTCTTCACCACCTCCTCGAAGACCGTCGGGCTGCGGACGAGCCGCCCGGCGCCCGCTGCCGCCCAGGCGAGGGCGGGATCCCCTTCCGCGAGCGCGTAGAAGGGGGAGAGGTCCTCGTCGAGGCGCAGCACGCGGGCGGTCGCTGTGAGGACGGCGTTGGCGGCGCGCGGTCCCGGCGCCCGGCCCTCGACCGAGACGAGAGCCCGCCCGGCGCGGCCCTCGGCGATGCGGACGACGCGGGGGCGGGAGCCGGGAACGGGCAGCGCGATCTCGAGCGTCGCGCCGCCGTCCTCGATTCGCATCGGCGGCAGGTCGACGAGGCCGTGCGACGCGATCGTCCGCCGCAAATCGACCGGCTCGCCGCCGGCGCCGATCAGCGGCAGCTCAGCTGTCCACGCCCCACTAGCCATCGACGATGTGCTTGCGCTCCCACGAGGAGACCTCGAACACCTTCCCCGGCTCTCCTCCGACTGCGAGCACGGTCGTCCCGGGCTCGATCGCCCGGGCCGTTCGCGTGAGACCAGGGTCGCGGACGTAGACGAGCGTGCCCGCCGGGGCGTCGATCTCCCCGCCTGCCACGCTGACGACGGCGTGCCCGCTGCCGACGAAGAAGAGCTCCTCGTGGCGCGTGTCGATCTCGTCGTGTTCGGGAACGACCGCCTCGCCGGCCTTCTCGGCCAGGTAGGCGCTGACGCCGAACGAGCCGATGCCGAAGTGCATGCGGACGGCCCGCCACGCGGCCTCGCCGGGGTCGGCGCCTGCCGGGGTGGGGAGCTGCGAGACGTGGGCTTTGCTGTAGGGCGCGTCGGCTGGCATGAGGCCTCCTAGAGGTCGAGTAACCGATCATCTATCATAGTCGGTTATGAGTACGGAAGCGGCGCCCGGAGACCTCGAGCACGTCGAGGCGTTCGTGAACACCCTTGAGCTCGACACGGGCGCCGACGAGCTCGCCGACGGGGACGCGCTCGAGCGCTGGCTCCGGGCCAGAGGCCTCCTCCGGAGCGGCCCCGTCACCAACGTGGACGCGGCCGAGGCGCGCAGGCTCCGCGAGGCGATCCGCGTGCTCCTCCTCGAGAACAACGGCGTCAGCGTCCGCAAGGAGGCCGCGCTCACGCTCGATAGGGCGGCCCGGCGCGCCGACGTCGAGCTGCGGTTCGACTCGTCCGGCAAAGCCCGCCTCGACCCGTCCGCCGGCGGCGCCGCGGGCGCCCTCGGACTGCTCCTCGCCGTGATCGCCGCCTCGATGGCCGACGGGACATGGGTCCGGCTGAAGGCGTGCCGGGCGGACGACTGCGGCTGGGCGTTCTACGACCGAGCCCGCAACCGCTCGCGGCACTGGTGCTCCATGGCGGTCTGCGGCAACCGGACGAAGGCACGGGCCTTCCGCCGCCGCCACGCCGCTTAGGAGCCGCGGCGTCGTGCGGCCGTGGTAGACGTGCCGCGTGGCGATCCTCGGCATCGACGTCGGCGGGACGTTCACGGACGCCGTCTTCCTCGAGGGCGGCGAGCTCCGCACGGCCAAGGTGCCGACGGTGCGCGCGCAGGAGCACTCCGTCGCCAAGGCCGCTCTCGCAGTAGGTGCGGGTGGCGTCCCGCTCGAGCGCTTCACGCACGGGACGACGATCGCCACGAACGCGCTCCTCGAGCGCAAGGGCGCCCGGACCGCCTTCGTCGGCACGGCCGGCTTCGAGCACGTCCTCCATCTGCGCCGGCAGACGAGGGCGCACCTCTACCGCCTCTGCGAGGAGCACCCCGAGCCTCTCGTGCCCCTCGAGCGCTGCGTCGGAGTCAACGAGCGCGTCGGCCCCGCGGGGGTCGTCGAGCCGCTCGATCTCGAGTCGCTGCCCGAGCTCGACGCCGAGGCGGTCGCGGTTTGCCTCCTCTTCTCCTTCCGGGACTCGACGCACGAGCGGCTGGTCGCCGAGGAGGTGCGCCGGCGCCTCCCCGGCGCGCACGTCGTCGCGTCCTCCGAGGTCGCACCCGAGTTCAGGGAGTACGAGCGGGCGTCGACGACTGCGGTCGACGCGTACCTCGGCCCCGTGCTCGCCGCCTACCTCGGCTCGCTCGCCGTGCGCTGCCGCGAGGCCGGCCTCCCGGAGCCGCTGGTCATGCGCTCCTCAGGGGGCGTCTGCGCGCTGGCGGAGGCCGCGCGTCACCCGTCGATCGTCCTCGTGTCGGGGCCGGCGGCGGGCGTCGTCGGAGCCGCGCACGTCGCGCGGCTCGTCGGCGCCGAACGGGCGATCTCGCTCGACATGGGCGGCACCTCCACCGACGTGTGCCTGATCGAGGGCGGGCGGGCGGGCCGGGCGGGGGAACGCGAGGTGGCCGGGTTCCCGATCCGCCTGCCGACCGTCGACCTCCAGACCGTCGGCGCGGGGGGCGGCTCGATCGTCTGGCGGGACGCGGGCGGCGCCCTCCGGGTCGGCCCGCAGAGCGCGGGCGCCGACCCAGGGCCCGCGTGCTACGGCCGCGGCGGGCTCGAGCCGACGGTCACGGATGCCAATCTCGTGCTCGGACGGCTCCCGGAGACGCTCGCCGGCGACTTGCGCCTCGACCGCACGGCTGCCGAGCTCGCGCTCGGCGACTTCGACCCCAGGGCGGTCGTGGACGTCGTCAACGCGGAGATGCTGCGGGCGCTCCGGCTCGTCTCGGTCGAGCGCGGGCACGACCCGCGCCGCTTCACGCTGGTCGCCTTTGGCGGAGCCGGGCCACTGCACGCCTGCGAGCTGGCGGTGGCGCTGGGCATTCCCCGCGTGCTCCTGCCCCCCGGTCCCGGCGTCCTCTCGGCCCTGGGCATGGTCCTGGCCGACGTAGTCAAGGACTATTCCCAGACAGTCATGCTACCCGCCCACGCCCTTAAGCCCGAAACCCTGCCGCGCCTCCTGGCACCCCTCCTGGAACGCGCCCGCGCCG
>DATHVD010000088.1:0-8372 GCA_035461525.1 Gaiellaceae bacterium
TCTCTCCGGCTCCCCCGCTGCAAGCGCAACGGCCGCGCGGGCGCGCCGCGCCAGGGCGAGGCCGAAGTCGAGCCCGAGCTCCTCGGCCCGCGCCTCCGCGCGCCCGGCCGCGCGCTCCGCCTCCTCGGCGTCCCCGGTGGCGAGCCAGGCGAGGGTCGCGCGCTCCTGGAACATCGAGCGGAGGACGCCCGGGACGGTGGGAAGGTCGGGCCCTCCCGCAGCAGGGAGGAGCACCTCCAGGCAGCGGGCCGGCTCCCCGGCCTCCAGCAGTATGGAGCCGAGCGCGCACGCCGACCAGGTGCTGACCACGCTGTCGTCGAGCTCCCGCCCGAGCGCGACGCTCTCCTCCGCGGCGGCGAGCGCGGTGTCGAGGTCCCCCGCAAGGAGGGCCGCCCAGGCGCGGTTGAGGAGCGCCCACGCCACGGCCTGGGGGCTGCCGGACAGCCGGGCCGCCTCGACCGCGCTCTCCGTCACCTCCTCCGCCTCCGCGAGCCGGCCGAGGAGCGTGAGCGCGAACCCCTTGCGCTGGGTGAGGAGCGGGAAGAGCTGCCCCTGGCCGGCGGCGCGCGCCACGGCGAGGCCCCGGTCGAGGTGCCGCACCGCATCCTCGGGCCGGTCGAGGTACATCTCCGCGTTGCCGAGGCTCGCCGCCGCGTCGAGGCGGCGCGCGAGCTCGTCGCCGCCGAGCGCGTCGACAGCCTCGGCGGCCGTCTCCCGGAGCTCCTGCGCCTCCGCGGTGTGGTCGCCGAGCGCGCAGGCCAGGCTGGCGGCCGCGGCCGCGGCCGCGCGGAGCGGCGCGTCCCCGAGGTCGTCCGCGAGCGCGAGCGCCTCGCGGTCCCACCCGAGCATCCGCTCGTAGTCCCGAGCATAGAACGCGTCGAACCCGAGCTCGAGCAGGAGGGCGACCGCCGCGGGCGAGGTCCGTTCCGGCAGCTCGTCGAGCGCCGCTGCGAGACGCGCGTGCGCCTGCTCGTGCCGCCCGAGCAGGTGCTCGACCGCCGCGCAGGCCGCGACGAGCTCGATCCGCGCGGGCCCGTCGCCGGTCGGGACGCGCTCGAGCAGCTCCAGGTGCACGGCGTGGCTCTCGGCGAACTCGCCCGTCCCCGCGAGCACCGCGGCGAGCGGGCGGAGGAGGTCGATCCGCTCGTCCCCGTGGTCACCGTCTGCGGCGAGGAGGCGCAGGGCTGCGCGATACCAGCGGGCGGCGCTCGCCGGGGCGCGCTGGCGCGACGCGTCCGCCGCCTCGCGCAGCACGGCCACCGCGTCGTGGTCGCCGAGGCGGGCGAACTGCTCCACGTGCCGGGCGCGAACCGCGGCCGGCTCGCCGTGGGCCGCGAGTGTCCGTGCCGCCCGCTCGTGGGCGGCGTCCCGCCGGCCGCTCCCGGTCGCGTCGTAGACGGCCCGGCGCAGGAGCGGGTGGCGGAACCGGAAGCGCCGGGGAGCTTCGGTGCGGCGGACGAGCCCGCGGTCGAGGAGCTCGTCGAGCGCAGCCAGCGTCTCTGCCTCGGCGACGTCACCTGCGGCGGCGGCCAGCTCGATCCGGAACGGGTCGCCGATCACGGCGCCTCCCTCGAGGAGGCTGCGGGCCGGCGGGGAGAGGCCCGCGACCTCGTCGGCCAGAGCTGCTGCGACCGCCGCCGGAACCGTCCCCGGCTCGCCGACGGGCTCCCCCGTCGTCGCCGGCCGCTCCGCCGAGCCCGCGCTGCGGGCGAGCTCCTCGAGGTAGAACGGATTGCCGCCGCTCTCCTCGTACAGCGCCCTCGCCAGCGCGGGATCCACGCCGGGACCGAGCAGGTCCCAGGCCTCGTCCTCGCGGAGCGCCGCGAGCTCGATTCGCGTCAGGGGGCCGGCCCGGTACGAGTGGTCGAGCGCCGTCGCGAGCCGGGGTGGCGCCTGCCGGGCGCGCAGGGCGAGCGCGAGGAGGACGCTCGCCTGCGGCGGACGGCGCAGGAGCGCCGCGACGAGATCGACCGAGGCCGGGTCCGCCCAGTGGAGGTCGTCGAGGAGGAGGACGAGCTGCGTCCTCTCGGCGAGGCCCTCGAGCAGCGCCCGCACGGCGCGGTGGACGCGGTAGCGCTCGTGGAGGACGGCCGCGGGAGCCGAAGCGCTGCCCGCGAGCGAGGGGAAGATGCGCGAGAGCTCGCCGCCGGTCTCCTCGTCGAGCCCCTCGATCCAGGCCCGGTCGAGCGTGCGCAGGTACTCGTCGAGGGCGTCCACGAAGATCCAGTAGGGGAGGTCCCGCTCGAGCTCGGAGGCTCGTCCGGAGAGGACGAGGCGGTCGCCCTCCTCCGCGCGCCGCGCGAGCTCCGCCAGGAGCCGGGTCTTGCCGATGCCGGGCTCGCCGGAGACCTGGAGCAGGGCCGGCCCGCCCGCGCCCGCCTCGGCGAGCGCGCGGTCGACGAGCGCCAGCTCCTCCGTCCGTCCGACGAGCCGCGGGGCCTGTTCCGCCATCTGCTCCCTTCTCCGCGACCGAGCATAGGTCAGGGGCTCCGGGCGCGAAAGATCAGGGGTCGGATCAGGGGGTCCGCCCGATTCGCCGCAGGGCCCTGGACGGGATCCTCGACGCATGCCTCGCTTCCTCCTCCAGCATCGCCACGAGCCGTCCGAGTGCGGCGCCGCCTATGCGGCGTGGAAGGGCTTCTCGAGCCCGTTGCGCCACGCCGCCGCGCTCGCGTCCTGCCTCCAGGGCGGCCACGCGATCTGGTGGGAGGTCGAGGCGCTCGACGCCCGGACGGCGCTCGAGCTGCTTCCACCGTACGTCGCCGCGCGGACGACCGCGCTCCCCGTGAGCGAGGTGCCGATCCCGTGACGACTCAGAGTCAAAAGGAGAATCGCATGTACCAGGTCAACGGCTCCAGGAACATCGCGGCCCGGATGGGTCGCTGGAGCGCAAAGCACCGCAAGCTCGCCATCTTCGGCTGGCTTGCCCTCGTCGCCGTCGCCTTCCTCGCCGGCGGGATGATCGGCACGAAGAACATCGACTACGAGACCTCGGGGCCCGGCGAAGCCGGTCGCGCAGACCGGATCCTCGCGGAGGGCTTCGAGCGGCCGGCCGAGGAGCTCGTCGTGATCGAGAGCCCGACGCTGGTCACGACCGACCCGGCGTTCGCCGCCGCCATCGACGCGGTCATCGAGGGCCTCGCCGGGCTCGACGAGGTCGCGAGCGTTCGCTCGCCGTTCGATCCCGCCAACGACGGCCAGATCTCGGAGGACGGCCATGCCGCGTTCGTCGGCATGGATATCCGCGGCGACGCGGACGACGCCGGCGACAAGCTCGACCCCATCCTCGCCCGCGTGGCCGAGATCCAGGCCGCGCATCCGGACATGTTCATCGGCCAGTTCGGGGACACGAGCGCGAACGACGCGCTCGAGGCCTCGTTCGCGAAGGACCTCGAGAAGGCCGGCCTCTTCTCGCTCCCCGTGACGCTCGTCATCCTCGTGGTCGCCTTCGGCGCCCTCGTGGCCGCGGGCATCCCGCTCCTGCTCGGGCTCACGGCGGTCCTCGCCACGCTCGGCCTGATCGCAGCGCCGAGCCATCTGCTCCCGCTCGACGAGTCCGCCTCCGCGATCGTGCTCCTGATCGGTCTCGCGGTGGGCGTCGACTACTCGATGTTCTACCTGAAGCGGGAGCGGGAGGAACGGGCTGCAGGCCGCGGCCCGGAGGCGGCGCTCGAGGCGGCGGCTGCGACCTCCGGCCGCTCCGTGCTCGTCTCCGGCCTCACCGTCATGGTGGCGATGGGCGGTTTGTTCCTCACCGGCGATCCCAGCTTCGCCTCCTTCGGCCTCGCCACGATGACCGTGGTCGCCGTCGCGATGCTCGGCTCGCTGACCGTCCTGCCCGCCGTCCTGTCGAAGCTCGGCGACAACGTCGACCGCCTCCACGTCCCCCTCGTCGGCCGGCTCCGCCGTGACGACGGGGAGGGCCGCATCTGGGGCGCGATCGTCGGCCGCGTCCTCAGGAGGCCGGTGCTCTCCCTCGCCCTCGCGGGCGTCGCCCTTCTCGGGCTCGCGCTTCCCGCGCTCGAGCTGCGCACCGCGCAGCCTGGCGTGGAGTCGTTCCCGCAGGAGCTGCCCGCGATGCAGACGTTCAACCGCCTCCAGGCGGCCTTCCCCGGCACGGAGATCCCGGCGCTGGTCGTGCTCCAGGCCGAGGACGTCAACGCCCCCGCGGTGCAGGAGTCGATCCGGGAGCTCGGCGAGCTCGCGCTCGCGAGCGGCCAGATGCACAAGCCCATTACCGTCGAGGCGAACGAGGCGGGGACCGTCGCGAGCGTCTCCATCCCGATGGACGGCAACGGAAACGACGACGCCTCGAACGCCGCGCTCGCGACGCTCCGGGGCGAGATCATCCCCGAGACGGTCGGCACCCTCCCGGGCGTCGAGGTCGCGGTCACGGGCATGGCGGCGTCCTCGAAGGACGGCAACGAGCAGCTGAAGTCGACCGCGCCGCTCGTGTTCGGCTTCGTCCTGCTCTTCGCGTTCGCGCTCATGCTCGTCGCCTTCCGGTCGGTCGTGATCGCGGCGAAGGCCGTCGTCCTCAACCTGCTCTCGGTGGCCGCGGCCTACGGCGTGCTCGTGCTCGTCTTCCAGCACGGGTTCGCCAAGGGGCTGCTCGGCTTCGAGACCACGGGCGGCATCGTGCCCTTCCTGCCGGTCTTCCTCTTCGTGATCCTGTTCGGCCTCTCGATGGACTACCACGTGTTCATCCTGAGCCGGATCCGCGAGCTGTACGACCGCGGGCTGGGAACGGACGAGTCGATCTCGCTCGGGATCAGGAGCACGGCCGGCGTGGTCACAAGCGCCGCGATCGTCATGGTCGCCGTCTTCTCGATCTTCGGGACGCTCTCCATGATCGTCTTCAAGCAGTTCGGCGTCGGCCTCGCCGTCGCGATCCTCATCGACGCGACGATCGTCCGCGCCGTGCTCCTGCCGGCGAGCATGAAGCTCCTCGGCGAGTGGAACTGGTACCTGCCGAGCTGGCTCGAGTGGCTGCCGCACTTCGAGCACTGCGACTCGCCCGAGCCGCTCGAGACGGCCGAGCCCGCCGAGCCGGTGACCGCCCCGCCGGCGCTCGAGCCCGTTGCCTAGACGAACCCCGACCGCAGCGCCGCCCTCCGGGTGCGGGCGGCGCTGCTTCCCCGCCCGAAAGGAGTCACGGTGAACGGCATGACCCATTCCCAGTCCGCGCCCACCTCGCGCGTGGCGCTCCTCGTTCCCGCAGCCCTGCGCAGCGAGACCGGGGTCGTCCGGGCGGCCCTTGCGGTCGTCGCCCTCCACGTCGCTGACGACAACTTTTTCCAGCCCGAGCCCGGCACATGGGCAGGCGACCACCTTGCGAGCGGCCTCGTTCCGATTGCGATCCTCGCGGTCGTCGCGTGGCTCTACCCCCGCCTCCGAGCGGGTGCGCGGGCGTACATGTCGATGACGCTGGGCGGGCTGGCGGTGATAGTCGGAGTGCCCGGCGTCTACAACATCGCGAAGGGCGTCGGCGCCGGCGACGACTACACGGGCGTGCTCGCCATCGTCGCCGGGGTCGTTCTCCTGGCAGCCGGGCCGGTGATCCTCTGGCGGCATCGCCGATCAGGCCCGACCCGGCGCCGCACGGTTCTCCGGCGCTTCCTGTTGGCCGTCGCCGCCGTCCCGATCGTGCTCGTGACGCTCTTGCTCGTCCTCGTCCCCGTCGGATTCGCGTATGTGTACACGCATCTCGGACAGACGAAGACGAATCCCGAGCTGGGCGTCCCGGCCGAGCGCGTCACGGTCACGACCGAGGACTCGCTCGAGCTTGCCGCGACCTACGTGCCGTCGACGAACCGAGCTGCCGTGATCGTCTACCCGGGCGCGACCCGCGTCGACGAAGCGCTCATGATCGCGCGACACGGATACGGCGTGCTGCTGCTCGAGCCGCGCGGGCAAGGATCGAGCGAGGGCGACGTCGTCCGCTGGGCGGGCGACCGCGACCTGCATGCGGGAGTCGAGTACCTGCAGTCTCGCGCCGATGTCGACGACGAGCGGATCGGCGCGATCGGCTTCTCGATCGGCGGCGAGATCCTCATCGAGGCCGCGGCCCAGACCGAGGGCATCCGCGCGGTCGTCTCCGAGGGCGCCGGCGTCCCTGCCGGGGAGCTGGACGGCGACGGGCTCTCCGCCGCGGAACGACTGCTCTACGCGCCCGGGATGGCCGTGATGACGGCGGCGTTGACCGTCTTCCAGAACCACGGCCCGCCGCCGCCGATCGTCGACCGGATCGGCGAGATCGCCCCGCGGCCGGTCTTCCTCGTCTACGCGGTTCCCGGCAGCGGCCAGGAGGACGTGCGGCAGCCGAAGTACTTCGCGGCCGCGGGTGAGCCGAAGGAGATCTGGAAGGTCCCCGGGTCGAGCCACACCGGAGGCATCGACGCCCAGCCGGCCGAGTACGAGCGGCGCGTGCTCGGCTTCTTCGACGGAGCGCTCCTGGGACGCTGACACCGCCCTGCCCGGCGCGCGGGCGCCGCTAAGGTCACGCCGTGGCGACGATCCGCTTCGATCCCCTCGCTCCCGAGCAGCGCGAGGATCCGTACCCCGTGTACGCGCTCGCGCGCCGCGAGCAGGCCGTCTTCCACGCCTCCGCCTACGACCTCTGGGTGGTCACCCGGCACGAGGACGTCCTCCGCGTCCTCAGAGACCACGAGACGTTCTCCTCCGCCGGCGCGCTCAAGTCGTCCCCCGAGCCGTACCCGCAGGAGGTGCGCGACGTGCTCGCCGAGGGCTGGCCGGACATGCCCTTCATCATCGAGGTCGACCCGCCGCTGCACGACAGGATCCGCGGGCTCGTGACGAAGGCGTTCACGCCCCGGCGGATCGCGGAGCTCGAGCCACGCGTCGGGGAGATCGCCTCCGCTCTGGTCGACGGCTTCGCGGCCGACGGGCGGGCCGACGTGATCGAGCGCTTCGCCTGGCCGCTGCCGCTCCGCGTCCTCGGCGAGCTGCTCGGCCTCCCGGAAGGCGACCTCCCCCGGCTGCACGAGTGGGGCACGGACTGGCTCCTGCTCCAGCAGCCCGGGCCGGTCGAGCGCCGCGTCGAGCACGCGCGTGGGCTCGTGGAGATGCAGCGCTACTTCGTCTCCGCTCTCGAGGAGCGGGAGCGCGAGCCTCGCGACGACCTCATGAGCGCGCTCCTCGGGAGCCGGGCCGAGTCCGACGAGCCGCTGACGATCCCCGAGGTCGCCGGGCTGCCGCTCGACCTGATGGTCGCCGGCCACGTCACCGTCACGCGTGCGATCGGGAGCGCACTCGCGCTCGTCTTCCAGCATCCCGAGCTTCGCGGCCGCCTGCGCGACCCGGATGCGGCGCCGCAGGCGATCGAGGAGATCCTCCGGCTCGAGTCGCCCGCGCAGGGCCTCTTTCGCAGGACGACGCGCGAGGTGCGGCTCGGCGACGTGACCTTGCCCGAGGGGGCGCGCGTGATGGTGCACTTCGGCTCGGCGAACCGCGACGAGCGCGTCTTCGCGGACGCCGAGACGCTCGACCCCGGCCGCGGCGACCTCGGGCGCCACGTCGCCTTCGGGAAGGGCATCCACTACTGCATCGGGGCGCCGCTCGCCCGCCTCGAGCTCCGGACGGCGCTGCCGCTCCTGCTCGAGGGGCTGCCCGGCCTGCGCCCGGCCGACGAGCCCCCGGAGCGGGAGGCGGTCTTCTTCGCGCGCGGCTTCCGCCGGCTGGTGGTGGAGTGGGATCCGCCGCGCTAGAGGGCCGGCAGTCGCGCCGCGATCTCCGTCCAGGCCTCGCTCCGGGGATCGATGAGCTCGAAGTGCCCGACCCCCGCCAGCTCGAGCAGCTCGCAGCTGTCCCCGGCTGCGCGCGCGGCCTCCGCGTAGCGGCGCGACTGCTCGACCGGCACGCGGTTGTCGGCGTCCCCGTGCGCGAGGAGCTGGGGGACGCCCGCGGGCACGCGCCGGATCGGGTCCGCGAGCGCGTAGGTCTCGGGCCGCTCGGCGGGCGTCCCGCCGGCGAGCTCGACGGCCGCGCCCTCGCCGATGCCCTCCTCCGCGGCTGCCTTCAGGTCCGAGACCCCGGCGAGCGACACCGCCGCCGCGACCTTCCCGGTCCCCGCCAGCCAGAGCGCCAGGTGCCCGCCCGCGGAGTGGCCGATCGCGACGATCCGCGCGCGGTCGAGGCGATCGTCGAGCCGGGGGACGGCGCCCGCCGCCGCCTCGACGTCCTCGAGCGTCTCCGGGATCCCGCCGCCGGCGCCGACGCGTCGGTACTCGACGTTGGCGGTCGCGAAGCCGCGCCGGTGTAGGTCTACCGCCAGGGCGACCATGGTGGAGCGGTCGAAGCGTGCGCGCCAGAAGCCGCCGTGGAGGAGGACGGCGACCGCGTGCGGGCCGGGG
>DATHVD010000089.1:0-25023 GCA_035461525.1 Gaiellaceae bacterium
CGGGCTCAGGAAGCTGGTTGCGTTGGCGATGAACTCCTCGGACCACAACCCGTCGACCGCTCCCGGGATCCATCCCGAGGACTCGCCCGAGCTCGAGACGCCGTGGCTGATGCGCCACTACGTCGAGCCGACGCCCGCCGACACCGAGTTCGAGGGCTGGGAGAGCGAGGGTGGATTCACCCTCTCGAACTCCAACTACCACCAGTCGGAGCTGGCCAATGACACCGAGTACCTGACGCTGGCTCTGGCCAGCGCCACGCATCAGGTGTTCCTGCGCGCGCGGCGGATCAGCGAGCCGTTCTTCTCGGTGATCGAGCCGGGGGACGTGCTCAGCCCGGAGGAGCTCGAGCGGGCCGCCCCGCGGGACGACGGGGTCGAGGTGCTGCAGGATCTGTTCGACGAGCTCAACGCGCTCATCATTCCGGTACCGCTCGACCACGACTACCGACCGCAGTGGCCGGACGAGGAGAGGACCTGGACGAGCGATCGAATCGCCAAGGCGAGGGTCACCGTCGATACGGCGCTCCGGCTGACCAGCCAGGAACTCCTCGCGGGCGCGTTCTGGATGGATGTCCGGCAGGCCCAGAACCCCGAGCGGAAATTCGGCGACGCACCCACGTGCACGTGGGAGGCGTTCCGCGAGATCATCCCCTGGCAGATGGATCCCGAGGACCGTCCGCCGAACCCGGGTGAGATCGCGTACGAGTTCCTGCGCGACAACGAGCCCGTGACCTGCCTCGGCGACGTCGCCGAAGCGCCGACGTTCCCCAAGGGGAAGGGCAAGGGCAAGGGCAAGGGGAAGGGAGGGAAGCACTAGCCCGCTTCAAGTCTTCGAGTGGTGAAGGCCGCTCCCGGGGAGTTCCCGGGGGCGGCCGCTCCACCGGCGGGCACCGGGGGGCGGTCGGTCGTTGAGCTTGGTCGCCGCGCAGCCGATACCCTGATCGCTGCTTGTCGAGACTCGCCGCACGGAAAGGGCGCCTTGGGAGCACTCGCGTGATTCGGACGGCTTTGGCAGGCGGTGTCGTCATCGCCCTCCTCGCTGCCCCCGGTTGCGGCGGGGACAAGCCCCCACCCGGGGCGAACGACATCGACACGATCCTTGCCGCTACCTCCAACATCGTCTTTCAGTGCCGGGCCGTGGAGCGCGGCTTCATATCCATCGACGAGGAGGCCCTCGACCGCGACGTCGACGCGCTCGTCGAGGCCGCCGAGGAGTTCGACCCCGAGGCGACGTTCCGCCGACCGCAGTCGTTCGAGCCCGACGTGCCGGTCGGCGATGAGGCGGAGCTCGAGGTCGTCGATTCCGAGACATCGCTCCGCGATCAATCCGAGCTGGCGATAGCGCGGCTGGAGGACGAGAGCTGCTCACCCCAGGACGCCGAGCGGCTTCGAGACGCGATCGGCGACTGAGCGGTTGATGTTTGCTCAGGGCCCGCTCGACCTTTCAGCCGCCCGGCGCGCCGACGTGACTTCGTCGTCGCCAAGAATCACGACACCGCCCGCTACAAGCAGTTTCGCCGCGGCCTCTCTCAGCTCGAGGAGGAGGGTGTCGTCCAGGTTCTCCGCTACCCGGAGCGTGTGCCGGGCGGCCCGGCATAATCGTCACGTGCCAAGAGAGGGCCTGCCCACGGTCAGGATTCGCACCCTCGACCACGCCGGGAACCTGACCGGCGAGGTCCTCCTCGACCCGGACGCCGGCGCTTCACGGAGTGAAGGTGAGCTCGAGCGGCTCGCTGCTGCTGACGTCCGCATCGTCGTCCGGCGCGAGCATGAGGCGAAGCGCGTCGATCACGTTCTCACGTGCCTCCTCGCGCGTTCGGCCCTGGCTCATCGCACCGGGCACCTGGACGACGCGTGCGACGATCCATCCGTCCTCGTCGGGCTCGTCGTACGTGATCGTCAGGCGTAGCGTGTCGCTCACGAGCACACCGTAGCTTGAGGGTTGCGGGCATGCTAGTTGACGGCCGCCGGAGCCTGCTCGACGGCACGTGCGAGGTAGGCGTCGAGCTGTTGGGCCGCCTCGCTCTCGTTGCCGGGCATCAGATGGCCGTAGCGGTCCAGGGTGATCGTCACGGACGAGTGGCCCATGTAGGCGCTCACGGCCTTGGCGTTCACACCGGCGGCGATCATCAGCGAGGCGAAGGTGTGGCGGCACTCGTGGAGGCCGATCGGCTCGAGGCCGGCTCGGAGCCAGGCGGCGTTCGCGCGCTTGCGCACGTTCGACGGTGTGAACGGCTGGGCGTAGCTCGTCCCATGGCCGGAAGCTCGAGCCCCGACGTCGGGTTCACGGCGACCTCTCCGCGGGCCACCGCGCGCCGGAAGATCGCGCGCAGGGGCATCAGTGTGTTCCGCACCGTGCTCGGATCGAGCCCGTTGGCGAAGAGGCGATCGGCGAAGTCCTGCAGGTCGACGCGACGGACCCCGGAGAGACGCAGGCTGCCGAGGGCGGGGAGGACCCGCAGGACGAGCGAGGCCTCGTAGCCGCGGATCGCCGACGGCTTGTAGGGATGGCCGCCCGCTGCGATTCCGGATAGCGTCGCTCTTCACGCCCTCGAGCCACGCGTCGGCGGCCGCGTGGAGCGTCCCCGTGGAGCCCGCGCGCATCGTGCCTCGGCGGAGCGCCACTTGGGCTTCCGTCCGCCAGGCCTTCGCCTCCGCGAGGCTGGGGAAGGTCTTGAAGACCCGCTTGCCCTCGCGGGCGCTCAGACGCTCGCCTGGTAGGTCGGCCGGCACCGGCAGGCACCAGCTGACCGGGACGCACAAACCTTCGAGTGGCGGACGCGGATTCCGGGGCTCACAAAGGCCACGCTAACGAGGCCCTCGGACGACCGCGCCACAGTCGCGCCACAGTCAGAACCGGATTTCAGCCCTGTTCCGCGGCTGCCAGCGGACGGCAAGGGTGTAAGAAAGAAAGAAAGAAAACCTGCTGGTCATGCGGGTTTCCGTCTCACCATAAGGGACAGGGCCGCCAGGACTCGAACCTGGAACCCCCGGTTTTGGAGACCGGTGCTCTGCCAGTTGAGCTACGGCCCTACGGTCGCGTCGCGAGGAGGCATTGTACCGGGGTGCGCCGCAGGCCTCTCGGAGCGCTCTTCGCCGTGCTCGCCCTCGGTTTCGCGGCCGTGGGGCTCCTCGCGGCGCTCGCGGGCGGGGCGGCCTGGGTGATCGCGATCGCTGCGGGCGTGCTCGCGGTCTGGATGGGCGAGCTGGCGTTCCGCATGCTCCGATGAGAGGGGCGGCCTCGTCCCGCGGAATCCGCCCAGCCCCGTATCCTCCCTGCATGGTCGAGCGGGCCGACGACACGAAAGCCCTCTGGCAGCAGTACAAGCGCACGCGCGACCAGATGGTGCGGGACCGCCTGATCCTGACCTACGCGCCGCTCGTCAAGTACGTCGCCGGGCGCCTCGGGAGCGGGCTGCCGTCGCACGTGGACGAGGGCGACCTGGTGTCCTACGGCCTCCTCGGGCTCATCGGCGCGATCGAGCGCTTCGACCCCGACCGGGACATCAAGTTCGAGACGTACGCGATCGCGCGCATCAAGGGCTCGATCATCGACGAGCTGCGCTCCATGGACTGGGTGCCGCGCTCGGTGCGCGCGCGGGCGCGGGACATCGAGCGGACGATCGCGATGCTCGAGGCGAAGCTGGCGCGGGCGCCGACGGACGAGGAGATCGCACACCAGCTCGGGATCACCGAGGAGGAGTTCCAGGACTCCCTGCTCGAGATCTCGCGCACGTCGATCGCCGCGCTCGACGAGCTCTGGTCGAGCTCGACCTCGGGCGGCGACCCGATCGCCCTCATCGACACGATCGAGGACCCGCTGGCCGCCGAGCCGCAGTCGGCGATGGCGCACACGGAGCTGCGCGAGGCGCTCGGGGAGGCGATCGCCCGGCTTCCGGAGCGGGAGAAGCTCGTGGTCACGCTCTACTACTACGAGGAGCTGACGCTGCGGGAGATCGGCGAGGTGCTCGGGGTGACCGAGTCGCGGGTCTCGCAGCTGCACACGAAGGCCATCCTGCGCCTGAAGGCGCGACTCTCGGCCACGCTCGTCCGCTCCGGGTAGGACTGACGAAGCTCCCTGCTCGGAGCGGGTAAACTCGCCAGCCGTGCCGTCCTTCGAGCCGAGCAGAATTCGCAACGTCGCCGTCGTCGGCCACCGGGGCACCGGCAAGACGTCCCTCGTCGAGGCGCTCCTCTTCCAGGCCGGCGCGACGAACCGGCTCGGCTCGGTGGAGTCCTCGTCGACGGTCTCCGACTGGGACGAGGACGAGCAGCGGCGGCAGATGTCGCTCGCCGCGTCCGTCTGCCACGCGGAATGGCAGGCGCGGAAGATCAATCTCGTCGACACGCCCGGCGACCCCGGCTTCCAGGCCGACACGCTCGCGTCGCTCCGGGTCGTCGAGGGTGCGCTCGTCGCCGTGAACGGGGTCAACGGCGTCGAGGTGCAGACGACGCGCCTCTGGGAGCGCGCGGACGCGCTCGGGCTTTGCCGCGTCGTCTTCGTGACCATGCTCGACCGCGAGCGCGCGGACTTCTTCGCGGCGCTCGAGCAGCTCCGCGGCCAGCTCTCCGACCGCTGTGTCGCCGTCCAGATCCCGATCGGCCACGAGCACGAGCTCGAGGGGATCGTCGACCTCTTCCACATGCGCGCGTACGTGGACCCGCAGGGCGGGAAGGAGGGGAAGCCCGTCGACATCCCCGAGTCCGTCGCCGCCCAGGCCGCCGAGTACCGCGAGCAGCTCGTCGACTCCGTCGTCGAGACCGACGAAGCCCTCATGGAGCGCTACCTCGAGGAGGGCGACGTCTCCGGCGACGAGCTCGCCTCCGCCCTCAAGAACGCCGTCGCCGCCGGCGAGCTCTTCCCGGTCGCGTGTGGCGTCCCGACCAAGAACCTCGGCACGACAGGCCTCCTCGACCTCCTCGTCGAGGGCATCCCGTCGCCCGCGAAGAAGCCGCTCGCCGCCGGCGTCGACGGGAACGGCACGGCCGCGTTCGTCTTCAAGACCGTCGCCGACCCGTTCGCGGGTCGCATCAACGTCTTCCGCGTCCTCGCCGGCACGCTCGCGTCCGACTCGACGCTCGTGAACAGCCGCACCCGCGGGAAGGAGCGCGTCGGCTCGCTGCTCCTCCTGCAGGGCAAGGACCACGACCAGGCCGACGCGTTCGCCGAGGGCGACATCGGCGCCGTCGCCAAGCTCAAGGACACGCTCTCCGGCGACCTCCTGCTCACCGAGGACAAGCCCGTCGAGCTGGAGCCGCTCTCGTTCCCCCAGCCGGTGATGAGTTTCGCCATCACGCCGAAGGCGAAGGGTGACGAGGAGAAGATGGGCACAGCCCTCCGGCGGCTCGCCGAGGAGGACCCGACCCTGACGCTCCGGCGCGACGAGCAGACCGGCGAGCAGCTCCTCGGCGGCCTCTCCCAGGTGCACGTCGAGGTCGCCGTCGACCGGCTCAAGCGGCGCTTCGGTGTCGAGGTCGACCTGCACCAGCCCCGCGTGCCCTACCTGGAGACGATCCGCAAGGAGTCGCGCGCGCAGGGCCGCTACAAGAAGCAGACCGGCGGCCGCGGCCAGTTCGGCGACTGCCACGTCGTCCTCGAGCCGCTGCCCGGCAAGGAAGGCTACGAGTTCGTGGACAAGATCGTGGGAGGCGTCATCCCGCAGAGCTTCCGGCCGGCGGTGGACAAGGGCATCCAGGAGGCGATGATTGCCGGCGAGCTCGCCGGGGCGCCCGTAACCGGCGTCCGCGTCCTCCTCGTGGACGGCTCCTACCACTCCGTCGACTCCTCGGAGATGGCATTCAAGATCGCCGGCTCGATGGCGTTCAAGAACGCCTACGAGAAGGCCGACCCGGTTCTCCTCGAGCCGATCATGTCGCTCGAGGCCGTCGTCCCGGACGACACGGTCGGCGCCGTCAACGGCGACCTCAACTCCCGCCGCGGGCGCCTGCTCGGGATGGAGCCCTCCGGGGCGGGCATGACGTCGATCAAGGCCGAGGTGCCGATGGGCGAGATCCTCACGTACTCGCAGTCCCTGACCTCGCTCACCGGCGGGCGCGGGGACTACACGCTCTCCTTCCTGCGCTACGAGGAGGTGCCGGCCCACATCGCCCAGAAGATCGTCGAGGAGGCCAAGCGCGAGCAGGAGGAGGCGAAGGCGTGAACGTCGTGCGCGCCCAGGGCCTCACGCGCACGTGCGCGATCTGCCACCGCACGCTGCTCATGGGCGAGCAGGCCGTGCGCTTCACGTCCGGCGGCGACGAGTGGGTGGACGTGTGCGCGCTCTGCACCGCGCAGGCCGACGGCTTCGGCTGGGTCAAGGAGGGCAGCCCGACGACGCCGATCGTGAACGAGCCGCGGCGGAAGCGCCGTTTCGGCGCCCTCGGCGGTCTCCTCGAGCCGCGCCGCGCCGAGCCGGAGCAGCGGCCGCCGGAGCCGATCCTCAGGCGCCTGACGCCTGACGAGCAGGCGATGGTCGAGGCGTCGGAGCTTTTCAACGAGAGCGCCTACCGGCGGACGATCGCGGGCATCGCCAAGAGCCTCGGCAACGCCCGCGTGAGCCTCTTGCCGCTCTCCGGCGTGAACCCGGAGGTCGTCATCACCGTCGCCTGGGACATCTCCTGGTACCAGTACCGCGTCACCCCCGAGTCCGGGCAGCCCGTCCGCCTCGTCCAGCGGGGCTACGAGCTGGAGGACCTCGACTCCCGCTTCGCCCGCTGGAACGGCCACCTCGGCGAGGACGGCCGCGTCAACCCCGACATCCCCAAGCTGTAGCCGAGCTGCGTCGATGCCGATAGGACGCAGAGCATGATCTACTGCGTCATCCCGGCCGAGCTCGAGGACGAGCTCTACGACAAGCTCGTCGCCTACTACGCGGACAATCCGAACGTCGAGGTGATCGTCGACCGTCGCTCCGGCCCCGACCGGCGGACGAACGGCGCGGGGCCCCCCGAGGGCGAGCAGCGGACGATCCGCGACCGCCGTCGCTTCCACCCCGGCACGTTTCCCTCCACGGACCCGCCCGAGCCCGCCTAGCCTGCCGCGCGCAGGCGCAGCATGGCGACGACTCCGAGCGCGGGCCCGAGGGCGAGGAGCGCGAAGGCCCAGCGCCAGCCGACCGCGGACTCGAAGAACGGGATCAGCCAGATCGTCGCCACCGTGAGCGTGAAGCCGACGGCGAGCTGCATCGTCAGCGCCGTGCCGACGTAGGCCTGCTCGGCGTGCTCGGTGACGAGCGTCGAGAACTGCGCCGAGTCGGCGACGACGGCGAAGCCCCAGACGAGGCCGACGACCAGCACCGCCCAGGACGGGGCGTCGAGGAGGAGCCCGATCAGGAGCGCGCACGCCCCCGACACCGCCATCATCGCCGCGGTCGTCTCGGCGCGTCCGAAGCGGTCGCCGAGCACGCCTCCCACCCAGCACCCGAGTGCGCCGACGCCGATGACGGCGAACGTCGCGTACGCGGCGCCGGCGCCGTCCGACACCGCCGCCGAGAAGAAGACGACGAACCACGCCCACATGGCGTAGAGCTCCCACATGTGCCCGAAGTAGCCGAGGCTGGCGAGGCGGACACCGCGGTTGGCGAACACGCGCCGGGCCTGGTGCGGGTCGAAGACGGCGCGCGGGAACGGGTACGGCCCGTCCCGGACGGCGAGAGCGAGGAGGCCGCCTGCGAGCGTCAGCGCCGAGGTCGCGTAGACGACGGTACGCCAGTCGAGCCCGCCGAGCGCGTTCACGAGGTGGGGGAGGGCGGAGCCGAGGGTGAGCGCGCCGACGAGGATCCCGAGCGCGGTGCCGCGGCCTCGTCTGAACCACGTGGCCATCAGCTTCAGCGCGGGCGGGTAGACGCCGGCGAGAAAAAATCCGGTGGCGAAGCGGAGCGGGATGGCGGCCCCCGCGCTCCCGGCCGCCGCGAGGAGGAGGTTCGCGGCCGCCGCCCCGGCGGCGCCCGTGAGAACGACGAGCCGGGGCGGGACGACGTCGGCGACGTTGAGGACGCTCGAGACGAGCGCGCCCGCGACGAACCCGAGCTGGACCGCGATCGTGAGCCACGCTGCGGCCGTCGACCCGAGCTCCCACTCCTCCTGGAGCTGCGGCACGACCGCCGTGGCCGAGAACCACGTCGTCATGGCGAGGACGAGCGCCGCGGCGAGGAGCGCGAGCGCCCGGCCGCGCCCTACAGGGGCTCGGTCCATACGAGCGCGGTGCCGTCGAGGACGAGCGTCCCCTCCTGGTTCGTGATCCGGGTGGCGAGCTTCGTGATCGGCTTGTCGGCGCGAGCCTCCAGCACCTCGACCTCCGCCGTGATCTCCTCACCGGGGCGGACGGGCGCCTTGAAGCTCCAGTCCACGTGCAGGAAGACGCTGCCGGGACCGGGTAGGTCCTCGGCGACGACGGCGTTCAGGAGCCCCGTAGTGACGCCGCCCTGGACGATGAGCCCGCCGAAGCGCGAGCGGGCCGCGGCCTCCTCGTCGTAGTGCAGCGGATTGCGGTCGCCCGTCAGCTCCGTGAAGAGCGCGATGTCCTCCGCGCGCACGCGCCGCGTGCGTCTTGCCGTGTCGCCGACCTCGGGCACGCCGCGAAGCCTAGAATCGATGGCGGTATCGAGACAAGGAGCGAGATGGCGACCACAGGGGCGAAGGCGTACAGGAACTACATCGGGGGCGAGTGGACGGAGGCGGCGGGCGGGGAGACGTTCGAGTCGGTGAACCCGGCGACCGGCGAGACGCTCGGCGTCTTCCCGAGCTCGACGACCGAGGACATGGACGGGGCCGTCGAGGCTGCGCTGGACGCGTACCAGAGCTGGCGGCTCGTGCCTGCACCCAAGCGCGCCGAGCTCCTCTACCACGTCGCGCGGCTCTTCGAGGAGCGCAAGGACGAGCTCACGGACGAGATGGTGCAAGAGATGGGCAAGGTGCGCCCCGAGGCGGGCGGCGACGTCCAGGAAGCGATCGACATGACGTACTACATGGCCGGCGAGGGCAGGCGCATGTCCGGGCAGACGGTGCCGTCCGAGCTCCCGGACAAGTTCGCCATGTCCACGCGCAACCCGGTCGGCGTCGTGGGTGCGATCACCCCGTGGAACTTTCCCATCGCCATCCCAAGCTGGAAGATCGCGCCCGCGCTCGTCTGCGGCAACACGGTCGTCTTCAAGCCGGCCGAGGACACGCCGCTCCTGGCCGAGCGGTTCGTCGAGATCTTCGAGGAGGCGGGCCTCCCGCCGGGCGTCCTCAACATCGTGCACGGGGCCGGCGAGGACGTCGGCGCCCACCTCGTGCGCCACCCGGGCGTGCCGCTGGTCTCCTTCACGGGCTCGCGGGCGGTCGGGATCGAGGTGACGCAGAACGCCGCGCCGCAGCTCAAGCACGTCCACCTGGAGCTGGGCGGGAAGAACGCGATCATCGTCATGGACGACGCCGACCTCGACCTCGCCGTGGACGGCATCCTCTGGTCGGCCTTCGGGACGACCGGCCAGCGCTGCACCGCGGCGAGCCGCGTCATCGCCACGAAGGCCGTCTACGACGAGCTCGCGTCGCGGCTCGTGCCCGCAGCGGAGCGGATGAAGCTCGGGAACGGACTCGAGCCCGACACGGACGTCGGCCCGCTCATCAACCGCGCGGCGCTCGACAAGGTGCACTCGTACACCGAGGTCGGCGAGGACGAGGGCGCGAAGCTCCTCACGGGCGGCGAGGCGGCAACCGAGAACGGCCTCGACAAGGGCTTCTTCTACCGGCCGACGATCTTCGCGGACGTCGAGCCGGGGATGCGGATCGCGCAGGAGGAGATCTTCGGCCCCACGACCGCGCTCATCCCTGCGACGGACGTGGACGAGGCGATCCGGATCGCGAACGGGATCGAGTTCGGCCTCTCCTCGTCGATCTTCACCCGCGACGTCAACCGGGCGTTCCGGGCGATGCGCGACCTGGCCGCCGGGATCACGTACGTGAACGCGGGGACGACCGGGGCCGAGGTGCACCTCCCCTTCGGCGGCACGAAGGGCACGGGCAACGGCCACCGTGAGGCCGGCCAGGCGGCCCTCGACTTCTACACCGAGTGGAAGTCGATCTACGTCGACTACTCCGGCAAGCTCCAGCGCGCCCAGATCGACAACCAGTGAGGCCGGCGGCGGCTCCCGCCGGCCCCATGCGTCTGGGGCCACCCCGAACCACCACCCGCTTCGAGCGTAGCGAGGAAAGACGCACGTGTGTGACACGCACCTCGCCGACTTCGTGCCGAGACGGAGCGGAAGCGTGACGGCCGACGCGAGGCGCAAGCTCGTCGTCTTCGTGCCCGCCGACGCGCTCGACGCCGTGCGCGACGCGGTCTTCGCGGCCGGGGCGGGTCGGATCGGCCAATACGAGCGCTGCTCCTGGTTCGCGGAGGGAACGGGCACGTTCCTCGGCGGCGAGGAGAGCAGCCCGACCCTGGGGGAGCGCGGCCGCGAGGAGCGCGTCCCCGAGCTCCGGCTCGAGACGGTCTACCCGGCCGATCGGGAGGCCGACGTCGTCCGCGCGCTCCGGGCCGCCCACCCCTACGAGGAGCCGGCCTTCGACCTCTACATGCTTGCCGACCCGCCCGCGTGAAGGCCCGCCTCTCGACCGACGGGGGCGCCCGCGGCAACCCCGGCCCGGCCGCCGCGGCCTACGTCCTCGAGGCCGAGGACGGCACCGTCCTCGCCGCCCACGGGGAGGCCATCGGCGTCGCTACGAACAACGTCGCCGAGTACCGTGCCCTCATCGCCGGGCTCGAGCGCGCGCGCGACCTCGGGATCACCGACCTCGAGGTCGTCTCCGACTCGGAGCTTGTCGTCAAGCAGATGCGCGGCGAGTACAAGGTGAAGAACGAGGCGCTCCGCGACCTCTCGCTCCGCGCGGCCCGCCTGGCGCGCGAGATCGGCGCCGTTCGCTACACGGCTGTCCGCCGCGAGCACAACGAGCTCGCCGACACGCTCGTGAACGAGGCGCTGGACGCGGCCGCCGGGGCCTGAGACCGGTCTCGCCCTCCCTCGGAGCGGCCGCCCACGGACGGACACGGGCCCGGCTATAATCCGCCGGGCGTGCGGATGTAGCTCAGTTGGCTAGAGCGTCTGCTTGCCATGCAGAAGGTCGTGGGTTCGAGTCCCATCATCCGCTCCTCAGGAAGCCCCCGGAAACGGGGGTCTTTCGTTGGCCGCACCGGAGACACCAGCGGCCTTCTGCAAGCGCAACGCGCGAGGCGATCGTGCGGAATGGCTTCGCCCGATCGTCGCGGGCGTAGGGCTGATCGGCGCGCTGAGCCGCCCGGAGACGGCGGCGATCCTCGACGCTGCCAGAGGCGAATCGCCCGCCTACCCTACGGGCTCGCATTGGCAAGGGGGGCGAACGAGGGAGGGTCGACATGAATCAGCAGTTCTTCGTGAGGCAGGATCGGGAAGTCGAGGGGCCGCCCCGGGAGCTCGTGGGCTACGGAGAGCATCCGCCGGTCGTGCGCTGGCCAGGCGGGGCGAAGGTCGCGGTGCAGATCGTCGTCAACTACGAGGAAGGCTCCGAGAAGTCCTTCCCGATGGGGGACGGCGAGAACGATGTGCTGCACGAGATCCCCTTCCACCTGGAGGGGGTCCGGGATCTGTGCGTGGAGTCGGTGTACGAGTACGGGTCGCGGGCGGGTATCTGGCGGCTCTTCCGGATTTTCGACGCGGCTGGGGTGCCCGTGACGTTCTTCGCGGCCGCCGTCGCGCTCGAGCGCAACATGGAGGTGGCGCGCAAGCTGGCGGCGCGTGGCGACGAGGCTGCCGGCCACGGATTTCGCTGGTCGAACCATTTCGAGATGACTCGGGAGGAGGAGGCGGAGGCGATCCGGCTCGGCGTCGAGTCGATCGATCGCTCCGTGGGAACGAGGCCTCTGGGATGGTACTGCCGCGAGATGAGCGTCAACACCCGCGAGCTGCTCGTGGAGGAGGGAGGCTTCCTGTACGACTCGGAGTGCTACAACGACGATCTTCCCTACTGGACGCGTGTGAACGGCAAGCAGCACCTGGTCGTGCCGTACTCGCTGGTCGTGAACGACGCCCGCTACGTGCTTGCGCAAGGCTACGGTAGCCCCGAGCACTTCCTCGAGTACGCCAAGGCCACCGTCGACCGGTTGCGCGACGATGGCGACGACTGCGCCCGCATGATGTCCATCGGGCTCCACCCGCGCTTCAGCGGACAGCCGGCTCGCAGCGACGCCCTGGCCAGGTTCATCGACTACGCGCAGGGACTCGACGACGTCTGGTTCGCCCGCCGGGTCGACGTCGCGAAGAGCTTCGCCGAGCAGGTGCCCGGGAACTAAAGGAACCGCTTGCGCGAGGTCGTGGGCGGGAGGCTCGCCCGTGAGCGCCTAGGTTCTGGAACCGACTTCGGAGGCAGGCTGGCTTCCGGCTGGCTCCTGTGCCGACCAGATGGCGAGAATCTCCTCGGCCGTCGCGATGTCGAAGCGGTGGCGCATCAGGAGGAGCGACGCCTCGTGCTGTTCTCGGTCGTCGCTTGCGACGCAGTCCTCCGCGACGACCACGTAGTAGTCGTTGAAGAGCGCATCTCGCGCAGTCGACTCGACGCAGCCCTCGGTCGTGCAGCCCGTCATCACGACGGACTTGATCCCGTTGCTGCGCAGCAGCATGTCGAGGTTCGTCCCCCAGAAGCCGCTCGACCGGTACTTCTTGACCATCAGATCGCCCGGCTGCGGAGCGAGCTCGTCGATGATCGCCTGGCCTTCCGAACCGTCGGCCGTGTACCCCAGCGGCTCGAGCTCCCGGTGGCTTGTCAGGTGCAGCCGGAGGTTGAAGCGAATCTGAGCGGGCGACTCGCTCGCCCGGTTGGGAAGCACCGTCATCTGCATGTAGATCACGGGAACGTCCGCCTCCCGCGCTCCCTCGATCATGCGCGCAAGCCGCGGGATCATCGGCGTGTACATCGAGATGTCGACTCCGAGACGATCGAAGGCCCAGCCGGGGGCGCAGAAGTCGCGCTGCATGTCGACGACGACCAGCGCGGTATGATCGGGATCGACGAGCTCCTCGAGCTCGGTGAACACGTGCTTGCCCTCGATCTCGATCATCGCGAGGGTGAAGAATACTCCCGTCGAAGGCGTGCCGATCAGGCTCGAGGTCCACGGTACCGGGCTCGAAGAGAGCGACGCTCTCCGGCGTGGGAGGCATAGGCTTCGCCCGATGACCGGCGCAGACGGGCGACGCCGCGAGCCTGCGGGCGGCTTCGTGATCGAGGCGGACGACCCGTGGCGCGACGACGTTCGCCGCCTCCTCGCGGAGCACCGGGCGTTCGCGCTCACCGTCACGCCGCCGGAGAGCGTCCACGCCCTTGCTCCAGACGACGCCCTCGAGGGCGGCATCACGTTCTTCAGCGTGCGCAAAGTCGACGGCGAGCTGCTCGGCATCGGCGCGCTCAGGCAGCTCGACCCCGAGCACGTGGAGGTGAAATCGATGCACACGACGAGCGCGGCGCGACGGCGCGGCGTCGGGCGCGCCCTTGTCGACCGCCTGGTCGCAGAGGCGGCCGCCCGCGGCGCCCGCCGCGTCAGCCTCGAGACGGGCACCGGCGAAGCGTTCGCGCCCGCGCGTGCGCTCTACGCGGCGTCCGGGTTCGCGGCGTGCGAGCCCTTCGGCGAGTACCAGCCGACCCCGCACAACACGTTCATGACGCGCTACCTCGTCTGAGCCCGCAGCCGATCCCGGCTGCGCTGCTGCTTCGCCAGGTACTCCTCGAACCGCCCGTGGCTCGTGGCGAGCCGGGCGCCGGAAATCGGCTCGAGCCGCCGCAAGCGGCGGTGGCAGCGCTCGAGCCCTCCGTCCATCGGTCTCTTCGCAGGATGCGTTGCGCCGGACGAGTCTTCCCTGCGGCTCGGGCTCGAGCGCGGGGTCAGTCTGCGGAGAGGGCCGCGCCCGCTCGCTTCACGATCTCCGGCAGAGCGCGGACGTCCGCCTCGGCCGTTCGGAAGTTGACGATGCACGCGCGGAGGAAGAACGAGCCGTCGATCACCGCGTTCGAGACGAAGACCTCGCCTTCGTGCTGGAGCCGCGCGAGGATCTCCTCGTTGAGGCGGTCGAGCTCCTCGCCCTCGACGCCCCCCTGGGCGTAGCGGAACGTGGCGATGCTCAGGTCGCACGTGCGCGCCTCCAAGTCGGGGTCGGCCGCGCAGAGCTCGTGGAGGAGCTGCGCGAGCCGGCAGTCCTCGCCGATCGACTCGACGTAGCCCTGCCGGCCGGCCTGGCGAAGCGCGAGCCAGACCTTGAGCGCACGGAAGCCGCGGGAGTTCTGCGGGCCGTGCTCGTGGTAGTTCACGGCCTCTTCCTCGAAGCGGTAGTACGGCGGGTGGTAGCTGAACGTGTCGACCAGCGCCGCCGCGTCGCGCACGAGCACGGCGCCCGCCTCGAGCGGGGCGTACAGCCACTTGTGCGGGTCGAAAGCGATCGAGTCCGCCTCGCGCAGGCCGAGCAGGTCGTCCGACGCGTTCGGCAGGCAGGCGGCGAAGGCGCCGTAGGCGCCGTCCACGTGCAGCCAGAGGTCTTGCTCGTCGCAGATGCGGCGGAGGTCGGGGAGCGGGTCGACTGCGCCGGTCGAGACCGAGCCGGCGGTGCCGACGACCAGGAACGGCGTCGCGCCCGCAGCCCGGTCGGCGGCGATCGCGGCCGAAAGCGCGTCCGTCCGCAGCCGCCGGCTCCGGTCGACCTCGATCCAGCGGATCGAGTCCGTCCCGATCCCGAACATGTCGGCCGCCTTCTCGACCCACGTGTGCGTCTCGGCCGAGCAGTAGGCGCGGAGCGTCGTGCCGCCCATTCCGTGCGCGCGTACGTCTCCCGGGGCCTTCGCGCGGCGCGCCGCGAGGAAGCCGACGAAGTTGGCCATGTTGCCGCCGCTCACGAGGACGCCGTCGCCGGCGGGGTAGCCGAGCAGCTCCGCGATCCACCGAACTGCCTGTCGCTCGATCTCGGTGGCCGCCGGGGAAAGCGCCCAGCCGCCCACGTTGGCGTTGACGCCCGCGGCGAGCAGGTCGCCGAGGATGCCGAGCGGGGCGGGCGCGCCGCAGATGTAGCCGAGGAAGCGTGGGTGCCCCGTGAGGAGCGAGCGGTCGAGCAGGAGCGCCGTCGCGTCGCGCAAGACGGCGTCCGGGGGCGACCCCTGCTCGGGAAGTGGCGCGTCGCCGACCGCAGCCTGCACCTCGGCGGGAGTCTGTGGCCGGACGACCGGCCGCGATGCGGGGCTGCGCAGGTCTGCCAGCAGCTCGGCAAGGTCGTCTACGAGTCTGTGGCCCAGGGCCCGGAAGAGGTCGGGATCCAGCTCGAGCGGCGACGTTCGCTGGGCCATTCGGCCTGCGAGCCTAAAGGATTCCCCACCGAATGCCGAGAAAGAAGGAGTCCCGACGTGAGGCCGCAACACGCCGGGACCTCCCTGGAACGGGCCGCCTTTCGAGGCGGCCCTTCATTTTCGCGCGCGGGCGTGAAACGCTACGCCGCCGGATGACCACGAGCGCGTGGGGGGTCGAGGGGTACAGGTCGCTGGGCCGGCGCTCCGCCTGGACGCAGGTCTCGCTCGCGGTCGTGATCGGCGTCGACCTCCTGACGATCGCGGTCGAGCTGAGCGAGCGGAGCCGGATCGGCCGGGACCGGTCCGTCACCGACGACGAGCTCGCCGACCTCGGCGAACGCCTGGCGCTCGTCGGCACCGCGCGCACGGGCGCGTTCTTCGTCTGCGCGTTCTTCTTCGTCCTCTGGTTTTCGCGCGCCTACGCGAACATCGTCCCCCTCGGCGCCCGCGAGCCGCGCTTCGGCCGAGGCTGGGCCGTCGGCGGCTGGTTCGTGCCGGTCCTCAACGTCTGGCGGCCGAAGCAGATCGCCAACGACGTGTGGCGGGCGAGCGATCCCGGCGCGCCGGCCGATCAGGGAGAGGAGTGGAAGGGGCGGCCCGTGCCGGGCTTCCTGCTGGCCTGGTGGCTCCTCTTCGCGTTCGGCACCTGGCTCGCCTGGACGACGGCGAGCCTCCTCCCGCGCGGGACGGCGGCCGAGGCGGAGCGCTCCCTGCTCGCTTTCGCGGCCGCGGACACGCTCGACGTCGTCGCCGCCCTCTTCGCGATCGCCGTCGTCCGCGCCGTGACGGCGCGGGAAGAGGCGCGAGCCACGCTCCTCGCCCGGCAGGGTCTCCAGGCGCGCTAGGTATCGAGCCGGCGGCGGAGCTCGTCGAGCGGGAGCATGTTCGGCTCGTAGCCCTCGAGGCGGAGGGCGGCTTCGAGGTCGGTGACGAGGGCGTCGCGGAAGGCGATGTCCGCTTCGGCCTTGGCGACGATTCCGTCGAGGGTCGCCCGCGCGAGGGGGATCTCCTGGGCGGCCTCGACCCACGCCTCCGGGGCCGGGGGAAGGGCCCTGATCAGCTCGGCGAGTCGTTGTTCGTCGTTGGAGGTCATTCGGGCTCCGTCAACCCGACGCGCGAGGGCCGGGGTTTCTTCCCTCGAAGAGGTCACGCAGCTTCGAAAGACAGCGGGAGATGCGGCTGGCGATCGTGCCCGACGGGAGGCCGAGCTCGGCGCCGATCGTCTGGTAGCTCTGGTCGCGCGCGAAGAAGCGGTCGAGGATCTCGCGGCAGTTCGCGGGCAGCTCGGCCATCGCGTCGTGCACCGCGAGGGCCTCGTCGAGCGTGCCCATGACGTCGTCGGCGGCGACGGGCAGGTCGTCGGGGTCGGAGACATCCTCCCGGGAGCCGGCCCGGAGGCGGTCGATGCAGAGCCGCCGCGTGAGCTGCGCGATCCAGGGGCGGATGGCCGCGTCGTCGCGGAGCCGGTCGAGGTGCTGGTAGGCGCGCGTGAAGACCTCCTGGAAGACGTCCTCGGCGTCGTCGGCCCGCAGCCGGTAGGCCTGTGAGCAGATAGCGAAGACGTAGCGCGAGAAGCGGGCCACGAGCTCCCGCCAGGCGTCCTCGTCGCCGCGTCGGCAGCGGGCGACGAGCTGGGCGTCGGGGAGCGAGGTGAGCTGCACGGCACCGCAATAATCCCCGAATCTGCGGCCGGAGGGAAGAACGCGGGCCCCACGTCCGTTCTGTAAGCAGTATGCAGCCCGTCGACACTCACCTCGACGTGACCCGGATGCGCCACGGCGAGCTCCTGCGCCTGGCGCGGAACGGCGAGCTCGCGGCCCGCCTCGCCGAGGCCCGTCGCGAGGAGCGCCGCTCGCTCGCCGCCCGGCTCCGCGCGCGCGCCGCGAGCCCTGCGCCGCGGCCGTCCGCCGCTTCCTGAGGGCAACTTCACCCGAAAAGGGTGGAGCCCCGGTAGGGGGCCGGGGCTCCGACCCACCGACGCGGTTTCAACCCCGGGACAAGGTTCGCGCCGGCGGGTAGGCCCCTATTCTGTGCAAACCTGCCAGATCCTCTCAAGCCCCCGCGCCGAAAAAAGCCGCTCTGTACGATGATTTCGTCCACGGCGCGGTGGCCGAGTGGTTAGGCAGAGGCCTGCAAAGCCTCGTACACCGGTTCGAATCCGGTCCGCGCCTTCCCGGCCACGCCGCGAACGGGTCGTCCTTGCCACGTATCACGCATTGCGATCCGCGCAGTCCCTGATGCCGCGCGCGCCCTGGCCTGCGAGCGTGGTGGGGAAAGGAGGTGCGAGATGGCAACCGTTTCGCACGAGCCGCCGCAGGTGGGGACGTCCGCCAAGCGGTACGAGTACAAGGTCATCGACACCGGCAAGCGCGTCGAGGACGAGCTCAACGAGCTCGGGGCGCAGGGCTGGAAGGTCGTCGGCGTGACGACGAAGAAGCAGCTCTTCATCGCGCCGCCACAGGCGATCATCCTGATGCGTGAGGTGGCGCCGGCCGGCTGAGGCCAGGACGCTAGGCGGCGGGCTCGAGGCCGCGGCGCAGCGCGCTCGCCGCCGACGCCCGCAGGTCGGATTCGCCGTACCAGCGCGCCACGCTCGGCTCGCTCCCCTGACGGGCGTGGTAGTCGCACACGCGGTAGGTCTCGCCGTCGGCGGTCAGATCCCGCGTGCCGGCGCGGTCGCACCTGCGGTTCTCCAGTCGGTAGTAGCCCTCGCAGCGGTCCATGCCGCTGTTGTCGGCAGGGCTGTGGCGGCGCTCTACTCCCGATTCGGGTGAAGGCGTTTCCGCCAGGCCTCGCCCGCCGCGCGGCCCTCGGGCGAGGCGAGGAAGTGCTCGAGCGGGACGTGGAGCCACGCGCCGCTCGCCTCGGCGACCAGCCCGCCGCCGTCGCGTAGGTCGGCCTCGACGTGGATCCGGCGGCCGCGGCTGTCCACGACGCGCGCGGCCAGGGCGAGGTCGCGGTTGATGAGCGCAGGGCGGCGGTAGCGCACGCCGAAGCGCGCCGTCACGGCCGGGAAGCGGTGCCATGTCGCCAGGAGCCCGCACGCCTCGTCCAGCGCCGCGGCGACGAGGCCGCCGTGGACGATGCCCGGGCCGGCCTGGTGGCGCTCCCCGAAGCGGACGGTCGCCTCGTAGCGCTCGGCGCCCTCGGTGTCGGGCCGGGGGAGGTGCAGGCCCTCGGGGTTGTCGCCGCACCCCCAGCAGGCGGGGTCGTGGTGCGGGGGTATTGCGGCCACTACCGCAGGCCGCCGCGCTCGAAGTGTGCGCGGTAGAAGTTTTCGGAGCCGGCGGTCGCCATCGCCGCCGAGGCGGAGATCTCGAGCGCGAGCGTCGCGGCGGCGACGATCTGCGCCAGGCGGTAGACCTTGCCTCGGCCCTCGCAGCCCATGAGTCGGAGCCACGCGCTTGCGGACGGGAGCGTCGTCCCGCCGCCGATCGTCGCCACCTCGAGCGCGGGCAGGCGGAGGGCGACGTTGAGCCCGCCCTCGACGCGCCGCCCCGTTCCGTGGCACATCGAGCTCGTGCCGACCATGCCGACGTCCTGGCCGGTGGCGATGAAGATCGCGGCGATGGCGGTCGCCGGCGTGAACGCGACCGACTGCATGCCCGAGGCGACAGCGCCGTGCGTGCCCACGTAGGCGAGATCGAGGAGCTCCTCCGGGGTCGTCTTGAGGACGCGGCGGATCGCCTCGTCGGTGAGCGTGCACTCGGCGATGACGGTCTTCCCGTGCCCGCCGAGCTCGAAGTAGCGGTGCGACGGCTTCTTGTCGCCGCCCATGTTCCCCTCCAGGTAGGCGCGCCGCGGCTTCACCGGCGCGCGCTCCACGACGAAGCCCTGGTTCAGGGCGTAGGAGTTGCGCGTGATCATGTTCATGCCGACGGCGTCGCCGGTCGTGTACGCGTAGAAGACGTGGCACATCGGGCCGACGACGTGCGTGCCGACCTCCCGCAGCTTCGCGTGGCGGGAGAGGCCCTCGAGCAGTGCGCTCTCGAGCCAGGCGCGCATGTCGCCGAGCTGCGTCTCGAACCAGCGCGCGAAGGCGGCGGCCTCGGCCGCGGAGTCGAAGAGGAAGGCCGAGGCGCGCGTGACGCGGTCGTGGAGCACCTCCGTGCGGAAGCCGCCCGACTCGGCGGCGGCGCGGGCGCCGCGGTAGAGCGAGACGGCCAGGCCGCCCTCGGTGTTGGCGAGCGGGACGTAGACGCCTTCGCGCGAGCGGCCCCGCTCGGCGAGGCCGCCCTCCGGCTCCTCCAGCTCGTACTTGCCCAGGTCGACGTCGAGCGGGCCGACGACCGCGACGGGGACGGTGGCCGCTCCCGTGAGCGCCTCGGTCGCCTTCGCGTAGGGCTGGAGGTCGTGCTCGAGGACGCGGCCGTCGCCGACGAGCGGCTCGATCTCGGCCTGGCGGGCGCGGATCGAGCCCGGGTCGTTCTTGCGCGGCCAGCGGCGAAGCTCCACGGCGGGCATCGTATTCCCTCGCCGCGGCGAACCGAGGCTCCGTTAGGCTCCGCTCCCGTGGCAGCCACCCTCATGGACGGCAAGGCGCTCGCGGAGCGCGTGCGCGCGGAGGTCGCGGAGGAAGTCCGCGAGCTCGGGCGGCCGCTCGGGCTGGCGACCGTGCTCGTCGGGGAGGATCCCGCCTCGGCGCTGTACGTCAAGCGCAAGCAGGAGGCCTGCGAGGAGGTCGGGATCGCGCCGATCCACCACGAGCTCTCCGCCGAGACGAGCGAGGACGAGCTGCTCGACCGTGTCGCCGCCCTGAACGCCGACGAGCGCGTGACAGGGATCCTCGTGCAGCTCCCGCTCCCCGAGCACATGGACGAAGGGCGTGTCATCCAGGCGATCGCACCGGTCAAGGACGTTGACGGCTTCCATCCGATGAGCGCCGGCTACCTCTTCCAGGGCCGGCCGACGTTCGTGGCGGCCACGCCCGCCGGGATCATGGAGATCCTGGCCGCGTACGAGATCCCGCTCGAGGGCGCGCGCGCCGTGGTGGTCGGGCGCTCGAACATCGTCGGCAAGCCGATGTCGCTCCTGCTCCTGGGCGAGAATGCGACCGTCACCGTCTGCCACAGCCGCACGCGCGACCTCGGCGCCGTCGTGCGCGAGGCCGACGTGGTCGTCGCCGCGGTCGGGCGCGCCCGCATGGTCACGCGGGACATGGTCAGGCCCGGCGCGGCCGTGATCGACGTCGGCATCAACCGCGTCGACGGCAAGGTCGTCGGCGACGTCGCCGAGGACGTTGCCGAGGTGGCCGGGCACCTTACCCCCGTCCCCGGAGGCGTCGGGCCGATGACGATCGCCAGCCTCCTGCGCAACACCGTGCGCGCCGGCCGTTACCAGGCGGGCGCCCTTGCCTTCCCGCGCGGCTGACGTTACGCTCTTCGCGCCGCCAGGACGTGCGGCGTCGAAGGTTGCGACGGCTCGAACGCCGGGCCGTCGTTTGCATGTGAAGGAGGAACATTCCGTTGGCTGAGGGCACCGTGAAGTGGTTCTCGAACGAGAAGGGGTACGGGTTCATCGAGCGCGAGGGGGGCGACGACGTCTTCGTCCACCACAGCGCCATCGAGATGGACGGGTACCGGAGCCTCACCGAGGGCCAGCGCGTCCAGTTCGACGTCGAGCAGGGCGACAAGGGCTTGCAGGCAAAGAACGTCCAGCTGGCCTAGCCAGCGAAGCTCGCTTGCCGTGACGGGCCCCCGGCGCGGGGCCCGTCGTATTTCCGGAGGGCTCGGCGGGCTGCCGCTCGGCTCGGCGCGCGCTTTGCCGGGCGCTCCTAGACTGGAGGGCGCATGGCGATCACGAGGGAGGATGTGCTGCACGTCGCGGGCCTCGCGCGGCTCGAGATCCCCGAGGGCGAGGTGGACGCGGTGGGCGGCGAGCTCGGGGCGATCCTCGAGGCGGTGGGAAAGGTGTCCGAGCTCGATCTCACCGATGTCGAGCCGACGTCGCATCCGCTCGACCTCGTGAACCAGTGGGACGAGGACGAGCCGCGGCCCTCGCTCTCGCGGGAGGAGGCGCTTGCGAATGCGCCCGACCCGGCGGACGGAAGCTTCCGCGTGCCGGCGGTCGGCGGGTGAGCGTGAGCGAGTCGTGACTGTGTCGGTGCGGAATCGGCGCTTTCAGCGCGCCACGCGCGCGGATTCCTGCTGTACGCTCGTAAGCGGGTGGTGGGCTGGGGTGCCCCGAAGGCAGCCGGGGCGGACGTGGCTTCCGTAGACACCCTGCGGCTGACGGCCGAGGAGGCGGCCGGGCTCCTCGAGCGCGGGGAGGTCTCCGGGGAGGAGCTCGCCGGCGCCTACCGAACCGCGATCGAGGCGCGCGACGCCGAACTCCACGCCTACCTCCACGTCGAGGGCGAGACGGGAGACGGCGTCCCGATCGCGCACAAGGACGTGATCACGACGAAGGGGATCCCGACCACTGCGGGCTCGAAGATCCTCCAGGGGTACACGCCGGTCTTCGACGCGACCGTCGCTGCCCGCACGAAGGAGGCCGGCCTCCCGATCATCGGCAAGACGAACCTCGACGAGTTCGCCATGGGCTCGTCCACCGAGAACTCCGCCTACGGGCCGTCCCGCAATCCGTGGGATCCCGAGCGCGTTCCCGGGGGCTCCTCCGGCGGCTCCGCGGCCGCGGTCGCCGGCGGGCTGGCTCCGTGGGCACTCGGAACCGACACCGGCGGCTCCGTCAAGCAGCCCGCGTCGCTCTGCGGCGTCGTCGGCCTGCGCCCCACCTACGGCACCGTCTCGCGCTACGGCATCGTCGCCTTCGCCTCGAGCCTCGACCAGGTCGGGCCCCTGACGAAGACCGTGCGCGACTGCGCTCTCCTCTACCGGATCATCGCCGGCAAGGACCCACGCGACTCGACCACGGTCGAGCTGCCCGAGCCCGCCACCGTCCCCGAGCGCGAGGACCTGAAGGGTCTCCGGATCGGCGTCCCCAAGGAGCTGAACGAGGCCGAGGGCATCGAGACCGGCGTCAGCGAGAGCGTGAACGCCGCCATCAGGCTCGCCGAGGAGCTCGGCGCCGAGGTAGGGGAGACGAGCCTGCCGCGCTCCGTCGAGTACGGCCTCGCCTGCTACTACCTCGTCGCGCCCGCCGAGGCGAGCTCGAACCTCGCCCGCTACGACGGTGTCCGCTACGGCCACCGGGCCGAGACGGACGGCGATCTCAGCGCACTGTACGCGCGCACGCGCTGGGAGGGCTTCGGCGCCGAGCCGAAGCGGCGCATCCTCCTCGGCACCTACGCGCTCTCGGCCGGCTACTACGACGCCTACTATGGCCAGGCGCAGAAGGTGCGCACCGTCATCGCCCGCGAGCACGCGGAGGCGTTCGAGCGCTTCGACCTGCTCGTCAGCCCGACTTCGCCCACGGTCGCCTTCCGGCTCGGCGAGAAAGCGGCGAACCCCCTCGCCATGTACCTCTCGGACGTCCTCACGATCCCGTCCAACATGGCCGGCCTGCCCGGGCTCTCGATCCCGTGCGGGCTCTCCGAGAGCCTCCCCGTCGGCCTCCAGCTGATCGGCCCGCAGTTCTCGGAGAACACGCTCTTTCGCGCCGGCCACGCGCTCGAGCGCGCCCTCGGCTTCGACTACGTCCCGGAGCGGCTGCGGTGAGCGCCAACGGCTGGGAGCCGGTTGTCGGCCTCGAGATCCACGTGCAGCTGAAGACGCGCACGAAGATGTTCTGCCGCTGCGAGAACGTCGGGGGCGGCGAGCCGAATACGCGCACCTGCCCCGTCTGCCTCGCGCACCCGGGGACGCTGCCGGTGCCCAACAAGCGCGCGATCGAGTGGACGGTGAAGCTCGGCCTGGCCCTCGGCTGCGACATCGCCGCCCGGGCGCTCTTCCACCGCAAGAACTACTTCTATCCCGACCTGCCGAAGGGCTACCAGATCTCCCAGTACGACGTCCCGCTCGCCTCGGCCGGCCATTTCGCCGTGCCGGGGCCGGACGGTGCTGACCACGTGATCGGGATCGTGCGCGCCCACCTCGAGGAGGACGCCGCGAAGACGATTCACGTCGGCGGCGCCGCCGGCCGCATCCACGGCGCGGAGGCCTCGCTCGTCGACTTCAACCGCGGCGGCACCCCGCTCGTCGAGATCGTGACGCAGCCCGACGTCCGCTCGGGCGAGGAGGCGAGGCGCTTCCTCCAGCTCCTGCGCCAGACCGTCGTCGAGCTCGGGATCTCCGACGCCGAGATGGAGAAGGGCTCGCTCCGCTGCGACGCGAACGTCTCCGTCCGCCGCGCCGGCGAGACGGGCTACCGCACGAAGACCGAGCTCAAGAACATGAACAGCTTCAAGTTCGTCGCCGACGGGATCGCCGCCGAGGTCGAGCGCCAGGTCGGACGGTACGAGCACGGCGAGGAGGTCGTGCAGCAGACCCTTCACTTCGACCCGCAGCAGGGGACGATCCAGCCGCTCCGCTCCAAGGAGGAGGCGCACGACTACCGCTACTTCCCCGAGCCCGACCTCGTGGCGGTCGAGCCGCCGGCGGGGCTCGTCGAGGCAATGCGCGCGGGGATCGGCGAGCTGCCGGCCGACCGCATCCGCCGGCTCGAGGCCGGGGTCGGCTTCGACCTCGGCTACGACCTCGTCACGAGCGGGCGCGACGGGCTCTACGCGCGCGTTCCCGGCGACGACCGGCGGGCGATCGCCAACGTACTCATGAATCAGCTCGCGGCCGCCGGCGTCGATCCCGAGGCCGTGAACGGCGAGGAGCTCGGCAAGCTCGGCGAGGCGCGCGAGCGAATCCCGCGCCAAGCCTTCCTCGACGCGCTCGCCGCGAGCGGCGACCAGGACTTCGCCGCCGATCGCTACCTCGCCGAGACCGCCGTCACCGACGCCTCCGCACTCGATCCGGTGATCGACGCGATCCTCGCCGCCAACCCCGGCCAGGCGGAGGCCTACCGCGGCGGCAAGGAGGGGCTGCTCGGCTTCTTCGTCGGGCAGGTGATGAAGGAGACGCAGGGGAAGGCCGACCCGCGCGTCGTGAACGAGCGCCTCCGCGAGAAGCTCGGCGCGTGAGCGCGGAGCCCGTCCGCCGGCTCTGGGAGCGGATGGAGGCCCGCGACTGGGACGCCGTCGCGGCGCTCCTGCACGAGGACGTCATCGTCGACTGGCCCGCGACGGGCGAGCGGATGCGCGGCCGCGACGACTACCTCGCCGTGCAGCGCAACTTCCCGGAGGGCTGGCGGATCGAGGTCCTGCGTGTCGTCGACGGCGGCGAGGAGGTCGCGTCCGAGGTGCGCGTCGAGCACGAGGGGAGGCGTTCCACGCCGCCTCGTTCTTCGAGCTCCGCGACGACCTCGTCGTGCGCGCGGTCGAGCATTGGTCGGACGGCGAGCCCGCGGAGCCGCCCGCCTGGCGCGCGCCCTGGACGGAGCCCCTCTGAGCCACGCGGGCTCGAGATCCGACCGGCGGCGCCGGACGACCACGTGAGTGTCGCCGCGGTCCTCGACGAGTGGTGGGGAGGACGGCCCATGCGCGAGATGCTCCCGCGGCTCTTCTTCGTCCACCTTCCGCGACACGTCGCTCGTCGCCGAGCGCGGAAGCGTAGGCCGGAGGCCGCCGCCCCGGGCGCCCGTCGGGGCCCGGGGCGGACGGTCTCAGGAAGCGCTGGCGAGCGCCCAGGCGAGGAGCGGGAGGGCGGCTGCGGTGTAGACGGCGAAGAGGGCCGTCCAGGC
>DATHVD010000090.1:0-16421 GCA_035461525.1 Gaiellaceae bacterium
CGTCCGTTCGCGCCGTCGTCGTGATGACCACGTCGAGCCCGCGGACCGTCTCGACGTCGTCGTAGTTGATCTCCGGGAAGATGATCTGCTCCTTGATGCCGATCGAGTAGTTGCCCCGCCCGTCGAAGCTCCTCGGCGAGAGGCCGCGGAAGTCGCGGATCCGGGGCAGCGAGATCGAGACGAGCCGGTCGAGGAACTCGTACATGCGAACGCCGCGCAGCGTGACCTTGGCGCCGATCGGCATCCCCTCGCGGATCTTGAAGCCTGCGATCGACTTCTTCGCGCGCGTGATCTGGGCCCGCTGCCCCGTGATCGTGGTCAGCTCCTCGACGGCCTTGTCGAGCGCCCGCGCGTTCGTCTTCGCTTCGCCGACGCCCATGTTCACCGTGATCTTCTCGACGCGCGGCGTCTCCATGATCGAGCTCAGCTCGAGGTCGTCCTTGAGCGCGGGGCGAAGCTCGCCCTCGTAGCGGCGCTTCAGCCGCGCGACGTAGCCGTTCGCGGTCTCCTTCGTCTTCGTGGCCATCAGCGGTCGAGCACCTCCCCGCAGTCGGCGCGCTTGCAGACGCGCACCTTCATCCGGCCGTCCTTCGAATCGCGGAACTCGTAGCCGACCCGCGTCGCGCGGTTGCACGTCGGGCAGACGACCATGACGTTCGAGACCTCGAGGGGCGCCGAGAGCTCGAAGACGCCGCCCGGCTGGATCTGCGTCTGGCCCATCCGGCTCGAGTCCTTCATCGGACGCGGCTTCCGGTGCCGCTTGACGACGTTCAGGTTCTCGACGATCACGCGCCGCTTCTTCGGGTCTGCGTCGATGATGCGCCCCTGCTTGCCGCGGTCCTTCCCCGAGAGGATCTGGACCACGTCGCCCTTCTTGACCTTCATCGTTTGCGCCATTTCACAACACCTCCGGCGCCAGTGAGACGATCTTCATGAAGTTCTTCTCGCGCAGCTCGCGGGCCACCGGCCCGAAGATGCGGGTCCCGCGCGGGTTCATCTGCGCGTCGATGATCACCGCCGCGTTCTCGTCGAACGCTATCGACGTGCCGTCGTCGCGCCCGAATGGCTTCTTCGTGCGCACGACGACCGCCTTCACGACCTCGCCCTTCTTGATCGTGCCCTGCGGCGTGGCCGTCTTGACCGTGCCGACGATGATGTCGCCCACGCGCGCGTAGCGGCGGTGCGACCCGCCGAGCACGCGGATGCAGAGGAGCTCGCGAGCTCCTGTGTTGTCGGCGACGCGAAGGCGGGATTCCTGCTGGATCACTACTTGGCCTCTTCCAGGACCTCAGCGAGGCGCCAGCTCTTCGTCTTCGAGAGCGGGCGCGTCTCGACGAGGCGGACGACGTCGCCGAGCTTCGCCACGTTGGCCTCGTCATGCGCGTGCAGCTTGGTCGAGCGGCGGACGATCTTCTTGTAGACCGGGTGCGGCTTCGCGGTGTCGACGCGGACGACGATGGTCTTGTCCATCGCGGCCGAGACGACGATGCCGCGCCGCTCCTTGCGGCGGCCGCGCGGCCGCTCGGGCTTCGGGAGGCGCACGAGCGGCTTGCGCTCGGTCGTCTGCTCGCGCTTGGGCTTCGGGCGGCGCCGGCGCTCGGAGCGCGGCACGCGCTTGCGCTTCCGCTTCGGCTCGGCTGCCGGAGCGGGCTCGGCGGCGGGCGCCGCCTCCGCGGCGGGCGCCTCCGCAGCCTCCGGCTCCGGCCCGGGGGCTGCCTCGGCGGCCGGCTCCTCGGCCGGAACCGCCTCCGCCTCGGGAGCCTCCTCCGCCGCAGGGGTCTCCTCGGCGGCAGGCTCGGGAGCAGGCTCGGCCTGAGCCTCCCCTGCGGGAGCCTCCTCGGCGACCGGCTCCTCGGCGGGAGCCTCTTCTGCAGCAGGCGCGGCCTCGGCCTCCGGCTCGGCGGCCGGAGTCTCCTCGACCTGCTCCTGCGTCTCCTCGTCCTTCTTTCTCGGCCGTCCCATTACCTTCTCTCCAGACTGTTCTTCCGCTCCGCCTGGACCGTGAGGATCCGGGCGATGTCACGCTTGGCGAGCGAGAGGCGCGCGGTGTTGTCGAGCGCCCCGGTCGCCATCTGGAACCGGAGATTGAAGAGGTTCTCCCGGCTCTCGGCGAGGCGCTTCACGAGCTCCTCGTCGGTCAGGTCCCTCAGCTGCCTAGCCCTCAAAGAGATCCGCCTCCCGCTTGGTCGCGTGGGAACCCAGGGTTCCCACGTGGACCCCCTCCTTAAGAGGCACGCCTGTACTAGCCCTCAAAGAGATCAGCCTCCCGTTTCACGAACTTGGTCTTCACAGGGAGCTTCATGCCGGCGAGACGCATCGCGTCCTTGGCGAGCTCCTCGGAGACGCCGGCCAGCTCGAACATGACCCGGCCGGGCTTGATGACGGCCACCCAGTGCTCGGGCGAGCCCTTCCCCGAGCCCATGCGGGTCTCGGCCGGCTTCTGCGTGACCGGCTTGTCGGGGAAGACGTTGATCCAGACCTTGCCGCCGCGCTTGATGTGGCGGGTCATGGCGATACGGGCAGCCTCGATCTGGCGGTTCGTGACCCACCCGCCCTCGAGTGCCTTCAGGCCGAAGTCGCCGAAGGCGACCTGCTGCTGGCCCTTCGCGTACCCGCGCCTGCGTCCGCGCTGCTGCTTGCGGAACTTGGTCTTGCGCGGCATCAGCATCAGCTCTCACCACCCTCGCCGGAGCTCTCCGGAGCCGGCGCCTCGGGCGCCTGGGCCTCCGGGGCCGGAGCCTCCGGGGCCGGAGCCTCGGGGGCCGGAGCCTCGGGGGCCGTCGCCTCCGGCTGCGACTCGGCGGGAGGCGCCTGCGGGCCTTCCTGCTCGCGCGGGCGGCCCTGCTGCTGGCCGTCGCGCCCGCCGCCCTGGCCGGAACGGCGGCGCTGGCGGCGCGGCCGGCCGACGGGGCCGAGGCCCTCCCGGTCGCCGCCCCTGCGCCCGCCCTGGCGGTCGGCGCCGAGGCCGTCGCGGCGGCCGCCCTTGCGCCGGGCCTGATCCTGCTCGCCGAGGCGCCCGCCGGCGCCGCGATCGGTGTCGTAGCCCTCGGGCATGATCTCGCCCTTGTTGATCCAGACCTTGACGCCGATGCGGCCGAAGGTCGTCTTCGCCTCGGCGAAGCCGTAGTCGATGTCGGCGCGGAGCGTGTGCAGCGGGACGCGGCCCTCCGAGTACGTCTCGGAGCGCGACATCTCGCCGCCGCCGAGCCGGCCGCCGCAGGTGACCTTGACGCCCTGCGCGCCGGAGCGGATGGCGGAGGCGAGCGAGCGCTTCATCGCGCGCCGGAAGCTGACGCGGTTCTGGAGCTGCTCGGCGATCGACTGGGCCACGAGCTTTGCGTCGAGCTCGGGTCGCTTGATCTCGTTGATGTTGATCTGGATGTTCTTGTGGGTCATCGCGTGGATCTCGCGCCTGAGCGCGTCGACCTCGGCGCCCGACTTGCCGATCACGATCCCCGGCCGCGCCGTGTAGATGTCGATCGTGATCCGCTGCTTGTCCTTGCGGATGAGGATGTCGGAGAGGCCCGCGTGCCCGAGCTTGCCGTAGATGTGGTCGCGGATCTTGACATCCTCGATCAGGTACGACGGGAACTCCTTCGCGCCCGTGTACCAGTTGGACTTCCAGTCGTGGATGACGCCGACGCGAAGCCCGCCGGGATGGATCTTCTGGCCCACTAGCCCTCGCTTCCCTCGGTCTCGGTCGTCTTCTTCTTCCGGGTCTCGGACTTCGGCTTGGCCGGCGCCTTCGGCTTCTCGGCCTTCACCTTCTCGCCCGTCTCCGCCTTCGGCTTCGCGGCGCGCTTCCGCGGCATCGGCTTCTCCTCGGCCCCCGCCTCGGGCGCCTCCTCGGCCTTCCTCCTCGGCGCGCGCTTGCGGGCCGGCTTCTCCTCGGCCTCGCTCTCAGCCTCGGCCTCGGTCTCGGTCTCGCTCTCGGCCGGCTCCTCCGCGGCCGGCTCGACCGGCTCCGGGAGCGGCGGCGGCGCGACGGGAGCGTGCTCCCGCGGCGCCGGGATCTCCTCGCCGGTCGGGAGCGCCAACACGACGGTGATGTGGCACGTGCGCTTCTTGATCCGGCCGACGCGGCCGCGGGCGCGGGCGCGCCAGCGCTTCAGCGTCGGGCCGGCTCCCGCGAATGCGGCCTGCACGGTGAGGTCGTCGCCGACGAGACCGTGGTTGTTCTCGGCGTTGGCGACGGCCGAGTCGAGGACCTTGCGGACGTCGCGGGCGGCGTCGCGCGTCATGAACGCGAGTACGGCGCGAGCCTCGGGCACGGTCAGGCCCCGGATCTGGTCGGCGACGAGCTGCGCCTTGCGGGGCGCGGCGCGCACGTAGCGCGCCTCGGCGCGGACCGTGGTGCGGGTTTCTTCTGCGACCGCCACTACTTCCTCTTCACCTCGGTCTTGCGGTCGCCGGAGTGGCCGCGGAAGAGCCGCGTGGGCGCGAACTCGCCCAGCTTGTGGCCGACCATCGCCTCGGTGACGAAAACGGGCACGTGCGTCCGCCCGTTGTGAACGGCGATCGTGTGCCCGACCATCTCCGGGAAGACGGTTGACGTGCGCGACCACGTACGCAGCGGCCGCTTCTCGCCGGACTCGTTCATGGCCTCGACGCGCCGCAGCAGGCGCTCCTCGACGAACGGTCCCTTCTTGGACGAACGACTCACGAGCCTCCCTTTCGTTCTCCACCCGAGCGAAGCGACGGGTCAAGATCTCCCCCCGGGAAAATGCGCGGCATCTTCCGAGGCATTAGCGGCGCTCCTTTCCGCGGCGGCGGCCGCGGACGATCAGCTTGTCGGACTCCTTGTGCTTGCGGCGCGTGCGCTTCCCGAGGGTGGGCACGCCCCAGGGCGTCACCGGATGACGGCCGCCCTTCGACTTGCCCTCGCCCCCGCCGTGCGGATGGTCGACGGGGTTCATGGCGGAGCCGCGCACGGTCGGGCGCTTGCCGAGCCAGCGGCTGCGGCCCGCCTTGCCGCTCGAGATGTTCTCGTGGTCGGTGTTCCCGACCTGCCCAACGGTGGCGCGACATGCGAGCGGCACGCGGCGCATCTCGCCGGACGGGAGCCGCAGGACGCCGTAGCCGTCGTCCTTGGCCACGAGCTGAACCCCCGAGCCGGCGCTGCGTGCGAGCTGGCCTCCGCGTCCCGGCTTGAGCTCGACGTTGTGGACGAGGGTGCCGGTAGGCACGTTCGCGAGCGGGAGCGCGTTCCCGGGCCGGATGTCGGCGCCGGGGCCGGACTCGACCTGCTGGCCGACGCGCAGCCCCGCGGGCGCGAGGATGTAGCTCTTGGCCCCGTCCGCGTAGTGGAGCAGGGCGATGCGGGCCGAGCGGTTCGGGTCATACTCGATCGCCGCCACCTTCGCGGGCACGCCGTCCTTCGTCCGCTTGAAGTCGACGACGCGGTAGCGGCGCTTGTGTCCGCCGCCCTGGTGGCGCGTCGTGATGCGGCCCTGGTTGTTGCGGCCGCCCTTCCGCTTGGCGGGCTCGAGCAGGCTCTTCTCCGGCTCCGTCTTCGTGATCTCCTCGAAGCTCGAGACGGACCGGAAGCGCCGGCCGGGACTGGTGGGCTTGTACTTCCTCAGGGCCATGGATCTCGCCGCCTAGACGGCTGCCCCCTCGAAGATCTCGATCTTGTCGCCGGGCCTCAGCTCGACGATGGCCTTCTTCCAGCCGGGCCTCTGCCCGCGCGTCCAGCCGCGGCGCTTCGGCTTCGGGCGCACCTTGAGAACGTTCACCGAGACGACCTTGACGTCGAAGAGCTCCTCGACGGCCTGGCGGATCTGCGTCTTGTGCGCGTTGGGATGCACCTTGAAGGAGTACTTGTTGTCCTCGATGAGGCTGTAGCTCTTCTCCGAGACGACCGGAGCGAGGACGACCTGGTGCGGATCGAGGCTCATCGGCCCGTCACCTCCGTGATCCGTTCGAGGGCACCCTCGGTGGCGAGAACGGAGCGCGCCCAGACGAGCGCGCCGACCTCCAGCTCCGAGGGCTCGAGCACGAGCACCTTGTCGAGGTTCCGGAAGCTCTTCACGAGCGTCTCCTCCTCCGGGAGGGCGACGACGAGGAGCGGCGAGGCGGCGCCCCAGGCGGCGACGAACGCCGCCGCGTCCTTCGTGGAAGGGGCCTCGAAGAGCCCGCCGCCCACGACGGCGAGCGTCCCCCGGCCGGCGTGATCGGAGAGCGCGGAGCGGAAAGCCGAACGGCGCGCCTTGCGGTTCACCTTCAGCTCGTAGCTGCGCGGCCTCGGCGCAAAGGCGACGCCGCCGCCCGTCCACTGCGGAGCGCGGGTCGAGCCGGCCCGCGCGCGGCCCGTGCCCTTCTGGCGCCACGGCTTGGACGTCCCGCCGGAGACGAGGCTGCGGTTCTTCGCCGCCTGCGTCCCCGACCGGGCGGCGGCTGCCTCGGCGCGCACCGCCTCGTGGACGAGGTGGGGCTTGACCTCGGCGCCGAACACGCCGGCGGCGAGGGTCAGGTCCTTGGCCTTCTTCCCGGACGCGTCGAGCACGGGTGCCTTCGGCGCTGCCATCAGCGGACGTCCTCCCGGATGACCACGAGTGCGTTGCGATGCCCGGGGACGGCGCCCTTGACGAGGAGCAGGTTCTGCTCCACGTCGCGGTCGACGACCGTGAGCCCGAGCTGGGTCACCGTCTTCCCGCCCATGCGCCCGGCCATCTTCTGGCCCTTGAAGACGCGCGAGGGCGTCGCCGAGGCGCCGATCGAGCCGGGCTTGCGGACGTTGTGCGAGCCGTGGCTGACGGGGCCCCGGGCGAAGTTGTGGCGCTTGATCGTCCCCTGGAAGCCCTTGCCGATCGAGATCCCGGAGACCTTGACGCGGTCGCCGGGCTCGAACGTCTCGACGGTCACGGTCTCCCCGGTGGCGAGCTCGCTCGGCCCGCGCAGCTCGACGAGCCGCCGGTGCGGGCCGACCCCGTGCTTGGCCAGGTGGCCGGCCTCGGGCTTCGTGATCTTGCGCTCGGGCACGGCGTCGAAGGCGAGCTGGACGGCGTCGTAGCCGTCGTTCTCCTCGGTCCGCACCGCGACCACCGGACAGGGCCCCGCCTCGATCACGGTCACGGACGTGAGCCGGCCGGTCTCCTGGTCGAAGACCTGCGTCATGCCCAGCTTCCTACCGACGATGCCCTTCACAGCTTGATCTCGATGTCCACGCCCGCAGGGAGATCCAGCCGCATCAGGGAGTCCACCGTCTTCGGGGTCGGCGAGTGGATGTCGATCAGGCGCTTGTGCGTGCGCACCTCGAAGTGCTCACGGGAGTCCTTGTCCTTGAACGGGCTGCGGATCACCGTGTAGACGTTCTTCTCGGTGGGCAGCGGCACCGGGCCGGTGACGGTGGCGCCGGTGCGCTGCGCCGTCTCGACGATCGACAGCGCCGACCGGTCGAGCTGCTGGTGGTCGTATCCCTTGAGACGGATGCGGATCTTCTGCTGGGCCAACGGGTTGTCTTCCTACTTGACGATCTCGGTAACGACGCCGGCGCCGACGGTGCGCCCGCCCTCGCGGATGGCGAAGCGGAGGCCCTGGTCCATGGCGATCGGCTGGATCAGCTCGATCTCCATGTTCGTGTTGTCGCCGGGCATGACCATCTCCTGGCCCTCGGGGAGCTTGATCGAGCCGGTCACGTCCGTCGTGCGGAAGTAGAACTGCGGCCGGTAGCCGTTGAAGAACGGCGTGTGGCGGCCGCCCTCCTCCTTCGAGAGGACGTAGACCTCGGCCTTGAAGTGCGTGTGCGGCGTGATCGAGCCGGGCTTCGCCAGCACCTGGCCGCGCTCGACCTCCTCGCGCTTCGTGCCGCGGAGCAGCGCGCCGGCGTTGTCGCCCGCCTGCGCGTAGTCGAGCGTCTTGTGGAACATCTCGAGGCTCGTGACGACGGTCTTCTCGACCTTCTCGTGGATGCCGACGATCTCGACTTCGTTGCCGGACTCGATCTTGCCCTGCTCGATGCGGCCCGTGACCACGGTGCCGCGACCCTGGATGGTCATGACGTCCTCGATGGGCATGAGGAACGGCTTGTCGATGTCGCGCTCCGGCTCCGGGATGTAGGTGTCCACGGCCTCCATGAGCTCGAGGATCTTGCCCTCCCACTCCGCGTCGCCCTCGAGCGCCTTCAGCGCCGAGACGGCGACGACCGGGATGTCGTCCCCGGGGAACTCGTACTTCGAGAGCAACTCGCGAACCTCCATCTCGACGAGCTCGAGCAGCTCGGGGTCGTCGACCATGTCGGCCTTGTTGAGCGCGACGACCATCGCCGGCACCTCGACCTGGCGGGCGAGCAGGATGTGCTCGCGCGTCTGGGGCATGGGGCCGTCCGCCGCCGAGACCACGAGGATCGCGCCGTCCATCTGGGCGGCGCCCGTGATCATGTTCTTGATGTAGTCGGCGTGCCCGGGGCAGTCGACGTGGGCGTAGTGGCGGTTCTCGGTCTCGTACTCGACGTGCGCGGTGTTGATCGTGATGCCGCGCTGGCGCTCCTCGGGGGCGTTGTCGATCGAGTCGAAGTCACGCGCCTCCGTGTTCGTGCCCTTCTCCGCGAGCACCTTCGTGATCGCAGCCGTAAGCGTGGTCTTCCCGTGGTCGATGTGGCCGATCGTGCCGACATTGACGTGCGGCTTCGTGCGCTCGAACTTCTGCTTTCCCATCAGCTCCTCCGGTGGTCTCTACGTTCCCCGCGCGGCGGACACGATCTCGGTTGCGATCGTCTGCGGCGCCTCTTCGTAGCGGTCGAATTGCATGGTGAAGGTCGCGCGTCCCTGGGTCGTCGACCGCAGGTCCGTCGCGTACCCGAACATCGTCGCAAGCGGGACGCGGGCGCGAATCGCCTGCGCGTTGCCGCGCGGCTCGAGGCCCTCGACGCGGCCCCGGCGCGAGTTGAGGTCGCCCATGACGTCCCCGAGGTACTCCTCGGGCGTCACGACCTCGACGGACATGATCGGCTCGAGCAGCTTCGGCTTCGCCCGCTCCATCGCGGCCTTGAAGGCCATGGAGCCCGCGACCTTGAACGCCATCTCGCTCGAGTCCACGTCGTGGTACGAGCCGTCGACGAGCTCGACGCGCACGTCCACGACCGGATATCCGGCGAGGATGCCGGACTCCATCGCCTCCTGGATGCCGAGGTCCACGGACGGGATGAACTCCTTCGGCACCTTGCCGCCGACGATCCGGTCGATGAACTCGTAGCCCTCGCCCGGACCGGACGGCTCCATGTTGATGACCGCATGGCCGTACTGGCCCCGGCCGCCGGTCTGCCGGACGAAGCGGCCCTGGATCTTCTCGACGGCCTTGCCGATCGTCTCCCGGTAGGCGACCTGCGGGCGCCCGACGTTGGCGTCCACGGAGAACTCGCGCAGGAGGCGGTCGACGATGATCTCGAGGTGGAGCTCCCCCATCCCGGCGATGAGCGTCTGCCCCGTCTCCTCGTCCGTACGGACGCGGAAGGTGGGATCCTCCTCGGAGAGCCGCGTGAGCCCCTGCGAGAGCTTGTCCTGGTCGGCCTTCGTCCGCGGCTCGATGGCGACCGAGATCACCGGCTCGGGGAACTCCATCGACTCGAGCCGGATCGGGGCCGTGTCCGTGGCGAGCGTGTCGCCCGTCGTGGTCGCCTTGAGGCCGACGGCGGCGACGATCTCGCCGGCGCCGATCTCCTCGCGCTCCTCACGGTGGTTCGCGTGCATCTGGAGCAGGCGCCCGACACGCTCGGTCTTGCCAGTGGTGACGTTGAGCACGCGCTCCCCGGCCTTGACCTTGCCGGAGTAGACGCGGAAGTACGTGAGCTTGCCGACGTACGGGTCGCTCATCACCTTGAAGGCGAGCGCGGAGAACGGCTCGCCCTCTGAGGGCCGGCGGGAGAGCTCGTGCCCCGTGCGCGGGTCGACCCCGTGCACCGGTGGGACGTCGAGGGGGCTCGGAAGGTAGTCGATGACGGCGTCGAGGAGCGGCTGCACGCCCTTGTTCTTGAAGGCGGAGCCGCCGAAGACCGGCGTGACGGCGATCTCGAGCGTCGCGCGGCGGAGGGTCCGCCGGATCATCTCCGGCGTGACCGCGTCCTCGTCCGTCAGGTACGTCTCCAGGAGCTCCTCGTCGTGCTCGGCCACGGCGTCGATGAGCTGGTGGTGGTACTCCTCCGCCTGCTCGCGCAGCTCGTCGGGGATCTCGGCCACGGACATCTTCGTGCCGAGGTCGTCGTCCCAGACGACGGCGTTCATCTCGACGACGTCGACGACGCCGCGGAAGTGCTCCTCCTGGCCGACCGGGAGCTGCACCGGCACCGGGCGCGCTCCGAGGCGGTCGACCATCGACTGGACGGCGGCGAAGAAGTCGGCGCCCGTCCGGTCCATCTTGTTGATGAAGGCGATGCGCGGGACGCGGTAGCGGTCCGCCTGGCGCCATACGGTCTCCGACTGCGGCTCGACGCCCGCGACGGAGTCGAAGACGGCGATCGCGCCGTCGAGGACGCGGAGGCTGCGCTCGACTTCGACCGTGAAGTCCACGTGCCCGGGCGTATCGATTATGTTGATGCGAAAATCGCGCCAGAACGCCGTCGTGGCCGCCGATGTGATCGTGATGCCGCGCTCCTGCTCCTGCGCCATCCAGTCCATGACGGCCGCGCCTTCGTGGACCTCGCCCATCTTGTGGGTGCGGCCCGTGTAGTACAGGATCCGCTCGGTCGTCGTCGTCTTGCCCGCGTCGATGTGGGCCATGATCCCGATGTTGCGGACATGGTCGAGCCCGACCGTCCCGCGCGTCTTCGTCGTCGCCACGGCTACCACCTGTAGTGGGCGAAGGCCTTGTTGGCCTGCGCCATCCGGTAGAGGTCGTCCTTGCGCTTGTAGGCGCCGCCCTGCTGGTTGATCGCGTCGAGGATCTCGTTGGCGAGCTTCTCGTCCATCTGCTTCTCGCGCCGCTCGCGCGCGTAGCCGACGAGCCAGCGCACCGCGAGAGTGCGCGCGCGGCGCTGCGGGACCTCGACGGGCACCTGGTAGTTGGCGCCGCCGACGCGGCGCGAGCGCACCTCGAGCACGGGCGTCACCGTCTTGATCGCCTGCTCGAGCACCTCCGCGGGCGGCTTGCCCGTGCGCTCGCCCACCTTGTCGAGCGCGGCGTACACGATCCGCTCGGCGGTCGACTTCTTGCCCTGGAGCATGACCTTGTTCACGACCTGCGTGACGAGCTTCGAGCTGTAGACGGGATCCGGATCGAGCTGCCGGACCGGAACCTCGGCGCGACGCGGCACTGCTAGCTCCCCCGCTTCGCGCCGTACTTGGAGCGGGCCTGCCGCCGGTCGGCGACGCCGCCGGCGTCGAGCGCGGCGCGGATCACCTTGTAGCGGAAGCCCGGCAGGTCCTTGACGCGCCCGCCGCGGATGAGGACGACCGAGTGCTCCTGGAGGTTGTGACCCTCCCCGGGGATGTACGCGCCCACCTCCATCTGGTTCGTGAGCCGGACCCGCGCGACCTTCCGCAGCGCCGAGTTCGGCTTCTTGGGGGTGGTCGTGTACACGCGCGTGCAAACCCCCCGCTTCTGCGGGGCGCCGCGGAGGGCGGGTGTCTTGGCCTTCGTCGGCGGGGTCTGGCGACCCTTCCGCACGAGCTGGTTCACGGTCGGCACGCGTGCTCTCTCTTTCCTGTCGTCTCTCGTCTCTCGACGGCTTCAGACGCAACAAAAGGCCGGCGTGGGGCAGGCCCATGCCGAACCTCGCGGCATGCTAGCAGGTCTCGCCGGGTTGCCGCAGCCGCGGGCCGGCGCGCTCCGGGCGCTTGTCGATTGTCGCCGGGAGGATCCGCGCGTATTGTCACGATCGCGACGGCCGGTTCGCCCGCCGGGAGAAACGTGCGCATGCCTCCCTATGCCGACACCGCCACCTGGATCGCCGTGGGCTTCGCGGTCGGCGCAGCTGTGCTCGCGCTCGCCGCCTTGCTCGTCCTCCTCGGGCTCGTGCTCCGCCGCGGCCGCCTCGAGCAGCCCGGCAGCCGCGAGACGGCCGCGGCCCTCGCCGACGCCCGCGAGGAGTCCCGCCGCTCGCGCGAGCTCGCGGACATCGCCTCGACGCTCGACCTCGACGCCGTGCTGGAGCGCACGCTCCACGCCGCCTCGGAGTCGACCGGCGTCGAGGCGGCGATGGCCGTCCTGAGCCGGGACGACGAGGAGCCGCTCGTCGCCACCATCGGACTCACCGCCGAGGAGGCCCTGCGGCAGCCCGTCTCGACGCGGCCGCCGGGCGCCGCGCGCGCCGTCCGGATCGGCTACCACTACGGCCCGGAGGATGCGCCGCCCGACGACGCGGAGGACGGGCGCATCGGCGGCGGCGTCGCCGTGCCCGTCCGCGACGGCGACGACGTGCTCGGGACGCTCGCCCTCTTCTGGCGCGGCGCACGTGCCCGCGAGGAGGACGAGGCCGTCGCCCGCCTCGAGGAGCTCGCCGCGGGCGCCGCGCCGGCGATCAGGAACGCGCGGCGCTTCTACGAGGCGCGGCGCCTCGCCGACCTCGACCCGCTCACGTCCCTCGGAAACCGGCGCTTCTTCTACGCGACGCTCGAGCGCGAGTGCGCCCGCGCCGACCGCTACGAGCGCCGGCTCGCGCTCGTCGTCCTCGACGTGGACGACTTCAAGGAGATCAACGACCGCATCGGCCACCTGGCCGGCGACCGCGTCCTGGCGGAGGTGGCCGGGCGCGTCCGCCGCGCAACCCGCGCCACCGACGTGGCCTGCCGCGTGGGCGGCGACGAGCTGGCAGTGATCCTGCCGGAGGCCGGGGAGGCCGACGCCGAGAGCCTCTTCCGCCGCGTCCAGCTCGAACTCGCAGGCGGCATCGGCGAGAGCGCGGAGCGCGTCCGCCTCTCGGCGGGGATCGCGGGGCTGCGCCCGCAGGACGACGCCGTGGCGCTCTTCCAGCGCGCCGACGAGGCGCTCTACCGGGCGAAGCAGGAGGGCAAGGGGCACGCCCGCCGGGCAGGCGGCGAGGAGCGGGCCGGCCGGAGCTAGGTGCTAGAAGCGTCCGGTGGTGCGGGCGACTTCCTGCTCGCGCCGGCGGACGAGGTTGCGGACGTCCTCGAGGAAGCGCGCGCAGTCGGACTCGAGCTCCCGCGAGAGGAACGCACCCGGCGGGGAGGGCGCCGCCTCTTCCGGCGCAGCTGCATGCTCGCGATCCTCGGGACCAACCACGTTCCTCCCCACCCTCGCTGTGGAATCTGTGGACAACGCCGCCCTACGTCACCGCCGGCCGCTTCCGGCGCTGCCCTGCTGCGCTGCGACGCGGGCAGTCTACGCCGCTCGGGGAGCCGGGTTGTCACCCCTTCGAGGGATAGGCGAGGAAGTCCTCGCAAAGAGCGAAAAAAACGGAGGGCGCCCGTGGGCGCCCTCCGTCGATCCATCCGTACGCCGGCGGCGCTAGCCCTCCTCGTCGAGGGGGGAGTCCACCTCGGGGACGTCCTCCGCCTCGACGGAGCTGCGGCCGTCGCCGCCGGGCTCGCCGTCGGCGGAGACGTCGAGGAGGCCGAGCCCCTCGCGGTCCGAGCCGATCTCCTCGAGCGCGGCCAGGAGCTGCTCCTCCGTCTCGGGCCGGGCGTACGCCGCGGCGGGCACCTTCTCGCTCGGGCTGATCTCGACATTGCGGTAGCGCTTGAGGCCCGTCGCGGCCGGGATCAGCTTGCCGATGATCACGTTCTCCTTCAGGCCGAGCAGCCGGTCGACCTTGCCCTCGATGGAGGCGTCGGTCAGCACCTTCGTCGTCTCCTGGAAGGAGGCGGCCGAGAGGAACGACTCTGTCGCCAGCGAGGCCTTGGTGATCCCCAGGATCAGCGGCTCGAAGGTGGCCTGCTCCTTCTTCTCGCCCTTGACGCGGGCGTTCTCGCGGTCGAGGACGACCTTGTCCACGAGCTGCCCCGGCAGGAGGTCGGTGTCGCCGGCGTTCTCGACCCGCACCTTCTTCAGCATCTGCCGGACGATCAGCTCGATGTGCTTGTCGTGGATGTCCACGCCCTGCGACTTGTAGACGCGCTGGACCTCGCCGACGAGGTAGAGCTCCGTCGGCGTCGAGCCCTTGCCGGCCTTCGAGTGGAGGGCGAGGAGCTCGGCCGGCGCGAGGGAGCCGTCGTCGAGCGGGGAGCCCGCCTCGACGACCTCGCCGTCGGTCACCAGCACCCGCGTGCGCCGCGGGAGCGTGTAGTCCTTCGGCTGGAGCGGCTCGCCGGACTCGTCCACGGCGTCGGGATGGACGGTCACCTTCGGCCCGCGCTCGGTCTCCTCGATCTCGACGCGCCCGCCCACCTGCGCGAGCGTGGCGGCGCCCTTCGGGTTCCGCGCCTCGAAGATCTCGACGACGCGCGGAAGGCCGTGCGTTATGTCGGCGCCGGCGACGCCGCCGGTGTGGAACGTCCGCATCGTCAGCTGCGTCCCGGGCTCGCCGATCGACTGGGCGGCGATGATGCCGACCGCGTCGCCGATCTCGCACATGAACCCGGTGGCGAGGAACGTCCCGTAGCAGGCGCGGCACACGCCGTACTCGCTCCGGCACTTGAGGACGCTCCGCACCGGGACGACGAACCCGTCGGCATGCTCATCCAGCTCGGCCGCGACCTCGAGCAGGCGCGGGAACGTGATCTCCTCGCCCTTGGCGAGCAGCACGGTCTTGCCGGGCCTGCCGTCCTTGAGCGGCTTGCGCACGTCCTCGGCCGCGATCCGGCCGGCGACGGAGCGATTCAGCCCCTCGGGAACCATGAGCGGGAGGTGGATCGCCTCCTGGGAGCCGCAGTCCTCCTCGCGGATGATCACGTCCTGCGAGACGTCGACGAGCCGCCGGGTCAGGTAGCCCGAGTCGGCCGTGCGCAGGGCCGTGTCCGCGAGGCCCTTGCGGGCGCCGTGGGTCGAGATGAAGTACTCGAGCACGGAGAGGCCCTCCATGAAGTTCGCCTTGATCGGGAGCTCCATGATCTCGCCCTTCGGGTTGGCCATGAGGCCGCGCATCCCGGCGAGCTGGCGAATCTGCTTGAAGGACCCGCGGGCCCCCGAGTTGGCCATCATGTAGATCGGGTTCAGCTCGTAGAGCGTCTTCTCCATCGCGTCGGCGACGGCGTCCGTCGCCTCCGTCCAGATGTTGACGATCGACTCGTGGCGCTCCTCCTCCGTGATGAGGCCGCGCTCGAACTGCGTCTCGATCCGCGCGACGCGCTCCTCGTAGGACTCGAGGATCGCCTCCTTCTCCTCGGGGATGACGATGTCGTTCTTCGAGATCGTGATCCCCGCCTGCGTGGCGTAGTGGAAGCCCAGGTCCTTGATCGTGTCGAGGAGCTGGGCGATCGCTGCCGCGCCGTACACGTCGACGAGGCCGGAGACGAAGTCGTTCATCTCCTTCTTGCCGAGCGTGCGGTTGATGAACTCGACCGTCGAGGGGTCGAAGCCCTCGCCGAGGGAGCGCGCGATCGAGCGCGCGACCTCCTCGCTGAAGATGACGCGCCCGGGGGTCGTGAGCAGGAGCTCGCCCCCGCGGCGGTACTCGATCGGGTCCTGCAGCCCGACCTGGCGGGCGTCGAGGGCGAGGATGACCTCGTCCTCGGAGCCGAAGCGCCGGGGACGGGGATCGAGCTCCTCGGAGGTGACGGCGCCCAGGTCCTGCGTGCAGTACGTGAGGTAGTAGCCGCCGAGGACCATGTCCTGCGACGGCGTCGAGAGCGGCCGCCCGTGCGCCGGCGAGAGGATGTTGTTCGCCGAGAGCATGAGGATGCGCGCCTCGGCCTGCGCCTCCGCGGAGAGGGGCAGGTGCACGGCCATCTGGTCGCCGTCGAAGTCGGCGTTGAAGGCGTGGCAGACGAGCGGGTGGATCTGGATCGCCTTGCCCTCGACGAGCACGGGCTCGAAGGCCTGGATGCCGAGCCGGTGGAGTGTCGGCGCCCGGTTCAGGAGCACCGGGTGCTCGGCGATGACCTCCTCGAGGACGTCCCAGACCTCCGGGGCCATCGACTCGACGTACTTCTTCGCGGCCTTGATGTTCTGCACCGACTTGCGCTCGACGAGCCGGCTCATGATGAACGGCTTGAAGAGCTCGAGCGCCATGAGCTTCGGCAGCCCGCACTGGTGGAGCTTGAGCGTCGGCCCCGACACGATCACCGACCGGCCGGAGTAGTCGACGCGCTTCCCGAGCAGGTTCTGCCGGAAGCGCCCCTGCTTGCCCTTGAGCGTGTCCGACAGCGACTTGAGCGGGCGGTTGTTCGCACGGCGCAGCACGCGGCCGCGCCGGCCGTTGTCGAACAGCGCGTCCACCGCTTCCTGCAGCATCCGCTTCTCGTTGTTGACGATGATCTCGGGCGCGCCCAGGTCGAGCAGCCGCTTCAGCCGGTTGTTCCGGTTGATCACACGCCGGTAGAGGTCGTTCAGGTCGCTGGTGGCGAAACGCCCACCGTCGAGCTGAACCATCG
>DATHVD010000091.1:0-3214 GCA_035461525.1 Gaiellaceae bacterium
GGCGAGGGCATCGGCGGCCTGCTCGACACGGCGTGGCCCGGTGCCCTTCACCGCGATCTCGATCAGCGGGTTGATGCCGCGTGGCTGGCCAGGTGTCAGGATCTCGCGGGTCGAGATCGAGGCGCGAAGCTTGGCGACGGGGATTCCCGTCTGCCTCGAGACGTCGCGCAGCACGGCCTCCGAGCGCACGATCTCGGAGACCGTACGCGGGTTCGTGGCCAGGCTCTGGATCTGCCCGCCGCCGAGCGGCGCGAAGGGCTGGCCGAGGTAGACGATCGTCTCCGCCCGATGAACGGTCCCGCCCGAGAGCGCGAGCGCGACGCCGACGACGGCTCCGACCACGAGCCCGCCGGCGAGAAGCCACCACCGCAGCTTCAACCGCTGCCACGCCGAGGCGAGATCGACCTCCTGCTCGTCCTCGAGGCCTGAAGCGCCGTGGGGCTCCGTCATGCGGCCGCGACCCTATCAGCGGCCCAACGCCACTGAGCAGCCAGGCCTTCCTCGAACGCCGTGCTCGGCTCCCAGCCGACCTCCTCGCGGATGCGAGCCGTGTCGGCCGCGGTTCGTCGCGCGTCACCCTCGCGTCGGGCCGAGCGCACCAGCTCGAGCCGACGGCCGGCGATACCCGCCAGCGCCTCGACGGCCTCCAGCACGGTCACCTCGGCGCCTCCGCCGACGTTGTGCGTCGATCCGGAGCGACCCCGTTCCATGGCGAGGATCGTCGCCTCGACCGCGTCGTCCACGTAGGTGAAGCTCCGGGACTGCGAGCCGTCGCCGTACAGCTCGAAAGGGCGGCCCTCCGCCATGCACGCGATCATCCGGGCGAGCGCCATGTCCGGCCTCTGACGCGGGCCGTAGATCGTGAAGTAGCGGAGGACGACCGCGTCCAGCCCGAACTCACGCCGGTACGCGTCCGCGAGCTGCTCGCAGGCGAGCTTCGTGATCCCGTACGGCGAGAGAGGCCGCGGGACGGTGTCCTCGGAGGTCGGATACGTCTCGGCGTCGCCGTACACCGACGACGACGACGCGAAGACCGTGCGCACGCCCGCGGCGACCGCGGCCTCGAACATGCGCTGGGTCGCGAGGACGTTCTGGCGCACGTACACGGGGAACACGTCCCCGAAGCTCGACACCCCGGGCTGCCCGGCGAGGTGGAACACCCCGTCGAGACCCTCGAGCTCGATCCCGTCCTCGACGAGGTCCACTCGCGAGACGGGCAGGCCGCGCGCATTCTCCTCCTTGAACGCCGGGTCGTAGTAGTCGGTGAACGCATCCCAGCCGACCGCTTCGTGACCGCGCTCCCGGAGCCGCTCGAGCAGGTGCGAGCCGATGAATCCGGCGGCGCCGGTGACGAGGTAGCGCATGGCGTCGAATGGTAGAGGCGGTGCAGACCGGAGGAGTCGGCGAGCCGCCGGCTAACGTGAGACGCCGTGGCTCGCGACGAGATCCGCGTCCTGCGCGTCATCGCGCGCCTCAACATGGGCGGGCCGGCGATCCACGTCGCCAACCTGGCCGCAGGCCTCGAGACGCGCGGGTACCACACGACGCTCGTCGCGGGCAGCCTCGCCCGCGGCGAGGACTCGATGGCGTTCGTCGCCGAGCGGCTCGGCGTCTCGATCGTGAGCGTGCCGGAGATGGAGCGCGAGATCGCTCCGCTCCACGACGTCCAGTCGGCGCACCGCCTCGCCGAGCTGATGCGGGAGATCCGCCCCCACGTCCTCCACACCCACACGGCGAAGGCCGGCGCGATCGCCCGGGCCGCTGCAGTGCTCGCGGGAGGCGCGCGCCCTCCGATCGTGCTCCACACGTTCCACGGGCACGTGCTCAAGGGCTACTTCGGGCCCGCGCGGACGGCGTTCTTCCGCCAGGTGGAGCGCACGCTCGCGCGAGCCTCGGACGTGCTGATCGCGGTGAGCCCCGAAGTGCGGGACGACCTCGTCGCGCTCGGGGTCGCCCCACGCGAGAAGTTCGTGGTCATCCGCCTCGGGATCCCGCTCGAGGAGCGGCTCGGGGATGCGACCGCGGACCTCGACTACCGGCGCCTCTACGGAATCCCTCGGGAGGCGTTCGTCGTCGGCTGGGTCGGCCGCATGACGGGCGTGAAGGACACGGCCTCGGTCCTCGAGATCGTCCGCGCGACACGAGACCTGGGCGTCGACGCCGCCCTCTGCATGGTCGGCGACGGCCCCGAGCGCGAAGGTCTCGAGCAGCAGGCGCACGACCTCGGCATCGCGCGGCACACGTACTTCGTCGGCTACCAATCCGACGTCGCGGGCTACTACCGGCTGTTCGACGCGTTCATCCTTCCGTCCGTGAACGAAGGCACTCCGGTCGGCGCGATCGAGGCGCTCGCCTCGGGAACGCCCGTCGTCGCGAACCGCGTCGGCGGTGTGCCGGACGTCGTCCGCGACGGCGTCGACGGCTTCCTCGTCGAGCCGGGCGACGTCGAGGGCGCCGCACAGCGGCTCGCAGACCTCGCCGGTGATGCGGGGCTTCGCCGCTCGGTCGGAGAGTCGGGACGGGAGCGCGTGATCGGCCGCTACGGGGTGCAGCGGCTCGTCGACGACATCGACCGCCTCTACCGCTCGCTGCTCGACGTCAAGGGCGTCGTCTAGTCCTGCCCGGTTTCCTCAGGCCCCTCTCCGTGCCAGCCGCCCGACACGCCCTTGTAGGTGCCCTTGAAGAGCGCGAGCGGAGTGCGGAGGAGGATGCGGAGATCGACGCGGGGTGAGCGGTTCTCGACGTACCAAACGTCGAGCTCGATGCGCTCCGTCCACGGCAGCGCCGCCCGCCCGTGCACCTGCGCCCAGCCGGTGAGCCCCGGCTTCACGTCGAGCCGGCGGCGCTGGCGCTCGTCGTACTGCTCGACCTGGTAGCGAAGCGTCGGCCGGGGGCCGATGACGCTCATGTCTCCGCGGATGACGTTCCAGAGCTGGGGGAGCTCGTCGATCGACGCCCGGCGCAGCATCCGGCCGACGCGTGTGATCCGCGGGTCTCCTTCGTTCACCGCGAAGCCGGCCCCCATCGTCTCCGCTCCGACGACCATGGTCCGGAGCTTCAGGAGCTCGAAGTCCCCGCCGTCCTTGCCGACGCGCGTCTGGCGGTAGAGGATCGGACCTCCGTCCTCGAGCTTGATCGCAAGCGTCGCAACCGCGAGGAACGGGCTCGAGACGACGAGGCCGGCACCGGCGAGCGCGACGTCGAGCGCCCGCTT